>NZ_JBISER010000005.1:0-304256 GCF_044383805.1 Microbulbifer sp. JSM ZJ756 | reverse complement strand
CTACATGCTTGTTAACGGGCTAGGCATCGCCTGCACCTGCGCTGCATCGAGCTGTCACGCCGGTAACTTGTTCGTGGCAAGTTACGGGCCTCACCTTACCGAATTTTTGGGGGATTTCACCATACAAGCGGCTGTTATCGCCCCTGTGGGGCTGGAACAGTCTTTCCGCCGCTTCGCGGCTCCAAGTCCGCTCCAAAAGCCGGGCGTGAGAGCTTTGAGTGGTAATAATGAAAAAAATAGTAATTTTCGGCCTATTAGCATTCGCTGGCTGGAAGCTGTACCAAGAAAAATTCGCTGCTCATGGAGCTCGTTGGGGAGATTATGAGGTAGAGAAGGTCGGTCGTTCCGTTGATGGCATGGAAACGATCAAACTTTCTCCATCTAGGGGGGCTGATAAATCTAGCCAGGTTTTATATCAAAAGTTTAAATGTGATGGCCGGCAGCATTGTAGCCAAATGACGTCCAGAGAAGAGGCGGTTTTCTTCATAAGAAACTGTCCTAATACAAAAATGGATGGAGACAATGATGGTATTCCCTGTGAGAACGATTCCAGGTTCTGAGTCCGCCAACTCTAATAATCACAGGCAGTATGCTAAGGCCCTCCGGCCCTTCGCGGGGCGTTAGTTGTCCCAAGGAGAAATATGAAAGGCCTGAAATTAGCCGGGTTGATTACCGGATTGATAGCGCTTTCTATCGGCTACATTTTTTTAGATCCAGTTGGGCCGGATACTGGAAGTTCTGCTGCCGGGGCGGCGGGGTTGGTTATCATGTTTGTCTTAGTCCCAGCCCTGGGGGCTTCAGCGATAATGGTTGTTCCAACTTCTATAGCATTGCTATGGAATGGAAACCGTTTGCGAGCGAATTTGCATGGTATGTTTTGGCATGGCATCTGGGCTATAAATGGGGTTTTCACACTTAGTTATCTGCTGCTGGTTTTGTACTTTTTTTATATCTGGATCGTTGCTGGTGCGGCCAGCTAAAAAGTTAACGCAGATCGCGGACGCATGCGTCATGTTGATGTATCATTTTTTCAGGGAGGAAAGTTAAGTATGTCAGTTTCAATCAATGGATTCTCGTTTCCTGCGTCTCTGTTTACCGCATATATGGTGTTTTCAATCATTGTCTCGGTAACAGTTGCTCTCTACTTTACCCGGGGGCGTACCTGGCAGGCCCGGCTCGCGTGTACATTTCTGGCGGTGATGCTCAGTTTTTCCATGTTGTGGAACTGGGTTTACCTTGCGGCGCTATCTATCTTTGCAATGCGCGATGGTCAATATAATAAGAAAGGCAGTGTTGTGGGGTAGCTCACACAGAAGAGTTAAGAAAGCGGAATAGGTGATAAAAAGTAGAGGTTGTCTGCTGTCGCATCTTTAAAGTGGTGTGGGCGTGCTCTAGCTAAAAGGTGAGTAAAGCATGGCAAAAAATGAGAGGCGATATATGAAAGCGGTAAGTTGTAGCTACGACAAGGTACACGCTACCCTCGAATAGCAGACACCTGTATAGTCAGACTTCGGACTGACATAATAGTTGTCCATAACTTCCGGGGCTTCGTTATGGTTGTGATTTGGCCGGCCTTGACAAGGCCTGGAAGTTTTACCCGGAAGCAGTCCCAACGCATTTGCCAATGCGTCTGGCTTTTGAAATTGGGGGGTGTATGAAGAAGAAATATCTCGGCGTTGTGCTGATGGTCGTGGGCATCGCGGCAGTCGTCTGGGGCTACAACATTTACGATTCAGCCAGTTCGGAGGTTACCCGGGCGCTGACTGGCGACTCGCCGGCGGAAGCCTGGGCGGGCATGGTTGGTGGTGCCATCTGTTTTGCCATCGGCTTACTGAAAGTAAAGTAAAGTCTGTAGTGGCTGCCGGCGTAGCAGCCACCGCTCCTGTCCCGAGTTTGTCACCGCAGCCTCTCACTGCGTGGGCTTATTCCTGAAGCGAACCGGGCTGCTCCGGGGCACCGACTCCAGCTGGCCTTGCCAGGGCTGGAGCCGGCACCAGCCGAGTTACTCGTTTCCAGCTTCCTCCATCAGTTGCCGATAAAACCTTGTGGCGCCGACTATGTTGTCGATGCTGATGCGCTCGTTGGTGCCGTGGAAGCCGTGGGTGTCCTCGCTGGTGACCACCATCGGGTTGAACCGGTAGCTGTTATCCGCCACTTCCTCGTAGCGGCGGCTGTCGGTGCCGCCGATGGTGAGGCCCGGGGCAATTACCTGCGGTCCGTAGGTGGCGCGGCTCGCGGCCGCGATTGCCTGGAAGCCCGCGGCATCCTTGCTGGAGACGCGGGAGGCAGAGCGGCCTTCCCGTACCCTTACCTTAACCCTTTCATCGTCGATCACCTGTTCCAGGTGCTTCACGATGCCGTCGATGGTATCCCGCGGGTGGACGCGCAGGTTGACCGTGGCCACCGCCTCGATGGGCAGCACATTGTCCTTGATGCTGCCGGACAGCATGGTGGGAGCGGTGGTGGTGCGGAGCATGGCGGCGGTACCGGGCTGGTCTTCCAGTACCGATTCAATCAGGCCGCCGAACAGCCAGCGGTTGGCGAACAGCAGCCGCTTGCCAAACGGCATATGCGGGGCCACCGCATCGAACATGCCGGCGCCCACGCCCTCGAGGCCGCCGGGCAGGGGTTCCTGTTTCAGCCGCACCAGTGCCGCCGCCAGGGTATCCACCGCGGTTTCCCGCGGCGGCATGGAAGAGTGGCCGCCGCGCCCCCGGGCCACCAAGTCCACAGTCAGGTAACCCTTCTCCGCGATATTGATACTGGCCACCGGCTGGTCCACGCCGGGAATAAAGCCGTCCAGCAGGAATGAGCCCTCGTCCAGGCTCCAGGCCAGCTGAATACCTTCATCCTGCAGGTTCTGCACCACGGCGGCGGTGCCGTGATCGCCGCCGATCTCCTCGTCGCTGGTCAGGCTGATATAGATGGTGCGCTGTGGCTGGAAGCCCATTTCCAGCAGGGTGGTGGTGGCCTCCATCAGGGCGATGGCCGCCCCCTTGTCATCGAGGGTACCCCGGCCCCAGATATGGGTGTCGTCCACAATGCCGCCGTAGGGCGGGTGTCGCCACTCGCCCTCGGTGCCCGGGATTACCGGCACCACATCGTAGTGGGCGGAGAGCAGGATGGGGGCCAGGTCCTCGCGCTGGCCGGGCCAGGTGAACAGCAGGGTGTAGGGATGTTCGGTGTCGACGCCCAGCTGCTGCGGTGGCATGGCGGTGTGGATGGCGGGGTAGGTGGCCGCGAGCCACTCGATAAATGCCGCGAACTGCGCCCGCGTGCTGGCCGACTCCATGTCCGCGGAAATGGTGCGAAAGCGGATGGCCTCGGACAGGTGGCGGGCGATCTGCTGTTCGTCCGGGGCGTGGGTGTCGGCCGTTGTGTCCACGGGTGCCGGGGCCGAGTAGCTGGCGGTGCGCACCAGGAGTACGGTTGCCAGCAGCAGGGACAGGCCGGCCACTGCCAGCAGGGCTTTTTTCATGGCGGTTTCCATTGTCGTTATTCTGTGTTGTGTAATCTCCAAGTGAGCCTATCTTACCGGCAGGGCAGTGGCACCTGCATTGACCGGGGCGCTGGCGCCAGCTGACCATCCAGCTCTGGCGCTGTTACTGCCTTGGGCCGGGTGCGGGATTCCGTGGATGCGCTTGATTTCCGTCGGGGCGGGCCCCAACTACCGTCGTGGCAGCCGGGGCGTTATCGCGCGGTGGCCAGAGCAAGACCGGTCCCGGTGACCGGCGCCTTCCCCAGACGCAGAAAGGAGCTGTTGTGCAAGCCTATTCCCTGCTTGACCTGTCCCCCATTACCGAAAACAGCGATGCCGGGCGCGCGCTGCGTAATTCCCTCGACCTGGCGCAGCATGCGGAAGACTGGGGCTACCGGCGCTTCTGGATGGCCGAGCACCACAACCTCGGTGGCGTCGCCAGTGCCGCGACCTCGGTGGCGCTGGGCTATATTGCCGCGGGCACCCGCAGGATCCGTGTGGCTGCGGGCGGCGTGATGCTGCCGAACCACGCCCCACTGGTGATAGCCGAGCAGTTCGGCACCCTGGCTGCGGTCTACCCGGACCGGGTGGACCTGGGCCTGGGGCGCGCGCCTGGCACTGACGGCGCCACCATGCGGGCCCTGCGCCGTGACCCGATGACGGCTGCAGACCAGTTTCCCGATGATGTGCAGGAGTTGCTGCAGTATTTCGAGCCGGCACAGCCGGGCCAGCGGGTGCAGGCCGTACCCGGTGCCGGGCTGCGGGTGCCGGTATGGTTGCTGGGCTCCAGCCTGTACAGCGCGCAGCTGGCGGCCGCCATGGGCCTGCCATTTGCCTTTGCCTCCCACTTTGCCCCGGCGATGCTGGACCGGGCCCTGCACCTGTACCGGGAGCAATTCCAGCCCTCGCAATACCTCGATGCCCCCTACGCTGCGGCGGCGATCAATGTATTCGCCGCGGACTCCGAGCCAGAGGCGCGGAGGCTGATGACTTCTGTCGAGCAGCAGTTTATTGCCCTGCGCCGGGGTAATCCCGGGCCCCTGAAGCCACCGGTGGACGATCCGGAAATGATTGCCCCCGCTGCAGAGCGGATGCAGGTGGCACAGGCGCTGGCAGAGACAGCCGTGGGCACAGAAGAGATGGTGTCCGCGTGGATCGACCGGTTCCTGGAGCGGACCCGGGTCGACGAGCTGATTGTGACCGGGGCCATGTACGATCACGACGCCCGGCTCGAATCCTTCCGGATCGCGGGAGAAATCCTCGCCGGGCGTGTCCGCTGACCCTGGTGGGGCCCGAAAATGAAAAAACCCCGCAGTGCGGGGTTTCGTTCGCCGGGAGGGCAGCCAGGAGGACGCTTAAACGTCGAAGCCGTCCGGCAGCTTCTTTTCCACCAGCTTCTTCTTCAGGCGTGCATAGTGGGGGATGCCGTTCTTGTAGGGCGGGTAGTCCTCACCCTGGATCAGCGGCAGCAGGTAATCGCGGCCGGCCTGGCTGATACCGAAACCGTCTTCGCTGATAAAATCTTCCGGCATCATCTTTTCCACGTTGGCCACTTCCGACAGCGGGGCCTCGCCGATGGACCAGCCATACTCGGGGCCGCTGTCGCGGACGATGATGGGCATGATCGCATTCTTGCCCTTTACCGCCATCTCCACTGCGGCGTGGCCGACGGCATAGGCCTGCGACACATCGGTGGCGGAGGCGATGTGGCGGGCGGCGCGCTGCAGGTAGTCGGCCAGGGCCCAGTGGTATTTCAGGCCCAGTTCCTCTTTCACCATCGTGGCAAGGGTGGGGGCTACACCGCCCAGCTGCTTGTGGCCGAAGGCATCCACACTGCCGGCGTCGGCGAGGAAGGTGCCGTCGGCATACTGGGTGCCCTCGGAGGCCACCACCACGCAGTAACCTTTTTCATCCACGGTTTTCTGCACCTTCTCGAGGAATTTCTCCCGGTCGAAGGCCACTTCCGGCAGCAGGATGATGTGCGGTGCATCGCCTTCCTGCTCCTGCGCCAGGGCGCCGGCGGCGGCGATCCAGCCGGCATGGCGACCCATTACCTCGAGGATAAATACCTTGGTCGAGGTGTCACACATGGAGGCCACGTCCAGCGCCGCCTCCCGGGTGGATACGGCCACGTACTTGGCGACGGAGCCGAAGCCCGGGCAGTTGTCGGTGTGCGGCAGGTCGTTGTCGACGGTCTTGGGAATATGGATTGCCTGGATGGGGTAACCCATCTTCTCGGACAACTGGGAGACCTTGAGGCAAGTGTCTGCGGAGTCACCGCCGCCGTTGTAGAAAAAGTAACCGATATCGTGGGCCTTGAAGACCTCGATCAGGCGCTCGTACTCGGCCCGGTTCTTCTCCAGGCTCTTCAACTTGTAGCGGCAGGAACCGAAGGCGCCGGAAGGGGTGTGGCGCAGGGCAGCGATGGTTTCAACGCTCTCCTGGCTTACGTCGATCAGCTCCTCACGCAGGGCGCCTACAATACCGTTCAGGCCCGCATAAACGTTGCCGATCTGGTCGCTGTGTTCGCGGGCGGCCTCGATGACACCGCAGGCCGAGGCGTTGATCACGGCGGTCACGCCGCCAGATTGTGCGTAAAAAGCGTTCTTCTTGGGCATAGTCATCCTACAGGGGGGCTGAGACGGGCAAATTTGGGGGCGGAGTTTACTGGAATGCCGTTGCATTTGCACAGGAAACGGCGGGATTTGACAATCACGGTTGCCCGGCGGCGTGGTAAGCTTGCCCGCCTTCGCGACCAGCAAGAGCAATCTTTTACGGTATGCATATTCATATATTAGGTATCTGCGGCACCTTCATGGGCAGCCTGGCCCAGCTGGCGGTGGCCGAGGGGCACAAAGTGACCGGCAGCGATGCCAACGTTTACCCACCCATGAGCACCCAGCTGGAGCAGGCGGGGATACACCTGACCGAGGGCTATGACCCGGCCCAGCTGGAGCCGGCGCCGGACCTGGTGATCATCGGCAATGCGCTGTCCCGGGGTAACCCGGCGGTGGAGGCGGTTCTGGATCGCGGGCTGCCCTATACCTCCGGCGCCCAGTGGCTGTGTGACCACTTCCTGGGCGGTCGCTGGGTGCTGGCGGTATCCGGTACCCACGGCAAGACCACCACCGCGAGCATGCTGGCATGGATCCTCGAGAGCGCGGATATGAAGCCCGGGTTCCTGATCGGCGGGGTGCCGCGCAACTTCGGCGTTTCCGCACGACTGGGGGAAACCCCGTTCTTTGTGGTGGAGGCGGACGAGTACGATACCGCCTTCTTCGACAAACGCTCCAAGTTCGTGCACTACCGCCCGCGTACGCTGGTGATCAATAACCTGGAGTTCGACCATGCGGATATCTTCAATGACCTGAAGGATATCCAGCGCCAGTTCCACCACCTTGTGCGCACCGTGCCCGGCAATGGCCTGATCGTGTCTGCGCCCGATGAGTCCGTCGAGCAGGTACTGGAGCAGGGCTGCTGGACCGAGGTGCAGCGCTTCACCTGCGAGGGCGAGGACGGTGTGCGGCTGGGAGACTGGTGTGCCGTGAATATCTCTGCCGACGGTACCGCCTTTGCGGTGCAGTTCCGCGGGGCTGAAGTGGCGCGCGTGGAGTGGCCCTTTACCGGCCTGCACAATGTCCGCAATGGCCTGGCGGCCATGGCAGCGGCGCGCCATGTGGGCGTGGACCCGGCGGTGGCGGCCGAGGCGCTGCAGCAGTTCGAGGGAGTCAAGCGGCGCATGGAGTGCCTGGGTCGCGTCGGCAATATCAGTGTGTACGACGATTTCGCCCACCACCCCAGCGCTATTGAAACCACCCTCAATGGCCTGCGCGCCAAAGTGGGCAGTGACCGCATCATTGCCCTGATTGAACCGCGCTCCAATACCATGCGTATGGGAATCCACCAGGGCAGGCTGGCGAAGGCCTGTGCCGGCGCCGACCTGGTGCTCTGGTATGAACCGGAGGGCATGGATTGGTCATTGGGTGATGTGGTTCACCACTCCCCTGTGCCGGCAAAGATTTTCGACAATATAGAGGCTGGGGTAGAATCCGCCGTAAACCTGGCCGAACCGGGTAGTCACATTGTGATCATGAGTAATGGCGGCTTCGGCGGTATTCACCAGCGGCTGCTCGATACGCTGGAGCAGAAGTACGGCGGCGCACCGTCGTGACGCACCGTTCCTGAGGGAAACCGATTTGTCCCAGAACCCGTTCAGCAAAACCGTCACCCTTGCGATTACCGGTGCCTCCGGGGCCCAGTATGGCCTGCGGCTGATGCAGTGCCTGCTGGCGGCGGACTGTCGCGTCTGGCTGCTGCTGTCCGACGCTGCGCGGGTGGTGATTGATACCGAGACCGACTGCCGGTTGCCCGAGGGCGGCGATGCCGAAGTGGAGGCCTTCCTGGCGGCGCGCTTCGGTGCCCGCGAGGGCCAGCTGCAGCTGTTCGGCAAGCGGGACTGGTTCTCGCCGGTGGCCTCCGGCACCGGTGCCCCGGCCAGTATGGTGATCTGCCCGGCCAGCGGCGGCACCCTGTCGGCAATCGCCTGCGGGGCCTCCAACAACCTGGTCGAGCGCGCGGCAGATGTGGCGCTCAAGGAGCGTCGCCAGCTGATCCTGGTACCCCGTGAGGCGCCGTATTCGGAGATTCACCTGGAGAATATGCTCAAGCTGACGCGCATGGGTGCCACCGTGTTGCCCGCCAGCCCTGGCTTTTACCAGCGCCCGCAGACGGTGGAAGACCTGGTGGACTTTATCGTCGCGCGCCTGCTCGACCAGCTGGGCGTGGAGCAGGCCCTGCTGCCGCGCTGGGGCGAGCCCGCCGGCGAAGGGCGTGGCCGGTGAAGCCCACGGTGACCATTCATTACTGTGTCCAGTGCAACTGGATGCTGCGCGCCACCTGGATGGCGCAGGAGCTGTTATATACCTTTTCCGACGACCTGCAGCAGGTGGCCCTGCAGCCGGGCAGCGGGGGAGTGTTCGAGATTTCCGTGGACGGGCAGCCCATCTGGGAGCGCGTGCGGGACGGGGGATTTCCCTCGCCCAAGGAACTCAAACGGCGGGTCCGGGATCTGTTATTCCCGGACCGAGACCTGGGGCACGTGGACCGATGAGCGTTCCCGGGCCCGGTGCCGTCACCGCGGGTATCCCCGTGGCCGGCAGTTCACGGCCGCCTGGCGGCGCGCGTGAACCTGTTATTACGATTACATAGCGAAAATTTATGCTGTCTGCTTTCAAGACCTTCTACGAAAAGCTGGTAACCGGGCGCCCGAAGACGGTGCTCGCGGTGGTGGTGCTGCTGACCCTGGTCGCGGCCGCCGGCCTGCCGCGCTTCAAGATCGATGCCTCGGCGGACTCGCTGACGCTGGAAACCGACGACGCGCTGGATTACTACCGCAAGATCGCCAAGCGCTACGCTACCGGCGATTTCCTGGTTGTTACCTACAAGTATCGCCACGGCGACCTGTTTCAGGACGAGTCCCTGGCCACCCTGGGCAACCTGCGGGACGAGCTGGTGCAGGTGGACGGTGTCGAGAGCGTACAGACGATCCTGGACGTGCCGCTGCTGTACAGCCCCAAGCCCGCCATCTCGGAAATCTCCGATGGTATCCGCACCCTGTCCACGCCGGGTACCGACAAGGACAAGGCGCGCAAGGAGTTCCTGTCTAGCCCTATTTACCGCGACCTGATCCTGAGTCCCGACGGCCAGACCACGGCGCTGCTGGTAAACCTGGAGTTGGACCAGCGCGGTATCGAGCTGGTGCGCGAGCGGGATGCCCTGCGCCGCAAGCGCAATGAGGAGGGCCTGACTGAAGCGGAGGCGGCGCGCCTGGAAGAGGTCAGCCAGACTTACCTGGAGCACCGCACCCGGATGGACCTCGAGTCCCGTGAGCGCGTGGCGGAAGTGCGCGGGATCCTCGACGGTTACCGGGCTGATGCAGAGCTGTTCCTGGGCGGTGTGTCCATGATCACCGCCGACATGATTGCGTTTATCAAGAGCGATCTGGTGGTGTTCGGGGTGGGCATCCTGCTGTTCATCATCGTGACCCTGCTGATCATTTTCCGCCAGGTGCGCTGGGTGCTGCTGCCCCTGGCCACCTGTATCGTCACTGCGGTGACCATGCTGGGCCTGCTGAGCTGGCTGGACTGGCGCCTGACAGTGATCTCCGCCAACTTTGTGGCGCTGTTGCTGATCATCACCCTGGCCATCACCATCCACCTGTCGGTGCGCTACCGGGAATTCATCGCGCAGAATCCGGACTGGACCCGGGAGGACCTGGCGCTGGCGGCGGTGCGCTTTATGGCCAAGCCCTGCCTGTACACAGCCCTTACCACCATCGTCGCATTCGCATCGCTGGTTGTCAGTGGTATCCGCCCGGTGATCGATTTCGGCTGGATGATGGTGATTGGTGTCTCACTGGCGCTGGTGATGTCATTCCTGGTTATCCCCGCGGCGCTGGTACTGCTGCCCAAGCGCAGTGACGGGGTCAGCCAGGACAACTCCCACGCATTCACCCTGTTGTTCTCGCGCTTTGCCGAGCGCCGCCGCGGGATCGTACTGGGCGCTGCCGCCGTCGCCGCGGTAATCAGCGTGGCCGGGGCCACCCAGCTGCGAGTGGAAAACCGCTTTATCGATTATTTCGACAGCTCCACCGAGATCTACCAGGGCATGCTGGTGATCGATCGCCGCCTGGGCGGTACGGTGACGCTGGACATCATCCTCGACAAGCCGGAGCAGGAAGAGCCTGCCTTCGAGGGAGAGGAGGATCCCTTCGCTGCGGAAGGCGGTGATGAGTATGGCGAGGCCGAGGATCCTTTCGCGGTGGAGGAGGACCCCTTTGCATCAGAGGGGCAGGGCGTGCAGGACAGCTACTGGTTTACCGTGGCCGGCCTCAACAAGATCGAGAAGCTGCACGACTACCTGGAGAAACAGCCGGAAATCGGCAAGGTGCAGTCGCTGGCGACCCTGTACAAGGTGGCGCGCGACCTGAATAACGGCCCGCTGAACGATTTTGAGCTGGCCGTGGCCCGTACCAGCCTGCCGCAGGAAATCACCGATGTACTGGTTGAGCCGTACCTGTCCCTGGAGCACAACCAGGCACGGATCACCCTGCGGGTCATGGAGACAGACCCGAACCTGCGCCGCGATGAGCTGATCCAGCGTATCTACGATTACGCGCACAACGACCTGGGCATCGCACCCGAGAATATCCGCCAGACCGGCCTGCTGGTGCTCTACAACAACATGCTGCAGAGCCTGTTCAAGTCGCAGATCCTCACCCTGGGTGCTGTGTTTATCGGTATTCTGCTGATGTTCCTGGTACTGTTCCGCTCGCTGTGGCTGGCGATCATCGCATTGATTCCCAATATGCTGGCGGCCACCGTGGTGCTCGGCGGGATGGGCCTGGCGGGGATCCCGCTGGATATGATGACCATCACCATCGCGGCGATTACCGTGGGGATCGGTGTGGACCATGCGATCCACTACCTGTACCGGTTCCGCGCAGAGTTTGCCAAAGACGGCGATTATGTAGCGACCATGCACCGCAGCCATGCGACCATCGGCCGGGCCATGTTCTACACCGCGGTTACCATTATTGCCGGCTTCTCGATCCTGGCACTGTCAAAGTTCGTGCCGTCGATCTACTTTGGCCTGCTGACCGCCCTGGCTATGTCGGCAGCGCTGCTGGGTTCCCTGACCCTGCTGCCGCTGTTGCTGCTGCTGATCAGGCCGCTGACGGCCCCGGAGGCGCGGGGAAAGCCCGCAGTGGTGACTGAAGGGGAAGGCGAAGCCCGCGCGGTGGCCGAGTGAGATGGACCAGGGTTGGCGAGCGCCCGATAGCCCGAGAGGGTGCATTGACATAAAGTGACAATAGCTGCGCCCCCTGGGCCGTTGGTCTCAGTGGGCGCAGGCAATTGATCAGTCGCTGCGACTGGTGACCTCTACCAGGTGATAGCCAAATTGTGTCTTGATCGGCCCCAGGACTTTATTCAGCTCACCGGTAAACACGGCCTCATCGAATTCCGGCACCATCTGTCCCTTGCTGAACTCCCCAAGGTCGCCGCCGTTGCGCCCGGAAGGGCACTTGGATTGTTCCTGGGCGATAGCGGCAAAGTCGCCACCCTCCTCGATTTTCTTTTTCAGTTCCTGGCACTTTTCTTCCGTCTCTACCAGGATGTGGCGCGCAGTGGCTTTCGGCATGGTATTTCTCCAATTGGTCTGAAAGGTTGTCGATGATAGCGGATGCGGTGTGAGCTTAGCAGCCGCATTCTCAATATTGCGTGTGAAGCGTGCGTTATTGGCCGGACATGGCAGCGAATGTATTGCACTGGTTCACGTCCCCGGTGGTGAAGCCGCGCTTGAACCAGAACATGCGCTGCTCGGCGCTGCCATGGGTGAAGGCGTCGGGCGTGATCGCCCGGCCGGAGCGACGCTGGATCACGTCATCACCAACCGCCGAGGCAGCGGCCAGGCCTTCCTCGATATCGCCGGGCTCCAGCATCTGGCGGTCACGGTGTGCATAGAAGGCCCAGACGCCGGCGTAGCAGTCGGCCTGCAGCTCGAGCATGACGGACAGGCGATTGCCGGTGGCCTTGTCAGACTGCATGCGCGCCTGTTGCACTTTCTGGGACGTGCCCAGCAGGTTCTGCACATGGTGCCCGACCTCGTGGGCGATGACGTAGGCAAACGCAAAGTCACCGGAAGCACCCATCCTGCGCAGTTCACCGAGGAAATCCAGGTCCAGGTAGACCTTGCCGTCGCCAGGGCAGTAGAAGGGCCCCACGGCGGAGGAGTTGGTGCCGCAGGCGGAGCGAATCATGTCGTCATAGAGGACCAGCTTGGGGGGGGTATAGCGGGAACCGGCGGTCTGGAACAGCTTGCCCCAGGTGTCCTCGGTGTCGGCGAGCACGACCGAGACAAAGTCCGCCACCGTATCACTGCCGGAGCCCGCTGCCGTGCCGGGCTGGCCAGCCTGGCCGCTGTCCAGCCCCGGGGGGGCTTCCCGGGGGGCGCCGGTAAAGAGCTGGTTTCCGCCGAACAGGTAGAACAGTGCCAGTACCGCCAGGATGATCCAGCCGGTCTTGCTGCGGAGCAACAGCGGCGCAAGGGCCAGCAGGTTACCCAGGCCACCGGCGCCCCCGGCCCCGGATTCGCCGCGGCGGTCCTCCACATTGCTGCTTCTGCGACCTTTCTGCCACCGCATGGGCATTCTCCACAACCACTTTTCCTAGAGTCTAGACCAGATGGCACAAAATTCTTTTTCGGGGGTGGGCTGGCGGACGGCAGATGTTATCTTTTAATGAGTTACCGGTCCGGAGTGAGAGCCCGTTTTGCAGCAGATCCCCCTGTTTCCCCTGCGTGTCGCGTTGTTTCCCGGCATCACCCTGCCATTGCGGATTTTTGAGCAGCGCTACCTGCGGCTCGTGAGTGAATCACTGAAATCCGGTACCGGCTTCGGGGTGGTGCTGATTCGCGACGGCAGTGAGGTGGGGCGGGCGCAGGTCTGGCCGGTTGGCGTGGAAGTGCAGATTGTCGACTGGAGCCAGGGCGACGAGGGCCTGTTGCATGTGGACGTGCTCGGCCAGCGCCGCTTCCGGCTACTGGACACCCGGCGGGCGGAGGATGGCCTGTTGTTGGGCGATGTGGAGTGGCTGCCCGACGAGCCGGAGCGGCCCGTCCCCCCGGAGTGCGACGGCCTGCTGGCAATGCTGGAAGAGCTGAAAGACCACGCCGCCATGCTGTCCCTCAAGTTTTCCCCGGTCGACTCTGCGGATGCCCTGTCGTGGCAGCTGGCCCAGCTGCTGCCGCTGGAGGACAGCGTGCGGATCGACTTGCTGGGTACCGGGGACCCGCTGGAGCGCCTCGCCACCATCGCATCCAACCTGGACCGCTGGACCCGGGAGTAGCCCGCAGCCCGGCCGGGTTTCATTCCGCGCTGCCGTTTGGCCGCATTGCGCTGTCGGTGCGTTATACTGCGCGGCCTTATTTATTACCGGTCATGCAGTAAACAGCACGGAGAGCCATAGTGAACAGCGCCAGTACCCCGGCAGAGGCCGGGCAGCAGTCCGCCGAGGAACGTATCGCAGGGATGGGGCGTGCCGCCCGCGCCGCCTCGCGGTTGATGGCCCGGGCGGATACGGCCACCAAGAACCGTGCCCTGCGGGCGATCGCGGCGCGACTGGATAGTGACCGTGAGGCGGTCAGGGAAGCCAATGCGCGGGATATGCAGGCCGGCCGCGACAGTGGCCTGGACGCGGCACTGCTCGACCGGCTGGAGCTGAACGACGAGCGCATCGACGCGATGATCGCTGGCCTGCAGCAGATCGCCGAGTTGCCGGACCCGGTTGGCGAGATCGAGGACATGGCCTACCGGCCCAGCGGTATCCAGGTGGGCCGGATGCGTGTGCCACTGGGTGTGGTGGGCATCATCTATGAATCGCGCCCCAACGTGACGGTCGATGCTGCCAGCCTGTGCCTGAAGTCCGGCAATGCCACGATCCTGCGTGGTGGCAGTGAGGCCCTGCACTCCAATGGCGCCATTGCCGCCTGCATCGCCGCTGGTCTCGGGGAGGCCGGCCTGCCGGAAACTGCGGTCCAGGTGGTGGATACCACCGATCGCGCGGCCGTGGGGGCATTGATCAGCATGCCCGAGTACGTGGATGTGATTGTCCCCCGCGGTGGCCAGGGCCTGATCGAGCGGGTCAGCCGCGATGCGCGGGTACCGGTGATCAAGCACCTGCACGGCGTCTGCCATGTGTATATCGACGACCGCGCCGATCGTGACAAGGCCTTCAATATTGCCCTGAATGCCAAGACCCATCGCTACGGCGTCTGCAACGCCATGGAAACCCTGCTGGTGGCGGACGGGGTTGCCGACGATATCCTGCCGCGACTGGCTGCGGCCTACCGTGACAAGGGCGTGGAACTGCGTGGTTGCCCGCGTACCCGGCAGGTGCTGGGTGACTGCGCCGAGGCCAGCGAGGGCGACTGGAGTGAGGAGTACCTGGCGCCGATCCTGGCGATCCGGGTGGTGGCAGACATTGATGGCGCCATGGAGCATATCGCCAGTTACGGCTCCGGGCATACCGAGGCCATTGTCACCGAGGACTACAGTCGTGCCCGGCGTTTCCTGGCCGAGGTTGACGCCAGCTCTGTGATCGTGAATGCGTCGACGCGTTTTGCCGATGGCTTTGAATACGGCCTGGGGGCTGAAATCGGTATCAGTACGGATAAAATCCACGCCCGCGGCCCCGTGGGACTGGAGGGGCTCACTTCACAGAAATGGATTGTGCTGGGCGACGGGCAGGTTCGCCAGTGAGCCGGCGCGAGTGGTGACGGGGACAGGGGAGGCAGCCATGGCGGATGCGCGCAGACTTCGCTCCATTGCGCTGTTCGGCGGTACCTTTGACCCGGTGCATTTCGGCCACCTGCGCATGGCGCTGGAACTGAAAGAGGCGCTGGGGGTCGACGAAATGCGTATGCTGCCCAGCCATCGCCCCGCTCACCGCGAGACCCCCGGGGTATCGGGGGCGCATCGCCGCGAGATGCTGGCGATCGCCCTGCGGGGTTGCAGTGAACTGCAACTGGATGAACGTGAACTGCGGCGGGCTGGCGACACCTATACCGTGGATACGCTCGAGGAGCTCCGTGCGGAGCTGGGAGAAGAGGTATCGCTGGCTTTCTGCATGGGCCTGGACTCGCTGCTCACGCTGCCGTCCTGGCACCGCTGGGAGCACCTGCTGGAGCTGGCCCACCTGGTGGTGGTGACGCGTCCGGGCTGGCAGCTGCCACACCGGAATTCGGGGCCGGGCCACGAGGAGGTGGCGGTACTGATGGAGCGGCATGCCGGCGAGGTGAGCCACCTGCTCTCGGAACCCCGCGGCCGCCTGGTGCTGCGCGAGCAGACCCTGTTGCCGATCTCGGCCACACATATCCGCCAGCTGGTGGCGGACGGCCGCTCGCCGCGCTTCCTGCTGCCGGCGGCGGTCTTACAGTACATTGAAGACAATCAACTCTATACAGGGGCCGGCGATGGTGCCGGCCAGAATTAAGGTGTTATGACAAAGATTAAAGATATTGCCGTTACCGCGCTCGAGGACCTGAAAGGCCAGGACATTGTGGCCCTGGATGTTTCGGAGCTGAGCGACGTGATGGACACGCTGGTGATCTGCACCGGCACCTCCAATCGCCAGGTGAAGTCGCTGGCCAATAACGTGGTGGACGAGGTCCGGGAAAAAGCCGGTATCCGGCCGATCGGTGTCGAGGGCATGGAGCAGAGCGACTGGGTACTGGTGGACTACGGCGACCTGGTGGTGCACGTGATGCAGGCCGAGACGCGCAGCTTCTACGAGCTGGAGAAACTCTGGTCCATGACCCCGGCATCGCGCGACGGCAAGCAGTGAAGATCCGTATCCTGGCCGCCGGCGGAAAGATGCCGGGCTGGGTGCAGGAGGGCTACAGCGAGTATGCCCGCCGCCTGCCGCGGGAGATGACCCTCGAGATGGTGGAAATCCCCCTGGGGCAGCGGGGCCAGAAAAACTCGCCGGCGCTGGTCGAAAAGGCCCGGCGCAAGGAGGGGGAGTCCATGCTGGCCGCACTCGGCCCGAGAGAGCATGTGGTGGCGCTGGACGTGAAGGGCAAGCCCTGGTCCACCGAGCAGCTGTCCCGCCAGCTGGCGGACTGGCAGATGCTGGGGGAAAACGTCAGCCTGCTGGTCGGCGGCCCCGACGGGCTTGCTGACGAGGCGCTCGCGCGGGCCCGCCAGCGCTGGTCGCTCTCGCCCCTGACACTGCCGCACCCGCTGGTGCGCGTGGTGCTCGCGGAGCAACTATATCGTGCGTGGACCCTGCTGACCGGTCATCCCTACCACAAGTGACCCGACAACCGCGGCTGGCCTGTCTGGGCAGTGATGACCACTGCCCATTAATCGCTGGTCAGTTGTGATAATGTATGCAAAATAGACAATTTTTGCGCCACTTAGCCTGAGTATCGCCAGCGAATTCCCATGGTCGAAGATCTGCAACTCAAAGACCGCCACACCGAGCAGCGGCTGTTCCGCCATCGTATGCTGGTGGCGCTGGCGGGTGTGGTGGCGTTGCTTTCTGTGTTGGTGGCGCGCTTCTATCACCTGCAGGTGGTCAATTACGAGGACTACCGCACCCAGTCGGACGAGAACCGTATCCAGGTGCGTCCGGTGCCCCCCACCCGCGGCCTGATCTACGATCGCAACGGCACCATGCTGGCGGACAACCGGCCCAGCTATACGCTGTCCCTGGTGATGGAGCGGGTCTCCGACCTGGATGCGTCCCTGGAACTGATCGGTCGCCTGGTGCAGCTCGACGAGAGTGACGTCAAGAAATTCCGCGACCGCCTGGAGCGCCGTCGGCCCTTCCAGCCAATCCCCTTGCGCTTTCGCCTGTCCGAGCAGGAAATTGCCCGCATCAGTGTCAATGAGTTTCGCCTGCCGGGGGTGTCGGTGGAGGCGGAGCTGGTGCGCTATTACCCCCTCAAGAAGCTGTTTGCCCACAGTGTCGGCTATGTCGGGCGTATCAACGACCGGGAGCTGTCCAGCTTTACCGAGGAGGACGTGCGGCGCTACCGCGGTACCCAGAGTATTGGCAAGGTGGGGCTGGAGCGCTCCTATGAGGATGTGCTGCTCGGGGAAGTGGGCTATGAGAATGTGGAGACCAACGCCCGCGGCCGGGTCCTGCGGGTGCTGGAGCGCCACGATCCCAAGCCTGGCAGCGAGCTGACCCTGCACCTGGACGCCCGCCTGCAACAGGTGGCCACTGAAGCCCTGGGCGATAACCGCGGTGCTGTCGTGGCCCTGGATGTGAAGAATGGCGGTGTCCTGGCATTCGTCAGCCAGCCGTCCTTTGACCCCAACCTCTTCGTGACCGGCATCAGCTTCAAGGATTACCGGGCCCTGAGTGATTCCCTCGATGTGCCCCTGTTCAACCGTGCCCTGCAGGGCCAGTACCCGCCGGGGTCGACGCTCAAGCCGATGATGGGCCTGGGTGCGCTGGCCGCCGGTGTGATTGACCGCGAGACCGAGGTGAAGGACCCGGGATTCTACCGGCTGCCCAACGACACCCGGCTGTACCGGGACTGGAAGCGCTGGGGGCACGGGGAGAAGATCGACCTGATCCAGGCCCTGACCGAGAGTTGTGATGTCTTCTTCTATGACACCGCACACCGCTGGAGCATCGACGGTATGCACGACATCGCCACCCGCTTCGGCCTCGGCGCGAGGACCGGGATCGACCTCCCCATCGAGCGGCCGGGCCTGTTCCCGTCGCGGGCCTGGAAGCGCGGCGCCCGCGGCATGCCCTGGTTCCCGGGGGACAGCCTGAACGCCGTCTTGGGCCAGGGCTTTGTGCTGGCCACGCCGCTGCAGCTGGCGGTGATGACCGCCACCATGGCCAACCGCGGTACGCACTTCAAACCGCAGGTAGTAATGGCGATTGACGGTGTCGAGCAGCCGCCGGAAGTGCTGCACCACGTCGAGGCCAGCGAAGAGAACTGGGACCTGATTTTTGAGGGCATGGAGTCGGTGGTCTATCACCAGAAGGGTACCGGCAAGAAGGCCGGTGCTGACCTGGATTTCCGCGTCGCCGGCAAATCCGGCACGGCGCAGGTGGTGGGCATCGCCCAGGGGGAGCAATACGATTCCGAAGCATTGAAAGAGCGTCACCGGGACCACGCCCTGTTTATCGCTTTTGCCCCGGTGGATGATCCGCAGATCGCTGTGGCGGTGCTGGTGGAAAATGGTGAGACCGGTGGCGGCGTTGCCGCGCCGGTGGCGCGGGAGCTGTTTGCCGACTGGATATCGCGCCCGCTCGAGGAAACAGCACGCGCCCACACGAAAACCGGGGAGGAGGTGACCAGTGGCTAGTCGCGATTTCATGCACCGGCTGCCGGATTCCCACAGCAGCCTCAGCCGCCCGGTCAGCCTGTCGCGCCGCTGGCATATCGACGTACCCCTGCTGGTGCTGTTGTTGATTCTATGCGGTACCGGCCTGGTGGTGCTCTACAGTGCCTCCGGGGGGGAGTTTCACCATGTGCGCCGCCAGGCGATCTTTATGGGGGTCGCCTTCGCCGGCATGCTGGTGGCCGCCCAGATACCACCGGATATGTACCGGCGCTGGTCGCCCTGGTTGTATGTCATTGGCTGCTGCCTGCTGGTGGCGGTGCTCTATGTGGGGGTGGGGGCCAAGGGCGCGCAGCGCTGGCTGGAGATTGGCGGTTTCCGCTTCCAGCCCTCGGAGGCCCTCAAGCTGGCGGTGCCAATGTCGGTGGCGGCCTTCCTGCACAAGCGCACCCTGCCGCCATCACTGATCAGCATCGCCGGCGCCCTGGCGATTGCCGCCATACCGGCGGCGCTGATCGTCCAGCAACCCGACCTGGGTACCTCGATCCTCATCGCAGCCTCCGGTGTGTTCGCCCTCTACCTGGCCGGCCTCAGCTGGCGCATGATCGGCGGCGCATTGCTGGCGCTGCTGATGGCAGCCTGGCCGATCTGGCAGTGGGGCCTGCGGGATTACCAGCGCCAGCGCATTCTCACCCTCTTCAACCCGGATGCAGACCGGCTTGGCGCCGGCTGGAACATCTTCCAGTCCAAGGCTGCGATCGGTTCCGGCGGCATCTACGGCAAGGGGTATATGCAGGGAACACAGTCGCAGCTGGATTTCCTGCCGGAGAGCCATACCGATTTCATCATCGCGGTACTCTCCGAGGAATGGGGCATGCGCGGTGCTTTGTTGCTTCTCCTGCTATACGTGCTGATCATTGCCCGGGGGATCTATATTAGTTTTATGGCCCAGGATGTATTCGGGCGATTGTTGGCGGGGAGTATTACGCTGACTTTCTTTGTCTATGTGTTTGTGAATATCGGCATGGTGACCGGATTGCTGCCAGTGGTGGGGGTGCCCCTGCCGCTGGTGAGTTACGGCGGCACTTCAGTCATCACCCTGATGGCGGGCTTCGGTATCCTCATGGCCATAGGCACGGAAAGGCGACGGGTGTCGTTTTAGTGCCGTCAGCTGCCATCATTGTGGGTGGTCTGCTGTAGTAAATAAAAACTTGGACGTAGAGAAGCACTATATGAGAACAGGAGCGGTTGTTTTGAAGTGGACCACAGGATTACTGGCAGGGATGGGGCTCGTGCTCGCCGCATGCGCGCAGGAGCCCGGCCATGCGGACAACCCGGAGGCGCAGGCCTTTGTCGATTACATGGTGTCCGAACACGATTTCGACCGCGAGGAAATGTCCCAGCTGATGCGCGAGGCCAAGCGCAAGGATTCGATCCTCAAGGCTATCCAGCGCCCGGCGGAAAAAGCCAAGCCCTGGTATGAATACCGCAAGCTGTTTGTCACCCCGCGGAGCATCAGCGGTGGAGTGGATTTCTGGGACAAAAATGCCAATGCACTGGCCGAGGCGGAAAAGCGCTACGGCGTGCCGGCGGAGATGATTGTCGCCATTATCGGCATCGAGACCCGCTACGGTGGCAATATGGGCGGTTATCGTGTGCTGGACGCCCTGGCGACCCTGGCCTTCAACTATCCACGCCGCTCCAAGTTCTTTACCAAGGAGCTGGAAAACTTCCTGTTGCTGACCCGCGACCAGAACATGGATCCCCGCGAACTCAAGGGCTCCTACGCCGGTGCCATGGGCTTCGGCCAGTTTATGCCCTCCAGTTACCGCGCCTATGCGGTGGACTTCAACAACGACGGCAGCGTCGATATCTGGCGCGATACCGAGGATGCCATCGGCAGTGTCGCCAACTACCTGGCCCGCCATGGCTGGTTGCCGCTGGAGCCGGTGACTGTGCTGGCCAACCCGCGCCCGAATGCGGACATGACCATCGTCAACGACTCACTTGAGCCCAAGTGGACCGTCGGCCAGCTGGCGGAGAAGGGGTTCCCGGCGACTACCCAGGTCGAGGACGATATGGTGGCCAATGTTTTCTCACTGCAGACCGAAAACGGTAAGCAATTCTGGATCGGGCTCAAAAACTTTTACGTCATAACACGCTACAATCGCAGCCGCCTGTACGCCATGGCCGGTTACGACCTGGCCCAGGAAATCGTCAAGGCGCGCGGCGGCCGTTCCTGATCGCGCGAGTGCCGAATGGCCCCGAATCCCGCTTCCTTCCGCCTGGAACTCGCGGGATTCGTGTATTTAGACTGAACCAAATAACCAGAAAAGAATCAATTTGACCTGATTTTCTTCTTTGCCTGTTCAAATCCAATAACTAGTGGGTGTGCGGTTGGGCACCGTATGTGGGGGGACCATGATTCTTACCAATTCGCGAATTGCGGCGATGATTGCCGTGCTGGCGCTGGCGGCGTGTAGCCACCAGGCCCAGAAGCCAACACGCAAACCGGTTCCGGGCCCGGCGCCGGATACGGTCAAGGACAGTGGTCCGCCGCAGCCAGTGGATATGCTGGCGGCGCCGGAACCGACCCCGGTCCGGGAGCCCATCGGTAAGGCGGGCAACAAATCCCCCTATGTGGTGAACGGTGTCAGGTATTCGGTGTTGCGAGGCGTCAAGGGCTATAGTGAGCGCGGCCATGCGTCCTGGTATGGCACCAAGTTCCACGGCCGTCGTACCGCCAATGGCGAGGTGTACAATATGTACGCCATGTCCGCGGCGCACAAAACCCTGCCGCTGCCCAGCTATGCCAAGGTAACCAACCTCGAGAACGGTCGCAGCGTGATCGTGCGGGTCAACGACCGCGGACCGTTTGTGCCGGGCCGCATCATTGATCTTAGCTATACCGCGGCACAGAAGCTGGGGTATATCGACAAGGGGGTGGCCCGGGTGGAAGTGACGGCCATCGACCCGCAGACCCTGCCGGCCGCGAATGAGACGCTGGTCCGTGAAAAGGATGTGGCCGCCAGGGAAGCCCTGGCCCAGGATGCCAGCTTCAAGCTGCCTGATAATACTTTCCTGCAGGTGGGCGCGTTCAGCGACGCCACCCAGGCTAATCGCATACGCGGGCAGGTATCGGCTGTGGTCGACTATCCTGTATCGGTCAGTCCGGTTCGGGCTGACGGCACAACGCTCTACCGGGTGCGTATCGGGCCCATTGCCCAGCAACGCGCGCTGGTGGCGCTGCGCGAGTCGGTCGAGGAGAACCGTCTCGGCACCCCCCAGGTCGTTTACGACTGAGCGGCATATGGGCCCAGTGGGGGTCGCCGCGAACAGCCGGGCCGGAAGAGCGGCCCGATTTGTATGGATATCCAACTGACATGAGGAATAATGAGACTTTCAGCCATGCTTAAGCGCCTTTTTGCCAGCCTGCTACTGACGTTGACCACCGGCGTAGCCGTTGCTGAACAGCCGCTGATTCCCGCGCCGCCCCAGCTGGCCGCGACCGCCTACCTGCTGGTTGATGCCCACACCGGGCAGGTGCTGGTGGAGCACAATGCGGACAAGCAGGTGCCGCCGGCCAGCCTGACCAAGATGATGACTGCCTATATCGTCTCGGAGGAGATCGAGAAAGGCAGCATCAAGGAAACGGACCTGGTCCCCATCTCGGAGAAGGCCTGGAAGAAAGGCGGCTCCAAGATGTTCGTCAAGGTCGGTGACAAGGTGCCGGTGATCGACCTGCTGCGCGGTGTTATCATCCAATCCGGTAACGATGCCAGTATCGCACTGGCGGAATACGTGTCCGGCAGCGAGGAAGTGTTTGCCGAGGTGATGAACCAGCAGGCAGAGCTGCTGGGGATGCGCGATACCAGCTTCAAGAATGCTACCGGCTGGCCGGCCGAGGGGCATATGACCACGGCGCGTGACCTAGCGACGCTGGCACGGGCACTGATCAATGATCACCCCGAGCACTACCAGATCTACTCCGAGAAATATTTCAGCTACGCCGGTATCAACCAGCCCAACCGCAATCGCCTGTTGTGGCGCGACAATGCAGTGGACGGTATCAAGACCGGCCACACCGAGGCCGCCGGATTCTGCCTGGTGGCATCCGCGCAGAAGCGGGGCATGCGCCTGATCTCCGTGGTACTGGGAACCGATAGCGATGACAAGCGCGCTGCCGAGTCCCAGAAACTGCTGGCCTACGGCTTTCGCTACTACCAGACCCACAAGGTATACAGTGCCGACGATGTGCTGCAGAGCGAGCGTGTCTGGGGTGGCAAGGAGCCCCAGGTGGGCATCGCGGTGGAGAAAGATGTTTTCGTCACCATTCCCCGCGGTGGCGAGGAGAGCATCAAGGCTGACCTGATCATCGATGGCGAGCTGGAGGCACCGATCAAGAAGGGCCAACAGCTGGGCAAGGTGGTCGTGACCCTTGATGGTGAAACGGTCGCAGATGTTCGTGCCGTTGCCGCGGAAGAGGTGGAGCAGGCCGGGTTCTTCAAGCGTATGTGGGATGCCCTGAAACGCTTCGTGATGAGCTTCTTCGAATAACTCTCCTGTCCGCCCCCTGTGCCCCTGATGCGGGGCGCGGGGGCGGACATTTTCGCCGCCAACTGTGCGGTTCCCGCCAAATCCTGTGATCCCTGTCCACTCCACTCCCGGGGCTGTATAATCGCCGCCCGGCCGCTACTGTGTTTATTTAATGTGCAATTATGCGGCCCGGAGAGAGTGCAATGAGCCAAGATCAAAGCCAGCAGCCCCCGAAGATCGAATTCCCCTGTGAAGACTACCTGGTCAAAGTGGTGCGGGATTCCGATGATGAGACCCATGAATTTGTCCTAGAGGTGATGCGCCGCCATGCGCCGGACCTCGATGAGGACCGCGTCACGCTGCGGGAGAGTCGCAACGGTCGCTTTACCTCGATGACTTTCTATATCCTCGCCACCGGCGAGCCCCAGCTGCAGGCCCTGTTCGATGAGCTGAAGGCCCACCCCTCCGTCCATATGGTGATGTGATGACCAGGGTTTGTAACCTCGGGCGCCGCGACTACGAATCCGTCTGGCGCGCCATGTCCAGCTACACCGATCGGCGCGACGAGAACAGCGCAGACCAGATCTGGTGTGTCGAGCACGAGCCGGTATTCACCCAGGGCCAGGCCGGCAAGGCCGAGCACCTGCTCAATACCGGGGATATCCCGGTGGTGCAGGTGGATCGCGGCGGGCAGGTGACCTACCACGGCCCGGGACAGCTGGTGGTCTATCCGCTGCTGGACCTGCGCCGGATCAAGGTGGGAGTACGGGACCTGGTCTCGGGCCTGGAGCAGGCGACAGTGGCCATGCTGGCCGAGTACGGTATTGTTGCGGCACCCCGTGCCGATGCCCCCGGTGTCTACCTCACGGATGGGCCGCGGGCGGGCAGTAAGATTGCCTCGATCGGCCTGCGCGTGCGCCGCGGCTGCAGTTTCCACGGCATTGCCATCAATATTGATATGGACCTGGCGCCCTTCCTGCGGATCAACCCCTGCGGCTACGCGGGCATGCAGATGGTGCAGATGGCCGAGCTGATTCAACCGACACCTGCCTGGTCGCAGATAGCGGATATTTTCGTGCGCGAACTGCTTCGTGCACTCTCGCTGCCGGCAGCCGACTGGCAACCGGTAGACGAGCAAATTTTTGCGCGTGCAAGCGCCCCTGAAAAGGGCAAAGAGGAGCAGGAAACGAGTAATGGCTGACGATTCCAGAACTGAGAAGCCCGACCTGGTACCGGTAAAACGGACCCGCCGACTGAAGCAGGGCGAGAAACTGCGGGATGGCGAAAAGGTTGAGCGCATCCCGGTCAAGGTGATTGCCAGTGACCAGGTACTGCGCAAGCCGGACTGGATCCGGGTGAAGGTGCCGGCTTCGAAGGAAGTGGACCGGATCAAGAAAATCCTGCGTTCGCAGAAGCTGGCCACCGTGTGTGAGGAGGCCAGCTGCCCGAACCTGCACGAGTGCTTCAGCGGTGGTACCGCTACCTTCATGATCATGGGCGAGATCTGCACCCGCCGTTGTCCTTTCTGCGACGTCGGCCACGGCAAGCCCAATCCGCTGGATCCGGAAGAGCCCAAGCACCTGGCCGAGGCCATCGCGGCCATGAGCCTGCGCTACGTGGTGATCACCTCCGTGGACCGAGACGACCTGCGCGATGGTGGTGCCCAGCACTTTGCGGAATGCATTCGTACTGCCCGTGAGCACTCCCCCAACCTGCAGGTGGAAATCCTCACGCCGGATTTCCGCGGCCGGATGGATGTGGCGTTGGATATCCTTGAAGCCGAGGCCCCGGATGTGTTCAACCACAACCTGGAGACGGTGCCGCGCCTCTATCGTGAGTCCCGCCCGGGCGCCAACTACAAGTGGTCCCTGAAGCTGCTCAAGGAATACAAGAAACGTCGCCCGGATGTGCTGACCAAGTCCGGCCTGATGGTGGGCCTGGGTGAGGAAAAGGAAGAGATTTTCCGGGTACTGGATGATATGCGCGAGCACGACATCGATATGCTCACCATTGGCCAGTACCTCCAGCCCAGCAAGGAACACCTGCCGGTACAGCGTTACGTGCACCCCGACGAGTTCGAGGAATACCGCCGCTATGCGGAGCAGATCGGCTTCAAGCATGCGGCCTGCGGTCCCCTGGTGCGCTCCTCCTACCACGCCGACAAGCAGGCGCACGGCGAAAAGGTGGGCTAGGTCCCACCGCCGGCGTCTCGATTGAGGGCGGTGCCCAACCGGGCATCGCCCTTTATTTTTCCCCGCTCCATCAACCATGCTGCCGAGCTGTTCCATGGCTGCAGGTTTCCCCCGCACACACTCTCCCTTTCAGCTGTTCACTCCGGAATAACGGTTGACAGATTCCTTTGTCAGACGGCGGGCTGGCGGGGTATGCGGCTGCCAGTTGCTGTTTTCCCGGGTAAATATCCTGTCGCCCGGGGGCGGCTTGCTATTTATTGCCGGAAGCGGTTTGCTGTTTCCCTTGCTGTGGTGACGGAAGTCGCCGTAGCTGGAGGCAGGTTGTCCTGCCGGAATGTCCAATAAGAAGACGCGAGAAACTTACGCATGAGAAAGCTTACCTCACTGGCTGTTGTCGGCCTCCTCGCTGCCTGTTCCGGGGAGTCCCCGGGGGAATCACAGGTCTCGGCAAGCGAGAGCGTGGCGAACAATCCCATCGCCGATATTGTTTACCCGGAAACCAGGGAGGGCGAGGTGATCGATACCTATTTCGGTGCTGAAGTGGCAGACCCCTATCGCTGGCTGGAGGATGACCGCAGTGAGGAAACCGGGGCCTGGGTTGAGGCGCAGAACGCTGTCACCTTTGATTACCTGGAAAGTATCCCCTATCGCGAGACACTGAAGCAGCGGCTCGAGTCCCTGTGGAATTATGAGAAAGTGGGGCGCCCCTTCACCGAGGGGGAATACACATACTTCTATCGCAACGACGGCCTGCAGGACCAGTACGTGGTATGGCGCCGCAAGGGCGAAGGCGAGGCCGAGGTCTTCCTCGACCCGAATCAGTTCAGCGAGGATGGAACCACATCGCTCGCTACCCTGAGCTTTTCCCGGGACGGCTCTATCGCCGCATATGCCATCTCCGAGGGCGGCAGTGACTGGCGCAAGATCATTGTCATGGATGCCGAAACGAAAGAGGTCCTCGAGGAGCCGCTGGTGGACGTGAAGTTTTCCGGCATCTCCTGGAAAGGCAATGAGGGGTTCTACTATTCCAGCTATGACAAGCCAGAGGGCAGTGAGCTGTCCGCGAAAACCGACCAGCACAAGCTCTACTATCATAAATTGGGCCAGCCGCAATCCGGGGACCGCCTGGTTTTCGGAGGCAAGCCAGAACAGAAGCGCCGCTATGTTCAGGGTTACGTGACCGAGGACGACCGCTTCCTGGTTATCTCCGGGGCCCGTTCCACGTCCGGTAATGATCTTTTCATCCGCGACCTGACAAAGGAGTCGGCCCCACTGGTACCGGTGCTGGAGGATTTCGAATCAGATACCTACGTGATCGATAATGTCGACAGCAAGCTTTACCTGGTGACTAATCGCGATGCACCGAACAAGAAGATTGTGACTGTTGATGCGTCGGTTCCCTCCCCTGACAACTGGGTGGATTTTATTCCCGAAACCGGGAATGTACTGACTGCATCCACTGGCGGTGGCTACCTCTTTGCTGAATACATGGTCGATGCGTTGTCGAAGGTCTACCAGTATGACTACGATGGCGAGCGTGTGCGCGAGATCGAGCTGCCCGGGCCGGGAAGTGCCTCTTCCATCAGCGGTAAGCGTGAGGACGATGTCCTCTATTACTCGTTCACCAACTACAAGACACCCTCAACCATCTTTGCGCTGGATGCGGATGAAGGTGACTCCACTGTATTCCGGAAGTCCGGTGCGGACTTTGACAGCGATCGCTACGAGTCCACCCAGGTGTTCTATACCTCCGCGGATGGCACACGTGTGCCCATGATGATCACGCACAAGAAGGGGCTCGAGCTCGACGGCAAGAACCCGACCATCCTGTATGGCTATGGCGGCTTCAATATCAGCCTGACGCCATCATTCAGTATCGCCAACGCAGCCTGGCTGGAGCTGGGCGGCGTGTATGCGGTGCCCAACCTCCGAGGTGGCGGCGAGTACGGCAAAAACTGGCATAAGGCGGGCACCAAGCTGCAAAAGCAGAACGTGTTCGATGACTTTATCGCTGCGGCCGAGTTCCTGGTCGAGAAGAACTACACATCCAGCGATTACCTCGCCATTCGTGGTGGGTCCAATGGCGGGCTGCTGGTTGGTGCGGTTATGACCCAGCGACCGGACCTGTTCCGGGTCGCCCTGCCGGCGGTGGGCGTGATGGATATGCTGCGTTACCACACTTTCACCGCCGGTGCTGGCTGGGCCTATGATTACGGCACTGCTGAGGACAGCAAGGAGATGTTCGAGTACCTGAAGGGTTACTCGCCGGTACACAATGTGAAGGCGGGCGTGGAGTATCCGGCCACCCTGGTCACCACCGCAGACCATGATGACCGTGTAGTGCCGGCTCATTCCTTCAAGTTTGCCGCAGAGCTGCAGGCCAAGCAGGCGGGGGCGGCCCCGACACTGATCCGTATCGAAACCAAGGCCGGCCACGGGGCGGGCACCCCCGTTTCGAAGAGCATCGAACAGTACGCGGATATCTTCAGCTTTACCCTGTTCAATATGGGGATGAAATCGCTGCCAAATTAAGTTCACTTTTAAAGTGTTATCTGGAAGCCCGGCATTGCCGGGCTTTTTTTGCCCGGGTAAGTCACCCGCTGCCCGGCTGGGGCCTGCCGAACAGCTGCGACAGGCGCAAAAAATTATGCTTATACTAGCTTCTGGTCCTGGCAGAGGGACCGCAAAACAGCGATGAGGTAGCCGCAGAGTCACAACAAACACAATAACGATTGTGAGGTGCCGGTATGACCCCTGAAGAGAAGTACGCTGGCCTGCAGGGCCGGCAGCCCCTGGATATCCTCTACCAACGGGAGCGGGAGCAGCCCGACCGCATATACCTGCGGCAGATGCAGCAACGCCAGTGGCGCGAATACACCTGGGGCGAGGTCATGGACCGGGCTCGCCGTATTGCTGCATTCCTCGGTGAGCGGTACCAGCCCGGTGACCGGATCGCGATTCATGCCAAGAACTGCGCTGACTGGATCATCGTCGATATTGCCATCATGCTGGCGGGTATGGTCAGTGTCCCGCTATACCCGGGCCAGTCCACAACATCCATGCGCTATGTGCTGGAGCATTCCGAGTCACGGCTGATTTTCTGTGGTGCCAGTGACGACAATGAGGCCCTGAAGGAAGTCGCTGCGACCCTGCCTTCTGTAGCAATCCAGCGTTGTGAGATTGACTGTGATGAATCCCTGGAGCAGCTGGTGGCCGAGCACCGGGCCATAACCGACTGTCCCCTCTATCCCGATGACCAGGTCTTCACCATCATGTACACGTCGGGTACCACGGGTAACCCCAAGGGAGTCATGCATACCTGGTCGGCAATCTCTTTCGCCGTGCCGAATATGGTGCGTGGCTTCGGTTTTGATGAAAGTGACCGTTTTTTTTCCTACCTGCCGCTGGCGCATGCCGCCGAGCGGATCGTGGTCGAGTTCCACAGCCTTTATGCTGGGACCCCGGTACACTTTCCCGAGTCCCTCGATACTTTCCTTGCAGACCTGCAGCGTACCCGCCCGACCATGTTTTTCTCGGTACCGCGCCTGTGGGCCAAGTTCAAGGAAGGGATCGACGCAAAGATACCGCCACGCATCCAGCATCTGCTGTTACAGCTCCCCGGGGTCAATCGCTGGTTCCGCAACAAGGTGCAAAAGGGACTGGGGTTGGACCAGGCGCGAATGCTGGTAACCGGCGCTTCGCCGATTTCCATCGATTTGCAGAAGTGGTACCACCGCATGGGCATGATGGTCACTGATGGCTATGGCATGACCGAGAATTTTATTTATGGCTGCATTACCCACATGGGGGAAACGCCGGTTCCGGGCACAGTGGGCAAGCCGTTCTGGGACTGCGAAGTGAAAATATCCGAGCGGGGCGAAATCCTGTTTCGCAGTCGCGCACTGATGAAGGGCTACTACCTGGAGCCGGAGAAAACCGCCGAAGTGCTCCGGGACGGCTACTATCACACCGGTGATGAAGGCTATATCGACAGTGATGGGCTGCTGCACGTTACAGGCCGCCTGGCCGATTCCTTCAAGACCAGCAAGGGCAAGTTTATCCAGCCTCCCGAGCTCGAGGGCCGCTTCGGTGATAACCCGCTGCTGGGGCAGGTATGTGTTTTGGGGCACGGCATGGACCAGCCGGTAATGCTGGCGACCCTGTCCGAGCTGGCAAAAAAAATGGATCCGCACGAGTGTGCGGAGCAGCTGTCCCGGGACCTGGAAGCCGTCAATGAAACGCTGGCCTATCATCAGCGCATACGGGCGATATTCCTGGTCCGGGGCGACTGGACACCGCAGAATGAACTGGCCACACCCACGCTTAAAATCAAGCGTAAGGCCGTGGAGGCACAGTATCGTCCCTGGATCGAGGCGCACCCGACCGCCACCGGGGTGGTCCGGGAGCCGGTTGCTGCCCCGGCCGAACGTTCGCCCCGGGACAGTGGCTTCGAACGACCGGCCACGGACATCGACTAGCAAGGGCGTCCCGCTGTGATTCACTGGCGGGATCAGTGTATTCTCTCTGTGACTATAAAAAGAATCCGGTCGCAATTCCGCATCGTGGTGGTGTGAGTCCGATGGGGCATGAAATAGGCGTGTCCTGATATACAAGACCTGGATCGCTACCGGCTGGCCCCTGTGCCGAATGCGTGGCTGATCGAAAAGAACAGAGAGCCTTACTGTGAAAATCCTGAAAATAATCGGCGGCAGCCTGCTGGCACTGGTAGTGGCCGCCGGCTCCCTGGCTGCCCATGAATGGTATGCCGAAAAACCTTTCTCATTCCGTGTCTTTGTCGATCGCCAGCTGGTGAAAGTCGCGTTCGACAGCCCGGAAATGCTCACCTCACTGGGTTTCCTGGAATCCCTCGGGATCAAGGGGCACAACGCGGAGCTGGACGAGATCAGCACGGCAAAAACCGAGGCCATGTTTGCGGACTTCCGCCAGTTCCGGAAGACGCTTGACCGCTATGAGGGCCTGGACGAACAGCAGCAACTGACCCGGGAAATTGCCATCTACCTGGCCGATATGGTGACCGAGGCGGAAAAGTTTCGCTATCACACCTACCCGGTCAACCAGCTGTTTGGCGTTCAGAACGGCTATCCCAGTTTTATGGAGGCCCAGCACCAGGTACACGAGTTGGAGGACGCGGAGAATTACCTTTCGCGCCTGGAGGCTGTGGAAACCAAATTCGCCCAGTTACTGGACGACCTCCGCATTCGCGAGGACCGCGGCATCATCCCGCCGCGCTTTGTGATTGAACGGGTACTCGACGAAATGCGTGGATTTGTGAAAACGCCGGTGGAGGAGAATATTCTCTACACCTCACTGGCGAAAAAGATGGATGAGTCCACTGCCATCGCTCCCGCAGAGGCAGGTGCCATGCTCGAGAAGGCCGAAGCGCGGATCGAGTCCCATGTGTATCCCGCATACCAGGGATTGATCAGTTACTTCGCCAACCTGTCTGACCGCGCCGGCACCGACCATGGCTACTGGCACCTGCCGCAGGGGGAAGAGGCTTACCGGCTGGCCCTGAAGATGTTCACTACCACCGATTACAGCGCGGACGAAATTCACCGCCTTGGGCTGGCAGAAGTTGAGCGGATCCAGGGGCAAATACTGGAGATCCTGGCACAGCAGGGCATGGACACCTCCGACGGATTTACCGCGGCCATAGATGAGTTGAATGACCGTCCCGAATTTTATTACGAGGACAGCGATGCGGGGCGTCAGCAGATCCTGGCTGATTACCAGGAGATCCTGGATGAGATCAGTGCGGGCCTGGATGACGCTTTCCGCGTGCGTCCCCAGGCCGGGCTGGAGGTTGTCCGCATTCCCGAGTTTAAGGAAAAGACCGCGCCCGGTGCCTATTATCAACAGCCGGCACTGGATGGCAGCCGCCCGGGACGGTTTTTTGCCAACCTCTATGATATCGAGGCAACGCCAAAATTCGGAATGCGCACCCTGGCCTACCACGAGGGCATCCCCGGGCACCACTTCCAGATCGCGATTGCGCAGGAACTGGAAGGTATGCCGTTGTTGCGCCGTATGGCGCCGTTCACGGCCTACACCGAAGGCTGGGCGCTGTACGCCGAGCGGGTGGCCTGGGAGCTTGGTTTCCAGGACAACCCCTACGACAATGTCGGTCGCCTGGTAGCGGAGCTGTTCCGGGCGGTGCGCCTGGTGGTGGATACCGGCATTCACCAAAAGCGCTGGACGCGGGAGCAGGCGATCGAATATATGCTGGCAAATACGGGCATGGCAGAGAGCGATGTCACCGCGGAAATCGAGCGCTATATCGTCATGCCCGGCCAGGCGACAGCCTACAAGATCGGCATGATCAAGATCCTGGAATTGCGCGAGCAGGCCGAGCAACAGCTGGGTGATCGTTTTGATTTGCGCGACTTTCACGATGTGGTGCTGAAGAACGGCGCGGTGCCGCTGGATATTCTCGAGAAAATCGTGAACCGATATATCGCGGACACCCTGGCATCGGGCAGCGCAGCAGCCTGATCACTGGCCTCTTCCAGAACCGGGAGCCGGGGCAGCAGTTCCCGGTTCCGGTTTGGCATCCCGCACCCGGTGGCTAACCGGCTGGCCGGGATTCTGCACCATCGACCAGCCAGGTAAGGATGCCGCCGCCATGCCGACGGAAGCCGAGCCTGAATACCTGCCCCCGGTGTACTATTGCTGACAGGTCCCGCAGGGCTTCCAGTTGCAGCAGTCCTTTCGATGGGTAGGCAGTCGCCAGTCCCACATCGGTAAATTCAAAGTAGTCTCGCGCCAGCGGGTAGAGGGCTTTGAACAGGCTTTCCTTGGCCGAGAACAGCACAGTCGTTCCAAGCGCCGGGTCGCCGAATACTCTTGTCAGTTGCCCCGCCTCACCACCGGCGGTAATCGCTGCGAGCACTTCTGCGCACTGTCCCCGGGGGAGCACTGGCTCGTAGTCGATCCCGAGGATGGCAGGCGCAGGCGCAACGGTGCAGATTGCACGGCCGGCGTCGTGGGTGATGGAGCCGGTGAAACCCTCTGGCCACAGTGGTTGGCGCTGCTGACCCATGCCGACTGTGGTTTGCACGGATCCCAGGCGGCGCAGCAGGGTGCCGGCCAGGTAACGACCGGCGAGGAACTCAGCCCTGCGCCGGGGCACGGCTCTGGCGAGAGAGCGGGGAAAGGTGACCTGCAGGGTCTGGTAGAGCTGGTCATCGTAGGCCCCGGGGTCGAACCGGGTCTCGGCGCACAGCCCCGCCACGCCACTCAGGCCCGGCAACTCGACCGCTGTTATCGGGCCGGCAAATCGCCGTGATAGTTCGACCGGGTCGGCGGAATCCAGCATGCCTCAGCCATCCTTGCCATTTGCATTGAAGGTGTCCATATCCGCCAAGCGGCGGCTTTGACCACTGATTTCAACACAGATCCTGCGGAGGGGGAATTGCCTGCGGCGGAAGGGCCGCAGCGGCTGGGATGCAAGGTGCGGGTTTCCCACCCGGCCAGGTGGCCGGGTGGAATGGGGAGGTTCAGTGCCGGGCGCTGTAGGTCAGGCAATTGACCGAATTACCACTCTTGCCCACCTGGATACTGTCCGCGGAGCACTCGAAGTCATCGTTGTGGCTGCAGTCGGTCATCTTGCAGGCGCCGACCCCGGCGGTGCGGTCACTGTCGGTGTGCTGCGAGTTGTCGAAGAAGGTGTCACAGTCCGGATCCTGGCCATGGCCGATGGTAATGGCGCGGGCGTGGCAGGAATCATCGGTGTTGAAGGCGCACTGGGTGACAGCGCAGTTGGCGACTTCCGGCATATCGGTGGCAATTATCATCATGGCCTCGCTTGGCTGCTCCTGGGATGGATGGGGAGATATGTTGGAGACTAGCCCAGCGCCCGTGCTTGTCAACGGAACCCGGCGCCACCCTTGCGACCATCCGCTAATAGCGGGGGCCCCCGGGCTTCGGGTATAAAGGGAAAGATGTTTTAGGCGCACCCCTGTACTCGGTGGACTGAGATATGATCGGCAAACCCCTCCTGCTGTTGCTGGCCCTGGTATACGTGGCACTGCTGTTCGCGGTGGCATGGCGAGCAGACCGCCGGGGCAGTGGGAAGGGGCGCTACCGGCCACTGGTCTACGCCCTGGCGCTGGCGGTTTACTGCAGCTCCTGGACATTTTTCGGCGGGGTGGGCCAGTCGACAGCCAGTACCTGGAGCTACCTGCCCATTTACCTGGGGCCAATCCTGCTGTTCCTGTTTGGTGGATCCTTCCTGCGCCGGCTGCTGGTGGTTGGCGAGCGGCAGAAAGTCACCTCCATCGCCGATTTCATTGGCTCCCGCTATGGCAAGAGTCGCGGCCTGTCTGCGCTGGTGGCGCTGCTGGCAATCTTCGGGACTCTGCCCTATATCGCGCTGCAACTGCGCGCCGTCACCATGGCCTGGGATACGGTCGGCGGTGGTGCCGGCGGTGGCTTTGTGAACCTGGATACGGCCCTGGTCACCGCGCTGCTGATGGGGTTGTTCGCGGTGTTTTTCGGAACCCGCCACCTGGAGGGGCGCGAGCGCAACCGCGGTGTAGTGGCGGCGATCGCCCTGGAGTCGCTGGTGAAACTCCTGGCCTTCGCCGCAATCGGCGGGTTCGCCTGCTGGCTGCTGCTGGACGAGACGCTCGCGTCCGGCGCGGTGCTGGAGCGTCGCTGGGACCCTCTGGAACTGGATGCCGGTTTCCTCACCCAGACTTTACTGGCCACCGTCGCCATCATCTGCCTGCCGCGCCAGTTCCATATGGCGGTGGTGGAATACCAGGGACCCCGGGACCTGCAGGCCGCGCGCTGGTTGCTGCCGCTCTACCTGGTGCTGTTCTCGATCCTGATCCTGCCTATCGCCATGGCCGGCCAGCCGCTGCTTGCACAGGGACTGGCGCCGGATAGCCTGGTGCTGACCCTGCCCATGGCCGCCGACCAGGGCGCCCTGACCGCGCTCGTCTACCTGGGGGGCTTTTCCGCGGCCACCGGCATGGTGGTGGTGGCGGCGGTGACACTGGCGATCATGATTTCCAATGAGCTGGTGGGCCCGGTGTGGCTCTACCTGAGTCGCTATACACGGCTGTCCGCGGTTTCCTTCGGCAATTACCTGCGCCAGGTACGCGCTGCCAGCATCATGCTCCTGATGCTGATGGGCTGGGGGGTGCACCGCGCCATCACCGGACTGGATGCCCTGGCGCCCGTTGGCCTGCTGTCCTTTGCAGCCGCGGCGCAACTGGCCCCGGCACTGGTGGCGGGCCTCTACTGGCGGCGTGCCCATCGCAATGGCGTCTGGGCGGGCCTGTCCGCCGGCTATGCGCTCTGGTTCTACTGCCTGGTAGTGCCGGCGATCTTCCCCGGGGCGAGCCTGGTCGAGTCGGGCCCGCTGGGAATCAGTTGGCTGCGCCCGGAGCAGATGATGGGGCTCGCGGGACTGGACAGCCTGAGTCACGGTGTCTTCTGGAGCCTGCTGGCCAATATCTCGCTGTTTGTGCTGGTGTCAGGGCTGTGCCGGCAGGGCAAGCGCGATCGGCGCCAGGCGGAATTATTCGTGGGCAGCGGTGAAACGGTGCGGGATGAAAGTATCGAGCTGTCCCCCACCAGCATTCCCATGGGGCAGTTGCACAGCCTGATGAAGCCATTTGTCGGTGCCGGGCGCCTCGATGGGATATGGCGCGAGTTCGAGCAGCGTTCGGGACAGCGCCTGCTGCCCGACGACCAGGCCCCGCGATTTGCCGTGCGTGAGGCCGAAGGCGTCCTCGCCGGGGTGGTGGGTTCCGCCACCGCGCACCAGGTGGTGGAATTGCTGCGGCGCAACCGGCCCCTGAAAGTGGAGGATATCGCGCGCCTGGTGGACGGTGCCTCGGAGAAACTGCGTTTCAGCCAGGAGCTGCTGCAGACCACGGTCGAGACAATTAGCCAGGGAATCAGCGTGGTGGATGCGGAGCTGCGCCTGGTGGCCTGGAACCAGCAGTACATCGATTTGTTCGAGTATCCCCGGCGGTTGCTGTATATCGGTTGCCCGATCGAGCGCCTCTACCGCCACAACGCCGAGCGGGGACTCTACGGGGACAACCAGGGTGACCTGGATGCCCAGGTGGCGAGACGGTTGGACCTGTTGCGCCACGGCAGTGCCCACCGGTTCGAGCGCCGCCTGCCCAATGGCGTTATCGTCGAAGTGCGGGGAACGCCGATGCCGGGCGGTGGTTTCGTAAGCACCTTCACCGATATCAGCGATTACCGGGCGGCGGTGGATGCACTGGAGGAGAACCAGCGTACCCTGGAACACCGGGTGGCGCAGCGCACTGCTGAACTGGCGGACCTCCATGCAGCCAAGTCCCGCTTCCTCGCCCACACCAGCCATGACCTGCTGCAGCCCATCAACGCGGCCCGGCTTTTTATCGCCTCGGCCCAGCAGAAAGCCGGGCGCCAGGACTGGCCAGAGGCCATGCACGATATCGCCGGTATCGACGGTGCCCTCAATTCCGCCGAGCAGTTGATCGGCGCCCTGCGGGAAATCAGCCGGCTGGACTCGGGCAAGCTGACGCCCAACCGCGAACATTTTCCGCTGGCCGAGTTGCTGGGGGGGCTGGCGACCGAGTTCGCGGCCATTGCCGCAGACCGCAACCTGCAGTTCCGGTATGTGGCCTGCAGCGCCTGGGTCTACAGTGACCGGCAGTTATTGCGGCGTATCCTGCAGAATTTCCTGGGTAATGCGCTGCATTACACCCGCCGCGGGCGCGTATTGCTCGGTGTGCGCCGCCGCGGCGGCGAGCTGGAGATCCAGGTCTGGGACACGGGGCCCGGTATTGCCCCGCAGGAGCAATCGCGGATATTCGACGAGTTCGTGCGCCTGTCGACGGCCGAGCGCGGTCCCGACAAGGGCCTGGGACTGGGGCTGGCAATTGCCAGCCGCAGTGCCAGCCTGCTGGGGCATGCCATTGACCTGCGCTCCACACCGGGCCGCGGCGCCATGTTTTCCATCCGGCTGCCCCTGGGGAGTGTCTCGACTGGTCGCCGGCCCGGGCGGGAGCCGGGCGCCAGCGCCGGGCCCGGCGGACTTGGGGGGCTGCGGGTGCTGTGTATCGATAACGAGGATGCGATAGTGCGGGGCATGCAGAGCCTGCTTGAGGGCTGGGGCTGCCGGGTATCTGTAGCCCATTCCCTGGAGGCGGCGTTTTCCATCAGTGCGGCGTCCCCGCCTCCGGAGCTGGTAATTGTCGATTATCACCTGGATAACGATGAAACCGGCGTGGACGCTTTCGAGGGACTGGTCGAGGTATGGGGGGAGCGCGTGCCGGGGATACTGATCAGCGCTGATATTTCGGGACAGGTGCGAGACAGCGCGCGGGTTGCCGGGTTGCACTACCTGCCCAAGCCGGTAAAGCCGGCGGCGTTGCGTAACCTGGTACGGCGGGTCAGGCGGGCTCAGGTTGCCGAGGAGGTGGATTGAACTGGCCCGGCTGCTCGACGTCCAGGCTGTTGAGGGCCAGCACCGCCTGGGTCCGCGAATTGACGCCCAGCTTGCGGAACAGCGCGGTCAGGTGTGCCTTCACCGTCGCCTCGGTTACATTCATCTCGTAGGCGATCTGCTTGTTGAGCAGGCCCTCTCCGAGCATGGTGGCGACGCGGAACTGCTGGGGGGTCAGCGCGGCAACCACATCCGCTACCGCGTCGCTGTCCGATTCCTGCCTTGCGCACAGACTGGAAATCCCCTCGGGCAGCCAAATCTCGCCGGCAAGCACCTCCCCGATGGCCTCGGCAATGGTCTCTACCGGGGCTGACTTGGGCAGGAAACCGCAGGCACCGTAGTCGATCGACCGGCACATCACCTCCGGCTTCTCATTGGCGGACACCACCATGACCGGCAACTGCGGGTACTGCCCGGCCAGGAAGGCCAGGCCACTGAAGCCATGTGCCCCCGGCATATGCAGGTCGAGCAGCAGCAGGTCGCAGTCGCCGTGCCCGGCCACACATGCCTGCAGGGATTCCATATCGTGCGCCTCGTGCAGCTCCGCTTCGGGGAAGATCTGGCGGATGGACTGGCGCAGCGCACTGCGGAACAGTGGGTGGTCATCGGCGACGATAAACTGGCGCCTGTGCCGATGGGAATCGGATTGAATGCCCATAACTCCCTCATCATCGTGCGGGCTCTCGCGGAGCCCTTTGTCATTTTCATTATTGTAACGCCGGGTGCGGCTCAGTTTACGACGGGACGGGGTCTGTTGGCTCGGTTATCTGTGAATGTGACACTCCTGGTGGCCATAGCCAATTGCCCGCACCGGCGCCGTGAGGGCCGGTACAGGCGTCAGGGGCAACGGGGCCGCCGGGCCAGTCCTCAGGCCGGTTCGGCCAGTTGCGCGTGGTTCTCGATCAGCTGCTCCACTACTCCCGGGTCCGCCAGCGTGGAAATATCCCCCAGCTGGTCGCACTCGTCAGCGGCGATCTTGCGCAGGATCCGCCGCATAATCTTGCCGGACCGGGTCTTTGGCAGCCCGGGCGCCCACTGGATGATATCCGGTGTCGCGATGGGACCGATCTCTCGGCGCAGCCAGTCACGCAGGGCTATGCGCATCTTCTCATCCGGCTCCACATCACTGTTCAGGGTTACGTATACGTAGATGCCCTGGCCCTTGATGTCATGGGGGAAACCCACCACCGCGGCCTCTGCCACAGCGGGATGGGCCACCAGTGCGCTCTCGATTTCCGCGGTGCCCATGCGGTGGCCCGAGACATTCAGCACGTCGTCTACGCGGCCGGTGATCCAGTAATAGTCGTCTGCATCCCGCCGGGCGCCGTCGCCGGTGAAGTACATTCCCGGGAAGGTGCTGAAGTAGGTATCGACAAAGCGCCGGTGATCCCCGAACACGGTGCGCATCTGCCCCGGCCAGCTGTCCAGCATCACCAGGTTGCCCTCGGCAGCCCCTTCCAGGATGTTGCCATCGTTGTCCACCAGCGCTGGGCGGATGCCAAAGAAGGGGCGGGTGGCGGAGCCGGGCTTCAATGCCGTGGCACCGGGCAGGGGCGTCAGCAGGGCGGCGCCGGTTTCCGTCTGCCACCAGGTATCCACAATCGGGCATTTGCCGCAGCCGAAGCTGCGGTGGTACCAGCGCCAGGCCTCGGGGTTGATAGGTTCGCCCACGGTCCCCAGGAGTCGCAGGGAGGAGAGGTCGGCGCCCTCCGTGGGCCTGTCACCCTCGGCCATCAGGGCGCGGATGGCAGTGGGGGCAATGTACAGGATATTGATCCGGTGCTCGTCGATTACCTGTGCCACGCGGCGTACATCCGGGTAATTGGGGACTCCCTCGTACATCACCGTGGTGGCGCCGTTGGCCAGCGGCCCGTAGATAATGTAGGTGTGGCCGGTGACCCAGCCGATATCCGCGGCGCACCAGTAGCGCTCGCCGGGACGGTAGTCGAATACATATTCGTGGGTCAGGGACGCATAGGTGAGGTATCCGCCGCTGGTGTGCAGGACCCCCTTGGGCTTGCCGGTGGAACCGGAGGTATAGAGGATAAACAGCGGGTCCTCAGCGCCCATTTCCTCGGCCGGGCATTCGTCGTTCTGTGCCGTCAGCAGCTCTCCATAGTCCACGTCCCGGCCGGGCACCATGTCCACCGGGTCGTCGGTGTAGTTCACCACCACCGCTGTTTCCACAGTGGTTTCCCGGCACAGGTCGATGGCCCGATCCACGTTCTCCTTCAGCACCACTGAGCGGCCACCGCGCCGGCCGGCATTGGCCGTGACAATCACCCGCGACTGGCCGTCGTCCATACGCCCTGCCAGCGCTTCAGGGGAGAAGCCGGCGAAGACCACCGAGTGGACCGCGCCGATCCGGGCACAGGCGAGCATGGCCACCGCCGCCTGCGGGATCATCGGCATGTAGATGGTGACCACATCCCCGCGCCTTACCCCCAGGGACTTCAGGCCGTTGGCGAAGCGGCATACCTCATTGTGCAGTTCCCGGTAGCTGATCTCACGGCTGTTGCCGGGCTCATCGCCAACCCACAGGATGGCGGTATCGTCGCCGCGCGTGGCCAGGTGGCGGTCCAGGCAGTTTGCGGCCACGTTCAAGGTGCCGTCGGCGAACCAGCGGATGTGCAGGTCATCGCGGGCAAAGGAGACATCCTTTACCTGTGTGAACGGCTTCATCCAGTCGAGCCGCCGGGCCTGTTCGCGCCAGAAGCCCTCGCTGTCCTCGATCGAGCGCCGGTACATTTCGAAGTAGCCCTGTTCATCCAGCAGGGTCCTGCCGGCATAGGAATCGGGTACGGGGTAGAGCGTTGGTTCTGTCATCTTGCGCTGCCTCGCTGGGTTCAATGATGGGAATATTCTGGATTGCATCGAATTCTGTCACCGGGGCGCACATCGGCGTATTAGACAAACGTCGAAACCCGGGGAAAATATAAAGGAAGGGCCTGATCCCAACTTAGACATTGGTCTAATTCGGTGGGTGACTTAGACCAATGGTTAATACCCTCTGTCGCCAGGACAGGGTTTGATTGCGAACGGTAGCCGTCCATTCAAACAGCGATGAGGGAGAGGTTATGACCATAACAACACGGAAAATCATGGCTCGCCTCTCGGCGGGCATTCTTGTCTCCTCTGCCGGTGGCCTTGCCAGTGCCGCAGCGGAACCCCTGACCAACGAGGAACTGCAGCTGCGCATCCAGGAGCTGCAGGCGCAGGTGCAGAACCTGGCAGAAGAGGCGCAAGCGGCCCGGCAGCGCCAGGCTGTGGATATAGCGGAAGATCCCGAACCCACGCGTCCTGCGGACGGCGAAACCGAGCTGCAGTTCGGCGGATTCGTCAAGCTCGACAGCGCCGTCAGCGACTACTCCGACGGCGACTCGGCCACGGCGGGTATCGGTGAGGACTTCCTGGTGCCATCCACCATTCCGATCGGGGGAGAGGGCGGGGAGGCCAAGTACCATGCCCATGCCAAGTCGACCCGGCTGTTCGTGAAGACCCGCACCAGGTTCGGTACGGGCCAGGTAAACACCCACCTGGAAATCGACGCCATGGGCAGTGCCCAGGGCGACGAGCGTATCAGTAACTCCTATTCCCAGCGCCTGCGCCACGCCTATGTGGACTGGGATATCGACGGCAGGCGCTCACTGCTGGCGGGGCAGACCTGGTCCACCTTCTTCAATGTGGGGGCCCTGCCGGAGGGCATGGACTTTGTCGGCCCGGTGGGCACCATCTTCGAGCGCCAGCCGCAGCTGCGCTACACCCACAGTATCGGAGACGGCAGCCTGCAGCTGGCGGCAGAGAACCCGGCCACCACACTCTACAACGGCACCGAGAACCCCTACGACGACAACAGTACGCCGGATGTGGTGTTGCGTTATAACAACAACGCCGGTGGATTGAATTACTCGATTGCCTCAATGAGCCGTGAACTGGCCTACGAAAATGCGGTGGGCCAGGAGTCGCGCCGGGGCTACGCCATCAGCCTGTCGGGCAAGTATCCGCTCGGGGCCGACGACATCCGCTTTATGTACAGCTACGGCAACGCCCTCGGGCGGTATATGGGCCTGAACGGCTACCGCGCGGGAATTATCGATGCGGATGGTGATATCGAGCTGATCGACCAGTCCGGCGGTTTTGTTGCGCTGCGGCATTTCTGGAGTGAGCGGTGGCGCTCCAACCTGGTGCTTTCCATGACCAGTGCTGACAATCCCGACTTTGTGGGGGACACCACTGCCTCGGAGTATCGCAGCGCCCACCTGAACCTGCTCTATTCACCGTTGCCCGGAATGACCCTTGGCGGTGAGTACATCTTTGCCAGCAAGCAGGTGGAAAACGCCAGCGGGACCCTGGTCGACGATGAGGGTGACTTGCAAAGGCTGCAATTTTCCGTCAAGTATGGGTTCTGAGGCATAAGCCCCATGTACCCGGAAAGCGATAACAATAAACCTGGAGATCAATCATGAGCTTTGAAAGCGAACAGCATGCAGAGGATTACTGGAAAGAAAACCTGCGCATGATGCTCACCCTGCTGAGTATCTGGTTTGCGGTGTCCTTCGGCTGTGGAATCCTGTTTGTCGATGAGTTGAATGCAATCCGCCTCGGCGGCTTCAAGCTCGGCTTCTGGTTCGCCCAGCAGGGTGCCATTTACGTATTCCTGGCGCTGATCGTTGTCTATGTGGTCAAGATGAACAAGCTCGACCGCAAGTACAACGTGCACGAGGATCACGAGGAACCGGAAGAATTCGAGGAAGCCCTCGAAGAAGAGTTCACACACTAGGAGCGGGTCATGGATATTCAAACTCTCACTTTCATTATCGTGGGGCTGACCTTTGCCGTGTATATCGGCATTGCCATCTGGTCCCGGGCCGGCTCCACCCACGATTTCTACGTCGCCAGCGGCGGTGTCAACCCGGTTGCCAATGGCATGGCCACGGCGGCCGACTGGATGTCAGCGGCTTCGTTTATTTCCATGGCTGGGCTGATCAGCTTTATGGGCTACGACGGTGCCGTCTACCTGATGGGCTGGACCGGTGGCTACGTATTGCTGGCACTGTGTCTGGCTCCGTACCTGCGTAAGTTCGGCAAGTTTACCGTGCCGGCATTTATCGGCGACCGCTACTATTCCAATACCGCGCGAACCGTGGCGGTCATCTGTGCGGTGTTCGTCTGCTTTACCTACGTGGCGGGCCAGATGCGTGGTGTCGGGGTGGTGTTCTCCCGCTTTCTTGAGGTGGACATCACCGCCGGTGTGATCATCGGCATGGCGATCGTGTTCTTCTATGCCGTTCTCGGCGGCATGAAGGGCATCACCTACACCCAGGTGGCCCAGTACTGCGTACTGATCTGTGCCTACCTGGTGCCGGCGATCTTTATCTCCATCATGATGACCGGCCACGTTATTCCCCAGATCGGTTTTGGCGCCGAGCTGAATGACGGCTCGGGGACTTACCTGCTGGATAAGCTCGATGGCCTGTCGACGGAGCTGGGCTTTGCCGAGTACACCTCGGGGACCAAGAGCACCATCGATGTCTTCTTTATCACTGCGGCGCTGATGGTGGGTACTGCCGGGCTGCCGCATGTGATAGTGCGTTTCTTTACGGTTCCCAAGGTGCGCGATGCGCGCAAGTCCGCCGGCTGGGCACTGCTTTTTATCGCCCTGCTGTACACCACCGCGCCGGCCATCGCCACCTTTGCGCGGGTCAATATGATCGACACCATCAATGGTCCGGAAGCGCAGGGTACCGCCTACGAGGAGGCCCCGAGCTGGATCAGTAACTGGGAGAGTACCGGCCTGATCAGCTGGGAGGACAAGAATGGCGATGGCAAGATGTTCTACTCCGGCGATGAGCGCAACGAGATGAACATCGATCGCGACATCATGGTCCTGGCCAACCCGGAAATTGCGGACCTGCCCGCCTGGGTAATTGCGCTGGTGGCCGCCGGTGGTATCGCCGCCGCGCTGTCCACTTCTGCGGGCCTGTTGCTGGTGATCTCCACGTCGATCTCCCACGACCTGCTCAAGCGCAACCTGATGCCCAATATCTCGGACAAACAGGAATTGATGTACGCGCGGATTGCCTCGGGGGTGGCCGTCTGTATTGCCGGCTACCTGGGTATCAATCCACCGGGCTTCGTGGCGCAGGTGGTGGCCTTTGCCTTCGGGCTTGCGGCATCGTCGTTCTTCCCGGCGATTATCCTGGGCATCTTCAGCAAGCGGATGAACAAGGAAGGGGCGATTGCCGGCATGGTTTCCGGTATTAGCTTTACCGCGGCCTATATCATCTACTTCAAGTTCATTAACCCGGCGGGCAATATCCCGGAGAACTGGTGGTTTGGTATCTCACCGGAGGGCATTGGTACCCTGGGTATGCTGTTGAATTTCGCAGTGGCTATCACAGTTGCCCGCTTTACCGCCGATGCACCCAGGGATGTGCAGGCCATGGTTGCGGATATTCGCTTCCCGAAAGGAGCTGGTGCCGCAAGCGCTCATTGATAACGCGCCCGGGTGAGTGGGCCGGTAACCGGCCCACTCAATCCAATCCCACTTCTCTTCACCATCCATGGCGGGCCCGGGATACTTCCGATAAAGGCCCGCTTTTTTGTGTGCCTGCAATACCCGCTGGCCTAGGTGCCGGGTTTCCGCCACTCCATGACCAGCACTTCCTGGTCCTCCCCGGGATAGAGTGTCTTCCCGAGCGGTTGCAGGCCGAGTCTTTCCAGCAGGCGGATGGAAGGCCCGTTATCCGGGTTGACGATGCCTTTTATCACGGCTAGCCCGAGCTTGTTGCGGGCGAGTTCGATTACTGCCCCGGCCGCTTCCTGGGCATACCCCTGGCCACGATACGCTGGCAGGAAGGCGAAGCCGATATCCGGGTGATCGAGCCATTGCCGTTTTACCAGCCCGCACATGCCGATATCCGTGCCGTCGCGCAGCATGACCCGGTACATGCCAAAGCTGTTCTGGCAATAGGAGGGCAGCAGCGTCTCCCGCAGGTATCCGCGAGCCTGGTCGGCGGTACGGATCCCACGGTCGGCGACGTTGCGGATAAAGTCCGGGTCGTTGAGGACGGCGAGGACCGGGGCGGTGTCGTCTCCGGTAAACTCGCTGAGTAACAGCCTGTCAGTCTCGAGAATAACCATGTGGGGCTCCCTTGAAAGGAAGCCATTCTGCACGAGCAGGGGACGCCTGTCAGCGCAGGGTGTGCAGGAACTGCAGGTGGCGCTCGTACTGGGACAGCACATCGGTCAGCAGCTGGTCGCGGGTCCAGCCCATCACGTCGTAATCCTGGCCGCCCTCACGCAGGTGGACCTCGGCCCGGAAGTACTTGTCGGGGGAACCGTCGTCGTGACTGTCGTCTAGCTCCGCGTCCGGGTTGCCGGCATTGGGCTTCAGGTGCGCCTTGGGGTGGATACTATAGAGGAAGTCCAGCTCCTCCCCCTGCATCACCTCCAGCTGCACGACCGCGTTGTCGAGTTCCGAGACCTGCGCGGAGAAACCGTTTTTCTCCATCTGCGTGGCAAAGTCCTGCAGAGCCGGGCGGCCTACCTCGGCGATATATTCGTGCACCTCGCGCAGGGAGGGGAGCTGCACCAGGTTTTTCAGGCGACGCTCCCATGACACCGGGTTCCGGGCGCTGACCGGGGCAACCGGTGCGCTCTGGGCGTCGCGTTTGGCGGTATCGGTGCGCAGAGCCTTGATCAACCCATAAAGGGCCACCAGCAATATCAGCGAGAAGGGCAGGGCGCTGGTGATGGCCGCAGTCTGCAATGAGGCGAGGCCGCCTGCCAGCAGCAGGGCAATGGCGACCACACCGATAATGCCGGCCCAGAAGATCCGCTGCCATACCGGGGTGTCGTCGCGGCCGTGGGATGAGAGCATATTCATTACCAGGGCGCCGGAATCGGCCGAGGTGACGAAAAAGATCACCACCAGGATGATGGCCAGCATCGACAGGAAACCGGACATGGGGAACTGCTCGAGGAACTGGAACAGTGCCAGTGACTGGTCTTTCTGGATCGTGTCGGCCAGCGACTGCAGCCCTTCATCCCGGATCATGCGAATGGCTGAATTGCCGAATACCGTGAGCCAGATGATGGTAATCAGGGTGGGCATCAGCAGGGTGCCGATGGCGAACTCGCGAATGGTGCGCCCGCGCGATATACGGGCAATAAACAGCCCCACAAAGGGCGACCAGGACATACACCAGCCCCAGTAGAAGATGGTCCAGCCACCGATCCAGTCGGTGGGAGCATAGGCGTAGAGATTGAAGGTGCGGTTGACCAGCACTGATAGGTAGCTGCCGACATTCTGGACGAATGCCTGCAGCAGGTAGACGGTGCTGCCCAGGACCAGCACGGTGACCATCAGGATAGCGGCCAGGCCCATATTCAGCTGCGAGAGGCGCTTGATACCGGCATCCAGTCCCACCACCACGGAGATCGTCGCCAGCGCGGTGGTCACCACGATCAGGATGACCTGCACACCTTCCCCGACCGGCACACCGAACAGGTGGTTGAGGCCGGAGTTCATCTGCAGCACGCCGAAGCCCAGGGTAGTGGCCACACCGCAGACAGTACTGACAATCGCAAATATATCGACGGCGTGGCCAATGGGCCCGTGGATACGCTCGCCGATCATGGGGTAGAGGGCCGAGCGGAGTGTCAGGGGCAGGTTATGGCGATAGCTGAAGTAGCCAAGGATCAGTGCCACGCCGGCAAAAATTGCCCAGACGTGCAGGCCCCAGTGGAAAATACTGAGCACCAGTGCCTGCCGCGCCGCCTCGACAGTGCCGGTGTCGGCATCCGGTGGGTTTAGGTAGTGCATCACTGGTTCGGCCACCCCGAAGAACAGCAGGCCGATGCCGATACCGGCGGAAAAAAGCATTGCCAGCCAGGAGGTGAACCCGTATTCCGGCTTGGCGTGTTCGGGCCCCAGCTTGATATCCCCGAGGCGGGAGACGCCCAGTACTACCACGGTGATCAGCAGGATGGCGACAATCAGGACGTAGTACCAGCCCATGTAGTCGACAATGGCGACCTGCATGGCCTTGAAGCGTTCGGTTGCATCATCGGGGAAAAAGACCGCGTAGGCCACCAGCAACAGCAGTATGCCGGTAGAGGTATAGAACACCGGGGGATCGAAGCGGGCCTTGCCCTCATCGGTGGTGCGGAGCTTCATAAACGTCAACCGGATGTGAAACTGTCTGCCAGCCCCCGGGCCGGGGGCCGGACATCATCTTTCCAGCATAGTCCGGGGACGCTCCGTCACGCCCCGTGGCTCCCGCTAGCGCAGGGTATGCAGGAACTGCAGGTGGCGCTCGTATTGCGACACCATGTCAGTCAGCAGCTGATCCCTGGTCCAGCCCATGACATCGTAGTCCTGGCCGCCTTCGTAGAGGTGGACCTCGGCACGGAAATAGGTGTCCGGGGAGCCGTCATCCAGGGTATCGTCCAGCACCTTGTCCGCGTTGGTGGCATCGGGCTTGAGTGTGGCCTTGGGGTGCAGCCCGTAAACGAAGCTGGTTTCTTCACCCTGGTGAACCTCAATCTGCACCCACTCGTTCTCGCCCTCGGTAACCGTGGCCTCGTAACCATTTTTCTTCATCTCTTCCGCGAATTCGTGCAGGGCAGGCTTGCCGGTTTCCCGGATAAACTCGCGCACTTCCTCCAGCGATGGCAGCTGCAAGGCATTTTTCAGGCGACGCTGCCATACCACGGGGTTGCGTGCACTGATCGGGGAGACCGGTGCCGACTGGGTAATGCGCTTGACTGTATCGGTGCGCAGACCGGCAACGAGCCCGTAAATGGCCACCATCAGGATTACCGAGAACGGCAGTGCACTGGCGATTACTGCTGTCTGCAGTGAACCCAGGCCACCGGCGAGCAGCAAGGCGACCGCCACTGCGCCGATCAGGAAACACCAGAAAATCCGTTGCCATACCGGGGTATCGTCACGCCCATGGGAGGAGAGCATATTCACCACCAGCGCGCCGGAATCAGCGGATGTAACGAAAAACACCACGACCATGATCACGGCCACAAAGGAGAACACGCCGGAAAAAGGGAACTGCTCCAGGAACTGGAACAGTGCCACCGACTGGTCCTTTGCAACCACTTCGCCCAGCTGGGTAAGCCCCTCGTCCAGGATCATGTGGATCGCCGAGTTGCCGAAAAAAGTCATCCACAGGAGGGTTACCGCGGCGGGCACCAGCATCGCTCCCACGACAAACTCACGGATCGTGCGACCACGGGAAATCCGCGCAATAAACAGACCCACAAAGGGGGACCAGGACATCCACCAGCCCCAGTAGAGAATAGTCCAGCCGCCGAGCCAGTCGGTGGGGTTGTAGGCGTAGAGGTTGAAGGTCTTGCTCACGATCACCGACAGGTAGCTGCCGAAGTTCTGCACAAAGGCCTGGAGCAGGTAGACGGTGCTGCCCAGCAGCAGCACCATCACCAACAGGATGCCGGCCAGGGTCATGTTCAGCTGCGACAGGCGCTTGATGCCCGCATCCAGGCCCATTACCACCGATATGGTGGCCAGGATGGTGGTCACAATGATAAGAATGACCTGGACGCCGCTGCCCACCGGTATGCCGAAGAGGTGATTCAGGCCGGAATTGATCTGCAGGACGCCGTAGCCAAGTGTTGTGGCCACACCACAGACCGTGCCGACAATGGCAAAAACATCCACCGCGTGGCCGATCGGGCCATGGATGCGTTCACCGATCATCGGGTAGAGAGCGGAGCGCAGCGTGAGCGGCAGGTTATGGCGATAGCTGAAATACGCCAGGATCATGGCCACGATGGCGTAGATGGCCCAGGCGTGGAAACCCCAGTGGAAAAAGGTCAGCACCATGGCTTCGCGAGCTGCCTCAACCGTACCGGTGCCTCCCACCGGGGGGTTCAGGTAGTGCATGACCGGTTCGGCAACGCCGAAGAACAGGAGGCCGATACCCATACCGGCGGAGAAGAGCATCGCGAACCAGGAGCCAAACCCGTAATCGGGCTCGATATGTTCCGGTCCCAGCTTGATTTCCCCGAGCTTGGAGAGGCCGATTACGATCACACTGACCAGGATGATCGCTACCACCATGACGTAATACCAGCTCATGTTGGTGACGATCCATGCCTGGACATCCTTGAACAGGGAGGTCGCATTATCCGGGAAGAAAACCGCATAGGCGACAAGGAGCAGTAGCACGGCGGTGGCAGTGTAGAATACCGGCGGGTCATAATGCCCCTGGGTCCGGGGTTTGTTTTCGGTCATAGTGCGGATACCACCTTACGTTGCCGACACATTGAAAGGTTAAATTTTGCGCCCGCCGCTCTCAGCATAGACAATAAAACTATTTATTAAGGCGCCTTATAAGAAACAAGTCTGACATGTTAAAAGTTTCTAGCAAAATCGCGATTCCGCTCGAGGAAATTGACATGCACGCTGTGCGCTCGCAGGGCGCGGGTGGGCAGAATGTCAACAAGGTGGCCAGTGCCATTCACCTGCGCTTTGATATCCGTGCCTCCTCGCTGTCGGAAGAAGTCAAGGAGCGCCTGCTGAACCTGCAGGACCAGCGCATCACCGCTGATGGGGTCATCGTGATCAAGGCCCAGCGCTTCCGTACCCAGGAGAAAAACCGCGCGGATGCGCTGGAGAGACTGGCGGCGCTGGTCGGGAAAGCGACGCGACGGCGCAAGAAGCGCCTGGCGACCAGGCCGACCCGTGCGTCGAAAGAGCGCCGCCTGAAGCAGAAGACCCGTCGCGGGCAGGTGAAGTCACTGCGCGGGAAAGTAAGTGATCACTGACGGTCGGGGCGACTACATTGATTAACCCGTATAAATGAAACAGGAGCATTCCATGGACACCCGCTACTCCGCCGCCGAACTTCATGAATTCGCCACCCGGCTGTTCCAGGCAGCGGGACTGGCGCAGGAACGCGCCGCGGTAATGGCCAATATCTTCCTGCAGGCAGACCTGCTGGGATTCACTACCCACGGCCTCAACCGGGTGCCGCACAACCTGGATTGGCTGCAGAGCGGTGAATCCCGGGCGAAAGGGGAGCCGGTGGAGCTGTCTGATCGTGGCAACTGCTTCAACTGGGATGCGAATTTCCTGCCGGGTCCCTGGGTGCTCTCACAGGCCGTCGGCCTCGCACTGCAGCGGGTCGAGGAACACGGCGTGGTGACCGCGACCATTCGCCGCAGCCAGCATATTGCCTGCCTGGCAGCCTACCTGCCGCCGGTGATCGAGGCGGGTTGCGTGGCTATTCTCACCTGCTCCACCCCGGCGGAGAATACCGTCTCGCCCCAGGGAGGGCGCGCGCCCCTGTTTTCTGCCAACCCGCTGGCGTTTGCCGCACCTGCCGGGGAGTACCCGCTCCTGTTTGATATCAGTATGTCGGTGACGGCCGGCGGTTACGTGGCCCGCGCCGCGCGCGAGGGCAGGAAGATGCCCCAGGCCTGCCTGAAAGACAGTGAAGGCCGCTTGTCCGATGACCCGGCGGCATTCCAGGATGGTGGCAGCATCCTGCCGGTGGGCGGTGCCGACCACGGTTACAAAGGTGCTGCCCTTAGCGCAATGCTGGAAGTCCTGTCCATGGGGCTGGGTGGTTACGGCCGCGCCGACGAGACTGCCAGTGGTGACGATGAGGCCAACTCGGTGTTCCTGCAGATAATTGATCCGCGTGCCTTCGGGCCGCAGTCCGACTTCTTGCGCCAGACCCGAGCCCTGTGTCACTTGTGGGAAAACAATCCCAGTGACGGGGGCGGGGAGGTTCGGGTGCCGGGCCAGCGTGCCTGGCACGCGCGGACTGAGCAGCTGCGCGATGGGGTATCACTTTACCCGTCGATCATGGAGGATATCCGGCCCTGGGCGGAAAAACTCGGTGTCGCCATACCGGAGCCCATTGCCTGAGGAGCAGGCATGAAAATGATCAGGTCTATTGGTGGAACAGCAATCAACCCTGTCCATCTTGCCCGCTGCCATTGCGGCGCGGTTGAACTGGAATTGCAGTTACCGGATGGGGTCGTGGACCCGCGGCGTTGCGACTGCTCCCTGTGCCGCCGCCGCGGGGCCATCATGGCTTCGGTACCCCTGGCCGCAATCCGCATCCGCAAGGGTGAGGCGGACCTGCGCCTCTACCAGTTCAACACCCACACGGCGAGGCATTATTTCTGTGGCCGTTGTGGCATTTACACCCATCACCAGCGGCGTTCCAGCCCGGGAGAGTATGGTTTTAATGTCGGTTGCCTCGACGGGGTAAACCCGGCGGACCTGGAGGAAGTACCCACCAATGACGGTGTCAACCACCCCGCAGACAGGTAAAGGCTGACTGGATGCATGCGATAGAACGTGTCCTCGACTTTATTGTTGAGATCGAAAAACTGAAAAGCGTTACGCGCAAGACTCGCCCGGTGGGCCTGGAGCGCTACGAGAATTCTGCCGAGCACAGCTGGCACGTCTGCCTGTCTGCACTGATGCTGAAGGATTATGCCGACGATCCGATCGATATCGACCGGGTGATCCGCATGCTGCTGATTCATGACCTGGGTGAGATCGATGCCGGTGACAAGATCATTTATGCCAGTGAAACTGCCGAGCAGAAAAGCCGTGAGGCAGCCGGTGTCCGCCGGCTGCTGGACCTGTTGCCGGAGGGGCGCGGGGACGAATACTTTCGCCTGTGGGAGGAGTTTGAGGAGGGCGCCACCGCCGATGCCCGCTTTGCCCGCGCCGTGGACCGGGTGCCGCCGCTGCTCCACAACCTGCATGGCGGCGGCCACTCCTGGCGCAAGCACCAGGTATCGAAAGAGCGCGTGATGGATTTGAACAGCCGCATCGCCCTGGGCAGCAGGGCGCTCTGGGAGGAGATGGAAAAGCGCCTGCGGGGAGCGGCCGAGGATGGCCTGCTGAAGTAACGGGTTACTGCGGCAGGCTTCCCCGGCAGTTGGGCGTTTACCGGTAGGGCGAGCGGCGCTGGACCTCCTGGTACTCCGCCTCGCGCAATGCCAGTTCGTGTTCCAGGTCCTCGATCTCTATACCCAGTTCGGTATGGCGTTCCTTCAGCCGGGCGATGTCCGCCAGCAGGGTGATGCGCTCCTCGCGGGTAGCCTCGTCACTGATCAGGCGGGCGCTCATGCCGGTGATATCGTCGAGGATATGCTCGCGCTCCTCGGCGCGATCACCGATGGCACCGGCGACGCTGTTGACCGCACTGCGGGCCACATAAATTTCCCTGCCGGCTTCATAGGCGTGCAGGAACAGCCCTTCCAGGTCCGCGGGGCACACACCGTTGTAGTTGCCCCCGGCGCGGCCCAGGCGAAACCCGCGCATTTCTGTACAGTAATGCTCCAGGCCCTCGTTGCGGCCGGCGCGATAGGCACTGGTATCCGGCTGCACCCCGTGTTCCGCACAGGCCTCGCGGCGCCGGCCCAGCTGGGCGACAGGCTGGCCGGCGGCGCCGTCCTCGAACCCGATGCCGTGCCAGTCGGCTACCAGGCATTCCTCTTCACTCATAGTGGCGCAGCCACCGAGCCACAGCGCCAGCAGGCTGGCGAAGGTTATCCGTATCAGTTTGTTCACGATTGCTTCCCGTTCGCGATGATTACTGCGCCTAAGGTACCGCATTCATCCTGTCTGTAGCCTGAAGCCGACACGGAAATCGTGAGACGCATCACAAATTCGGCGAGAAGCAAGAGAGGGCATGCCGCATCCGGCAGTCGATGCATGAGGATTTCCCCGCCCCGGAAGGGATCTTGTTTGAGTACCTCTGTCCCAGTTGATGCCAGTGAGAAAATCGGGGCGCCATAGTCCACGAGAAGACGCCCGAATTGGCGCCAACTGGTACTAGGATTGGATGGCAATACAGAAGAAGCACAAGCGAGAGGATCCGCGGATGAACGAATTCGTCGGTATGACCGCCCTGCAACTACTGGAAGGGTATCGGAACAAGTCATTTTCCCCCGTGGAAGTTACCGGTGCACTGCTGGAGCAGATTGAGCGCTGCAACAGCGCAGTGAACGCCTATAACCTGGTGGACCCGGAGACCACGCTGGAATACGCACGTGCCTCGGAGCAGCGATACCAATCCGGGGCGACCCGGGGGGTGCTCGACGGTGTACCGGTGGCAATCAAGGACGTATTCCTCACACCCATGTGGCCCACCCTGAAGGGCTCGAAAACGGTCAACCCGGAATCCACGCTCAACAAGCAGGCCCCCTGTGTGGCCGCGCTGGACCGCAACGGTTACGTGCCCCTGGGCAAGACCACTACACCGGAATTCGGCTGGAAAGGTGTAACCGATAACCCAATCGACGGCGTTACCCGCAACCCATGGCATACCGACAGGACCGCCGGAGGCTCCAGTGGTGGCAGCTCGGCGGCGGTGGTACTGGGTATGGGGCCGCTGGCACTGGGAACCGATGCTGGCGGCTCGATTCGCATTCCCGCGGGTTTCTGTGGCCATGTGGGCCTGAAACCCAGCTTCGGTGAGGTGCCGCACTGGCCCGCCAGCCCGTTCGGGACCCTCGCCCACGCGGGTCCCATGACCTGGACCGTGGCCGACTGCGCGCTGATGATGAACGTGCTGAGCGAGGCCGATGACCGCGATACCAACGCCATCCCGCGCCGCAATATCGATTACCTGGCGTCGATACAGGGCGAGCCGGAAGAATTGCTCAAGGGCCTCAAGATCGCCTTCAGTGCCACCCTGGGTTATGTGAGCGTGGACCAGGAAGTGGAAGAAAGCGTGCGTGAGGCCGCCCATGTACTGCAGTCACTGGGCGCGCAGGTGGTGGAGGTGGCCCCGGGTTTTGACGATCCCCTGGCCTCGTTCGGTCACCTGTTTTACGGTGGCGCCGCCAATGCCCTGCGCGACCTGGGCAAGCGCCAGCGCGCGCAGATGGATCCGCAGCTGGTGGCGGTATCGGAAAAAGCGGCGCAGCTTTCAATGCTGGATTACCTGGGGGCGGTGAATGAGCGCATGGCATTGTGCGAGCGCATGGTGGCCTTCCACCGCAAGTACGACCTGCTGCTCACCCCGACCCTCCCGATCACCGCCTTCAAGGCCGGGCGCGAGGTGCCAGAGGACTGGCCCAGCACCCGCTGGCCTTCGTGGACGCCCTATACCTATCCCTTCAATATGACGGGCCAGCCGGCGATCTCGGTACCCTGTGGTTTTGCCGGCGACGGCCTGCCGATTGGCTTGCAGCTGGTGGGGCGGCGATTCGAAGACGCCGCGGTGCTGCGCGCCGCGCAGGCCTACCAGCTGGCGCGGCCGCTGACCGACCGCCGCCCGGCATTGTTCCACGAAGGTGCTGAAGCTGGAGTGCAGGTATGAGCCGGCTGGATTTCGATTTCTATGAATCCGAGGATCCGGTCTGGAACCCGGCACTGCTGACCATCCCGGTGCCGGGAATCCGCAAGATGGTGAACCTGGCGTCCACCATGGACGACGTAATCCACCTGTCCATTGGCCAGCCCGATGCGCCGGCGCCGCCCCATGTGATCCAGGCCACGGTGGATGCGCTGGAGGCGGGGCAGACCGGTTACACCATGGATGCGGGCCTGCCGGAACTGCTGGAGGCCCTGGCCGAGTACAATGGCGAGCGCTACGGCAGGGCCATCACGCCGGAGAATATCCTCGTAACCACCGGCGCCACCGAGGCCATCTACCTGGCGCTGACTGCAGTTTCCGCGCCGGGGCGGGAATTTATCGTGCCGGACCCCGCGTTTATGCTGTATGCACCGCTGATCCGCATGAACGGCGGCGAAGTCCGGCATATTCCCACCCGCGCCGAGAACAATCACCAGCTGGACCCGCAGGAGGTGATTGACGCGATCGACACCAACACCCACGCGATTGTGCTCAACTCCCCCAGCAATCCCACTGGCACGGTTTACCCGCGGGAGACGGTGGAGACCATCGTGCAGGAAGCGGCCTACCGGGGCATCTACGTGATCAGTGACGAGGTTTACGATCACCTGGTTTACGACCGCGACTATGCCGGGGTGCTGTCCTGCTGTTCCGACCTCGACCACGTGATGATCATCAGCAGTTTCTCCAAGACATTCAGTATGGCGGGTATGCGTATCGGCTGGTTGATTGCCAGCCAGGGCGCGATCCGCAAATTGCGCCGTTACCATATGTTCACCACCACGGTGGCCAACACCCCGTGCCAGTGGGCCGGGGTGGCCGCATTACGCGGCGACCGCGGTTTTATCAAGGATATAATCAGTACCTACAAGGCGCGCCGGGATCGGCTGGTACAGCTGGTGGAGGAAACCCCGTTCCTGGAGGGGTATGTACCGGACGGGGCCTTCTACCTGTTCCCGGCGCTGCCGGAAGGGGTTAACGGCAATAACGTGGCCCTGCGGCTGTTGCGGGAAACCGGTGTCTGTACCATTGCCGGTGACACTTTTGGCGAGTCCTGTCGCAACGCCCTGCGCATCAGCTATGCCACCTCCATCGACCAGATAGAGCGGGCGTTCGAGCGGATCATTCCGTGGATGGAGAAGCAGGATTTTGGTTGAACCCAGGCTGTAAATTCGCTTTTTTCGATATTCTACCCGGCCGGTTTGGTTGTTCATGCCGGCTGCATGACCCGCCGGCCAACCAGGCCTCCGCTTCGTCTTCCTCATCCAGGTCAAACCCCTTGATATCCAGGCCCGGGAATAGCTTCCCCTCCAGCTCACTGGCAGTCTGTATCCAGTCGGCATCGGTGATTACTGCCGCACGCTCAAAATGTGTCATTGCGCGGAGTAACTCCGGCAGGCGTGAGAACTTGATGACCATGGCCCCGAAGCTTGGCAAATGAAAGTCCCGGATCCGGTACAGCATCCTTCCGTTTTCAAGCTCCCTGGACAGCGCGACGAATTCATCGAGTGCTTTCTCCATTCCTGCGCCGTTCAGGTCGCCCGAGAACTCGATATCGATCCGGTTTGGCCCGGTGCGTTTGATGCTGAGCATTTTTCTCTCCCTTTGTTGGCGGCCGGTCCTGGGTTTCGCAGGCCACACTCGACAATCTGGTACCAATATATTGCCGATGCAGGATCCCTCGATATTGACCTGGATCAACCTGGTTGATGGTTTGCAAACGCCGGTTGGAAACCTGGCAGTACTGCCTTGCAGTGACTTGTTACAGTGCTCCCGTTTTCCCGGACAGCGGCAGGCAGCCATAAAAAAGGGGCGCCCTGCGCCCCTTGTTGTCTCATGTACTACCAGTCTGGCCTGTCAGTTGCTGAACCAGTAGGCATCCAGTTGCATACCACTGGCACCGCGGCGGGAATTCAGGCCGATATGCCAGGTGCCCGCGGCCGGGTTGCTGATGGTGCAGGTCTCGTCGTTGCCACCACCTGCGTCACGGCAGTCGTAGTTCCTGCGGGTCGGCTCGGCCCCGAAGCGCAGGTACAGGTCGGCATTGCCGCTGCCACCGGTTGTTGATACATCCAGGCTGGTGGCGCCGGCCGGCACGTCGATGGTGTAGTACTGCCATCCGTCCGCGGCGACGCTGACGCCAGTGGCGGTGAAGCCGTCGCTGGTGGGCTCTGTGCCGCCGTCGCTGACAGTCACAGCCTGGGTGCTGTTGCCGGTGGCGCCATCATCGTCGGTGACGGTCAGGGTGACCGAGTAGGTACCCGCAGCACTGTAGGTGTAGGTGGGGTTCTGGTCTGAGGACGAGCCTCCGTCACCAAAGTCCCAGCTGTAGCTGACAATGGTGCCGTCGCTGTCAGAGCTGGAATCGGTAAAGGTCACGAACAGGTCGCTGGCACTGAAGCTGAATCCGGCCACCGGCGCCTGGTTGGTGGGGGTGCCACCGCCGCCGACCGCGTCGATCGCCGCGCTCGCATCAATAATCCCCGCACCACAGCCGCCGCTACAGGCCCCGGGCAGGGGACGCGCGGTAGACTTGAGGATGCTCTCCACTTCGGAAGGGGTGAGGCCGCTATCGGTGGCATACATCAGGGCCGCAGCACCGGAAACATGCGGTGCTGCCATCGAGGTGCCCTGGTAATAAACATAGGTCTCGTTACCGGGGCTGGTCTGGCCGTCGTTGAGGGTGGAAGCCACCCCGTGGGTGGAATCGTACTGCAGGTCGCCTCCGGGGGCACTTACATCCACAGTGGAGCCGTAGTTGGAATAGTAAGACCGGGCACCAAAGCGCTCGGTAGCTGCTACGGAAATGACGTTGTCGCAGCTGGCCGGGCGATAACCTGAGGCATCCGCATCGCTGTTGCCGGCACTCACGACAACGGTTGTGCCATTGGCTACCGCGACATCGATAGCCGCCTGGTAGGTGGAGTCACAGGAGCCACTGCCGCCCAGGCTCATATTGATTACCTGCGCCGGGTTGCTGTTCACCGGTACGCCGGACACACTGCCGCCGGAAGCCCAGACAATACCGTCGGCGATATCGGACAGGTAGCCGCCGCATTTGCCCAGTACCCGCACCGGCACTACCTTCGAATCGAAGGCTACACCAGCAACGCCCTTGCCATTGTCTGTAACCGCGGCAACGGTTCCGGCCACGTGGGTCCCGTGCCAGCTGCTGGGCTGGTCCTGCGGCGGGCTCAGGAAACCGCACTCGCTGAAGCTAACCGCATCGCCGGGATCACTGGGATCGGCGTCGCGACCGTCGCCATCGTTGGAGACGAAGGTATCGTCGATAAAGTCGTAGCCCGGCAGGATATTGGCGTCCAGGTCCGAGTGGTAGACATAGCCGGTATCCAGCACCGCGACAGTGGCACCGGTGCCGGTCTGCTTGTCCCAGGCGGCGGGCAGGTTGATGCCGCCGGTGGCCTCATAGTAATGCCATTGAAGATCGTAGTAAGTGTCATTGGGCACGAACTGTGGCTGCATCAGCGCATCTTCCTCAACCGACACCACGTTGGGATCGGCTTCCAGTTTTGCCATCAACTTCTGCAGCTGCCCCGGTGCCATACGCTGGCCGAGTTGGTAAACCTGCCGGTCGCGCAGGGCAAGCCCGCGCACATGGGCCAGGCTGGTATTGGCCCGTGCACCATAGGCTTTGGCCCGGGCGGGCCAGTCACGCTGCGCTGTGTCCTTGTACTGAACGATGATGCGCTGGGGCATATTGGAAAAATCTGTGACGTTACTGCCGGTTACCGCAAGAGTGCCGCTTGAGGCTGCGCCCAGGGTGAGGGCGGCAGTGAGCGCGGCGAGACGAGACCCCTTCAGAATGGATTGCATTCTTATTCTTCTCCCGAATTGGTAAATGGAGTGATTGAAAAGCGCGTGGTGCGGGGTCGCCGCTGGCGATCGCGCCCCCGCGCCCCCAAAACCGGGGTGGTATATGCTCCTGGATACCTCACTTCAGGACACAGTAAATTCGGTTCCGGAAGTTAAAACATTTTCCAATACTGGTGGGTATGCAAGGGAGCTGTCCCGGAAACGAGACCCCGCTCACGGGAGTGTGTCGAAGGAGCTGACAGCTCCCCTGGAGGAATGATGATAGAGCCGGCAGCTGCGGTAGAAGTTGCCCGAAGAGAGATACTGCGTCCGGGAGTATGTGACTGCCGTTTCTCAAGTCCTTTGAGAAACCCCATTCATCAATAGTGAGCCATTGCCGGGCTCGGTGTGAGACTGGCCGAAACTGGTAAGTGCCAGGAGTTCACAATATTGTGTCTTTGCTGACAATTGGTGAACTCTGTTTGTGTTTGTGAAAGCTACCTGTACCAGTCGGTCCGACAACTGGGCGGACGCCATTGCGAGGTCGGATTTGCTGGGAGGAGGCATCTCTTCAAAAACCGCTAAAAACGATAATAAAACATACGCTTGGCGCGAAATTCAGTCTCACCTGTAACAAATTATCCGGTGAAGCGGCCGGTGTTTTGTCAATTGTCCTGAAGCATTGCCCGTACTGCCACGTTTGCATACTCTGGCTGCACATAAAAAGTGCGTCTACCGTACGTAGTTGCACAAAAAATAAGCATCGCGCGCCTTCCTGGGGTATCAGATGGCGGGAAGCTCGATGGAATAACCATAAGAGAGAGGACGGGCCCATCATGAGTAGATATTCATTCAAGCCGTTGTCACTGGCGATTGCCGCCGCCCTGGCGGTGCCGGTTTCCGGGGCTTTCGCCCAGGAGCAGGAAGAGTCCACGCCCGGTGCCGACAACCGGGTTATGGAAGAAGTGATTGCCACCGGTACGCGGCGGGAGGGCACATTGCCCACCGAGACCCTGTCTCCGGTGGATGTGGTTGGTGGGGGCGACCTGGCCGACCAGGCGAGCTTTGACCTGACCGAGTCGCTGTCCAAGATTGCGCCTTCATTCAATACCCAGCGCTTCCCGATTGCCGACGGTACCGCATTTATCCGCCCGGTGACCTTACGTAACCTGTCCCCGGACCAGACCCTGGTGCTGGTGAACGGTACCCGCCGGCACCGCTCGGCGCTGGTAAACCTGCAGGTGGCCCCACTGGGTACTGTTAACCAGGGTGCCCAGGCGGTGGACTTCTCTGCCCTGCCGTCTGCCGCAATTGAGCGTGTGGAAGTACTTCGGGATGGCGCCTCGGCCCAGTATGGCTCCGATGCCATCGCGGGCGTGGTTAACGTGATCCTGAAAGACGATGCCGAGGGCATTAATGTAGCGGCGCAGACCGGTGAGTATTTTGAGGGCGATGGCACCCGCAACAGTGTTTCCGTAAACGCCGGTTTCGGTCTGGGCGATCGTGGTTTTGTGAACACGACCATCGAGCGCTCTACGGCTGACAAGACATGGCGCGGTGCGGCCCGCCCGGATGCGGAATTTGTCGGCAGTGTTGTCGGTGAGGACCTGGTGCCGCTGGAAGGCCTCGGCCAGCGCTGGGGCGACCCGGAAGTGGAAACCACGAAGCTATTCGTGAACGCCGGCTACGATCTCAGCGAGAGCGTCGAGCTGTACGGCAACCTCGGGTACTCTGACAACGAGACCATTTCGGATTTCTTCTACCGCGGACCGGTGCTGGAGCCGCAGTATGAATTCGCTGCCCGCGGCACACTGCAGGTAGACGGGGATGGCGACTTTATGCCCGATCCCGCACCGCAGTCGCTCATCGACAGCATTGTCGGCCAGGGGCTGACCCCATCCGACTACCTGGTGGCCGATGCCTCGAGCCCCAGTGGCTACGTGCTGCGCAACCCGATTTACTCCATGTTTCCCGGCGGCTACAACCCACAGTTCGGCGCCAATATTACCGACCTGTCAGCGGTATTCGGTGCACGTGGCGAGCTGGCTTCCGGCCTGAGCTGGGATGTGCGGGCTCGCACGGCGGAAAACGAGGTTTCCTACGTACTGAAGGACTCCATCAACCCGAGCCTTGGTGCACTGTCGCCGACGTCTTTCAATCCGGGCACACTGACCCAGGAAGAGACCAGTGTGAATGCCGACTTTGTGCAACCGGTTGATATAGCGGCCTTTGCGTCGCCCCTGAACGTGGCTTTCGGTATGGAGTGGCGTCGCGAGACCTACAAGATAGGTGCCGGTGACGAGGCATCGATTGTATCCGGTCCGACCGCCGCACAATTTGGCGTGGGCTCCGACGGGTTCCAGGGCTTCCCGGAAGAGGCTGCCGGAAGTTACGACAGCGACAGCGTCGCAACTTATGTGGACCTGGAAACGGATATCACTGACCAGCTGACAGTGGGTGCGGCGCTGCGCTACGAGGATTTTGACCAGTTTGGTTCTACCTCGGACTGGAAACTCTCCGGCCGTTACGACTTCAGTGAGGCTTTCGCGCTGCGGGCTACCATGAATACCGGTTTCCGTGCGCCGACCCCGGGCCAGGTGAATACGCTCAATGTCACCACCACTGCAGATGCCAGCGGTAACCTGATTCCGAACGGTACCTACCCGGTCAATCACCCGGTCGCTGAAGCTCTCGGCGCGGTGGCACTGAACCCGGAAGAGTCCACCAGCTTTACCATCGGTGCCGTGATCAACCCGCTGGACAACACCAGTATCACTATCGATTACTACAACATCGACATCCAGGACCGACTGGCACTGCGCAATAACACCATTGGCGCAGACGAGGTAGCCCTGCTGTCGAACGCCGGAATCGAGGATGCCGCACTGCTGCAGGGAAGTAATGCCAACTTCTTCGTAAACGCCTATGATTCCGAGGTCAGTGGCATCGACCTGGCGATCACCAGCGACTTCGAAGTTGCCGGCAACCTGCTGGTGGTGGACCTGCGCCACAATCACAACCAGCAGGAAGTGACCGATGTTGCTGCCAACACGATCAATGACCTGCGCGTTTACGACCTGGAAAACCAGGTGCCCAGCGACCGCACCACGCTGACCTTCGACTACGACACCGGCGGCCTGGTGAATGGTTACCTGCGTTTCAATCGCTACAGCGACTGGGAATCCACCGGCGGCCTGTTTGAGTCTGGCCCGGCTACGTATAGCGGCGAGCTGCTGACTGACCTCGAGGTGACCTTCAACCTGGCAGACAACTACAAGGTGGCTGTCGGCGGTGAGAATATCTTTGATGTCGAGGCTGATGAGGAAGCGGACCCGACGCTGCAGTTCCTGGGAGTGCAGCAGTCCCTGACCTCGCCGTTTGGCTTTAACGGAGGCTTCTGGTACCTGCGGGCCAGCGCGCAGTTCTGACCCGTTCCCGGGCAACCAACAAAAAAAGCCGGCGCTTGCGCCGGCTTTTTTTGTTTCTGTCCAGCTGCTTTTGCTTCAAAGCAGCTGTCGGTGCATATGCTTGTCAGAGTGGTCCGGCGGGGCGGGAATCCTGTTCTTCCTCATTGAGGAACAGGACTTCTGCAGTGCGGGCAGCATTGTAGTTCATCACCAGCTGCGGTTCGTCGGTGAAAACGCCATCGGCGCCCATGGCGGCGACCAGGTGCAGGTCGTCGAGGTTGTTGACCGTGAACACATAATTGCGCAGCCCGCGACGCTTGCCGTCGGCAATCAGCTCGGCATCGACGAAATCCAGGCTCAGGTGCATGGAGTAGGCCTTGAGCGGCTCGGCACAGGCGGCCAGGTCCAGGGGGATACTGCCCAATAACACGCCGCGGCGGACTTCCGGGATCATCTGCAGGCTCTCATAGAGCTGGCGGTGATCGAAGGAAGATACCAGGTACTGCTCGAAGCTGGCACCGGTGTCGCGGACAAAGGATTCCAGTTCCTCTGCCACCAGCGCGGCGCAGCTGGGGCCCTTGATTTCAATATTGAGCTGGCAGTGGTTGCCCACGGTTTCCAGCACCTCGCGCAGGGTGGGTACGCGCCCCCCACAGGGCAGCAGTTTTTCGCGCAGGGCATTGGGGCAAAGGTCGGTGAGCAGTTCGCTGCCGGCAATCAACCGGCCCAGGCGCCGGTCGTGCTTGACGAGCAGCTGGCCACCGATATTCCAGATATCGATCTCGATACCGTCCACGTCGAACTCCAGTGCGTGCTCGATGGCCTGCAGGGTGTTCTCAGTGGCTTTCTGCCGGTAGCCGCGGTGGGCGAAGCAGAAGAGAGAGCCGGGTGTCTGCATAGGTCGCTGCTCAAAAAGTGCTCACTTTACAGTTTGCCCCTGAATTATGACGTCAAAATGACAGGGCAACCAAGCGCGGGAAGGGTCTTAAATGCAGTTTTGGCGGGTGGTACGCCCCCGGCGGAGCCGGGGGCGCCAGTGGCCTGTCAGTCTCCGGCCAGGGCGCGGTAGCGGCCGCGGTGGAAAACCAGAGGCTCGCCGCCCGAGGCGGTGAAATCGGTCACTTCGCCCAGCAGGATGGTGTGATCACCGCCCTCGATACACTGGGCCAGGCGGCACTGGAACAGGGCCGCACAGTCGTCCAGCAGGGGAACCTGGTGCGGGCCCGGCCGCCACTGCACGTGGCCAAACTTGTCGGCACCACGGCCGGCGAAAAGGTTGGAGATATGCTGCTGGTCGGACTTGAGCACATGCACCGCAAAGTGCCCCTCGGCGGTAAAGGCATCGTAACCCAGGGACTGCTTGTCGATGCTCCACAGCACCAGGGGCGGGTCCAGCGATACGGAATTGAAGCTGTTCACGGTCATGCCCACAGGTTGCCCGGCCGCGTCGGTGGTGGTGACCACGGTCACGCCAGTGGCGAACAGCCCCAGGGTGTCGCGCAGGGCGCGGTCCGGCTGGGTGGCGGGAGAGGACGCTGTGGTGCTGTCTGTGGTCATACCGTCGTTTAAAAATTGAGCAAATTTAAGGTTGGCGGCCATTCTACGCGAAAATCTGGCTTATTGCGCGTTTTGCATCCTGCGGAAAAACGTTGCCCCCCGGATAGCCCCCCGCGGGCGGCTATCCGGGGTGTGACTTACTGGTCAGCCTGCATCAGCGGTGCACACCGGGATACCAGTTCATCCCGCGCAGCGATGCGTGATCCCGTCAGTGCAAAGCCCAGTAGCTGGCCGCTGTTGTCGCGGAATTCCGCCTGCACACCATCACTGTCCGCCTGCACGTGCCATTCGCCCTCGGCCCCGGAACGCGGCGGGCACACGGTAGTGGGTCGCAGGGTCGTCTTCACCGCCACCGGGATGGCGCCGTAGCGTACGGCTTCAGGTTCGCCACTGAGGGTCTTTGCCAGCGCACGTGCACAGGCCATCAACGGTGCCACGAAGTAGAGCTGGTGGCCCTCGACCTCGGCGCAGTCACCGAGGGCAAACACGCTGCTGTCACTGGTACGCAGGTGGCGGTCCACCCGGATGCCCCGGTCCACGTCCAGTCCGGCCATTTCCGCCAGTCCGGTATTGGCCTGCAGGCCCAGGGCCGCGAGGGCAATATCCACCTCGAGGGTCTTGCCATTGTCCAGTTCTGCTCGCAGCCCGCTACCCTGTCGATCCAGTCGGGTGAGGCAGCTCCTGGGATGGAAGCGCACGCCGGCACTTTCCAGCTTGCGCCGCAGGTCGCGGCCGGCGGTCTCCGGCAGCAGCGTGGCCAGGGGCCAGGGCAGGGGATCGACCACATTGACCTCGTAGCCCGCCTGCACCAGGTCGTTGGCGAATTCACAGCCGATCAGCCCGGCGCCCAGTAACAGTACCCGGCGCCTGCCGGCCAGCGCGGTGCGGAAACCGTGGTAGTCGTCGAGGCTGTTGACGCGGAACAGGCGGGCCAGGCCATCACCCTCGATGGCGGGCAGCGGACGGCAGCTGGCACCGGTGGCCAGAACCAGCTTGCCGTAACGCAAGGTCGCCTGGTGGCTGCCGTTCACCGGTGCCACGGTCAGGGTTCGCGTGGCCGTTTCGATATTGTTTACATGGGTGTGTACCAGGATTTCGGCATCCAGTTCCCGCGCCATCTCCTCCGCGGAGCTGTTGGCCAGCTGCTGGGGTGTCTTGCCATGGGCCAGTGACGCGGACAGCAACGGCTTGGAGTAGAAAGTGCCATCGTCTGCGGTAACCAGCACCAGCGGTGTGGTGCGATCCAGCTTGCGGAATTCACGTGCCAGGTTGTAGCCAGCCAGGCCGGTGCCGATGATCACCAGGGGCTCGGCGTTGCCGTCGATGGCCGGGGTCGGTGCCGCTTCGGGCTCCGGTGCTTCCGCGCCATCGGATACCAGCACCATATCGAATTCTTCCTTACCCACGCCGCACTGCGGGCAGCACCAGTCTTCGGGTATATCTTCCCAGCGGGTGCCCGGGGCAATGCCGTCTTCCGGCCAGCCCCTGGATTCATCGTAAACCCAGCCGCATACCATGCATTCCCAGATGCGGGTACCCGTCGGCACCTGTGCTGAGGATTCTGCTTTTGCCGGGCCGCTGTGGGTGGTGGATACGGCTGCTGTACCGGGGGCAGGTTCGGCGGCGGCCTTCACCTCGAGCATCACAAACTCTTCCTTCGCCGCGCCGCACTCGGGACAGCTCCAGTCTTCCGGGATGTCCTCCCAGCGGGTACCCGGGGCGATGCCGTCCTCCGGCCAGCCCTTGGATTCGTCGTAAACCCAGCCACAGATCTGGCATTCCCAGACACGGTATTCAGTCATTGCTCCCCCGACTAATTATGCGTGAATGCGGTATGCGGCCCGGACCGAGATGGAAAAACAGGCAGGCACTACCGTCCTCGCCGTTCCTGGCCCGGCGAGGTAAGCGTGGCAGTGTAAGGAAAATCGCGGGCTAAGTCTGCTACTCGACGTCGCGCTGGGCGATATTGGTCAGCGCGCTGTGATAGACCTCGGCAATCTCGCCGGGGTGGGTTACGGATATGCCCAGGTCGTGCACCAGTCCGTCCCGCAGGCCGTAGACCCAGCCATTGACTGACAGTTTCTGGCCCTTGCGCCAGGCGTCGCGAACGATGGTGGTCTGGCAGACATGAATGACCTGTTCAAGTACGTTCAGTTCGCACAACAGGTCGATCCGCTCTTTCTGCTGGAACAGGTCGATCAGGGTGTGGTGTTTTTCCCGCACGTCCTGGATATGGCGCAGCCAGTTATCGATCAGGCCCAGCTGCTGGTTTTCCAGGGCCGCCTGGACGCCGCCACAGCCGTAGTGGCCGCAGACGATGATGTGCTTGACCTTGAGGATCTCCACCGCGTACTGCAGCACCGACAGGCAATTGAGGTCAGTGTGCACCACAACATTGGCGACATTGCGGTGTACGAACAGCTCACCCGGCAGCAGGCCGACGATCTCATTGGCGGGAACACGGCTGTCGGCGCATCCGATCCACAGGTACTCGGGCGTCTGTTGCCTGGACAGTTTGACGAAAAAGTCCGGCTTTTCCCGCCGCGTAGCCAGGGACCATTGTTGATTGTTTTTTAACAGGTGCTTGAGCGGGTGCAATATCGTTTCCCAGTATGAATGCGGGTTGACCCTTTGGTCGGACAGTGCACAGAGCATATCCGGTTTACCCCGGCCGGCCAAGTTTTGGGAGTACCGTCCCGGGGCGTCGTCTGCGGTCCCGCGTATCTGGTAAGCTGCCTCCCAGCCGACCGGTATTATCTGGCCCTAGCAGGCGCTGGCCGGTCTGGAACAAGAGACTTTTAACTGGGGTTTCCTGATTATGGCCCGTCGTCGTCCCGCCCGGCTCTCCCTGCGCACCCGCCGCCGCGCCTTCCGCGCCACGCCCCTCTGTCGCCACCGGACCCGGGTGCGATGGCTGTTGAAGCAGCGGACCCGCATACGCAGCTATAAGCGGTTGTTTCCCGAAGATGAAAAAAATGGCCGGAAAGAAGGGGATTCCAGCTCCTGAAATGGCGCCGGGCCTGCCTCCTGAAGACATTCATCGAATCTGCAACTGGAGTGGAGTATGACCACCGACCAACCCGAAGTCGCCAAAGCACCCGACCTGTCTGTGGGCATTTGCCTGGCGGATTACAGTGACCCGCGCCACGGGGCGGATATCGTCGCATTGATGGACCACTATTCCCGCGATCCCTTCGGCGGGGGTGAACCGCTCAGTGAGCGTTGCCGCGCAGAGCTGGTGGAGAAGCTGGGCAAGTTTCCCGGGGCTTTTACTGTGCTTGCCTACAGTGAGGGGCGTGCGGTCGGCCTGGTCAACTGCTTTACCGGGTTCTCGACTTTCCAGTGCGCGCCCCTGGTGAATATTCACGATGTGGTGGTTCACCGGGATGCCCGCGGCGCCGGCATCTGCGCTGCCATGCTCGACCTGGTGGTGACAGAGGCACGGGTGAGAGGCTGCTGCAAACTGACAATGGAAGTGCTGGAAAAGAACCTGCCGGCGCAGACCGCTTACCGCAAGTCTGGTTTCAAGCCTTATATCCTCGACGAGGCGCACGGGGCGGCGCTCTTCTGGGAGCGTTATCTCTGACATCAATCCACTCAAGTGGATCTGGTCCTGAGCCCGGTTATCGTAGCCGCTTATTTTGCGGGCTGGTGCGAGGGTTTCTCACTGGCCCGCCTGTGACCCTGTGCCAGTTTGAGCAGTGTGATTACCGCAATCAGCACGGCGCCCAGCAATAAGCCCGAAAGTGGGGCCTGCGGCATCGCCTGGTAGATCCAGCCGCCCACAGCAAAACCGAGGGTATATCCGCCAGTGTGCAGTAGTGACAGGCTGCCGAACTGCCGCCCGAAGCCCTGGCTGCCCTGCGCAGCAAGCAGTGTCGTGTAGCCGGGTATCAGCAGCGCAGCACCTGCCACCACCAGGAGTAATCCCGGGAAAGCCGGCCAGCTTCCCAGGCTGAGGTTGGCAATGGCGGCACCCGCCGCGAATAGCAGGGCCCCGAGCGCCAGGGCAGTGCGGGGCCCGCGCAGTCTTTTCCCCAGTGTCCACTGAACCAGTGCGCCACAGCCGGCGGCAGCGACCAGGATTAGCGCGGCGGTGGAAGAGGCGTTGCCCGCCTCATGTCCATAATAATCCATCAGCACCGGACCCAGTGCCAGTTGCAGCTGGCCGATTGAGGCCGTGCCCAGAACCGCAAGGGCAAACAGGGCCATCGGTAGCCCGGTGTTCCGGGGCGCCACCGGCAGCACCCCGGGAGCGCGACTCCCCCGCCCGCTGCCAGTGATTACCATGAGGCCGATCAGGGGCAGCAGTGCAAGCCAGCCCAGAGTCCAGATTTCCCCGCTTCCGAGTGTTGCTATTACAAGCAACGGGCCGAATCCCCGACCGAGGTTGGCTGCTGCAGACACGGAAGACAGGGCTGCGAGTTCCCGGCCGGGACGGGACAGATCGACTGCCCAGGCCTGGCAAGCAGGATAAACCCCGGCGGCGCTGATACCGTAGAGAATCCGGCTCAACCCGAGTAGCAGCATTGCGGTGGCGCCATTGATTTCCCTGGCAGCCAGCAACAGCAGCAGAGTCACGAACGATGCCTGCGCTATCAGTGTCCCGAACAGGCTGAGCAGGAGGACTGGCCGGCGGCCGTAACGGTCGCTCGCGATTCCCCAGGCCCGGCTTGATGCCATCAGGGACAGCGTCCCAACCGCGACAAGGCTGCCAATAGCGGCAAGATCAAGGCTGCACTGCCGGGCAATGACCGGAACCAGTGACAACAGGATAACCTGTGCAGCCCCCTGGCTGGCGACCACCACGTAAAGTCGCCAGGAATGCGGCTTCGCACCTGAAGCATTCACACCAACTTTCATTCCAATCTCGCCTTCCTCTCTGTCAGCCACCTGATTCCATGGCACCGGTCCTATCCCCGGTTGGGGATCGGTGAATTTTTCTCATTTGGCGGTTGCAACGCGGCTAAAGTATCTTCATGCTTTTAATAATGCAAATGATTCGTATTTGAATTTATTTGCCTTTGTCGGAGTATCGGCCCGGGTTGGGTGGATTCGGCATTCCCCGCTGAGCAGAGAATCCGTGGGGATTGCACCGGAGTATCGCCGGAATCGGTGCGCGAACAGCGGAATACAGGAGTCAGTCCATGGGAGAGGCCTTACAGCACCTGTTGGGACAGCGGGAAATGGCAGGGCAGGGAACAGTTACGCAGACAGGGGCTGCTCCGGCGAGTGAGTGCCGGGATGCCGAGAGGCTGTCTGCCAACAGCTTTTTCAACGCGCTGCTACGTGAGAGTGGGGTGGGACAGTGGCATGAGACCGCGGCTGGACTACCCGCGGCCGTAACGCCTCCCGCAGTCGCGCTCGAGCTGCCGCAAAGCGCTGCGCGCCTGTGGCTCAGTGTCCGCTACCGCAGCAGGGCTGGTCGGCACCAGTTCGAGCTGCCATTGCTGGTAGAGCGCGGGCAGGGCCAGTGCGAAGTAATTTCCCTCACGGATGCAGCGGAACTCGTTGCGGGGGAACAGGGCTTTTTCCCCGATGCAGGGCCGGATTCCCGGCGCGAGTTCGTCCGGCGTACTGAAGAGAGCGTGCGCAATATGTCCCTGGCGATTGAGGCGCGGCGCGAGGAATTTACGACGATATTCTCCGCACCGCTGGACTTTGCCGATGCGGAGCAGGCACTCCTGTGCGGTCATGCCATGCACCCGACGCCAAAGAGTCGAGAGCCGCTTACGGACTCTGAAGCAATGCAGTACGCGCCTGAATTTGGCCGGGGCTTTCCCCTCCAGTGGCTTGCTGTGGCAGCGGAACGCCTTGGGGGTGGCAGCGGAAGCAGCGACACGGCCGATGAGTTTGCCTGCAGCCTATGGCACGAGGAGTTTACCGGCCAGCCCTTTCCCGAGGGGTTTATCCCATTTCCCGCGCATCCGTGGCAGTGGCAGCAGCTGCGCCGGGATGCCCGGGTCGCTGCGCTCCTGCAGAGCGGCGATATCCTGCAGCTGGGTTCCGGCACCCGGCCGTGGCGGGCTACTTCCTCATTGCGGGCTTTGTACAGCGAGGACAGCCCTTTCATGCTCAAGTTCTCACTCAGCCTGCGCCTTACCAATTCCGTGCGCACCCTGCTACCCAGGGAAATGGCCCGCGGGCTGGAAGTGCCCCGGGTGCAGCGCACACCGGTGGGGCGGGAGTTCGCCGAGCGCTACCCGCATTTTGCAGTGTTGGCGGAACCCGCTTACCTGCTGTTACTCGACCGGGACGACCAGCCTGTAACTGAGAGCCTGGTGATGTTCCGGGAAAACCCTTTCCTCGGTCATGCTGCCCGAAATACCAGTCTTCTCGCGACCCTGACCCAGGACCACCCGGGGAGGGCGGACTGCCGGGCGGCACAGATGATTTATCGCCATGCCAAGACGCAGGGAATACCTGTCGCTAATGCTGCGCGCGAATGGTTCGGGCGGTTCCTGGATGTGATTGTTGAACCCCTGCTGATTGCCCAGTCTGATTACGGGCTGTTGTACGGCGCCCACCAACAGAACCTGATTATCGCATTCGAGGGCGACCTGCCCCGAGCCGGGTACTTCCGTGATTGCCAGGGCAGTGCCTATAGCCCACTGGGTAAATCCCTGTTACGGCCCTACCTGCCGGATCTTGCAACGGATACCGAGAACCTGCTCAACGAGACCATGGCCAACCGGTTGTTCGTTTATTACCTGGTTGTGAACAGTTGTTTCGGCCTGATTGGTGCGCTGGGTGCTACGGGCGTGCTGTCTGAGGTCGAACTGCTGCAGCAACTGCGCACGCGCCTGCAGGCCCTTGCCGACGGCCCACGCCGGGATACCAGTTGCCTAGATTACCTGCTCGGCTCGAAGCAACTCTGGGCCAAGGGAAACTTCCTGTGTGCCATGCGGGGCATGAATGAGACCACTACGGAAGATCCGCTCGCCATCTATCACACCATGGATAACCCGTTGCTGGCCCCGTGACTGGGCATGGCGGCGAAAGGACTCCGGTAACTGACCACAATTTCCACCCGATACAAGATTCATCGATAACGACAGGGAACTTGCAATGAAGAGGCAACGGGTACTTAACGAACTGAGTGTACCGACTACATATGGGGGAGCGGATGGTGACTGCGGGCAATTGCCTGACGGTCGTGCCTGGTCTATCCGTGGCAATCAAATTGATGGCGAACTCGGGTCCGGGCGGGAACTGGTAATCAGCATGGACCTGGGCCGGGGGGAAGCTCGCCTTGATATCCCGGGAAGCGAAGCGTCTCAAGTCGAACTGGATTCGCTGGCTCCATGGATGGAATGGCTGTTCGCAAGCGACGGGGCCCTTGAGCGCATTGTCCCCGGCAGCAACCTGCGGGCCGCTGTCCCTGGGATCCACGGTGTGATTGAACGGGCTGAATTTTTCCAGTCGCAAGGAGACTGGTACCGGGGAGTGAATGGAGGGAGCGTACCACTGCAATGGGTACAGGGAGAAGGTGAGGGGGGGCGTCATCCCCTGCGCCGGGAAGTGCCTGCCGGTGAGGTATTTCGGCGGCACTGTTATTCCCTGGGAATGGACTTTACCCTGCGGCGTGTTGATCCGGCCCTGGATACAAAGCGCTTTGTGGACTGGATGAACCAGCCGCGGGTGGCAGAGTTCTGGGAGGAACAGGGTGATGCAGGAAAGCAGCGCCGCTATATCGAAAGCGTGCTGGCAGAACCGCACAAGGATCCAATGATCGCAGCATTTGATGGTCGTCCCTTCGCCTATTTTGAACTCTACTGGGCAATGGAAGACCGGCTGGGGGCATACTACGATGCGCAACCGTATGACCGGGGATTACACCTGCTGGTGGGGAACCCGGAATTTCTCGGGCGCCGTTTTGCCCATGCTTGGCTCGAATGCATTTTCCATTTCATGTTCCTCGATGATGATCGCACCCAGCGTCTCGTCGGCGAGCCACGCGCCGATAATCACGGCATACTCAAATATATCGAACATATGCCCGGCTGGCGCAAAGTGAAGGAATTTGATTTTCCCCACAAGCGTGCGGCGCTGGTCATGGGAGAGCGCGGTGCTTTTTTCCGCGGCATGGCTGGAGGGGGTCGCTGTGACTGAAGCGAATTCAGGGACGGCCCCGACACAGCCCACAGAGCATGACTGGGAACGTGCGAACACTGCGCTTATTGCCAAGTCATTGGCAGAACTCTGTTATGAGGAGGTAATGTCAGCCGAGCAGGTTACGCCTGGCAAGTACCGTGTTGCGCTCGCTTCGGGTGCGCATTATGAGTTTGCCGCTCGTGAGACTATCTGGACCTGGCTCGATATCGATTGCGCCAGCGTACAGCGTAGTTACAACGGCCAGCGCACCGCAGCGACGGACGCGGCCCAGTTTTTTGTCGATGCCGGTGAAGACCTTGCTTTGAGCGCGGCCACACTGGGCAACCTGTTGCATGAAACCGCCAATACGCTGGCTGCAGATACTGCTCTGCTGGAGTCCCGTCGTGGAATAACAGCGGGTGCCCTTGCAAAGCTACCGGACGAAAAACTCCAGTGTCTCCTGGATGGTCATCCCAAGGCGATCGTCAACAAGGGCCGTATCGGCTGGGGCGCGGGAGAGTTTGCCCATTACGGTACCGAGTCGGGGGCGGGTGTGGGCCTGGTCTGGTTGGCAGTGAAACCGGGCGTGGCGGTTTTTGGGAACCACCGTGACTGGGATTTTGCATGCCTGCTCGAGCAGAGCATGGATAAGTCAGAGTTACAGCGCCTTGCCAGGGGGTGCCGGTCTCACGGGATAAACTGGGATGAGTACCTGCCCTTGCCGGTTCACCCGTGGCAATGGGAGCGGCACATCCGCCATAACTACGGCGGGATGATTGCCCGTGGTCAGATCCGGTACCTCGGCACTTTTGGCGATGAATACCTGCCGCAGGTTTCCCTGCGCACGCTCTCGAACCTGAAGAGACCAGCGGCCCTGCACCTGAAGCTGCCGCTCACGGTTCTGAATACATCCTGTTACCGCGGTATCCCCGGCCAATATATGGCCTGTGGTCCGGCACTGTCGCAGTGGATGCAGGCACTATGTGAAGAGGACCCTCAGCTGAAAATGCGGGAAACGGGCGTGATGCAGGAAGTGGCAGGGATCCACGTGCCCCATCCACATCACGAACAGGTTGCGGGAACTCCCTATCGCTACCGGGAAATGCTCGGCGTTACCTGGCGGGAGAGCCCGGTTTCACACTGCGGTACGGGGGAGCGTTGCCTCATGGCCGGAGCCCTATTGCAATGTGATGACCACGGCAGGTCAGTCGCTGGTGCACTGATCGAGTCCTCCGGACTGGGGCCGCGAGACTGGTTACAAAAGCTTTTCGACAGGGTGGTGGTGCCGCTTTACCACCTTCTCTGCCGTTACGGGGTGGGCCTGGTCGCGCACGGGCAGAACCTGACCCTGATGCTGCGCAATGATGTCGTAAACGGTGTCCTGCTCAAGGACTTCCAGGGCGACCTGCGCCTGGCAGAGGGGCGCTTCCCCGAGCGGGACGGACTGCCACCGAGCGCGGACCAGGTGCTGTCGCGACTGCCGGCGGCACACCTGACGCACGATCTATACACCGGTCATTTTGTTTCAGTGCTCCGCTATCTGTCTGCACAGTTGGAGCGGGAAACTGGGCTGGAGGAACTGGATTTCTACCGCTCCCTGGCGGGAGTACTACGTCGCTACCAGGAAGAAGCGCGAAGTAACTGGCCGGATATGGATGAGCGGTTTGCCAGCTTCGATATCTTCCGGCCAGCCATGGAGCGGGTATGTATCAACCGTGTGCGGCTGCAGCAGGGGTATGACGACACCGGCGATAGACCCGTGCCCGCTATCGGTACGCCGCTGGAGAACCCCCTGTGGCTCGCAGATCACCAACCTTCAGAACAAGGATTTTAACGAGGCCCAAGCATGGATACTCCCCTAGACCTGGCCGGCATCGGGGCCGGTCCTTTCAACCTCTCCGTGGCTGCTTTGTTGCACCGGCAAGCGCTGGCCTATCGTTTTTTTGACAGTAAAGCCAGCCATTCCTGGCATCCCGGGTTGATGTTGCCAGGCGCCGAGTTGCAAACTTCCTATCTCAAGGACCTGGTAACACCGGTTGACCCCACCAATCCCTACAGTTTTCTTGCGTACCTGGTTGCCAAACGGCGCTTCTATGATTTCCTGAACGCAGACCAGCCGGCGATTGGGCGACGCGAGTTTGCCGATTACCTGGCATGGGTGGCCGAGCGGCTGGCGGGGTTGAACCGGTTGCAGATGGGCAGCTGCGTAGAGCGGGTAATGGACCGGGATCACTGGTTTGAGCTGGAAATGGACGTGGCGGGCAAAAGCCGGCTCGTGCGGGCACGCAATCTGTGTGTTGCCGCCGGCAAGGAACCGTACATACCGGACTGCGCGCGGCCATTGCTCTCGGACCACTGTTTTCACGCGCTGGAAACCGCCCTTCGGCAACCTGCGGTGCAGGGACTGCGGGTCGCGGTCGTTGGCGGTGGCCAGACAGGGGCGGAGTTGGTTCTCAACCTGTTGGACGGTCACTGGGGCCACCCCCGGCGGGTGCTATGGATCTCCCGTCGCGAGAATTACCTTCCACTCGATGAAACGCCTTTTACTAATGCGTGGTTTAGCCCCGACTACGTGGATGTATTCCATCGCCTGTCGGGGGTGCGCCGTGAAGAAATCGTCGAGGCCCAGAAACTGGCCTCTGACGGTATCTCGACAACCACGCTGAAGGCGCTTTACCGGCGCTTCTATGGATTGGTGCACCTGGAGGGGAAGGGCGACGGCATCGCGCTTCTGCCGGGACGCGAGCTATGCGAACTTTCACGCACCGGCAGTTATGAGCTGGGCCTTTATAACAGCCTCGAGGGGGCTCCCGAACATTACCGCGCAGACCTGGTAATCCTCTGCACCGGCCTGCAGGAAACCATTCCGCACTGCCTTGAGCCCCTGCGGGAGCGTTTCTTGCTGGATGGGCAGGGAAGACTGGTCCTCAATCGTGCGTTTGCGGCGGACCTCCGTGGTGCCACCGGGCGGCAGGTATATATCCTCGGTGGCGGCCGCTACACACATGGGATCGCAGAGCCACAACTCAGCCTGGCGGCATGGCGGGCGGCGCGGGTTGTCAACGACCTGGTGGGAAGTAGTCTCTACGATACTGGCCAGGCGGGAGGAATAATGCAGTGGTCGATGGCAGGGGAGGAGGCATCTGCGGTGGCCTGAGCCGGCCCTGTCGCGTCCGAGCCGATGCCCCGGCCGCGACAGGATTACATTTATCCCGGTAGTTCCGATAGCGATGCGGCCTGCCGGAAGCATGCACCATGCTGGCGCAAATACTATTCAGGGTCCCCTGTCGCGCCAATCGCGGCGTTTTTCTCCCTCCTTGTGCAATACTTTTTCATGCATTAGTCCCGTGTATTCACAGGGTTGTGTTCACAGGACGTTGAGGAGGTTGAAAATGCGATTGAAGTCCAATCTGGCGCAGGGACGCTACTACTACAGCTGCGATGGCCGGGAGATGCCGGTGCGGGATTACTGGCAGCTGGGCCGGGATGAGGCGGATCGCCAGGTGCTGATCAGCCAGCGCCTGGTGGGGTCCGAGCGGTTTGGCCTGGAGGTCGGTGCGGTGCTGGACCGGGGCCTGGTGACGGAATGCGAGCTGAGCTGGCGCGATGAGGTCGACGAGGTGACAGCCCGCTATCGACTGCTGGGCGAGGGGCCCGGGGCGCAGATGCTCGGCAACGATATCGAGGCACACTGGAGCGGACCCAATGGTCCCCAGGAGGCTCGGGTCGGGGGCCGTTCGCGGCTGCTGTTTCCGCTGATGCGAATCTTTATGGGGCCGTTACTGCTCAAGCTGGAACAGTGCGAGCGGGGCCTGGAGGTGGTATCGCCGGACATTGTTGATCCCTCCCAGCGCGGTAAGCTGCTGGCACCGCGCGTTAGTCACAGGACGGCACGTGCGATGTCCAGTGTCGGCACCAACCAGGGCGCCCACGAGCTGGGGCCGGACGTAGTCGGCTATATCTACCAGGGTGATGAGGCGGAACGCGACGCCCACTGTTATGTCGATGAGCGCGGCCTGCTGGTGGGGTACGACTGGCCGTCGAGCACCGGGCGACTGTGGCAGGTCAGGTTGCGCGACCTGGAGTGGTCCGGGGCGCTGGGCGCATTGGTGTGACCAGTCCCGCAGCAGGGAGGGATCAAGCAGTTCGACCGTACCAGGTCTAGTCTTTGGGGGTGTTCGGGCTTTAACAGGGAGTCAAAGCCGTGTCGAATGCCCTCAGGGATTGGTGGGCTGCCCCAATCATCTTACTGCTTTGCTTGCAGCCCGGACAGGTTGCCGCAGAGAAGAGCCTGCCCGGGCCAGTGTCGCAAGATGCGCGCTGTGAGCCTTATCATGGCGGGGTGGGTGCCACTGCAGCGGAGATTCCGCCAAACGGGTCCAACTGTACCCCGGCAGAGATCGCCAGGGGCTTGGAAGTTCAGGATCTCCCTGAGCCCTCCACTGATGTTGCTGGACCGCCGGCACGCGCCCCCGCCAGCGATCGGGTGGAAGCTGTCCGGGAGGCCGCCCGCAACCGCTTCTCGCTGGCGTCGCACAAGGTCAATTACGTTCTCCCCGCTTCCTACAACGACGCCCTCAGTACTGAGCCGGGGCCTCGTGGGCAGGCCTACCGCGATCTGGAAATGCAATTCCAGCTCTCTGTCCAGGTGCCGCTCTGGAGCGGTTTCCTGGGCAAGTCGTCCTTCGTAAGTCTCGCCTACACCAACCGCAGTTTCTGGCAGGCATACAGCAGTTCGGCACCTTTCCGGGAGGTGAATCATGAGCCGGAGCTGATCATGACCTGGTTAAGTGATTGGGATTTCCTCGGGTTTCAGTGTGTGGCCAGCCAGCTGGGTGTCAGTCACCAGTCCAATGGGCGGGGGGATGAATTTTCCCGGGGATGGAATCGGGTATATACGAATTTCATGTTCGAGCGCGGCGACCTGTTCCTGAATTTCCAGCCCTGGTATCGCCTGCCCGAAGATGAAATTGGTGACGATAATCCCGATATCGAGTTTTATATCGGGAATTTCCAGTTGCACGGCGGATATCGTGCGGCCAGTCACAGTGCCTCGTTTGTGTTGCGTAACAACCTGCGTTCGGATAACCGCGGATCAGTCGAGTTACGCTGGAGCTTCCCGATCGGTGGGCGCGTGCACGGGTTCGTCCGTTATTTCAATGGCTACGGGGACACACTGCTGGATTACAATCGGGAGCAGGAGTCTCTCGGGCTGGGAATCGAGCTGGCGCGCGGGCTCTAGGCCTACGCATCAGTGGTCGCCAATACTTCCCCGGTAAAAGGATAGTTACCATGAATTTACTCACCCGGTGTATGGAATTCATTGGCCGAGAGGGTATCTCTCGGTAAGTATCAGTCGGATGCTGGCGCTTGGCGTTCCAGATCAGGGCAACCTGTGTATGATGCCGACTGGAACATATCCGGCGGTCGCCGGTTTTTGGTTGGGGAGGGAAATTTGTCGGAGCGTCAATTTTCGCTGGGCCTGCTAGTGCCCTTTTTGCTGGTTGGTGTTATGCCCGCTGCGGCGCAGCAGGCTGAAGCCACCGGTGCCGGCCCTTTGCCGGCAGGAGAAGCCACTGTTACCAATGTCTCTAGCGATGCCCCTGAGGGAGGGAACGCGGATGACGAAACCGTTTTTTCCCAAGAGCTGACCCTCGGGGAACGCGAGGAGGCCTGCTTGCGGGAGCAGCTGCTGGTGGCCCCTGCCAGCATCACACTCGAGGAAATGCGGCGCTTCTGCGCCCAGCGTGTGCGGGAAACGCCGGATGAGCGTGAGCCGCAGCCGGTGTTCGGTACGGTCACCGAGCCTCTGCCGGGCGAGACGGAGACCACCGTGGCGCCGGAGTCCAGCAAGGCTGCCCAGGCGATCCGCGACGCTGCCAACAACCCGTTCACGCTCGCGTCCCACAAGGTCAATTACCTGCTGCCGGTGGTTTACAACCCTTCACCGAATGAGGCCGGCCTGGAGGATTTCCAGGTCAATGGCGTAGATATCGACCTGGATGAAATCGAGGTACAGTTCCAGCTTTCGGTGCAGGTGCCCATCTGGCGGGGCTTCCTGGGCCAGGCCTCGTTTATGAGCCTGGCGTACACCAACAAGAGCTTCTGGCAGGCGTACAATTCGGACGATTCCTCGCCGTTTCGCGAGACCAACCACGAGCCGGAGCTGCTGATGACCTGGCTCAACGACTGGTCCCTGTTCGGTTTCCAGAATGTGGCCAACCAGTTGGCGATCAACCACCAGTCCAACGGTCGCAGTGAGCCATTGTCCCGCAGCTGGAACCGGGTCTATGCCAACTTCTTCTTCGAGCGCGAGAATATATTCATCAGTTTCAAGCCCTGGTATCGCATTCCGGAGGACCGCGATGACGATGATAACCCGGACATCGAGGCCTACCTGGGGCACTTTGAACTGGCGGGCACTTACAGTGGGGACAATGGCCACAGCGTGTCGCTGATGCTGCGTAACAACCTGCGCTCGGACAATCGCGGTGCGGTTGAGCTGCGCTGGGGCTTCCCGCTTGGTGGCCGCGTGCGGGGCTTCGTCAAGTACTTTGGTGGTTATGGGGAAAGCCTGATCGATTACGATGAGTCAGTGAATACTCTGGGTATCGGCTTTGAGCTGGCCCGCGGGGCGCAATAGGTGGTTGCCCTGATGGAGTAGCAACGCCCGGGCTTTTGGCGGATACTGGTCAGGGCCGCCTGGCCCGGCCTTCACAGGGCTCCAGTAGAAGGAGTGAGCATGGGATTTGAAGATACCTATCGCCTCAGTGCCCACGCCGTGATTACCAATGAACTGGGCGAGGTGCTGCAGCTCAGGGCCACCTATGCCGATCGCAACTGGGGCCTGCCGGGTGGGGCGCTGGATCCGGGCGAGACGATTCATGAAGCCCTGTTGCGCGAGTGCCGCGAGGAGCTGGGACGGGAAGTCCGGATCGATTACCTGAGCGGCGTGTATTACCACCGTGTTTACCGCTCGCATGTCTTTATCTTTCGCGCCCATTTTGCCGACCACGGCGCCATCTCCCTGTCCGACGAACATTCCGAGCTGGCATATTTTGCCCTGGACGACCTGTCGCCGGTGCAGCGACAGCGGGTGCTCGAATGCCTGGAGTTCGATGGCCGGGTGCGCAGCGACAAGTTTTGACCCGTTCCGGGGAAGCCTGTCGGCTGGCGTTTTTTTCTTTACGTTCCGGTTCGCTCCTGAACCCCTGAAAAATCAGTGAGTTAAGTTCCGGAGGGACACCCCGGCGCCACTGCAGCAGCTATGCTCAAGGGGTGAGTTACCCTTTGGGACCCAAGCATGCCTGACCTGGGCAATCTGACCGAACGCCGCCAGCCGCTGGAGTGCCGGGTTGTCCTGATCAGCTCGGACCCACAGCTGGCGGGCGACTGGGTCGAGGCGCTGAATATCACCGCAGCCCAGCATGAAAACCCTTTTGGCCTGCGTTTCGAGTCGGTGCCACTGCCGGGAGTCGACCGCCTGATGCGGGAGGAAACCCACCTGCAGGCGCTGATTGTCGATGCGGGTGCGGAGCCGGCCGGCCTCACCGCGGCGGAACAGCTGGTGGATCGGTTGCACGCGTTCCGGGCGCAGCTGGATATCTTCCTGGTGGCGCAGGATTGCTCGTTATCGGTTTCCGCACGCCAGCGTTTCGACGAACTGTTCGACCGGCGCGAAGGCAACTTCAACCAGATGTTCCGGCTGGTGCAGGCGTTTATCGCCCGTCGCGCTTCCACGCCCTTCGCCGATACCCTCAAGCAGTACGTATTCAGTGCCCGTGACGCCTGGCATACCCCGGGGCACTCTGGCGGTGACAGCCTGCGCAACAGTCCCTGGGTGAGTGATTTTTACCGCTTTATGGGCGAGCACATTTTCAATACCGACCTGTCGGTGTCGGTACAGGTGCTGGACAGCCTGCTGGAACCCCACTCGGTAATCCAGGAGGCGCAGGACCTGGCGGCGAAGACTTTTGGTGCCGAGCACACGTTTTTCCTCACCAACGGCACTTCCACCGCCAACAAGGTGGTAATCCAGCAGGTACTGGGCGGCGGGGGCAAGATCATCGTCGACCAGGCCTGTCACAAGTCAGTTCACCATGCGATTGTGATGAATCGCTGCGAACCGGTTTACCTCAAGTCCACGCTGCATCCGGAGTACGGGATTTACGGGCCGGTGCGCCGCGCGGACCTGGAGTGGGCGCTGGAGGAACATGGCGATGCCCGCCTGCTGGTGGTGACTTCCTGCACCTACGATGGGCTGCGCTATGACCTGCGGCCGATCATCGAACTCGCCCACCGCCAGGGCGTGAAGGTGCTGGTGGACGAGGCCTGGTATGCCCACGGCTACTTTCACCCGGAGTTGCGGCCCACCGCGCTGGAATGCGGTGCCGACTATGTCACCCAGAGCACCCACAAGATGCTGTCGGCATTCTCCCAGGCCAGCATGATCCATGTGCAAGACCCGGATTTCGACGAGTTCCGCTTTCGCGAAAACCTGAATATGCACGCTTCCACCAGTCCCCAGTACGCGATGATTGCGAGCCTCGACGTGGCGCGCAAGCAGATGGCGATGGAAGGTTACAGCTGCCTGCGGCGCTGCATGCTGATGGTGGAGAAACTGCGCCGGGCACTGGATGAAACCGGGGTTTTCCGGGCGCTGGAGCTGGAGGACCTGATTCCCGCCCCACTGGCCGGCGACAATATCCGGCTGGACCCCACCAAGGTGACCATCGATATTTCCGCCAGTGGCTACTCGGGCAAGGAGATGCAGATCCGGCTCTTTGACCAGTACGGTATCCAGGTGGAAAAGACCACTTACAACACCGTGAGTGTGCTGGTAACCCTGGGCAGCACCGAAAGCAAGCTGCTGCGCCTGATTCACGCATTCAAGCAACTGGCACAGCAATGTCGCCGTCGCCCCTATATCGGCAGCCCGAGACGGTTGCCGGAGTTCACGCGCCTCACCTGCCTGCCCGCGGACGCCTATTTCTCCGATGCGGAGGAGCTGCCGCTGATGGACAACGGCATCCAGGCCGAGCGACGCCTGGTGGGACGCACCAGCGCCGATGAGATAGTGCCTTACCCGCCGGGAATCCCGGTACTGGTGCCGGGCCAGGAAATCTCCGCGGAAATTGTCCAGTTCCTGCAGCAGTTATTGCAGGCCCAGACCGCAACCGAGATTCACGGGCTGATCTTCCGCTCCGATGAGCCGATGCTGCGGGTGGTACGTGAACGGCCCCCTGTTGAGGGTGACACCGACGGCACTGAACCATAGGCCGCGGAACCGCGTATTGCCGGCCACAGGCCCTGGTTGAATCAAACGGGAAGGGAGGAAGTCGTGGTCGATAAACCCCATGCCGAACCGGAATCCGTGTTGGTGGCCGGCGCCGGCGGCGGTATTGCCGATGCAATCCTGTCGGAGGTGGCAAGGCGCTGGCCGGACGCGCAATTGCTGACCATGAGTCGCGAGCGGGAGCTGGAAACCGATATTGCTCATGGACACTGCAGCCTGGAGCTTACAGAACCGGAGGCGGTAGAGACGGCACGGGAGTTTCTCCAGGAGCAGGGGGCGGCCCCGTCCTGGGTAGTGCACTGTTGTGGCATTCTCCACGACGACAACCACGGGCCGGAAAAATCCCTAGACCAGTGCCATGACGACTGGCTGCTGCAGTCCATGCGCATTAATGTCATCACGCACCTGCACCTGGCCCAGGCGCTGGCGCCGTTACTGAAAAAGCGCCGGCCATTGGTGTGGGCTTCCCTGTCGGCCAAGGTTGGCAGCATCGGGGATAATGGCCTTGGCGGGTGGTACAGCTATCGAATGAGCAAGGCCGCACTCAATATGCTGGTGCGCAACCTCTCGATTGAGTGGGGCCGCAAGGTGGATGATTGCTGTGTGGTCGCCATCCACCCGGGCACCACCGATACTGCGCTGTCCAGGCCGTTTCAGGAGAATATCAAAGACGATAGGCTCTACAGCCCCGCCACCAGTGCCGGGCGCATCATCGATGTGCTCGGGCAGCTCACCGGGGAGAAAAACGGCAAACTGCTGTTCTGGGACGGCGAGGTCCTGCCCTGGTAGCTGCCGGGTCGTGGCCGGGCAGCGGGCCAGTATCAGGAAACCAGTGGATTGCCCCGTTCGATGATTCTGCCGGTATCAAGCCCGGTGGGCAGGGTGCCGGTACTGTGGACGCCCTTGCTCGCCAGCCGGGAGGCGATAAACGCCTCGGCCACGGTACTGTCGCCGCCCTGTACCAGCAGGTGGGCCTGCATGGTGAGTGCCAGCTGGTCTACCAGGTGGCGCGCCCGGTATTCGAGCTGGTCCAGGTTGGCCATCTCGTTCTTGAGGCCGGTTACCGCCCGGTCCAGGTTGGCATCAGCCCCCGCGCTCCGCTCCAGTTCCTCGTACCAGGCCAGCAGTACCGCCGGGGTCTTGCCGATGGCGCGCAGTACGTCCAGCGCCTGGATATTGCCGGAGCCCTCCCAGATGGCGTTGATGGGGGCGTCGCGATACAGGCGCGCGGTGATAAAGTTTTCCACCACGCCATTGCCCCCCAGGCATTCCATGGCCTCGTAGGCGTGGTGGGGGGTGCGCTTGCAGATCCAGTATTTGCCCGCCGCCGTGCCCAGGCGCATCAGCAGTTGCTGTTGCTCATCGTCCAGGTGATCCAGTGCGCGAGCCATACGCATGGTGATGGCAATGGAACCCTCCACTTCCAGCTGCAGGTCTGCCAGGACATTCTGCATCAGGGGCTGGTCGAGCAGGGTTTTGCCAAAGGCCTTGCGGTGTGCGGCGTGATGGATGGCCTGCACCACCGCCTGCCGTTGTCCGGCTGACGAGCCGATCATGCAGTCGAAGCGGGTGGCGGAAACCATCTCGATTATGGCGTTCACTCCGCGCCCCTCTTCGCCAATCAGCCAGCCCAGCGCACCGCGCATTTCCACTTCGGAGGATGCGTTGGAAACATTGCCCGACTTGTCCTTCAGTCGCTGTACCTGCAGGGGGTTTTTGCTGCCGTCCGGACGCCAGCGTGGCACCAGGAAGCAGGACAGGCCACCGGGCGCCTGGGCCAGCATCAGGAAGGCGTCGCACATGGGGGCGGACATAAACCATTTGTGCCCCACCAGCTCGTAGGCGTTCAGGGTGTGGTCGCCGGTCAGCCGTGTGGCGCGGCTTGTATTGGCGCGCACGTCCGAGCCGCCCTGCTTCTCGGTCATGCCCATGCCAATGGTGAGCGCCGCTTTCTCGGTATAAGGCCGATTGCTGGAGTCATAGCTGCGGGCGGTGACCTTGGGCAGCCACTCGGCGGCCAGGTGCGGGTTGAGTTTCAGTGACGGCACGGAGGCGAAGGTCATGGTGATGGGACAGCCGTGACCCGACTCCAGCTGGCTGTGCAGGTAGTACTTGGCCGCGCGGGCTACGTGCGCGCCGGGTTTGGGATCAGTCCACGGCGCGCTGTGCAGGCCCTCGCTCAGTGCCAGCTGCATCAGCTGGTGGTAGGCCGGGTGATAGCGCACCAGGTCGATACGGTTGCCGGAGCGGTCGTGGCTCTCGAAGCGGGGCTTGTGCTCATTGGCGAGAAAACCGCGCTCGATCATCTCCGGCCGGCCACAGACTTCGCCATAGCGTTGCAGGTCGTCCTCGGCCCAGTGGCCACCATTGTGGTTGACGGCATCGCGCAATGCCGCGTCACCGGCAAACAGGTTGTGGCCTGCCAGCGGTGGGGCCTGGTTGGTGACTTCGTGGGTATATGCCGAGTCGGCACTGAATTCGGCTTCGCGCATGGCGGACCTCGCAGGGACTGGTTTTATTCTCCGCCGCCTGCGGTCAGGCAGCGTGGCAACCTACAATCTAGCCGTGGTGGAGTCCAAAGCAAACTGTAATTCCTGCCAACGCCGATGATCTTTCCGGTGCCTGATCGCGGGACAGGATTCGGTATGGCGCGTTGGAATGCAGGCGCGAAAGGTCAGAGGCTGCGCCGGCCGGACAGGTTGATGGTCAGCTCCAGCAGTCCGGCCCAGGGATCCTGGTCCCGGCCGCCCTTGATGGCGCCGTCCACTGCCCGTGCCCGCAACAGCAGGGCTTCCAGCTGGCGGGGATGCAGGCGCGACAGGGCGGATTGCACCAGTGGCTGGCGCTTCTGGATACGCACCAGGCGGCTGAGCGGCTGGCCCTGGTCGAGTTTTTCACCGATCTCCAGCAGGCTGCGGATTTCCCGCGCGATAGCCCAGAGTACCACCGGTGCCTCGACACCCTCGGCACGCAGCCCCTGCAGGGTGCGCACGGCATTCTCCGCGTCACCCGCCAGGGCCCGGTCGATCAGGCCGAAGACATCATAGCGCGCCGAGCTGGCGACAGCGTGGCGCATGGTGTCGGCAGTAATCAGGTTGTCGTCGCTTAACAGTTTGAGCTTGTCGATTTCCTGCCGTGCTGCCAGCAGGTTGCCCTCAACGCGCTCGGCGAGAATCTGTATTGCCTCGGGCTCCGCGTCCAGCCCCGCCGCGCGCAGGCGCTGGTGGATCCAGCGTGGCATTTCCTGTGTGTCCACCGGCCACACCTGCAGTATCACGCCGCGCTGGTCCAGCGCCTTGACCCACTTGCTGTTGAGCTGCGAGCGATCCAGTCGCGGCAACACCAGCAGCAGTAACAGGTCCTCACTGGCGAGCCGGGCGAACTCCTGCAGTGCCTTGCTGCCCTTGTCTCCGGGCTTGCCATTCGGCAGCCGCACCTCGATCACTTTTCGCTCGGCAAAAAGCGACATACTGCCCGCAGAGGCCAGCAGCTGGCCCCAGTCAAAATTGGCCTCGGCATGCAGCAGCTCCCGCTCACTGAATCCCTGCTGCCTGGCTGCGGCGCGAATGCTGTCGCAACATTCCTGCACCAGCAGCGGTTCGTCGCCGGATACCAGGTAAATGGGGGCCAGGCCCTGTTTCAGATTTTGCGGTAGCTGTCGGGGGTTGATGCGCATTACTGCTTTCCTGCCGATCAGTAAGAGCGGTCTGCGGGGCTGGCGTTCACATCGATCCGGCGCAGCCGGTCGATGATACGGCCGATCAGTTCGCGGCGCATTTCCTCGCGCAGCAGGAGTTCTTCCTCACCCTTGCTCACTACCTCGTTGTCATCCCACTCGAGAGTCCGGTAGACATCCGCCTGGGCGTTGTTGAGCAGCACCCGCCCGTTGGCGTCTCTCACGCTGTAAACCGCGCTGGTGATCAGTTCGTATTCCGATGCGCGTCCCTTGGCATCCACCGATACTGTGCGCTTGCGCTCAATCTCATCATGAATGACCAGCGTGTAGTCGGCGAGTTCGGGCGACTCCGCCATCGGCAGGCCGCTGCTCTGTAGCAGGCGCGTAAGCCGTGCGGCGATATCACTCTGGGTGTCCTGTGCAGTGATATAGAGCTGGCTGCCGGGAGGAAAATTCTTCGGGGCGCCGCGCAGGTGCCAGCCACAGCCGGTGGCGATGATGGCAATAAGGGCAATGGTCAGTGAACGTCGGAGAGTTTTTATCATTGTTTATGGGAGTAAAATTGCAGGTTGAGTTTTTGCGGGCGCGCGCCGCCGGTCACGGCGTGTAACGCCGGCGCATCACCAAAGACCAGGCGCCCGTCGACGATGGCGATAATCTGCTGGATCTGCTGGCCGGCCCCGGGCAGCTCCATCTGGCCGCTGCGCATTTCGGCAACATCGATATCGATTTCCCGCGCGGTTTTACCGCTGGCGAGAGCCAGCGGCTTGCCCAGGCGATAGCGCCCGGTGGAAACAATGTCCATGCTCATGGCGTTGGTGCAGCTGGCGTCCAGATAGAACCTGGAACGCGCCCGGTATCTGCCCGCATCGCTGAATTCGCTGGCGATCTGCACATACCTGCCGGACGTCTCCTTGCACTGGCTCAGCCATTTGCCCACCAGCTGCTGGTCGAGCGATTCCGTCCCGGTGTCTGCGTGTATGCCTGTGGCCAGCAGGGTTGCGGCCAGGGTAGCCAGGGTTCTGCTCATTGTCGTGTCCCCCTCGGGTAAGCGAGTCTGTAGATGGCGGCGGAACCGGGGCGCTGCCGCCGGACCGCCACGCGGGGCATCCGCAGGTCGCTTACTTGGCAACAACGTTGACCAGTTTACCCGGTACGACAATTACTTTGCGCACCATGGCATCGCCGATAAATTTCTGCACGTTGTCATTGGACAGCGCCAGCTTCTCCAGGGTTTCCTTATCGGCATCCGCGGGGACATCCAGCTTGGCCCGTACCTTGCCATTCACCTGTACTACCAGCGTAATGCTGGAGCGCACCAGGGCCTGCTCATCCACGGCGGGCCACTCGGCGTCCACCAGGGGGGTATCGTTACCCAGGGCCGCCCAGAGCTGGTGGCAGATGTGCGGGGTGACCGGGGCCAACAGCTGTACCGCGGCCTCCAGTGCCTCACGCTCCACTGCCAGGCCCTGGTCGCTGTCGCGCTGGGCGAGCTTGCCTACTTCGTTCAGCAACTCCATCACTGCGGCAACGGCCGTGTTAAAGGTCTGGCGGCGACCGTAATCGTCGCTGACCTTCTGGATGGTCTCATGGGTCTTGCGGCGCAACTGCTGTTGCTGGTCACCGAGGCTGCCGGGCTCGATGGCAACCTTGCTGCCGCCGGCGGCAATATGGCCATGCACAGTCTTCCACAGTTTGCGCAGGAAGCGGCTCGCGCCCTCCACGCCCGCATCGTGCCACTCCAGGGTCTGCTCGGGCGGGGCGGCGAACATGGTGAACAGGCGTACGGTATCGGCGCCATACTGCTCCACGGCCGCATGGGGGTCGATGCCGTTGTTCTTGGATTTGGACATCTTGACCACGCCGCCGGCAATCACTTCCTCGCCGGTGGCGCGCTCCACGGCTTTTACCGCCTTGCCCTTGTCATCCCGCTCGACGTCCACATCTGCCGGGTTGATCCAGGTCTTGTGGCCGTTCTCCTCCCGGTAAAAGGACTCGGCCAGTACCATGCCCTGGCACAGCAGCTGCTTGAATGGCTCGTCGCTGTTGACCAGGCCCTCGTCGCGCATCAGCTTGTGGAAGAAACGCGCATACAGCAGGTGCAGGATAGCGTGCTCGATACCGCCCACATACTGGTCTACAGGCAGCCAGTAGTTGGCGCGGTCCGGGTCCAGCATGCCCTCCTCGAAGTCGGGGCAGGTGTAGCGGGCGTAGTACCAGCTGGACTCCATAAAGGTGTCAAAGGTGTCGGTCTCGCGCTCGACGGGCTCGCCGTTGAGGTCGTCCACACGCCATTCCGGGTCGGCCTTGATGGGCGACTGGACCCCGTCCAGCTCCACGTCCTCAGGCAAGAGGATCGGCAGCTTTTCCGCCGGCACCGGGATCTCGCCCCCGTCGGGCAGGTTGAACATGGGTATGGGCGCGCCCCAGTAGCGCTGGCGGGATACACCCCAGTCACGCAGGCGGAAGTTGGTGGTGACGCGGCCCTTGCCCGCTGCCTTGAGAGCGTCGGCAATGGCATTGAAAGCGGCGTCGAAGTCGAGGCCATCGAAGCCGCCGGAATTTACCAGTACGCCCTTGTCGACAAATGCCTCCTGCTCCAGGTCGACAGTCTCTTCGCCGTTGGGCGCCACTACCTGTTTGATCGGCAGGCCGTACTTGCGCGCGAACTCCCAGTCGCGCTGGTCGTGGGCGGGCACCGCCATCACCGCACCGGAGCCATAATCCATCAGCACGTAGTTGGCCACCCAAACCGGGATTTCCTCGCCGGTGATTGGATGGATGGCCACCAGTCCGGTGTCCATGCCCTTCTTTTCCATGGTGGCCATGTCGGCCTCGGACAGGGACTGCTTCTTGCACTCGTCAATGAAGGCTTTGAGTTCGGCGTTGTCTTCCGCCAGCGCCAGCGAGATGGGGTGCTCCGCGGCCAGGGAGACATAGGTGACGCCCATCAGGGTGTCCGGGCGGGTGGTGTAGACATCGAAATGGTCCACGCCGGCAACGGTCCGGGGCAGGGCAAAGCTCAGCTCGACGCCCTTGCTCTTGCCAATCCAGTTGCGCTGCATGGTGCGGACCTGCTCCGGCCAGTGGGGCAGCTTGTCCAGGTCGTCCAGCAGCTCCTGGGCGTAGTCGGTAATCTTGATAAACCACTGGGCCAGCTCACGGCGCTCGACAGTGGTGCCGCAGCGCCAGCAGCAGCCGTCTTCCACCTGCTCATTGGCCAGTACGGTGGCGTCGTGGGGACACCAGTTGACTGCAGAGTTCTTTTTGTACACCAGCCCCTTTTCGTACAGGCGGGTGAAGAACCACTGTTCCCAGCGGTAGTAGGAAGGCTGGCAGGTGGCCAGCTCGCGGGACCAGTCGAAACCGAAGCCGAGCGCCTTCAGCTGGCCTTTCATGTAATCGATATTGGCGTAGGTCCACTTTGCAGGGGCAGTCTTGTTCTGGATCGCCGCATTCTCGGCCGGCAGGCCGAAGGCATCCCAGCCCATGGGGTGCAGGACATTCTTGCCCTGCATACGCTGGAAGCGCGAGATCACGTCGGTAATGGTGTAGTTGCGCACGTGGCCCATGTGCAGCTTGCCGCTGGGGTAGGGGAACATCGACAGGCAGTAGAATTTTTCCTTACTGGCGTCCTCCGTCACCTCAAAGCTTTTCTGCTCCTCCCAGTGTTGCTGGGCGGCGGCCTCGACTGCGGCGGGGTTGTACTGCTCTTCCATCGGCGGGAACCTATACTCTTGTGATTCATTTCTTGGTCAAATAGCCATCTACCGGATAGGCTGGCGAGCGCCGAATTATATGGGGGATGCCATGGCGAAGGAACCGAAGTTGCCACAGGAAGACGATCTGGCGGAAGAACTGCGCCGCGATCTGGAAAATCTGATCGAGGATGAGCTGGCGGTGGAAGACCTGACCGCCAACAAGGCCGCTTTCCTGCGCGCCTGGTTAAAAGATGACCTGCACCGTGCAGTCGACTACCTACGGGGGCTCGGCGGGGAGTTGCAGACCCTGGAGGAGCGCACCGGCGACTGGCTACTGGATGCCGCCGACCCCACGGAGACCGCCTGGCCCAACCTGATGCGTTGTATCCGCTCCGGTGAGCCCTGGGCGCTGGCCGGGGAGATTGTCGGTCCTGACGAGGAGCTGCAGTGCCTCGGTTGCGGCTATCGCGCCCTGCCGCCCCGCGGCAGCCAGATCACCCCCTGTCACCGCTGTGGCTACGGCTGCTTCCGCCAGATCAAGGGTGGTCTGCAGGAATAATGGAGTTGCAGGCAATACTGACCACACTGGTGCTGCCGCCGCTTGCACCATTATTGGGCATGGTGCTGGCTTTCGTATTCTGGTGTTTCCCGGAATCCTCCCCTGTCGCCAAACTGTCACTGCCACTGGCTATGCTCTCGTTTGCCGTGCTGTGGATTTGTGCGACACCGGCCTTCTCCGCCTGGCTGGGTGCGCGCCTGGTGGGAGAATCGATTGAGACCCAGAGCGTGCCCCAGGCCGTCGTGGTGCTTGGGGGTGGCCGTTACCGGGACGGGAATTCCGGTAACGAACGCCTGTCGGCCACCAGCCTGGAGCGGGTGAGTTGGGCTGCCCGGGAGGCGCCGGCACAGTTGCCAGTGCTGGTCTCAGGCGGACGTGTATACGAGGCGGAACGCGCCCCGGAAGCGGAGCTTATGGCGTCGGCGATGCAGGATTTGCTGCAGCGGCCGGTGACTTGGCGCGACAATTGCAGTCGCACTACCGCGGAAAATGCCGTTAACAGTGCGAGTATTCTGCATGATTCCGGGGTTGAGAGTGTGGTGCTGGTCACCCACTGGTGGCATATGCCGCGGGCAGCGCGGGTATTCGCCCGGGCCGGCCTGCAGGTAAAGCCGTTGCCGGTGGGCAGTGCCGCAGAACTGTTGCCCCGTGCCCAGGAAGGGCTGCTGCGCTGGATGCCCAGTGCCGGGGCCCTGTTGCGAACCCAGGTCTACTGGCGGGAAGTGCTGGCCTCTGCGTGGTACCACTGGCGACCCCTGCCACCGGAATATAACTGTTAAGCGGTGGCGTTCCGGCCCGTATCGGTCGCAGAAGTAGTGCCGGGGCAGTTAAATCGCTGGCCAGACGGGAACCCTGGCGTTGTGGCCGGTTCAAAGATCCGGTCACTCTTTGAGCTTGTCCAGTTTGGGGCCGCGCACTAAGATGTCCACCCCACCGCAGTGACAGCAGGCTGGCTCGGGCCGCCAATCATGCAAGCGCCAGATGCCAGCGGGCTTTTCCGGACACAAGGTATTGCCTGGTAGCCATTACCAGCGGATAAAAAAGAATTTTGCAGTCGGAGCGCCGCTGTGGTCAGTAAAGATAAAAATAACAGAGGTACCCAGAGATGACGGACCTGCCTTCATCCTTCTCCCCGATCCAGTTGCATAACCGGCTCAATCGCCCGGTATGGCTGGGCATCAGGCGCGTGCAGCGCGACGGCCGCGAGCTGGTGTTCCTGACCGCGAGTACCAGCGGCCTGGTCAGCAAGAACTTCGAAACCTTTGCCGGACAGGTAGTGCGTGAGTTTCACCTGGACCCGGCGCAGACCGATTTCATTGAAGTGCGTGGTGATGGTGAAGAGTGGCACTGGATTCGCTGGCATGCCCAGTGGGTGGGCTCCGCTCCGATGGAATGCCGCTCTGAAGAGGTGGTGGCGGTATCCAGTCGTCGTTACCTGGAGCAGGCGCTCGAGCAGCGTACTGAGGCCGCCTGACGGGCGGTCGGGGGCGTAATGAACCTGTAGGCAGCAAACGGGGGCAGGGATATCAGGCTCGTGCCTTGTTCGCGTGGCCATTCTCCAGCAGGTCCGCCAGGGCCTGCTCCAGGGTCGGGAAGCGAAAGCTGTAGCCGCTGTCCAGGGCGGTGCGCGGTTCCATCTTCTGGCTCGCCAGCAGCAATTCCTCGGCCATCTGGCCAAACATCAGCTTCAGCATCCACGCGGGCGTGCGCATCAGGCACGGCCGGTGTAGCTGCTTGGCCAGCAGGCGGGAGAAACTGTTGTTGGTAACTGCCTCGGGTGCGCAGGCATTGAATGGCTGGCACAGGTGGTGATCGATGGCGTGCAGCATCAGGCCGACGATGTCCTCCTCGTGAATCCAGCTCATCCAGTGCTCACCGGTACTCATCGGGCCGCCAAGACCAAGGCGAAATGCCGGCAGCATCTGCGGCAGGGCTCCACCACGGGTGGATAGCACAATGGAGGTGCGCATGGTGCCAACACAGATGCCGGCCTGCTGCAGGGGCAGGGTGGCCGCCTCCCAGTCACGGCAGAGCTGGGCCGCGAAGCCGCCACCGGGAGAGCTGCTCTCACGCAGGAGGTCGCCGCCGCGGTCGCCGTAGTAGCCCACCGCGGATCCCGACAGGACATAGGCCGGTCGCTGCGGTTGGGCCAGGGTCCACTCCACCAGTTTCTCGGTGGTCTCCACGCGGGAGCGGCGGATCTCGGCCTTGCGTTTGCTGGTCCAGCGGTGGCTGATGGGTTCCCCGGCCAGGTTGACGATGACGTCCACCGGGCCATTGACCTCGTGCAGCTCACGGCAGCCCTGCGCCGCCTCACCACACAGGTCGTGCACACGTTCCGGGCGCCGGCTCAACACGGTCAGAGAGTTTCCCCGGGCCAGCCAGTGCTGGCAGAACAGGCGGCCGATCAGCCCCGTGCCGCCAGTGATTAAACAGTGCATATTGCCAAGGGCGTCCTTGCCAGATCGTTTAAGTTGTTGATGTGACTGCATCATAGCAGGCCGCAAGGGCGGTGCAGGAGGTGGTACGAGGAAAGCTGCGTCTTGGCTCACCGGGGCGGGAGGACCGCCCCGCCAGCGGCTCGTCAGTCGGTTGCCTGGCCGGCGACAGCTGCCACTGCCGGCCCGCGACGGCGGATGCGCAGGGCGACGGCGGCGGCCAGCATCGGCAGCGCCAGTGCGAATACCAGGGAGATACCGGCCCACATAAACGGGGTGGAACCGCTCCTGCCGGTCACCTTCCCAATCATGTTGGCGCGCTGGAACTGCGGCAGCCGCTCCACGACCTGCCCCTGCGGGTCGACGATTGCGGTTACGCCGGTATTGGTGGCGCGCACCAGGTAGCGCCCGGTTTCCAGGGCGCGCATCTGCGCCATCTGCATATGCTGCAGCGGGCCGATGGAATCACCAAACCAGGCATCGTTGCTGATCGTGAGCAGGACCTGGGAGGTCTGTGCGGACCCGGCCACAAGTGTGGGATAGACAATCTCGTAGCAGATCAGCGGGGCCCAGGTGAGGCCGCCGGCAGCCAGGGGGGGCTGTTCGTCCGGTCCCGGGCGGATAAATGAAGTCGGCAGGTCAAAGAACTCGATAGTGCCCCGGATCCACTCCTCCAGCGGTACATATTCGCCGAAAGGCACCAGGTGGCGCTTGTGGTAGACGTGGGGGCTGCCGCCGAAGACCGCAGCAGAGTTGTGCACCACACGCAGCCCGTTATCGACCCGGTCGTAGAGCACGCCGGTGATCAGGTCGATCTTCGTTTCCTCGGCATTGCGTTGCAGCGTCGACATCAGGTTGGGGGCCTGGCTGTAGAGCAGTGGCAGGGCTGCCTCGGGCCATATGATCACCTCTGCACCGCTCTCGCCGAGTGCCCGGCTGCCGCTCTGGTAGCGATTGATGGTTTCAGCGCGAAACTCCGGCAGCCACTTCTTCTCCTGCGGGATATTAGCCTGCACCAGGCCCACGGTCACCGGTTCTCCGGTGGCGCGGGTCCACTCCACCTGCTCGAGCAGGGCACCGGCGGGCCATGGCAGCAGGGCCGCTACCAACAGGCCTACGCGTGTGCGCCGGGCCAGGGGCAGGGGGCGCCCCGCCACCAGCAGGGCCATGACAGCGGCGGTCAGCGCCAGCAGCAGGCCGATACCGAAGACGCTGAGCAGTGGTGCCCAGCCCGCCATCCAGGTACCGGTGTGCGCGTAGCCGGCATAGAGCCAGGGAAACCCGGTAAACAGCCAGCTGCGCAGCCATTCGCCGATAAACCACAGTGCGGGAAATGCCAGCGCAAATGGCAGGGCGCGGTCGGTAAAGCGACCGAGGAAATAGAAGGGCGCGGCCAGCATGGCCGCCAGGATCACCACAAAGCCGCCGGTCAGGAGCAGGCCCAGTGGCATGGAGGAGCCACCGAACTGGGTGATCGAGACATAAACCCAGGAACCGCCACTGCCGAATAGCCCCAGGCCGAACCAGAACGCCAGCCAGGCGCTGCTGCGCCCGCGCAGCTGCAGCCCCCCGCTGCGATGCAAAACCAGTCCGGCGAAGGCTGCCAGTGACAACAGGCCACACACCCAGAGATTGAACGGGGCGAAGGACAGTGTCATGAGCGCGCCCGCAGCGGCACTGGCAAGGGGGTAGATGAGTCTGCGCATGGGTTTTCGGTTCACTACAGGCGGCGCGGGGTTATTCCGCGTCGGTGGCCGGCGACTGCTGGCGGCTGAGCCGTAGCAGGTGCACCTGGCGGTTGTCCGCATAGAGTACCCGGAAGCGGAACTCGCCCAGCTGGGTGATCTCGTCGCGTCCTGGCAGGTGGCCGAAAGACTGCATCACCAGGCCGCCCACGGTATCGAACTCCTCGTCACTGAGCTCGCTGTCGAAGTACTCGTTGAAATCCTCGATCGGGGTAAGCGCCTTGACGATAAAGTCGTTGTCGCCCACCTTGCGGATAAAGCTGTCTTCCTCTTCCTCGTCGGTCTCGTCCTCGATCTCGCCGACGATTTCCTCGAGGATATCCTCAATGGTGACCACGCCGGATACACCGCCGTACTCATCGATCACCACAGCCATATGGTACCGGTTTTCGCGGAACTCACGCAGCAGGATATTCAGGCGCTTGCTCTCGGGAATGATATTGGCGGGGCGGATGATTTCCTCGAGGCTGAACTTCTCCAGCCCTTTGAGTACCAGCGGCAAGAGGTCCTTGGCCAGCAGGATGCCACGGATATCGTCCACGCTCTCGCCGATCACGGGGAAGCGTGAGTGCCCGGACTCAATGATCTTGGGCAGGAACTCCTCGGGGGAATCCTGCAGGCTGACCACAACCATCTGTGAGCGCGGAATCATGACCTCGCGCACCTGCTGGCTGGATACGTCCAGGGCGCCCTCGATAATCGATAGGGCCTCGGCGTCTACCAGCTTGTTTTCTGCTGCATCCTTGATGATATCCAGCAGTTCGTCGCGCGATTTTGGTTCGGCGGAAAACGCGCCAAACAGCTTTTCCAGCCAGTTTTTCTCCCCGGAACGGGGCTTGCTGGAGGATTGGCTACTTGGGGGTTCGTCAGTGGTCATGGATGTGGCCATGCTCCGTCTTTCTCTCTCTATATCTGTACATTAGTCGTACATCAGGGCCGCTACCGCAACTGCTGCGGGCGGCGTGAATGATCCGTCATCACTCCGGATGGCCCTGCGGGCGCCGGGTGTCCAGCCCCTGCGGGGGGCGGTACGGGTCCGGGAAACCCAGCTCCCCGAGCAGGCGGGTCTCCAGGGTCTCCATGATTTCTGCCTCGGCATCGTCAATATGATCGTAACCGAGCAGGTGCAGTGTGCCATGGACCACCATGTGTGCCCAGTGCGCAGGCAGGGCTTTGTGCTGCTGTTCCGCCTCCGCGGCAACCACCGGGGCACAGATTACCAGGTCCCCGAGCAGGGGCACGGCGATGTCTGCCGGCAGGTCCGCCGGGAATGAGAGTACGTTGGTGGGCTTGTCCTTGCCGCGGTATTGCCGGTTAAGCTCGCGGCTTTCCGCCTCATCGACGATGCGCACGCTCAGCTCTGCCTCATCGCGGTGGTCCCGCAGGGCGGTTGACGCCCACTCGGCGATCTGCTCATCAGAGGGGAGGTCGGTGCAGCGGCTGGGCCGCTGCACGTCCAGGTGGAGGTCAGTCATGGGGGTTGGGCATCACCGGGTCAGGCCGCGTTCTCGTCGGGTTTCCCCGCGAGGGCGTCACGCTCCGCCTCATGGGCGTCGTAAGCCTCCACAATACGCTGGACCAGCGGGTGGCGTACCACGTCCTTGGCTCCGAAATGGGTAAAGCTGATGCCGTTCACCTTGCCCAGGACCTCAATCGCATGGCGCAGGCCGGAGGCCTGTCCGCGGGGCAGGTCGATCTGGCTGGGGTCACCGGTAATCACGGCGGTGGAGCCGAAGCCGATCCGGGTCAGGAACATTTTCATCTGTTCGCGGGTGGTGTTCTGGCTCTCGTCCAGGATCACGAAGGCGTTGTTGAGGGTGCGGCCACGCATGTAGGCCAGCGGGGCCACCTCGATCACATTGCGCTCGATCAGCTTGCCCACGGTCTCGAAGCCCAGCATTTCAAACAGGGCGTCGTACAGCGGTCGCAGGTAGGGATCCACTTTCTGGCTCAGGTCGCCGGGCAGGAAGCCCAGCTTTTCGCCGGCCTCGACTGCCGGGCGCACCAGCAGGATCCGCTCCACCTCGTCCTTCAGCAGCGCTTCCACAGCGCAGGCGACGGCCAGGTAGGTCTTGCCGGTGCCAGCGGGGCCGATGCCGAAGTTGATATCGTTGGTCTGCACCGCGCGCACGTAGCGTCGCTGGTTCAGGCCCCGCGGGCGCACGGAGCATTTCTTGGTGCGGATCAGCACCACCGGCTCGGATTCCTCCGCGCTGCCTTCGCTGTCCCCTGTGCTCTTGTTCTGGAGCTCTTCCACGCCTGATTGCTGCAGGGCGAGGTGGATCTCCTCAGGCGTCAGGTGATCGTGGCTGCCGGTTTCGCGGTAGAGGAAGCTGAGCAGTTCCCCGGCGGCACGCGCCGACTCTGGTTCACCGTAAAACGCGAACTCGTTGCCGCGATTGCGGATCTCGATATCCAGTCGCTGTTCTATCTGGCGCAAGTGTTGGTCGAATTGGCCACAGAGGTTGGCCAGGCGGCGGGCGTCGTTGGGCTCAAGGGTGATGCTGTGAGCGAGGGTATGTGTTTCCAAATTGGTTTCCGTGCACCTATATCCGGGATTTCATTGCTAGGGTATACCCATTTTCCCTGTAGGGGAAAGGGCGGGCTGTGACGAATCGGTTCTAAGCTTATAAGGCCTTTATACCAGGCTGGTATTACAGAACCGGGACGCCGTCCTCTGCCTGCCGCCAGCCTGGATGGGGTGCCGCTAGAACAGCGGCCCCTCCAGTTCCGAGGTCACCAGCGTGCCGCGCAGCGAGTTTGGCAATGCTTCCTCGATCACCACATCGGCGAACTTGCCGATCAGGGCCATATCGTCGGCACGGAAATTGACTACGCGGTTGTTTTCGGTCCGGCCCTGCAGCTGGCCCGGGTCCTTCCTGGAGACGCCGGTTACCAGCACCCGCTCGGTGTTGCCCACCATGCGGCGGGCAATCTCCGCCGCCTGCTGGTTGATACGGTGCTGCAGCAGCTGCAGGCGCTGCTTTTTCACTGCTTCGGGGGTGTCGTCCGGCAGGTCGGCGGCCGGGGTGCCCGGGCGCGCCGAGTAAATAAAGCTGAAGGAAATGTCAAAACCCACGTCCTGGATCAGCTTCATGGTGGCCTCGAAATCCTGCTCGGTCTCCCCCGGGAAGCCGATAATAAAGTCGGAAGACAGGCAGATTTCCGGGCGGATCTTCTTCAGTCGACGGATCTTGGATTTGTACTCCAGCGCCGTATGGCCTCGCTTCATCGCCATCAGGATACGGTCGGAGCCGCTCTGGACCGGCAGGTGCAGGTGGTTTACCAGCTCCGGAACTTCGGCGTAGACATCGATCAGTGCGTCGGAAAACTCTACCGGGTGGGAGGTGGTGTAACGGATACGGTCGATCCCGTCGATGGCCGCCACGTAGGTGATCAGTTCGGCAAAATCCACCACCTGGCCGTCGTCACCGGTGGCCCGGTAAGCGTTCACATTCTGGCCCAGCAGGTTGACCTCGCGCACACCCTGGTCCGCCAGGTGCGCCACTTCCTCCAGCACGTCTGCCACCGGGCGGCTGACCTCCTCGCCACGGGTGTAAGGCACGACACAGAAGGTGCAGTACTTCGAGCAGCCCTCCATGATGGAGACAAAGGCGGTGGCGCCGTCGGCCTCAGGCTGGGGCAGGCGGTCGAACTTCTCGATTTCCGGGAAAGTGACATCCACCACTACAGCACCGTTTTTCTGTTCCCGGGTCTGCATCATGTCCGGCAGGCGGTGCAGGGTCTGCGGACCAAAAATCAGGTCCACGTAGGGTGCGCGTTTGGAGATGGCCTCGCCCTCCTGGCTCGCCACGCATCCGCCGACGCCGATGATCAGCTCGGGATTCTTTTCCTTCAGGTGCTTCCAGCGCCCCAGCTGGTGGAACAGTTTTTCCTGGGCCTTCTCGCGGATAGAACAGGTGTTCACCAGCAGGACATCCGCATCCTCCGGGTCATCCGTCGGCACCATGGCGTGCGACTCCCCGAGCAGGTCACGCATGCGCGCCGAGTCGTACTCGTTCATCTGGCAGCCGTGGGTCTTGATATAGAGCTTTTTCACTTTTGCCTGGGGCGTGGTTTCGGACATAACTGGCCTGGTTAAAAACTGTGCAATCCAAAGGGGCGGGCATTATAGCGACCCGCGCCGGCACTGCATAGATGGCGGGGCAGCTACTATATGTGGGACTGCGGTCCTGTGCTATTCTTGCGCGCTTTTTCCGGGATGGTCCAGGCGCAGGGGAAGCAATGCTTCGCGCTGGGGCCATCCACCAGCCATGGATGGCTGGGCCCGAGACTGGCCGAATGTCCGCTAGTCGCGCCAGGGACGGTGAGTGAGCACTGCGGGGAGATCCCCGTACCAAAAGCAGAATCCGCGAGGGACAACCTCCATCCTGGGAACTCTATGGCGAATCCGATCTACAAAGTCATCTTTCACAACCAGAACCAGGTGTATGAACTCTACGCCCGGGCCATCTACCAGAGCGATATGTACGGCTTTATCGAGGTAGAGGAATTTGTTTTCGGCGAAAAGTCGCAGTTGGTAGTGGATCCCAGTGAGGAGAAGCTCAAGACCGAGTTCGCCTCGGTGACCCGTTCCTACATCCCCATGCACAGCATCGTGCGCATCGACGAGGTGGAGAAAGAGGGCACCGGCAAGATTGTCGAGGTCAAGGGTGACAAGGTCGCCAAGTTCCCCTTCCCGAGTCCCATGCAGCCGCCGCAAGACGGCGAGTGAACTCCGGCGGCACCGGTGTGCCGCCCCGCAGCTTCCCGTTTCCCCCATACCCCGTTTCCATTCAGGCCTTATACCGCTCTCCCCGTCAGCGATGGGCAACCGGTCGTCGCGCCCCGGCGGCCGAATCGACCCGGCGCCGCGAATCAGCACTATTCTTGAAGAATAAGGGATGCGTGTGTCGCTACCCTCCGGGTGCCGTTGCCAGTACCGGCACCGCAGTGGTCGGGCGCAGCGCGGATACCTAAATGTAAGGGATGTCTTTTAGGTGACGGATATGGCCTCAATACCTGCGACCAAGGCTGCCATCTCAACCCTCAAGATCGAGCAGCGCGTCGAGCGGGATGTCAAAGCCGGCATACCCGAATCGGACCGGAACAGTCACACCGAGAGCGAAGAAAGCCTGCGCTCCTATGTCACCAGTGAGATCATCGGCCGTGTCCACCGGGAGCGGCAGGCGGCACTGGACGAACAGGCCGAACGTCGCGGTGAGGCCAAAATCCGCCAGCACTACCAGGAACTGCGAAATACCGGCCGCACTATCCACCAGCGGCTGGCGAACCGCTTTGCCCTGCTGAGCCGGGAAATGGAAGGTGCCGCCGCGACGGTATCTTCGACACGCATGGACCTGGAGATATTCCGGCTCCGCAACGGACTGACCCGGGACGCGGAGTACCGCGAGTCGAGGATCCTGCATTTTTCCGTGATTTTCTTCGTGGTGATCCTCGAGACCGCCCTCAATTCCTTTTTCCTTTCGAAAGGCAGCGAGCTGGGACTGGTGGGGGGCTTCTTCCAGGCCTTTATCATTTCCCTGGTGAACCTGGGCCTTGCGGCGTTCCTGGCCTTCACGCTGCGCAACCTGTTTCACGTCAGTATCCTGAGGAAGAGCCTGTTCCTCTGCCTGTTCCTGGGCGCGGCAGCGCTGACCACCCTGTTTGTACTGGGCGTGGGCCACTACCGGGAGGCTCTCGAGGCCGACCCGTTTGCGGCCTCGGGCTTGGCAGTCGCCAGCCTGTCGGGCCAGCCGCTGGGCATCCGCGATTTCAATTCCTGGATCATGGTGATTGTCAGCGGTATGGCGGTAATGCTGCTGGCGGCCAAGTTCTTCCTGGTTGACGATCGGTATCCGGGCTATACGGCGGTGACCCGCCGGCACCGGGAGGCCCGCCGGCTCTGGCTGCAGCGCTGTGCCGATGCTTTCCGCGAGGTTGGCAGGGAGGCCGAGGAGACCCGGCGGGAAGTGTCCGGGAGAGAGCAGGAAATACGCTCGGAGTTTATCGATTTCAAGGCAAGTATCGAGCGCAGCGAGCATATCCGCCGGCAGTACGAGGAAGATATCGTCAAGGCCCAGGGGCTGCTCGACGAGCTGATCCGCCACTACCAGTCCCATGCCGAGCGCATCACCAACCGGCGCGCCGCCTATTTTGGCAAGCTGCTGCAGGTGGAGCTGGAAAAACTGCCAAAGCTGAATACCGCCGGGCTGGACCAGCACCGGGAGGACCTGTCCTGTTTCGAACGGGTCATTGCAGGCCTCGATGAGGAATATGCCGCGGCCATGGAAGCGATCAGCGAGAAACTCGAGAGCATCAATGGGCAGATCAATGCCGCCATCGAGCGGATAGAGCAGGACAAGGGACTGAGTGGGGTTTAATGAGGGAGATATTCAGTCGCCTGTCCGGCGATGACAGGAAAGGCCTGATGGTGGCGGCGCTCGGTGTCGTGATCCTGGCCGCACTTGCGGTAACCGTCGTGCGGGTGATCAATGCACCGGAGAATGACTACGACCGTAAAACGCTGTGTAATACGAGCCTGCCGCGCCCCCTGCACCATGTTTTTATCATTGATGTTTCTGACGCCCTGTCGGATTACCAGAAACACTTCCTCCGCACGCATATATCCGGTGTGCTGGAGCAGGCCGCGGTAAACGACCGCTTTACCCTCTTTGTCCTGGATGAGAAGTACCATGGACTCTCCGAGTCTGTAGTGGATATCTGCAAGCCCGAAACCGCCGACGCCGTCAGTGCACTGACCGCAAACCGCGCCTTTGTCGAGCGACTCTACCTGGAGCGCTTCGAGCAGCCACTGGACCGGGCTATCGCGGAGGTGGTTGCCGCCGGTGACCAGGAAGTGTCGCCGATTTACGAGGCGCTGTCGGATGTGGTGGCGCTGGATCGCCTGGATGGCCGGGCACAGGAGGTACACCTGACGATTGTCAGCGACATGATCCAGAACTCCAGGGCGGGGTCCGTGTTCAGCAGTGGCTCGGCTGCCATCGACAACCTGCCCCTGATCAACCTGAGGAGGGCGCGGACGACGGTGCTCTGGCTGGATCGGGAGAAATATCGCCAATACCAGACTACCGAACTCCAGCGCAGCTGGCAGGATTACCTGGCCAGTGTTTCCCGTTTTGAGCAGATAGAGCGGGTGCGCAACTAGGCCCTTGCCAGGCACAGGCGAGGCTGGCGCGAGCCCGCAGCTGTTACGCGCAACATAACCGTCAACAAATCGCCCCTGTAATGTAAAAAATATCCTGCAAGTTAGTGCAAACCGCTACTTGGGGCCTTGCAATGAGTAACCGCTACCGCGCACTGTGGATTTCCGATGTTCACCTGGGCAGCCGGGACAGTGAACCCCAGCGCCTGGCCGACTTCCTCGCCCAGCACCGCGCCGATACCGTCTACCTGGTGGGCGATATCTTCGATATGAAAGCACTTTCCCAGGGTAAGGGCAGCTGGTGCAAGGCTTCCACCCTGTTGCTGGAGATACTATCTGAAATCAGCAGCAGTACGCCCGAGGTAATCTATGTGCCGGGCAACCACGACGCCCCCATGCGGAGCTGGGCCGGCAAGCGCCTGGGTAATATCCGCATCGAGCGGGAGTGGGTGCACGAGGCCGCCAGTGGCAAGCGTTACTGGGTAACCCATGGCGACCAGTTCGAGCACCATATCAGCATCAATCCTGTCAGTTACCATATCGGTGACCAGAGTTATTACCTGATGTTGCGCTTCAATCGCTGGATCAATTACTGGCGCAGCCGTTTCGACCTGCCCTGGTGGTCGCTGGCCAATCACGTCAAGAACCGCGTAAACGCGGCGCGGCGAATGATGAACCGGTTTGAACAGGTGGCTGTCCGCGAGACCGCCAGCCGCGGCTACGATGGTGTGATCTGCGGCCATATCCATCGTGGGGCGGTTCGCGATGACCGGGTTGGGGATAACGTAGTCACCTACGCGAATTGCGGTGACTGGGTCGACTCCATGAGTGCAGTCGTGGAGCAGCGTGATGGCAGTCTCGAATTGCTGCACTGGCGGCGCGCCCCGAAAATCGCCCATATCATGACCGAAGTGGTGGCGGCATGATCCAGCTGGACAGCCTGCTGGCCCGCAACCCATGGTTCAGTGCCGCGCCGCAAAAGCCCGCCCGACGGCTGGCTTCAGCCACGCTGAAGATAATATGCTGCGAACAGAAACTGCAGGAGTTTGGGCGCCTCTACCCCCACCTGGGCGGCCTGGACTTTATCCGGCAGGTGTTCGCCCACTTCAATTTCCACTATGACCTGTATCCCGGCGAGCTGGAGCGGATCCCCAGGGACGGCCCCCTGGTGATTGTATCCAACCACCCGCTGGGGAGCCTCGATGGCCTGGCCCTGATCGACATGGTGGCGCGAGTGCGTGGCGATGTGCGGGCGGTGGCCAGCCAGTTGCTGTGGAACATCGAGCCCTTGCGCCCATACCTGTTGCCGGTCGACAATTTCAACGGGCGCACCCGGCGGGCAGACGTGGAGGGGATTCACCGGCATCTTCACCGGGGTGGTGCGGTTATTGTTTTTCCCGCCGGCGAAGTCTCGCGCCTGACCCCGAAGGGCGTGCGTGACGGTCGCTGGAATCCGGGGTTTGTCCGCTTTGCCGCCAGGGCCGGGGCGCCGATCCTGCCGGTGCAGGTGCGTGGCCGCAACTCCCTGTGGTTCTACGGCCTGTCGATGGTCAACAAACCACTATCGACCCTGTGGCTGATCCGCGAAATGTTCAAACAGGCCAGCCGCAGTATCGACATCCGTATCGGCAGCCCGGTGGAGGCGGATTATTTTCGCCAGTGGCCGCTCACGCCCCCTACCCAGGCGCGCCTGTGGCGAAAGCATGTCTACCAGCTGAGTCATTCCCCGCGCCCTCTGGGGCCCGAGCCGGTTGCCGCACCGGAAGCAGCTGGAAAAGTGGCCGCGGTCATCCGCCAGTGTGAAGCGCTGGTGGAGCAGGGCGGCTTTACGGTCCGGTTGTACCGCCAGCAGCCAGACTGCCCGGTAATGCGGGAGCTGTCTCGCTGCCGCGAGGTGTCATTCCGGGCTGTGGGGGAGGGCACTGGCCTGAGCCGCGACTGGGATGCCTTTGACGCGCACTACGATCACCTGCTGCTGTGGGATGAAGACGCCCGGCAGATTGCCGGCGCCTACCGGCTTGCCAGCACCGACAGCTTGCAGCCGGAGCAGGTTTACAGCAGCACCCTGTTCAATTATCCGCGCCCGCCGCAGGAGTGCCTGCCCGGCTCGGCGGAGCTGGGCCGCAGTTTCCTGTTGCCGGACTACTGGCGTGGCCGCGGCCTGGACCTGCTCTGGTGCGGTATTGGCCAGTGGATTGCCAGGAATGATGTGCGTTACCTGTTTGGCCCGGTATCAATGCCGGGCACATTCACGGTGCGGGCCAAGTCCGCGATCGTGCGTTATTTCCTGCACCACTTCTCCACCGACAACCCGCTCGGCGATGCGCGCCTGCCGTTCGAGGAGGTCCGGCAGGACCTGCCACCCCTGGTGGGCAGTGCCGGAGAGGATATGCTGCAGCTCAAGCAGGTCCTGAAGCAGGAGGGTGTTTTGCTGCCGCCGTTGTTCAAGAAATACACTGCGGTGACCACTCCCGGGGGGACCAGTTTCCACGCCTTCAATGTGGATCCGGATTTCTGTGATTCGGTGGACGGGCTGGTGGTGGTGGACCTGCAGAAAATGGACCCGAAATTTTCCCGCAGGTACCTGGCCGGCTGACAGCGGCTTCATTGCCCGGGTCACCGATATCCGGCAGAACCAGCAAAACAAAAAGGGGCGCCGCTGCGCCCCTTCTTGATTGGCCGGGTGTCGTTCCGGTGGCGGAAGGGTCAGGCCTGCTGCAACTGCACCCGTACGCTGGCCAGCTTGATGCACAGCACCAGTACCGACATGGCGGTATCCAGTTCCTCCAGTGGCGGGAAGCTCGGGGCGATACGGATATTGCGGTTCTGCGGGTCCTTGCCATAGGGGAAGGTGGCACCGGCCGGGGTGAGCTTTACCCCGGCCTCGGCGGCCAGCTTCACTACCTCAGTGGCACAGCCGGGACGCGTGTCGAAGGAAACAAAGTAACCGCCGTGGGGTGTTTCCCACTCGCCCAGGTCGGAGTCGCCAAAGGCGTCCTGCAGGTGCTTCAGCACACACTCGAACTTGGGTTTGAGGATATTGGCATGCTGCTGCATATGCTCTTTTAGCAGGGTGAACTCAGGAAAGAGACGTGAGTGGCGCAGCTGGTTTACCTTGTCCGGGCCGATCGTCATGGCCTGCATCTGCTGCTTGAGCGAATCCAGGTTCGCCGGGCTGGCGCTGACAAAGGCGACGCCGGCGCCGGCGTGGGTGACCTTGGAGGTTGAGGCAAACTGGAGCACGGAGTCGGCGGTGTCATTTTCGATCGTCGCCGAGCGGATGCTGGGGAGGTTGATATGCTGGTCCAGGTCGTGGATGGCATAGGCGTTATCCCAGAATATCCGGAATCCCGGATTGGCTACCTGCCCGAGTTGGGCCAGGCGGTTGACCGTATCCTGGTCGTAGGTGACGCCGGTGGGATTGGAGAACTTGGGCACGCACCAGATACCGATAATGTCCTGGTCCTCGCGCACCAGTTTTTCCGCCGCATCCATATCCGGGCCGGTCGCTGTCATCGGCACGTTCACCATGCCGATGCCCAGCTGCTCACAGATGGTGAAGTGGCGGTCATAGCCGGGGACCGGGCAGAGGAACTTGGGTGCCTGCAGTTCGCGCCAGGGCGTGGTGCCGGCAAAACCGAACAGGTAGCCGGTAAGCACTGCGTGGTACATGAGGGTTAGCGAGCTGTTGCCCCCGGCGAGAACTTCTTCAGTGGGCACCTGGAGGATGTCTGCCCCCAGGGCGCGGGTGCAGGGCAATCCCTCCAGGCCACCGTAATTGCGGGTATCGATGCCGTCCGGCGAGCGGTAATCGCCATTCAGGATACCGTCCAGCTTGTCGGAGAGGTGCAGCTGATCCGCGGATGGCTTGCCCCGGGTCAGGTCCAGGTTGAGTTCGTGTTGGCAGATACGCCGGTACTGCGCCTCCAGTTCCTGTTCCCATTCCAGTAACTGGTCGCGTCTGGCGGAGTCGATACGCACGTTCATCCCTCGTATAGCTGATAACTGAGGTGGCGAGCTTAGCAGGCCGGCGCCGTCGCCGTCAGCAACTATTGATGGCGCGGCGTTCGTTACAGTAGTAATTATTGCGCGCTGAGCGTGCGAAAGTCCCGGGCGTATTCCCGCAATGTGCGGGTCAGGTGATTGCGCTGCCGGTCAGTGATGGTGGCGAAGATCTTTTCTCCCAGTTGCCGCGCCCGGCGCTGGCGTTCCTCCTGCAGCTGGCGGTACTCCGCGGACCAGAGTTGCTGGGGGTTGTCGATCAGGTCCCGCAGTTTCTCCTGGTAACCTTCGGGGCGACGCCATAGGAGGTCGAGAAAGGCTGCCTGCCACTTCTGTCGCTGCTGGTCCCGGAGCAGGGGGTTATAGGCCACCTGGTGCACCCAGGCAGAGATCAGTTGTTCCTGTTCATCATTCAGGGAGCCCAGCCAGCGCTCACTCTGCTTGCGAATGCGTTTCCTGCGCTTCTGTTCGATTTTTTCCGGGGACTTCTGCCACTTCTCCAGGCTCTCCTCACGTTTCTCGCGCATTTCCTGCGCCAGTTCGCGCACCTGGTCCCGGGTGAGAGTGGCGCTGAGCGGCAGGAGCAGGTCGTAGAGCTGGGCGCTGGAGGTCTCCCAGAATTCCTCGAGTTGTGCCTCTACCGCTGGCAGGTCTTCGGGGCCGAAGTCGCGTGAATCGACTCGTGCTGCCAGTTCTTCCAGGGAATCTGCATAGCGGGGGAGCTGGGTGCGCCGGTGCCAGATGTGAAACTGGTCCAGTGACTGTCGCAGCATCAGCTCCTGCCGGTCATTGAAATCCACATAGTCGTCAATCTGCCAGCGCATCCAGCGGTCGAGCTGGTTGTACGCAAACTGGATGCTGGAACAGCTGGCCAGCAGCAACAGGCAGCTAATCAGTAGTGTCCGGCGCCATCGCCGGCCACCACCGGTACCTCGTCCTGCCTGGAAAAGTCGGTAGTCATCGACACCGTACATTGTTCACGCCTTCTGCTGTTATCCCCGGTGAGCCATTGCCCGCGCACGCATAGGTCCCACTGGTAAGTCTACTCAATCCAGGACAAGACGGACGCTGGCAGACCTGCTGCCTGCGTATGCTGGATAGCATTGGACAGAAACGCGGCCCATCGATTCACATACGTGCGGTAAAGTGGCGTGGATTGGCAGGTAATCGAGGCCGGGCCGCTACCGGATCCAGACCTCGACGCGGCTGTTCTTGAATGGCGCCTGGCCGGCATTGGCTGCGAGGGGGGCGAAGGCACCCAGTGCCATTACATTGATATTGCTGATGCTGTGCTCCCGCAACAGCGCCCCGCGGACTTTCAGTGCGCGGAAGCGGGAGATGAGGTCGGTAATATTGCTGTTGGAACCATGGTCAGAGAACCCCACCAGGGTCAGTTCCAGCTCCCGCTCGGCCTGTTGCAGGTAGTCTTCCAGTCGTCGCAGGTCCTTGAGGGCGCGGTTGTCCAGTTCGGCACTGCCGTCGGCAAACCGGAACGAGATACTGAGGCGCTGTGCTTCACGCATCAGTGCCTGGTAGTCGCCGGGTGCGTTCGGGTAAGGCGTTATTTCCAGGGCGACCGGTGACAGGTTGATGAAGCCGGTGTCCGCGACCAGTGCCTGGCCGGCGGCCGACTCAACATAACGCAGGAAATCCTCCACTTGCGGGTGGTACTGGGCCGGATTGCGGTACAGGTAGAGGCGTCGGGTCAGGGGAAAGTCTTCTGTGGCGACAATGCCCCGGTCTGGCACTACCGCAGCCAGTTGTCCCGCCTTGATGGCAACCTTCTTGACGCCTGTGGCATCCGCGAATGGTAGATAGCCAATCGCACCGGGCCTGGACATCACCAGTTCACGGGTCTCGGCATTGCCGGAGACCTCGTAGACATGGGGCTCTGCCTGTCGGCTGCCGCCAAAGATTTCACTGTCGAAAGTGGCGCGGGTACCGGATTCGATATCCCGGTGCAGCGGGTATACAGGCTGGTCTGCGCCGCCTAGTTCGCGCCAGTTGCGGATCTCGCCGCGATAGATGCGCTGCAACTGCTCGATGGTGAGCTGCTGTACCGGGTTCATCGGGTGCACGGAAACCACCAGGGCGTCGAGGCCAATGACATGTTCCGCCGCAACCCCGGTCATATCGCCAAAACGTGCCAGCCGGTTAATTTCCGCCGGCTTTATTCTCCGCGAGGCCATACCGATGTCTGCGCTTCCCGTGTCGAGGGCCTTGAAGCCGGTGCTGGATCCCCGCGCGATGATCGGTACTTGCACACGGCGGCCCGAGAGCTCGGCGGTTATCCAGTGTTGCTCGCCGGCACTGCGCTGGTCGATGCGCCTGCCACCCAGGCTTTCCAGGTAACCGCGGACCAGGGCGGGGCCCAGTTCGGCACCGATGGTATTGGAACCGGTAAGCCTGAACAGGGTCTGTGTCTCCAGGGCGGTGACGGGCAGTGCCACCAGAACCATTAGCAACGCTACACCCAGCTGCGTGAAAGCCCCCATTGATAAATCCCCTCTATCCTGCTTTATGCTTCAAGGCGCCTCCCTGTCCGACCGCCTGCCAGCGGGGAAAGCGGACGCTGTTATCGCAGAAAAGTGTGACAGGGTCGTTGCGGGAAGGAGGCGGTTTGTCACGTGCGTGGCACAGGGAGGTTACGCGGGGTGAAGTTTGCCGCCCGAGAGCGGAATTTTTCCCAAAAAGGGGATGACAACGCTGTCATGCGTCCTGTAGTATGGTTTTTATCGTATGGCACCGGCGCCCCGTGCGCCGCTCCTGCCTCCCGGGGGATTTGGGAACGGGTAGGGGAAGAGATACATAACAAAAGAAATTCTTAGAGGCCGATTGAGATGGTTGCTTCGAGAGATAGGGAACTCCTTTATATAGGTATCGATGGCGGTGGCAGCAAATGCCGCGCTTCAGTCGTCGACAGCGATAACCGTGTACTGGGTACAGGAGTCGCAGGTCCCGCCAATCCCCTGCATGGTTACGCACAGACGATAGATTCTGTGGTGCGGTCCGCCTCCCTCGCCCTGGCAGATGCCGGCCTGTCCGCAGACCTGTTGGGTGAGCTGGTGGCCGGTGTAGGGCTCGCCGGGGTCAATATGCCCAGCCTCTACAACAAAATGGCCTCCTGGTCACACCCCTTCCGCAAAATGTACCTCACCACCGACCAGCATTCGGCATGCCTGGGTGCCCATCGTGGCGGCGAGGGCGCAGTGATTATTGCCGGTACCGGATCCTGTGGTTATGCCTGGGTCGGCGGGCGCGCGGAAGTCCTGGGTGGTCACGGTTTCCCCCACGGAGACAAGGGCAGTGGTGCCTGGATGGGCATGGAAGCGGTGAAGTACCTGTTCCTCGCCCTCGATGGCCTGGCGGAGGACTCGCAGCTGAAAGACGAGCTGCTGCGCGTCCTGGAGAGCAGTGACGCCAACGACGTGTTCGAAAAAATTGGAGGCAAGTCCTCCAGTCACTACGCTCGTCTGGCAGTGCAGGTGGTTGAGTGTGCGGAAGCCGGTGATCCGGTAGCCTCCGCGATCATGCGTGATGGTGCGTCCTATATCAGTGACCTTGCAGACAAGTTGCTGGAATTCAATGCGCCGCGCCTGTCGATTATTGGCGGCCTGGCGCCGCGCCTGCGGCCCTGGCTGGCGCCACACGTGGTCGAGCGACTGGCGGATCCGCTGGACCCGCCGGAAATCGGATGCGTGCACTTCGCGCAGCAGTCGATGGCAACGGAAATCAGTGCCGGGGAGACGGCCACAGAAGCTGAGGGCAAGGCCCTGTTCGGTTAACAAGCAGAGAAGCTCGAGAATATTATGACTGCAGGAAATCCCGCCGAGGCAACACAGGTAGGTAGCACCATGGTCAAGACGGTTATGGAGATGGAGGCCCGCGAGGCGCCGGACAGGATCGCCGAACAGCTACAGGCCAACGCCGGCGTCATGGCAGAGCTCGGTGAGCGGCTGCGGCGCCAGCCACCGCGCTTCGTAATGATCGTCGGGCGCGGCTCATCGGATCACGCCGGGGTGTTCGCCAAGTACCTGATAGAAATCGAGACCGGTGTTCCCACCTTTGCCGCGGCCCCGTCTGTTTCCAGTGTGTACGGCCGCAAGCTGAAGCTCGAGGACGCGCTGGTGCTGGTAATTTCCCAGTCCGGCCGCAGCCCGGACATCCTGGCGCAGGCGCGCATGGCGAAGGAGGCAGGTGCCTACACCGTGGCACTGGTAAATGATGAATCGGCCCCGATCAAGGATATCGCCGACCTGACAGTACCGCTCAAGGCTGGCCCGGAAAAGGCGGTGGCCGCCACCAAGAGTTACCTGGCGACGCTCTCGGCGGTGCTGCAGCTGGTGGCCAACTGGACCGAGAGCGACGACTTGCTGGCCGGGGTGGACGCACTGCCGCAGGTCCTGCGCGACGCTGTCGACGCGGAGACCCAGCTGCGCCCGGAGGACCTGGCCGCGGTGAAAAACCTGGTGGTGCTGGGGCGCGGCCCCGGTTACGGCATTACCCGTGAACTTGCTCTGAAGTTGAAGGAGGTCTGCAACATTCACGCGGAATCCTTCTCCAGTGCGGAGTTCCTGCACGGGCCGGTCACCCTGGTGGAGCAGAAGCTCACCGTGATCAACGTACCGATCGAGGACGAGTCCTTCCAGGCACACAGCGAACAGATTGCCGATATCATCCGCCGTGGTGGCACCCTGATCAACCTGCATGTGCCCAGCCAGGGCGTACACCCGCGCGTCGCGCCCCTGGCCCTGCTGCAGCGTTTCTATATCGATGTGGCTCATGTGGCGGTCAGTCGCGGGATCAACCCGGACGAACCTGCCGGCCTCAAGAAAGTCACCCAGACGGTCTGATGACAGGGCGCTGTAAGCGGATTTGGAGATACTCGTGAGCCAGGTGTTGGTAGCCGAACAGTTATTCGACGGCGAGCAGTTACATCGGGATGTAGCCCTGCAGGTTGATGGCGAAGGCCGGATTTCCAGTGTGGGAGGCCCTGCGCCGGAGGGGGCACAGCGGCTGCGGGGCCTGCTGGCCCCGGGCCTGGTTGATGTCCAGGTCAACGGTGGCGGCGGTGCACTGTTTAACAATGAGCCTACCGTGGAATCACTGGTCAGAATGAGTCGCGCCCATGCGCGTTATGGCACCACCGGTTTTATGCCCACGCTGATCACGGATGAAATCGAGGTGATGCAGCGGGCGGCGGACGCCGTAAGTGCTGCACTGCGAGAGGGCGTGCCGGGCGTGCTGGGTGTGCATTTCGAGGGGCCCCACCTGAGTGCGCCCAAGAAGGGTACCCATGAAGAGCGTTTCATCCGGCCGCTGACCGACGGGGAGCTGGCCATCTACGCCCGTGACGACCTGGGGATCAAGATGGTCACCCTGGCCCCTGAAAATGTTGTGCCGGAAGATATCCGTAAGCTGGTGGACCTTGGAGTGAGAGTCTGCCTTGGCCACTCGAACGCCGATGGCGCTACCGCCGCTGCGGCACTGGAGGCCGGGGCCACCGGCTTTACCCACCTGTATAACGCCATGTCGCCGCTGCACTCGCGCGAGCCGGGCATGGTGGGTACGGCCCTGATCAGCGACGACGCCTGGTGTGGCCTGATTGCGGATGGCCACCACGTGAGCCCTGAAGCCATGATCCTGGCGCTGAAGGCCAAGCCGCGGGGCAAGGTCATGCTGGTCACCGATGCCATGTCCCTGGTGGGCAGCGAGGAGACGAGCTTCCCGCTGTTCGATCGCACGGTGGTGCGGCAGGGCGACCGCCTGACCTCCACCACAGGAGAGCTGGCGGGATCACACCTGGATATGATCAGCGCGGTGCGCAACATTCGCGACTGGTGCGGTGTCGAGTTGATTGAGGCGCTGAGGATGGCCTCGCTGTACCCGTCACAGTTTCTCGGTTTTGCGGGCGGGAAGATTGCGGCAGGTGTGCGTGCAGACCTGATTTTGTTGAATGGCGATCAGCGGGTCACGAAAACCTGGATTGCCGGACAGGAAGTCTTTTCCGCCCAGTAAACAGACTTGTAATTATAACGATAAAAGGTGCTCCCTATGGAAACTGCAGTTCTGAGCCAGAACGAATCCCGCAGCAGCCTGTTGCCCATGGCAATCATTGGCATGCTGTTTTTTATTTTTGGTTTTGTGACCTGGCTGAATGGTTCACTGATCCCGTTTCTCAAGGTGTTGTGCGACCTGAATGAGTTCCAGGCGCTGTTCGTTACCTTCGCCTTTTATATTGCCTACACCGTCATGGCCCTGCCGATGTCCTATATCCTGCGCCGGACGGGCTATCGCGACGGCATGGCTATCGGCCTCGCGATCATGGGCGTGGCCGCACTGGTTTTTATCCCCGCGGCGCAGACGGGTAGCTATCCGGTATTCCTGCTGGCCCTGTTCGGCCTGGGTGCAGGCCTGACCATCCTGCAGACCGCCTCCAATCCCTATGTGGTCAAGGTGGGTCCGGCGGAGAGCGCTGCCACGCGCATCGCGGTAATGGGCATCATCAATAAGAGCGCCGGTGTCCTGGCGCCGATCGTGTTCACGGCGCTGGTGCTCTCGGGTCTCGCCGATTTCAATACCGAGGCGATCTCCAGGCTCGGTGAAGCGGAGCGCGCGGCACGGCTGGAAGAGGTTTCCAACCGCCTCATCATGCCTTATGTCTATATGGCGGCATTGCTGTTCATGCTGGTGGCACTGGTGAAGCTGTCCGGACTGCCTGATATCGAGGAAGAGGAGAGCGAGGACAGCGAGACGAAATCCGGCATCCTGCAGTTTCCCCAGGTAGTGCTCGGGGCGCTGGCGCTGTTCACCTACGTGGGGGTGGAAGTAATTGCCGGCGACACCATTGGCCTTTACGGCGAGCGCCTGGGCCTGGCCAATTATGCCTCGCTGACTTCCTACACCATGGTATTTATGGTGATCGGCTACCTGGTTGGGGTGGTCGGTATCCCGCGCTATATCAGCCAGCAACAGGCGCTGCTGGGCTCGGCCGTTGCCGGTAGCCTGTGTGTTATGGGGGTACTGTTCGGTTCATCCGAGAGCACGGCGATTGCCAGTATCCTGTGGGGCTGGTCGGGTATCCCGGTGGTGCCGGACACCGTGACCTTTGTCGCCCTGATGGGTCTGGCGCATGCCCTCTGCTGGCCCGCAATCTGGCCGCTGGCGCTGGAAGGCCTGGGCCGCTTTACCGCCCAGGGCTCAGCGTTGCTGATCATGGGTATCGCCGGTGGTGCGATTATCCCGCTGGTGTTCGGCAAGATGGCGCACTTTGCAGACAATACCCAGGTGGGCTACTGGGTGGCACTACCCTGTTACCTGTTTATCCTTTTCTATGCCCTCAAGGGGCACAAGATGCGCAGCTGGAGCTGACCCGCGTCAATCAGTTTTGTTTTCTCATCGTTGTAACCTTTGGTTCTCGTGACTTCGCCCTCCACTGGAGGGCTTTTTTATGCGTGGGGAATCGCCTCGATGCGCCTGTGGGGCCGGGGCCGTGAAAGCGGGATATGCCCGGGCGCCCGCTGGTGCGGGGCCCGGGGATGGCGAGATTATTCCGCCGGTGCGGGGCCGCTGGAATCGCGCACCACCAGCTCCGGAGTGAACTCCCGCTTGATGCCCGCCTCCTTGCTGGCCGAGCCGCTCTCGGCAGCGGTATGGCCCCTCGCCTTGCTCAGCACCAGGGCGGCAGCGCACTTGGCAATTTCATTGTTGGGCTGGTGGGCGGTGGTGAGTTTGGGCCAGGTCTGCCTTGAGAAGGGGCTGTCCTCAAAGCCGACAATGGAGAGCTGCCCCGGAATATCGATATTCATCAGCCGTGCGGCAAACAGGGCGCCGGCCGCCATTTCGTCGTTACTGGCAAAGATGGCGGTGGGCGGGTTGTCCTGGCCCAGCAGTTTTTTTGCTCCCTGCACGCCGGAGTCGAACGAGTACTCCCCTTTCAGGACCAGGTCATCCTCGACCGGGATCCCGGCCTGCTCCAGGGCCTGGCGGTAACCTTCCAGGCGGCCGTAGGTCGAGACGTGCTCTTCGCCACCGCAGAGGAAGCCAATGCGTTTATGGCCCAGCTGCAAGAGATGCTGGGTCAGGTCGAATGCAGCTGCGGTATCGTCCACCTGGATACAGTCCTCGCTGTCCTCGAGGTCGGCCGTCTTGGAGACAATACGGACATAGTCCACATTGAGCTTCTTGAGAGTGTCGATGACAGAGGGAGTTTCCGAGAACGGCGGGGTGAGGACCAGGCCGGCCACTTTCGAGTGCAGCACCAGGTCTTCCAGCTCCTGGTATACGGATTCCGACCGGGAGTTGCTGGGGTGGATCAGCAGTTCGTACCCCCGTGCCTTGCAGGCATCCAGGATACCGTTCTGCATGTTGATGACGTAGTAGGCGTTGGGGTTGTCGTAGATCAGGGCAATGGTATAGGCCCGTGATCCGGCCAGGTTGCGTGCCGCCAGGTTGGGCTGGTAGTGGAGCGCGTCCACCGCATCCTGCACCTTCTTCCTCGTGGCGGGGCGGACCGAGGGCTCATTATTGATAACGCGCGAAACCGTTTTTATGGATACGCCGGCGCGAGCGGCGACATCGTTGATGGTAACTTTCATTGGCGGCGGTCTTGTCCTTGGTCCCGGTTGCCGGGACTTCCATTCCGGGGCCTTCCCTCTCAGGCGGCGTATCGTCCCAGTCTACCAGCAATTCCCGGGTGCTTCGCGTGCACGGTTTTGAAGGGTTGTGTGCCCACGGCGAGGACCGGGAGCAGTGTCGGCGATGGGCCTGCCGGCTTTGTGAAGTATTACTACAAAAAACGCGCCGACCGCCTGTCGCGGATGTTCTGTTTCGGTTAGTATGACAGCGTTGTCATCCGATTTTGACCGTTTGGCGCCCCGGTTATGCCGGCGTGTCGACCAGGGTGGCAGCCAGGAAATAAGAATTGCCGTCCCGGCCTGGGCGCCGGCGATAACAGAAAATAGGGGGCAGCCATGGATATCACCACATTGCCGGTCTGGCACAAACTGCAGGTGCTCGCGGGGGAAATGAAGCAGCGGAAACTGGCGCAGATGTTTGCCCGGGATCCGTCGCGTGCCGACCGTTACTCGCTGGAAACACCGCACTTCCTGCTTGATTACTCCAAGAACTTCATCGATGAGCAGGTGCTACAGGCGCTGCTGGAGCTCGCGCGCGAGACCGGCCTGGAAGACTGGCGGGAAGCAATGTTTGCCGGCGAGCCGATCAATCGCACCGAGGGACGCCCGGTACTGCACACGGCCCTGCGGGGTTCTGCAGGGCCGTCTGTCACAGTTGATGGTCAAAATGTGAGCAGCCAGGTCGAGGCGGAGCTGGCACGCTTGAAAGAGTTTGTAAATTTACTACATAATGGCGACATTCGCGGATGCGGCGGCTCTCCTGTTACCGATGTGGTGAATCTTGGGGTTGGGGGGTCGCACCTGGGGCCACAGATGGCGGTGGAAGCGCTCAGGCCATACTGGCAGGGCAAGATCCGGGTTCATTTCGTCTCCAACGTAGACGGCGCCCAGCTGGAAAACACGCTGGAGGGGTTGCGACCGGAGACCACACTGTTCCTGGTGTCATCAAAAACTTTCACCACCGTCGAGACACTGACCAATGCGCGCAGTGCACTGGCCTGGCTCGGCGAGCTGGCACCCGAGGCGGAGCTGTTGCGGCGCCACTTTGTGGCGGTGACAGCGAGCCCGGACAGGGCACGGGAATTCGGTATCCCTGACAGGTTTACCTTCCGGTTCTGGGACTGGGTTGGTGGGCGCTTCTCGCTCTGGTCCGCCATCGGCCTGCCGCTGGCGATTGCGGTCGGCTTTGGTGGGTTCCGTGCAGTGCTGGATGGTGCGGCAAGTATGGACCGGCACTTCCGGCAGGCGCCGCTGGCAGAGAATGCGCCGGTGCTGATGGCGCTGGTGAGTTTGTGGAACTGCACTTTTATGGGCTGGCCCGCCCAGACGGTATTGCCCTACGAGCAGGCGCTGCACATGTTGCCGGCGTACCTGCAGCAGGCGGAGATGGAAAGTAACGGTAAATCTACTACCAGAACGGGGGAGGAGGCGGCTTACACCACCGGCCCCCTAATATGGGGACAGCTCGGCATCAACGGCCAGCACGCTTTTTACCAGTACCTGCATCAGAGCCCGGAAGTGGTTCCCGCTGACTTTATTGGGAGCACACGGCCCGGGCACAGTCTCGGGGCGCACCACGAAATCCTGCTGGCCAATATGTTTGCGCAGAGCCAGGCCCTGATGACCGGTGTGAATCGCGAGCAGGTGGCTGCCGAGCTGGGTGAAAAGGGGCTTCCGGCCCAACAGGTGGAAGAACTGGTGCCCTTTAAAGAGCACCGCGGGAATCGGCCGAGCAACACCGTGCTGCTGCGCGGGCTGGATCCGCAGTCTCTGGGGGCTCTGGTTGCACTTTACGAGCACAAGGTTTTTGCCCAGGGTGTTGTGCTGCAAATTTATTCTTTCGACCAGTGGGGCGTGGAACTGGGTAAAGGCCTGGCATCGGCACTACAACCGAAGTTACGGAGTGGTGACCTGGCCGGTGAGGACAGTTCCACCGCGCGCCTGATCAAGTACTACCGGCGGGCGAACCCGGGGAGTGAAGCCCGGGAGTTTGCCGGGTAAATACACAATAGAGCAGAAAGTTTATGGTACACAGCAAGGTTCAAGCGGTTACCGAGCGAATCATCGAGCGGAGCGAACAGACCCGCGCGGAATATCTGGCGCAGGTCGAAAAGTCGCATATCCAGGGGCGGGCGGCCAGCCACCTTTCCTGCGGTAACCTGGCGCACGCGATCGCGGCTTCCAGCCAGGAAGAAAAGAACCTGATTGCCTCTGGCCGCGGTCCCAACCTGGCAATCGTCAACGCCTACAATGACATGCTTTCGGCACACCAACCCTATGGTGCCTATCCCGACCTGCTGAAACAGGCCGCGGCGCGCAACGGTGCTACCGCGCAGGTGGCGGGTGGTGTGCCCGCCATGTGTGACGGTGTGACCCAGGGACGCACCGGGATGGAGCTGAGCCTGTTTTCCCGGGATGTCATCGCCATGGCCACGGCCATTGCGCTGTCGCATGATGTCTTTGAAGGCAGCATGTACCTGGGCATCTGCGACAAGATTGTCCCCGGGCTGGTGATCGGTGCATTGGCCTTTGGCCACCTGCCGGCGATATTTGTCCCGGCGGGTCCCATGCCTTCCGGGCTCCCCAATCCGGAGAAGGCCCGGGTGCGGCAGTTGTACGCCGAGGGCAAGGTGGGCCGCGAGGAACTGCTGGAGGCCGAGAGTGCCTCCTACCACAGTCCCGGTACCTGCACCTTCTATGGGACCGCCAACAGCAACCAGATGCTGGTGGAGATCATGGGGCTGCAGCTGCCGGGCAGCTCATTTGTCAATCCGGGCACGGAGCTGCGCAACGCACTGAACGATGCGGCAGTGAAGCAGCTGGTAAACATCACCGAGCCGAGCCAGCATACCCCGATTGCGAAAATCCTCAGCGAGAAGACGTTCGTCAACGGTATCGTCGGGCTGCTTGCCACCGGTGGCTCCACCAACCATACCTTGCACCTGGTGGCGATGGCGCGCGCTGCCGGTATCCAGATCACCTGGCAGGATATGGCCGAGCTGTCCGACGTGGTGCCACTCATGTGCCACGTCTACCCGAATGGTGTGGCGGACATCAACCACTTCGCCGCTGCCGGTGGTATGCAGTTCCTGATCCGCGAATTACTCAGCGCCGGCCTGCTGCACAATGATGTACACACAGTACTGGGCAACTCCGGGCTGAAGCCTTACTGCCACGACCCCTTCCTTAACGATGACAAGACCGATGTGGTCTGGCGCCCGACGGTCGAGGAAACCGGTAATCCGGACATCATCCGCCCGGTCAGCGACCCGTTCTCCCATCACGGCGGCCTGCAGCTGCTTGAAGGCAATATCGGCCGCAGTGTCATCAAGGTGTCCGCCCTAAAGAACGACCAGCTGAAAGTAAAGGCGCCGGCTATCGTCATGAACAGCCAGGACGAATTGCTGGAACGTTTCAAGGCCGGTGAGCTGGAAAGGGATTTTGTCGCGGTGGTCCGCTTCCAGGGCCCCCAGGCCAATGGTATGCCGGAACTGCACAAGCTGACCCCGACCCTGGGTGTATTGCAGGATCGCGGTTTCAAGGTGGCGCTGGTGACTGACGGCCGTATGTCCGGCGCATCGGGCAAGGTACCTGCGGCGATCCACATGTCTCCTGAAGCTGCCGATGGCGGCTGGATTGCGAGGATCCAGGACGGCGACATCATTGAGCTGGATTCCGAGGCCGGTGTGCTGCAGGTGCATGTAGACGACGCCGAGCTGGCCGCGCGGGAGCCGGCAGAGCACGACCTGAGTGCAAATGGCCGGGGTATGGGGCGCGAACTCTTTAACAACCTGCGGGCCCTCGCCAGCGGCGCGGAAAGCGGCGCGAGCGTTCTCTACTAACCGGCGCCAAGAAGTCACGGAGCTTTTTAACGTGGGGCTCAAAAACTCTTACAGGATGGCAGAGCAAGAGACATGAATAATCCTTTTGACTTGGTGTTGTTTGGCGGTGTGGGCGACCTGGCCCTGCGCAAGCTGATTCCGGCCCTTTACCGTGCACACCTGGAAGGGGGCCTGGCCGAGGGCAGCCGCATCCTGCCGGTCTGCCGTCGCCAGGAGGATGTAGACAATTACCTGGACCTGGCCCGTGAGGCCCTGAAGACCCACCTGCGCAACGGGGAGTACAGCGAGTCGGTATGGAAGTCGTTCAGCAACCTGTTGCGTGCAGTGGCGCTGGATATTTCTGAGCCGGACGACAAGTGGGATCAACTCGGTGACATCCTGGGCGCCGGCGAGGAGCGGGTACGTCTGTTTTACCTGGCGATCCCGCCTGCTGTTTTTGGGCCCTGCTGCGAGAACCTCTCCCTGAAGGGGCTGATCCACGAGCAATCGCGTGTAGTGGTGGAAAAACCTCTGGGATATAACGCCCAGACTTCTGCAGAGATCAACGGCAAGATCGGCGAATACTTCCCGGAAAACCATATTTTCCGCATCGACCATTACCTCGGGAAGGAAACGGTCCAGAACCTGCTGGCACTGCGCTTCAGTAACGTGCTGTTCGAACACCTGTGGGATGCCAGCGTTATTGACCACATCCAGATCAGTATTGCCGAGACCGTGGGCCTGGAGGGACGTGCCGGTTTTTACGATGAGACCGGCGCGATGCGGGATATGGTGCAGAACCACCTGTTGCAGCTGCTGTGCCTGATTGCGATGGAATCCCCCAACAGCATGTCCTCGAAAAATATCCGCACTGAAAAAATCAAGGTGCTGGAAGCGCTGCGTCCGCTGGTTGGCGAAGCGGTGGAAGAAAATATCGTGCGTGGCCAGTATGTGGCCGGTGGCCTGGGCACCCAGCTGGTGCCCGGTTATCTCGAGGAGCTGGATGCAGCCTCCAGCAATACAGAAACATTTGTCGCCATCCGTGCCCATATCGATAACTGGCGCTGGGCGGGCGTGCCCTTTTACCTCCGTACCGGCAAGCGGATGGAGAAGCGCTGCGCTGAGATTGTGATCCAGTATAAGGATGTCTCGCACCGGGTGTATGGCGAGAGCGCTGGCAAGGTCATCCCGAACCGGCTGGTGATCCGACTGCAGCCCGAGGAGAGCATCAAGCTGGTGCTCATGTCCAAGAAAATGGACAGCCTGGAAATGGAACTGCAGCCTGCTGAACTCAACCTTTCACTGTCCGAAACCTACGACAGCTTCAAGAGTGACGCCTACAAGCGCCTGATGCTCGATGCGGCGGCAAACAACGCTGCACTGTTTATCCACCGGGAGGAAGTGGCGGCGGCCTGGGCCTGGGTCGACCCGATCATCGATCACTGGCGGGAAACCGATAGTCAGCCGGACCTGTACCGGGCGGGCAGTTGGGGGCCACAGGCTGCCAACGAGCTGCTCGAGGAGGACGGGCGGCACTGGTTTAACGCCCAGTAGCCACTTGCCGATAGAAATCAGAAATCAATTGAATTAACACCGATCGGGGCCCCAAGCCATGATGGTAGAAGAAAAGTTTTATCCGGATCGCGAACGCCTGGTGATGGCGCTGGCAAATGACTGTGCCAGCGCCCTGCAGCGGGGTATCAAGGAGCAGGGCCAGGCCACCTTCCTGGTCTCCGGTGGCAGTTCACCGGAGCCGGTTTATCAGGCGCTGTCAAAGCGGCCGCTGCCCTGGAGCCAGATCAATGTGGCCCTGGTAGATGAACGCTGGGTAGAGCCCGGGCAAAGCGGCAGTAACCACTCTTTTATCGAAAAGAGCCTGTTGCAAAACAACGCTGCCGAAGCGCCGTTCCTGGGCATGAAGAACGCTCACACAAGCGCGGCAGAAGGGCAGGCCGATTGTGAGCGCGCCTACGCTGAACTACCGCGTCCTTTTGACGTGTGCCTGCTGGGAATGGGAAGTGATGGCCACACCGCCTCACTCTTCCCGCATGCGGCGGGACTGGAGCAGGCCCTCGATGCGGATGCGGCTGAACTCTGCCGTGCCATTACCGCGCGGCAGAGTGAGGTGACTGGCAGCCACACCGAGCGCATGACCCTGAGCCTGGCCGCCATCCTGCAGGCGCGGGATATCAAGCTGCTGATTACCGGTGACGAGAAACTGAAAGTTTACCGCGAGGCACTGCTGGGTACGGACGAGCTGGAGATGCCGATTCGCAGCGTGCTGCGCCAGGGGCGGAAACCGGTCACGGTTTACTGGGCACCCTGATTGGCCGGGTCATCTGGTGGATTTGATAGATACAGAAATTGGGATTGATCAATGCAGAACAAATTAGGAGAAGTGCTGGCGCAGGCGGGTGTCGTGCCGGTACTGGTCATCGACGACGCCAAAGAGGCACTGCCCCTGGCCCAGGCCCTGGTTGAGGGTGGCCTGAATGTGCTCGAGGTAACCCTGCGCACCAAAGCTGCCCTTGCGGCGGTAGAGGAAATCGCCAAACACCTGCCGGATGCCCATGTGGGCACAGGCACCGTGATGAGTGCGGAGGACATTCGCCGTTCGGTGGATGCCGGGGCAACTTTCATGGTGAGCCCGGGGACGACCGAAAAGCTGCTGGATGCCGCCGCGGAATGCCCGGTACCGCTGCTGCCGGGAGCGGCCAGCCCATCCGAGGTCATGCGCCTGTACGAGCGTGGCTATCGGTACCAGAAGTTTTTCCCGGCGCAGGCCGCCGGCGGTGTGCCAATGCTGAAATCCATCGGCGGGCCACTGCCCCAGGTGCAGTTCTGCCCCACCGGTGGCATCGGTCCCGGCAATGCGACGGATTACCTGGGGCTGGCCAACGTGGTGTGTGTGGGCGGTTCCTGGATGGCGTCACCGGCCCTGGTGAAGGAGAAGAACTGGGACGAGGTTACGCGGCTGGCGCGTGAGGCTGCGGCACTGGGCAACGGATAGAAATTAACGGCGGGGTGCAGCCCCGCTGCGAGACGCGGTAGTAATAAGTTCAATAATTGAGGCTTGGGATATGAAAATCAGAATTGCGATCAATGGCTATGGCCGCATCGGGCGCAATGTCACCCGTGCAATTTACGAATCCGGCTACAGCGACAAAGTGCAGCTGGTGGCCATCAATGATCTCGCGCCGGTGGAGTCCAATGCGCACCTGACGCGGTTTGACACTATTCACGGCCGGTTCAATACGCCGGTGAGTGTCGAGGGGGACGCGCTTCTGATTGGCGGCGACCGTATCCAGGTATGCCAGGAGCGGGACCCGGCGCAGCTGCCGTGGAAGAAACTGGGCGTCGATCTTGTGCTGGAATGCACTGGCCGCTTTACGGGCAAAGAGGCCGCCTCTGCGCACATTACTGCGGGTGCCAAGGCTGTCTTGATTTCGGCCCCGTCCAAGGATGCGGACCTGACCGTGGTTTACGGCGTTAATGACGACAAGCTCACCGCCGAGCACAAGGTGGTTTCCAATGCGTCCTGTACCACCAACTGCCTGGCACCGGTAGCCAAGGCACTGCACCGCGAGCTGGGTATCGAGCGCGGCTTCATGACCACAGTGCATGCCTACACCAACGACCAGAATACCCAGGATGCGGTACACGCCGACATCTACCGTGCCCGTGCTGCGGCGGACAACATGATCCCGACCAAGACCGGTGCTGCGGCTGCAGTGGGCCTGGTATTGCCAGAATTGAAAGGGCGCCTGGACGGTATGGCCGTGCGGGTCCCGGTAAGCAATGTATCCCTGGTGGACTGCCAGTTTATCGCCGGCCGCGACACCACCGCCGAGGAAGTAAACCAGGTTATGCAGCAGGCGGCAGAGGCCAGCGGTGGGGTACTGACATACTGCGACCAGCCCCTGGTTTCGGTGGATTTCAATCACACCACCGCATCCAGCCACTTTGACGCCAACCATACCCGGGTCAACGGCAACCTGGTGAAGGTGATGGCCTGGTACGACAACGAGTGGGGCTTCTCGCACCGCATGCTGGATACCAGCCTGGCCATGGCCGAGGCGCTGAAACTCGAACGGGTTGCCGCAGAAACTGCCTGAGCAGGCGGCAACTCCAAAATATCCGCGCAGCGGAAACAACAGTCTCCAGAGAACGACAGCCATTTATGATCCGACACACTAAAATCGTCGCCACTCTCGGCCCGGGCACCGACAAGCCACACGTTATCGAGGAAATGATCCGTGCCGGGGTCAACGTGGTGCGCCTCAACTTTTCCCACGGCAGTGCCGACGACCATCGTCGCCGTGTCGAGGAAGTGCGCGCTGCCGCGGCCGCGCAGAACCGCCTGGTGGCAGTGCTGGGTGACCTGCAGGGGCCCAAAATCCGTATCGCGCGCTTTGCCAGCGGCAGTGTCTGGCTGGACAACGACGCCGAATTCACCCTGGATGCGGACTGTCCACCTGAAGGCGGCGACGAGCACCGCGTGGGTGTCGACTTCCCGTCGCTGATCGAGGACTGCGAGACCGGCAACATCCTGCTGCTGGACGATGGCAAGATCCGCCTGGAAGTGACCGGTGCCACGCCTACCAAGCTGTTCTGCCGCGTGTTGCAGGGGGGCAAGCTCTCCAACAACAAGGGCATCAACCTGCTCGGCGGTGGACTGTCCGCGCCGGCACTGACGGAGAAGGATTACCGCGATATCAAGCTGGCGGCTGAGCTGGACGTGGATTTCCTGGCAGTGAGCTTCCCGCGCTGTGCGGAAGACCTGGAAACCGCCCGCCGCGCAATGGAAGAGGCCGGTAGCCAGGCGGCAATCGTGGCCAAGGTGGAACGCGCTGAAGCAGTTGCGGATGACGACACCATGGACAGCCTGATCCTGGCCGCCGACGTGATCATGGTGGCTCGTGGTGACCTGGGTGTGGAGATTGGCGACCCGGCACTGATCGGCGTGCAGAAGAAACTGATCAACCGTGCCAATGCCCTGAACCGTGGTGTGATCACCGCGACGCAGATGATGGAATCCATGATTACCAGCCCCACGCCCACGCGGGCCGAGGTCATGGACGTGGCCAATGCGGTGCTGGATGGCACTGACGCGGTGATGCTCTCGGGAGAGACTGCTGCGGGTGATTTCCCGATAGCCGCAGTGGAGTCCATGGCCGAGGTGATCGTGGGTGCGGAGCAATACCTGGGCAGCGTGCCGCGCCCGGCGGTAGAGCGGGGGGCGTCCGAGCGTATTGATACCGTGATTGCCCAGGCCGCCATCGACGCGGCGGCGCGGGTTGAGAACCTGTGTGCGATCGCCGCGCTGACGGAATCCGGCCGCACGCCGCGTCTCATGTCGCGGGCCACCACGCGCCTGCCGATCTACGCCCTGACCCGTCACCCGCGCGTCGCGCGCCAGTTGGTGCTGTTGCGCGGGGTAGAGCCGGCGGAATTCGATCCGGCTCCGGTACCTCTCGGCCACCTGACCGAGTCGATTATCGAAGTCCTGAGTTCCCGGGTCGACCTGCAGAAGGGCCAGCGAATCCTGATTACCCAGGGTGAGCGGCTTAATGTCGGTGGTCACACCAGCTCGATGCGGATTAAAGAGATTGAGTGATATTTAGCCAACAACGCTGGCCGGGCGGAACAGGAGTTGCGCCCGGCTTTCCCGGTATTGCGGCTCTCTGCCCGGAAGTTGATCATCCTCCGCCCCACAGGCCAATCCCTCCCCAGATTTTCCCCAGACATCTTTGCTTGCGTAAGTGACTGAAGCGAAAACAATTTTCAGAAAGTTGTGTATTTTTTAGTCGCTTTTCGCGCATCTCCTGTCCGTAATTGACGGTTGTTTTGCCCGCGGGGCAGTAGCTTTTTATTTTTTTTGTGTGTATCTTCGAGCGTGTAGATGACAGCGCTATCATAAAACGGAATGACAGCGCTATCATTTAGGCGGTACAAGGTGAAAAAAATTATTAACCAACCTTCATATCAATAAAAAGGAAGGGGAAACTCGATGCTAAAGCGCAATCAACTCGCACTTTCCATTAGTGCGGCCGTGCTCAGTGGCGGCCTGATGGCTCCGCTGGCCGTTGCCCAAACTGACCAATCCCTTGAAGAGATTACCGTGACCGGTATTCGCGGTTCTCTGCAGGATGCCCTCAGCACCAAGCGCGATTCCAATGCGATTGTAGATGCGATCTCTGCTGAAGATATCGGCAAGTTCCCGGACAAGAACGTTGCCGAGTCCCTGCAGCGCGTCCCGGGCGTGACGATCCAGCGCCAGTTCGGTGAAGGTGCGGCAGTGTCTATCCGCGGTGCCGGTAACGACCTGACCCTGACCACCCTGAATGGCCAGAACGTGGCATCCACCGGCTGGTTCGTGCTGGAGCCGGCCAAGCGCAGCTTCAACTATGAGCTGCTGCCGTCTGAGCTGGTAGGCGATATCGAAGTCTACAAGAGCTCCCAGGCAGACCTGGCCGAGGGTGGTGTTGGTGGTACCGTGGTGATTAATACCCGCAAGCCGCTGGACCTCGATGCAATGACCCTGCACGGCGCTGTTGAAGCGTCTTCCCAATCCGATTCCGATTCCACCGACCCGCAGTTCTCAGGCCTGGCCAGCTGGAAAAACGATTCTGAAACCTTTGGTGTGCTGGTATCCGCCGTATCCCAGGAGCGCCAGCTGCAGCGCCAGGGCAACGAGGCATTCTGGGAGTGGGGCGCAGGCCCGGTGGCATTCGAGCAGGAGCGTAACCGCTCTGCGATCAACGCCACTTTCCAGTACCAGCCGACCGAGCGCCTGGACATCGTGTTCAATGCCATCGACATGCAGATGGAAGCGGACAATACCAACTACGCACTGTGGCTGACCCAGGGCAACTGTGGCTGGTGTGGCGTAGAGGTTGACCCGGCTGACCAGCTGAATGGCACTACCGCCCGCGGCCCCCTGAACGTCGCCTTCCTGCAGGCCCGTCCCCGCGAAGCGACCATGAATTCCGATGTATTCGATCTGTCCACTACCTACTCCGGTGACTCATACGAGCTGAGCTTCCAGGTTGGCCGCACCACCTCCAGCGGTGGCACCGACTTCGAGATGGTGCTGGATGATGGTTCCGGTGGCACCCCGATTCCGGGCGGTACCTACGATTTCTTTGGCGGCGGCCAGAGCTGGGACCTGAATGGTTTCGACCTGGCTTCCTACGACCCGGGCTCCGTAGCCATGGGTACCGGTGCCAACTTCAATGCGACCCCGAAAACCGACGAAGAGTCTTACTTCCAGGCAGACCTCGAGTTCGATGTCGAGCTGGGCCTGATCAACAGCATCAAGACCGGCATCAAGACCGCTGACCACAACGCGACCAGCCGTCGTTACGAGTTCCTGCAGGACCCGGATTTCGAAACTTCCATCGCCACGGCTGACGTGCTCGACGGCACCATCGAGGCGGGTGCCGGTGGTTATGTAATTCCGAAGCTGGACGCCGATGCCCTCAAGGCCTGGGCTCGTTCCTCCATCGTTGGCAAGGTTGAGGATCTCGGTTCCTACAGCGAGATCGACGAGACCAACGATGCTCTATATGTAATGGCAAATTATGCCGGTGACCGGGTTCGGGGTAACTTCGGCCTGCGCTATATCGCGACCGATGCCACCTCCACTTATTACCTGGACGGGCAGCGTACCGAGAGCGGTGCGGACTACTCGGAAATCCTGCCGAGCTTCAACCTGGCCTATGACCTCACCGACGAGGTGATCCTGCGTACCTCTGCGGCCAAGGTCATTGCGCGCCCGCAATACGTTGACATGTACGTAAACCCGAATGTGCTGGGTGCGGACGACGAAATCGACAACAACCAGATCTGGGTAGTGGGTAATGTTGGCCTCGAGCCCTATACCGCCAACCAGTTTGACCTGGGTGTGGAATGGTACTTCGCCGAGGGCTCCCTGCTGTCCGGTGCAGTGTTCTACAAGGATGTGTCCAATTTCGTGACCATCAGCGAGTACGCTGCCGACGCCAGCGAGATTCCCTTTGACCTGCCAGCCAGTGAAGAGGCATTCGGCTGGACGGTACAGGAGCTGGATAACGGCGAAAGTGCTGACATTACCGGTATCGAGCTGGGCTACCAGCAGGATTTCGGCAATGGCTTCGGCACCATCGTGAACTACACCTGGACCGACACCTCAACTGCCGAGGATACCTTCACCGACGGTAACCCGTTCCTGAGCGACAGCTCCGAGAACGTCTACAACCTGACCGGTTACTACGAGAATGCCATGTTCTCGGCGCGTATCGCCTACAACTGGCGCAGTGAGTACATGATTCGGGAGTCCGGTTCCTACGGTAACCGCCTGCACGATGACTTCGGCAGCCTCGACCTGAGTGGCGTCTGGCACGCGACTGACAATGTCGATGTAAAGCTGGATGTCAACAACCTGCTGGCCGAGGAGTCTGTACAGCTGGGTAACAATGCCGAGCAGACGCCGGGCAGCGGCTTTACGCCGGGCTTCCCGCTGTACGAGTACGAGACTGCTCGCCGGGTAAACCTGGGCGTTTCTGCCAAGTTCTGATCGGGAATCTGGTAGTATAAGCGGTAGCGAAGAAAGGGAAGTTTAGGCTTCCCTTTTTTCGTATAAAAAATATACTAGCTGATCATCTGACAGAATAACTACGTTACATTGATGGTGTTGTATGACTAATAAACAGTCTCCCAAAATCGTACCCCTGCAGAGCGACGTTCATGGCAAGCTGAAAGTGCGTGAACTCGGTGGCTTTGACCACGTAGAGGGTAGCCACATGGTGCCGGTCACCGCCCATGAATTCACCCGCCTGGGAGCCGAATACCCGATCGTTTTTGTAAAGAACTCCGAAACCGGGCAGTTCCAGTCTGTGGCCCTGCTGGGTCTGAAAGTGGGCGAGAACCTGTTCCTGAAGGAAGGCAAGTGGCAGGGCGTTTTCCTGCCGGCCAGCATTCGCAACCATCCGTTTGTGCTCGCTCCCAGCGGCCAGAACCAGGACCAACTGGTCGTGGGCCTGGTTGAGAACAGCCACCTGGTCAGCGAGGAAGAGGGCAACGACCTGTTCGAGGAGGGCGGTGCAGAGAGCGAGTACCTCAAGGCCAAGAAGGAGTCCCTGGTAAGCTACCTGGAAAGTGACCAGGTGACCCGGGCATTCGTGAAGGTCCTGACCGACAAGGAGCTGCTGACCCAGCAGTCCGTTTCGGTCAATGCCGGCGAGGAGAAGATCAACCTGTCTGGTCTCTACATTGTCGACGAGAAGAAACTCAACGAGCTGAGCGAGGAAGACTTTGCCGACTTCCGCAAGCGCGGCTTCCTGCCGGCGCTGTATGCACAACTGGGTTCCCTGCACCAGCTGTCAAAGCTGGCGAAACTGCAGGCCGGTGCCTGATAGACTGGCCTGTATCAGCTCATGGATAAAAGCCACGAACCGGGTGAAATAAGACATGTGCTGGTAGTTGGAGGGGGCACGGCCGGCTGGTTGTCGGCGTGCCACCTCGCTCGCAGGCTTTCCCCGGATAATCCCGATGGTGTCCGGGTCACGTTAATCGAGTCCGAAGATATCCCCACCATTGGTGTCGGTGAGGGCACCGTGCCTGCCATCAGGCAGAGCCTGAATTACCTCGGTATCAGTGAAAGCGAGTTTATTCGCGAGTGTGATGCCACCTTCAAGCAGAGCATCAAGTTTGTCGACTGGGTGCGATCCCCGGGCCAGTCTGGCCGCCGCTACTATCACCATGTGTTTGATTACCCCGACAGTCGCGCTGGCGACCTGACGCCATACTGGCTGGCACAGGATGGGGCTGTTCCTTATGTGGATGCCGTTTCGGTACAGGGCAGGGTCTGTGACCGGGGCCTGGCGCCCAAGGATATTACGCAGCCCGAATACCAGGGATATACCAGTTACGCGTATCACCTGGACGCAGCCAAATTTGCCCGCCTGCTGACCCGGCACGCAGTGGAGAAGCTGGGGGTACGGCACCTGACCGGCAATGTACTGCGGGCCAGGCAGGCTGAAAATGGCGATATCGCAGCGGTAGAAACCGATAAACACGGTGAGATTTCCGCAGATCTCTTTGTCGACTGCACCGGGTTTTCCTCCCTGTTGCTCGGGCAGGCGATGCGGGTCCCCTTCAAGGATAAGTCTGGACAACTGTTTGCCGACTTCGCTCTTGCGGCCCAGGTGCCCTATGGCGAGGAGCGTGCACCCATACCCAGCCACACCATCGCCACAGCGCAGGAGTCCGGCTGGATATGGGATATCGGCCTGCCGCACCGCAGGGGGACTGGATATGTCTACTCCAGTGCCCATACGGAGCACCAGAGGGCGGAGGACGTATTTCGCCAGTACCTGGGTAGTGCTGGTGAAACGGCGCAGGTACGCCGTATTCCCATGATGGTAGGTTACCGGGAGCGCTTCTGGCAGGGTAACTGTGTAGCCATCGGGCTCTCCCAGGGCTTTGTTGAGCCGTTGGAGGCGACGGGGATCCTGGTCTACGACGCGACGGCGCGGATGCTGGCGGATACCTTCCCGGCCAACCGGCACGTCATGGGTATTGCTGCAGACCAGTTCAACCGGCACACGCGCTACGCCTGGGACCGGGTTATCGAGTTTATCAAGCTCCACTACTGTATTTCCCGGAGGAACGACAGCGAGTTCTGGAGGGATAATCGCGATCCTGCATCCATCCCCGACAGTTTGCTCGAGAAGCTGGAGCTCTGGCGGTTCCAGCCGCCCACCGAGTATGACTTTCCCAGCAAGCTGGAAATCTTCAACCTGCCCAACTACCTGTATGTGCTTTACGGCATGGAGTACGGCACCTCCCTGGATGCTGTCCATGGCCGGTACGGCGCGGGGGGGCACGCAAACGCCCGTTTTGCCGAAATCGCACAACTCGGGCAACAGTTGTGTGAACACCTGCCGCAGCACCGCGAGCTGATCGAGAAAATCTCCCGCTTTGGCCTGCAGGCTGTCTAGTCAAATTATGTCCGTGAGTCCCATGAAAGTGATCAACATTGTCGGCGGGGGATCTGCCGGCTGGATGACGGCCATCTACCTGAACCGTTACTTCAACCAGGCCCGGAAGAATTTCTCGATCAATGTCATCGAGAGCCCGGATATCGGGGCAATAGGTGTCGGTGAAGCCACGGTCCACAGTATTCGCTTCTTTTTCGCCGCCATGGGGCTGGATGAAAAGGAGCTGATGGCCGAAACCAATGCCACGGTCAAAACCGGCATTATGTTCCGCAACTGGAAAAAACCGGTCGGGGCCAGGGTCCATGAGTACTTCCACCCCTTTGACCAGCAGCAGCCGGGGGGATCGATCGATATTTCCTCTGCCTGGCTGCTCAGTGATCGCGCCGGTAGTGAACGCTACGATGAAGCTGTCAGTATCAATTCCCACCTGATTACCGATGGACTATGCCCCAAGGCCCCCAGGTCGCCCGATTTTGGTGGCGTCACGCCCTACGGATATCACCTCGACGCCACCCTTATGGGGCGCTTCCTCCGGCGCAAGGCGGTCGAGGCGGGGGTCAACCATATTGAGGCGACGGTTTCCGATGTCGTGGTTGGCGATGGGCAGATCCGGAGCGTTGTGACTGACTCCGGATCAATTTCCGGGGATCTGTTTGTCGACTGCACGGGTTTTCGGGGACTCCTGATTGACCGCCTGAAGGCCGACAACTGGGAGTCCTTCGCAGATGCGCTGCCCTGTGACAAGGCCGTTGCGATCCAGAGAGCCCTGCCCGGGGACGGGCGGCCACGCCCCTATACCGTGGCCACCGCCCTCGATCACGGCTGGGCCTGGCAGATTGACCTGACCAGCCGCCAGGGCTGCGGTTATGTCTACGACAGCAAACGACTCACTCCATCCCAGGCTGAAGCGGAGTTGCGTGACTTCCTGGGGCGGGATTCAGAGTTCCTCAGCTGCAACCACCTGGACATGCGTGTTGGCCGGAGACAGGACTTCTGGGTCGGCAATTGTGTCGCAGTGGGGCTCGCCGGAGGTTTTATCGAGCCGCTGGAATCCACCGGGCTGCATATGATTCACCTGGGGGTTGGCCTGCTGGCAACGCACCTCGCCGGGGGAATGGGTGTGCCCCCGCTGCGGGAGGCCTACAACGCCAAGATGCGCGGTTTCTACGAGGACCTGAAGCAGTTTATTGTGCTGCACTACGCGCTGACTGACAGGGACGATACGGCGTTCTGGCGTGCGGCAGCGTCAACATTGTCCCGTTGCCCGTGGCTGGAGCAACAGCTGCGGGTCTGGGAGCACAAGATCTGCGAGCACCAGGACTTTGCCGGCAGTTTTGCCAGTATCTTTACCGACATGAATTATCGCTATGTTCTCTATGGTATGAACCGCTACCCCCGCCTGACGATGTCGCTCGATGAGCGTGATTCGACGGGGATATTCTCCCGCTTTTCCGCCCAGGTGGGCCAGGTATTGCCGGCGTGCCAGACCCATGAGCATTTTCTCGAGACGGTGCGCCAGGACATGGCCGGAGGTGACGGTGTTCAGTAAGCGCCGCTCCGGCTCCTTCCTCTGGGTCTGGTATACCGGGCTGGCCCTGTTCTATGCCGTATGGGCGCTTATTGTTTTTGGCCAGGGAAAGCTGGACGTTGCGCTCGAGCACTGGCCCATGGCGCTGGCCATGGCCTTCGGCAGCTATGCAGCGGGTTCAACCCCCATGGGAGGTGGAACCGTGGGGTTCCCGGTACTGGTGCTGCTGTTTGATATGCCCGCCAGCCTGGGGCGGGACTTCAGTTTTGCGGTCCAGTCGATCGGGATGGTGAGTGCCAGCCTGTATATCCTCGCCCGGCGGCAGCCCCTTGCCTGGGCGATGCTGCGAGGCGCATTGATGGGGGCGCTGGTGGCGACGCCGGCCGGTATCCTGTTGTTTGCCCCGCTGGTGCCGGATCTCTGGGTCAAGCTGGCTTTCGCGATCCTGTGGGGGAGTTTCGGTATCCTGCACCTGTATCGTCTGCGGGAAATTACCGCCCACGACCACACCGGTGACCCGGATTGCCCGCTCGACTTCCGGGTGGGCCTGCTGTTGGGCGGGCTCGCGGGTTTCAGTGCGGTGGCGGTGACCGGGGTGGGGATCGATATGGTGATCTATGCCGCACTGGTGCTCCTGAGCCGGGTAGATCTCAAGGTGGCCATTCCCACGTCGGTGGTGATCATGGCGTTCTCCTCTGTGGTTGGTGTTGCAGTGAAATCGCTGGCTGGCGACTGGCAGCCCGACGTCTTCGGTAACTGGCTGGCGGCGGCACCGGTGGTCGCCCTGGGGGCACCGCTGGGTGTGCTGGTGGTGAGCCTGATCGGAAGGCGGCCGACCCTGCTGGTGGTCGCCTTGCTGTGTGTGGGACAGTTTGCCTGGACCTGCCTCGCGGAGCGGGAGACATTGGGTGTAACAGGCACACTGGCTGCGATAGTGGCACTCCTGCTGTGCCTGGCTGGCTTCGAGTGGTTGCGGGTGCTGGGCCTGCGTCGCGAGGCGCGGCGCCACTCCCGTGCCCGGCGCGCCGGCGGGCCGCATTCGGAATCCCCGGCAGGGTTGCCTGTGGCGGGGCTGGCGATGGAGAGTCGCTGACCACAGGCGCTCCGATAACTGAAAGCGGCTCGAAAGGCCGCTTTTTTTATGGGCGTTTTTCCCGGGGGGCGTCATGCGGTAAAAAAGGTGAGACAAGTGCGCTGCACCGGCATCGCGACGGGCGAAAACTGGTGCACGAACCTGCGCTTTATCCTGGCTGATCACAAGAACCACCCCTACAGGACGCTTGCGTAGGGGCGCACCTTGTGTGCGCCCGGCCGGGGCTCGGGGAAACCCGGGATACAGGAAACCATAGCGCCTGGTGTTTATACCGATGCGGTGAAACTGGAGATTGGAGAGAGGGGAAAAGTGGCTGGGGCGGTAGGATGAGCTTCGCCTGTCGGCTCGCTGGTCCCCGGCGCCCCGCCGCCTCCGGCTCGAACCTGTCGAGCTCCGGAGCTTCGATCCGCTGGGTGCGAATCGGGAAAAATGGCTGGGGCGGTAGGATTCGAACCTACGCATGACGGGATCAAAACCCGCTGCCTTACCGCTTGGCTACGCCCCAGTGAAGGGATGCGAGATCTGCTCTCGCGAATTGAAAATGGTAGCAAGGGGGAGACTTGAACTCCCGACCTCAGCATTATGAGTGCTGCGCTCTAACCGGCTGAGCTACCTTGCCACTGACTTTTCAATTTGTGTCTCGGCTTAACCGAGGGCGCGCATTATCGTGCGCCTGAGGGGGGCTGTCAACCCCTGATTTTCGTTTCTTTTCAGTAAGTTAGCGAATCGAGCGATTTCTGTGCGGTCACCCTCACGGGTCCTGTTGGGCCGGCCTGTGAGGTCCAAAAGCGCCGCCCGGTTTTTGTCAGCGGCCGCGGCCGATTGCCGCAAACAGCGAGCCGCAGACCACCACTCCGGCGCCGACCCAGCTCACCCAGTTGAGGGGCTCTACTTCAATATAGTCCGGCCAGACGGCCCCGATGGCGCTGCCGATCAGCAGGGTCATCAGTGGCACCAGGGCGAGGGTGGCGCTCACCCGCGAGGCCTCCCAGTTACCCAGGGCCCTGGTGAAGGCGCCGTAGGCCACCAGGGTGTTGACCGTGAGGAACAGCAGCAGTCCCCACTCGATCCAGTCGAGCCCCCGGACGCTCAGGGGATCGGCGCCGGGCAGGAAGCACAGGGTGCCGGCGATGTAGATCAGCACCAGCAGGTCCTGGGCCCGGGCGCGGGACAGGATCTTCTTCTGGAAGAAACCGTAGACGGCCCAGCCCACTGCCGCCAGTACAAACAGTGCCAGGCCCAGCAGGTATTCGGTGTCCTGGCCTCGCAGCAGTTCCGGCAGCCTCTGGTTGAAGAACAGCGGCAGGCCCACCAGTACCATCAGGACCCCGAGCCACTGGCGTGGTGAGAACTGCTCCCCCAGCCAGATAACGCTGGAGACCAGCAGTAACAGCGGCGCCAGCTGGATGACGATCTGGGCCGCGCCCGGTGTGATAAAGCGCAGGCCGGAGGCGTAGGACAGGTAATTGGTCAGCAGGCCCGCCACTGCCAGCAGTGTCAGCGGCAGCAGCGAGCGCTGGAACAGCTGGCGCAGGTTCAGGCTGCGGTTCCACGTCAGGTAGCCTCCCGCCAGTACGGCTGCGCCGGCAAAGCGGAACCAGGTGGCGGTGGTGGCTGAAATCTCGTCCAGCAGGCCTTTCAGGGCAATGGGTAACAGTGCCCACATAAACGCGGTAATCAGGGCCATGGGCAGGCCGATGCGCCAGTTGGATTCGATCATGGGCGGCCACCGGGTCGGTTGTTGCCGGCTGTTGCCGGCAGGGGAGGGGCCCGCCACAGGCGGCGGGCAGGGCGGGTATCAGACGTTGAAGCGGAAATGGATAACGTCGCCATCCGCGACGACATAGTCCTTGCCTTCGAGGCGCCATTTGCCCGCCTCTTTTGCGCCGGCCTCGCCGTTATGGCTGACGAAGTCGTCGTAGCTGACCACTTCGGCGCGGATAAAGCCCTTCTCGAAATCGGTGTGGATCTTGCCCGCTGCCTGCGGCGCGGTGGCCCCCAGCGGGATGGTCCAGGCGCGTACTTCCTTGACGCCGGCGGTGAAGTAGGTGTGCAGGCCCAGCAGGTCGTAACCGGCGCGGATCACCCGGTTCAGGCCCGGCTCCTCCATGCCCAGCTCCTCCAGGAACTCCTGTTTTTCTTCATCGTCCAGCTCGGCGATTTCGGCTTCCAGCTTGTTGCAGATCGGCACCAGTACGGCGTTCTCTTCCGCGGCGATGGCGGCCACGGCGTCCAGGTGCGGGTTGTTCTCGAAGCCGTCCTCGTCCACGTTGGCGATGTACATGGTGGGCTTGATGGTCAGCAGGCTGAGTTCGCGCAGGCCCGCCAGTTCGTCGTCACTGAGCCCGAAGGAGCGCAGGGGCTTGGCCTCGTCCAGGTGCGGCTGGATCTTTTCCAGCAGTGCCTTCATCTTGATGGCGTGCTTGTCCTGGCCTTTGGCGGCGCGGGTATAGCGTTGCAGGGCTTTTTCCACGGTGTCCAGGTCGGCCAGTGCCAGCTCGGTATTGATGACCTCAATGTCAGCCACCGGGTGCACCTGGTTGGACACGTGAATTACGTTGTCGTCCTCGAAACAGCGGACTACATGGGCGATGGCGTCGGTCTCGCGGATATTGGCCAGGAACTTGTTGCCCAGGCCCTCACCCTTGGAGGCGCCAGCCACAAGGCCGGCAATGTCGGTGAACTCCATGGTGGTGGGGATCACTTTCTGCGGCTTGACGATCTCTGCCAGTTTGTCGAGGCGCGGGTCGGGTACCGGCACCACGCCGGCATTTGGCTCAATGGTGCAGAAAGGAAAGTTCTCGGCGTCGATGCCCGCTTCTGTCAGGGCGTTGAACAGGGTGGATTTGCCCACGTTGGGCAGGCCGACGATACCGCAAGTAAAGCCCATGGTCTGGTTCCTGTTTGCTCGTTCAGCGATGGGTCGCGGTTGCGCCCATACGGTGTATTGTTTCCGGGAAAGCGATCGGGCGATCTATTTTGCCGCCGCTCTGGCGGAGTGGAGTTCCTTCATGGCTGCACCCCAGTCACCGGCGGCGGCCATGGGGGTAACGTCCACGGCCCGGTCGATGGCGTCTGCCAGTTGCTCCTGCTCGGTGCGCGGGGCCCGCTGCAGGACGAACTTGACCACTTCGCGGGCGCTGCCCGGGTGACCGATGCCCAGGCGCAGGCGCATGAAATCGCGGCTGTTGCCCAGGGCGGAGATGATATCCCGCAGCCCGTTGTGGCCGCCATGGCCGCCGCCGGCCTTCAGGCGCGCGGTGCCCGGTGGCAGGTCCAGCTCATCGTGAGCGACCAGGATCGCTTGCGGGGGAATCTTGAAAAAGTTCGCCAGCGGGCCGACGGACTGGCCGCTGCGATTCATGTAGGTGGTGGGGATCAGCAGGCGAATGTCCTGCCCACCGATGCGTACCCGGCCGGAGAGACCGTGGTACTTGCTGTCTGACGCGAGCTGGACGCCGTGGCGGCGTGCCAGCTCGGTGACATAGTCGGCACCGGCATTGTGGCGCGTCCGGTCGTACTCGGGACCCGGGTTGCCGAGTCCCACGATCAACTGGATGGGCGTGTCCGGTGCCTTCGACAAAGCGCTTACTCTTCGCCGCTTTCGCCTTCGGCAGCTTCGCCTTCGCCTTCTTCGGCTTCAGCTTCAACAGCGCCGCGGGGCTTGTGCACGGAAGCGACAACCAGGTCGTGGTCTTCGCCGTGGCTCAGGTCCACAGACTCGACGCCGGAAGGCAGCTTGATGTCGGAGATGTGCACGGTCTGGTCCAGCTCCAGGTCGGCCAGGTCTACCTCGATGAACTCGGGCAGCTTGGAGGCCGGCGCGCTGATGTCCAGCTCGGTCAGGGTGTGGGAGACGATGCCGCCTGCCTTGACGCCCTTGCAGCTGTCTTCGTTCAGGAAGTGCAGCGGCACTTTCAGGTGAACCTTGGTGTTGGCGGACACGCGCTGGAAGTCGGCGTGCAGCAGGATCTGCTGGGCCGGGTGGCGCTGCAGGTCACGCAGGATCACGGTCTCTTTCTTGCCTTCGATATCGAGGGTCAGTACGGAAGAGAAGAAAGACTCGCTCTCCAGGGCCTTCCACATCTGGCGGGCTTCAATGGAGATGGAGGCAGGCTTGGCCTTGCCGCCGTAAACGATGGCGGGTACACGGCCTTCCTCGCGACGCAGGCGGCGGCTCGCACCTTTCCCTTCGTCGCTGCGGACGGTGGCGTTCAGGGTGAAATCAGACATGGGGTAAACCTCTGGTTGTCTGTCCAGGGCGACCTGCGACCGGACCGCTCTGGCATTGCTGTAAACGGGTCCCGGGTACCCCGGGCCCAATAGTAAACGCCCGGTGGGGCCGGGCGGGCGCGTATTCTAAGGGAATCGCAGCGGCGGCGCCAGTGGCGCCTGCCGTTTTTCCGGACTTCGGGTCCGCCCCGGCGTCAGGACCGGAACATCGCCGACAGGGATTCCTCGTTGCTGATGCGGCGCACTGACTCGGCCAGCATGGCGGACAGGGTCAGCTGGCGGATTTTGGGCGCCTTCTGCATCTTGTCGCCCAGCGGGATGGAGTCGGTGACTACCAGTTCATCCAGCACGGAGTTGTTCAGGTTGTCGATGGCCGCACCGGAGAGCACCGGGTGGGTACAGTAGGCGACAACTTTCTTGGCGCCGTGCTCTTTCAGGGCGTTGGCGGCATTGCACAGGGTGCCGGCGGTGTCGACCATGTCGTCCACCAGCAGGCAGGTGCGACCGTTGATTTCGCCGATGATATTCATCACCTCGGCGACATTGGCGGCCGGGCGGCGCTTGTCGATGATGGCCAGGTCGCACTCGAGGCTCTTGGCCACGGCGCGGGCGCGCACGACGCCGCCGATGTCCGGGGAGACGACAACCAGGTCTTCATAATTCTGGCGCTCGATATCGTCCAGCAGCACGGAGGAGCCGTAGACGTTGTCCACCGGTACGTCGAAAAAGCCCTGGATTTGCTCGGCGTGCAGGTCCACGGTCAGTACCCGGTCAATACCGACGCTGACCATCATGTCAGCTACGACCTTGGCGGAGATGGGTACGCGCTGGGAGCGCACGCGGCGATCCTGGCGGGCATAGCCGAAGTAGGGCACAACTGCGGTGATGCGGCCGGCAGAGGCACGGCGCAGGGCGTCGACCAGCAGGATCAGTTCCATCAGGTTGCGGTTGGTGGGCTGGCAGGTGGACTGGACCACAAAAACGTCGCGGCCGCGTACGTTATCGGTGATTTCCACCGCAATCTCGCCATCCGAAAAGCGTTTTACCACGGCCTCGCCGAGGGGGATTGCCATCTGGTCAACAATTTTCTGCGCCAGTTCCGGGTTGGCATTGCCGGTAAAGACCATTAAGTCAGCCACTGCGTGTACCTTTTGATCCGATGAAGTTGATGTCGTTGAAGTTTAGATGCCTGCGGTTGTGAAAGCTTGTAGCGCGCAGTAGCGTCACCTTTTGCTGTGGCGGCACAGGCGCCGCGGAGGAAGTTGAACATCAGTTCTCTGTGGCACCGGGGAGTGCCGGGAGCGGCTTGCGGACATGTGCCGCAAACTGCGCTTTTCATCGAAAACACGGACGTTTTCGCTGAAACTTAAAAGTGGCTGGGGCGGTAGGATTCGAACCTACGCATGACGGGATCAAAACCCGCTGCCTTACCGCTTGGCTACGCCCCAGTGGATTGCGACTGTTTATTGAGTCGCCTTCGCGAGTCGCTCGTGGGCAGGGGAAATGTTCACGCCTGCCGCGACAAAGCCCTCCCACTTGGCCGGTAGTTGTCGCAGAACCTGTTGCGCTTCATAGGCGCTGTCGAATGCTGCGAAAACACAGGCCCCGGTGCCGGTCAGTTGCGCCCTGGCAAACTGTTGCAGCCACTGCCTGGCTGCACGCACCGCGGGGTAGAGGTCTTCCACCAGCGGCTGGCAATCGTTGCTGGAATGTCTTTCCAGCCAGTCTGTGTCCAGCCGCCCGTCGCGAAGGTGCGGTAATGTAATTGCGCCGGAATCTCTTGTCAAACGGGGGTGGCCGAAAACGGCAGCTGTGCTCACTGAGCAGCCAGGTACCACCACGATAAAGTGGCGTGTCGCTGTCTGCACCGGGACCAGTTCCTCTCCCACCCCTTCGGCCCAGGCAGTGTGGCCGCGCACGAAAACAGGGACGTCGGCGCCCAGTTGTCGTCCCAGTTCCGCCAGGGTGTCGACAGGCAGGTCGCATTGCCAGAGATGGTTGAGGCCCAGCAGAGTGGTGGCGGCATCGCTGCTACCGCCGCCGATTCCACCGCCCAGGGGCAGATGCTTGTGGAGGTGGATATGTGCACCATGGCTGCTGTTGCTGTGCTCCTGCAGCAGCCGTGCAGCCCGGTAAACCAGGTTGTCGGTAAGCGGGATGCCGGCGGCATCGCCGTCGGATGCCAGGGTAATGTCCTTTGCATCGGTTCGGGTAAGTGCCAGCTCATCCCCGAAATCCAGTAACTGGAACAGGGTCTGGAGTTCGTGGTAGCCGTCGGGCCTGCGGCCGAGAATGCGTAACAGCAGGTTAAGCTTGGCGGGGGCCGGCAGCACCAGGTCTGCCGGCGGCCGGTGTGTGTGTGGCTCTTCCAGGGGCATAGGGAATGGGCAATACGTGCGTCGTAAAAGGCGCAATCATAGCGCCTCCCGGCCCCCTGTGCATGGGCCGGGCGCCTGCACCCTTCCTAGGTCTGCCATTCCTTGATGACGAGGGTTACCTTCACCGGACCCGCCGCCTGGTTGGTGCGGGCCTTGATACGGGTGGGGAGGGTATAGCGGCCTACCCGCTGGTAGTCGCTGAACTCCAGTTGCCAGCCAGCCTGCTGCAGTGCCTGTAGCTGGCCGGCGGAATTGCGCTTTTCACCGGCAGTACCTCCCGGTGCCGGCAGGCCACGAACCCAGTAAAACATCTCCCGTACCGGCAGCGGCCAGCCCAGCATCTGCTGGGTGAGCTGGGCCGGGTTGGCGGCGCGCATGGGGGGCTCGCTGCCCCGCTTCAAGCTGACGCCACCGGAGTTACCGGTGATGATTGTGGCGCCGGCCCCCAGGGGACCGCTCAGGTGAATGCGGTAGTTGGCGGCGGCTTGCTGCTCCCAGTTGATGTTGGCGCTGCCATTGTCTGTGGGTGAGCGCACACCCAGCTTGCCGGCAATGGTAAAGCTCTGCAGTTGCTCCACCGAATGCCCACCAGTCCCGGGTACCGGTACGGGCAGTGGATTCTTTTGCTGCCCGGCGCAGGCGCCGAGCAGCAGTGCCACAAGTGCGATGGTTAGGTGGTTGAACCGGGCCCGATGCCAGTCAGCTATCCGAAACATGCTGCTCCATGGTGTCTCTGATCCGCAGCCGCTCCATGGCAGCCGGGATAATCTTGCTTTCCGGGTTGATCTCGAGCCCGCGTTTCCAGACCTTAACGGCCTGTTCACGATTGCCCTGCATCCACAGCACCTCACCCAGGTGGGCGGCGATCTCGTGGTCGGGCAGTTTTTCCAGTGCCTGTTCCAGGTACTTCACGGCCTCGGTGTGATTGCCCTGACGGTACTCTACCCAGCCCATGCTGTCGATAATGGCGGGGTCGTCCGGGCGCAGCTCCAGCGCCTTCTCGATCAGTTCCCGGGCCTCGTCGAGGCGGTCGTCATAGTCCGTCAGCTTGTACCCCAGTGCGTTGAGGAGGGTGGCATTGTCGGGATCCCGGGCAATCAGCTTGCGCATGCCCTGCTCGAATTCGGTCGCGTTACCCAGTTGTTCGTTCACCAGCGCCTGGGTATAGAGCAGCCGGCCGCTGTCGTTATGGTCCTCGACCGCGCGATCCAGCAGCTGCAGGGCTTCCTCCGGCCGGTCGTGGCGGCGCAGCAGGTCGGCCTCCACCAGGTAGAAATGCTCGGCCTGGTCCGGGTGACGCTGGCGCAGCTCGGCGAACCAGTCCCGGTTGTCGTTGGAGAGGCCGTTGGTTGCCAGCAGCTCGGTGCCGCGCTTGATGGCGTTGAGATAGTCGTTGCCCGGGCCCACCTGGCGATAGTGGGTCACTGCCTGCTCGAAACGCTGCTCATCCTCGGCAATACCGCCGAGGTAAAAATGCGCAGCGGACTCATGCTCTTCGAGTTCCAGCAGCCTTTCGAACAGGGGCTTGGCGGCGGCCAGGTCTTCGGTTTCGAAGCGGATCAGTGCCAGGGACAGGATCAGGTTGCCATCCCTGGGGCGTTGCCGCACCAGTTCGGTGAACTGCGTCTGCGCCCGCTCCAGATCTTCGCTCACCAGAAGCCGTGCATACTGCAGGCGCAGGCGGCTCTCCTGTGGGTAGAGTTCCACCAGCTTTTCCAGCATGGCGATGGCTTCCGCCTCCTTGCCCTGGTCAACCAGCAGGTGGGATTCCAGCAGGGGAGGATCCAGGAGGTCCGGGTGGCGCTCCTGGACCCGCTGCACAATGGCCAGGGCCTCGGCATAGTTCTCGGTGGCGCGCAGGGTCATGGCGTGGGCCAGGGCGGCCTCGGGATTTTCCGGGTATTTGTCCGCCAGGCGCTGGAAGGTGGGCTGGACCGACTCCGTCAGTTCGCGATTGGACACCGCGGTGGCAGCCAGGGATTGCAGCGGGGCATCGCCGCCCAGCGCCAGGGCCAGCTCGGCATGCTCGAGGGCGGTATCCAGTTCCCCGGCGAGGGTCAGTTCGGCAGTGACTGCCAGTTGTGCCTCGGCACTGTCCGGTTCCAGCTCCGCCCACAGGCGCGCAGATTCCAGCGCCGCGCGGCGGGCGTTGAGAAACCGGGCGATACGGGTGGCCCGGGCCGCGATGCCGGCATCCCGGGTGCTCGCCGCCTGGTGGTAGTAATTGGCCAGGGCGACATCATACTGCTCGCGATTGCCCGCCACTTCCGCCACCAGCAGTGTGTAGAAAGTCTCGATGGGGAAGGCGCGTGTTTCAGCCACATCCGCTCCAGCGGTCGCGGCCCCGGTGCCGGCTTCCCTGGCGGTGGACATTTCCGCCGCCTGCTGCGGCGCCTGGACGCAGGCCACCAGCAGGCATGAGGCGGTGAGGAGGCAGGCCAGGGGGTGAATCCGGGGGTTGCGGGAGAGGGGCGAAAGCCGAAGTGCTGGCATAGGGCGTATCCATACGTTGTCGCCGCGCCGGGAGGGCGTGGAAAGCGTGATCCGTGTGTCGGTAGCCGTATAATTCTAGTCGCGAATTGCCCGCCGGGCTTTGCTTCCGCCGCCATCCGCGGTGACGCGCAGAGCCCCGGCGCTTGCAAGGCGGGCTGCGGGGCCTGAAAATGCGCCACCCTGACAGCCCTTGCGACCCGGGCCGGTACGACTGTGGAATAAGACAGTCCGGCGGCCCGACTTGTTTCATTGCCAGCGAGAATTTATGCCGATCCTTGCCCTGGGTATCAATCACGACAGTGCACCAATCGAGGTGCGCGAGCGGGTGGCGTTTGCCCCGGAGGTGATGCCAGCGGCCCTGGAGGAGGCTCGCGCCGCGCTCGACTGTCCGGAGCTGGCCATCCTGTCTACCTGCAATCGCACCGAGATCTACGCCGACACGGATCCCGACCGGCTGCTGGGGTGGCTGGCGGAGTACCACGGCGTTGCGCTCGACCAGTTGCTGGGCTGTACCTACCGCCATACCGGCGAGGAAGCGGTGCGCCATATGATGCGTGTCGCCTGTGGCCTGGACTCGCTGGTGCTGGGGGAGCCCCAGATCCTCGGGCAGATCAAGTCGGCTTACGCCGTTGCGCAGGAGTCGGGCAGTGTCGGCAGCCTGCTGCACAGTGTGTTCCAGCAGGTGTTCGCGGTGGCCAAGCGGGTGCGCACGGAAACTGCAATCGGTGAGAATCCCGTGTCCGTGGCCTATGCCGCGGTGTCCCTGGCCTCGCGTATCTTCACCGACCTCACCCGGCAGACCGCGCTGCTGATCGGTGCCGGCGAGACCATCGAACTGGTGGCCCGCCACCTGCGGGAGCAGGGTATCGACAGGCTGATCGTGGCCAACCGGACCCTCAGTCGCGCCGAGCAGCTGGCGCAGGAGCTGGGCGCCGAGCCGATCCTGCTGGCGGATATTCCCGAGTACCTGCCGCGGGCCGACATTGTGATCAGTTCCACTGCCAGCCAGTTGCCGATCCTCGGCAAGGGCGCGGTGGAAACCGCCCTCAAGCAGCGCCGGCACCGGCCGGTCTTTATGGTGGATATCGCCGTGCCGCGGGATATCGAGCCGCAGGTGGAGCAGTTGGACGACGTCTACCTGTACACCGTTGACGACCTGCGCGGGGTGATTGATGAGGGGCGCCGCTCGCGCGAGGCGGCCGCCCGCGCCGCCTATGAAATTGTCGAGCAGGCGGCGACAGAATTTATGCGCCAGTACCGCTCGCTGGGTGCTGTGGACACGATCCGCACCTATCGCCAGCAGGCGCAGGAAATTGGCGATGCAGAGCTTGAGAAGGTGTTGCAGCTGCTGGACAAGGGCGGCGACCCGCGCCGCCTGATGCAGCAGCTGGCACGCTCCCTGACCAATAAACTGATCCATGCACCCACGGTGAACCTGAAGCGCGCCGCCGGAGGGGATCCGCAGCGCCTGCGTATCGCGCGGGAGATCATCGGCCTGGAGGCACCGGCCAAGCCGGGGCCGGAGAGCCGCAAACTGGAAGGCACCAAGAAGAACGGATGAAAGACTCGTTACTGAATAAACTGGAAAACCTCGTCGAGCGTCACGAGGAAGTTTCCGCCCTGCTCGGCGATGCCGATATCATCAGCGACCAGGCGCAGTTCCGCGATCTCTCGCGCGAGTTTTCCGAGCTGGAAGAGGTGGTGCAATGTTATGGCCGCTACCGGCAGGTGCGCGAGGATATGGACGCGGCCCGGGAAATGCTCGACGAGAGCGATGCCGAGATGCGCGAGATGGCGCAGGAAGAACTGCGCGAGGCAGAGGGCCAGCTGGAGCCCCTGGAACGGCAGCTGCAGACACTGTTGCTGCCGCGCGATCCCAACGACCGTAAGAATGTCTTCCTCGAAATCCGTGCCGGTACCGGCGGCGACGAGGCGGCGATATTCTCCGGTGACCTGTTCCGTATGTATTCGCGCTATGCCGAAAAGCAGGGCTGGCGTATTGAAATCATCAGTGAAAACCCCGGTGAGCACGGCGGCTACAAGGAGATCATCTCCCGTGTCAGCGGCGACGATGTATACGCGCGGCTCAAATTCGAGTCCGGCGCCCACCGGGTGCAGCGGGTGCCGGAAACCGAGTCCCAGGGCCGGATTCACACCTCCGCCTGTACGGTGGCGGTGATGCCGGAGCCGGACGAGCAGGATGCGATCGAGATCAACAAGGCCGACTTGCGCGTGGACACCTACCGTGCGTCGGGTGCCGGCGGCCAGCACGTCAACAAGACTGATTCCGCGGTCCGCCTGACCCACATTCCCACCGGGATTGTGGTGGAGTGCCAGGACGAGCGCTCACAGCACAAGAACCGCGCCAAGGCCATGGCGCTGCTGCAGGCGCGGCTCAGCAGTGAGCAGGAAGCGGCCGCCGCCCGGGAGATTTCCGACGCACGGCGCAACCTGGTGGGCAGTGGCGATCGCTCCGAGCGCATTCGCACCTACAACTTCCCACAGGGACGGGTCACCGATCACCGCATCGGGCTGACCCTCTACAAGCTGGATGAGATCATGCAGGGTGGCCTGGCCGAGGTCATCGAGCCCCTGCGCACCGAGCACCAGGCCGACCAGCTGGCGGCGCTGGGGCAGTAAGCCCGGTCCCGCCCGAACAGGCGGGCCGGGTTTGCCACAGGAATCCCGCGGACATTACGAGAAAACCGGCCATGGCCACCATCAAGCAGAATCTCGCCCGCAGTGGTGAACTGGAGCACAGTGACAGCGCGCGGCTGGATGCCGAGGTGCTGCTGGCGCACCTGCTGGGGAAAACCCGCACCTGGCTCTATACCTGGCCCGAATACGAGCTGGGCACAGAAGAACAGCAGCTGTTTGACCAGCTGCTGGCGCGCCGGGCGGCGGGCGAGCCGGTGGCTCATATCGTCGGCCGGCGGGAATTCTGGTCGCTGGACCTGAAAGTCGATACCTCCACCCTGATCCCCCGCCCGGAGACCGAGCTGCTGGTGGAGACCGCGCTGGAACTCTGTCCGCAGGAGCAACTGCGCGCGCTCGACCTGGGTACCGGCAGCGGGGCCATTGCCCTGGCGCTGGCCACCGAGCGCCCGGGGTGGCACCTGCTGGCGGTGGACAGGTCTGCCGCTGCGGTGGCTCTCGCGGACGAGAACCGCCGGGCGCTGGGGCTGGAGAATGTCGAGGTGCGACAGAGCGACTGGTTCAGCGATGTTCCCCGCGGGAAGTTCGGCCTGATCGTCAGCAACCCGCCGTATATCGACGCCGCTGACCCGCACCTGCAACAGGGCGATGTGCGCTTCGAACCGCGCTCGGCGCTGGTGGCTGAGAGAGGTGGATTTGCCGATATTGAGCGCATCGCCACCGCCTGTGGCGACTACCTGGAAAACGGTGGCTGGCTGGTGGTGGAGCATGGTTGGCAACAGGCCGCCGGCGCGCGCAGAATATTTACCGCGGCAGGGCTGCACGAGGTATCCAGCCGCAACGATTACAGCGGCCGGGAGCGGCTCACGCTGGGCCGGAAGTAGCCCGCGCGGCGCCCCCGCAATAATTTGAAGCCATCCAGGGAAGCAGCGGCGATGCACGAACACTCACACCATCATCACGGCAGCGGGCACCTGCGTCCCCTGGTCTGGGGGCTGGTGGTCACCTTCGCCTTCGCGCTGGTGGAGGCTGTGGGTGGCTGGCTCTCCGGGTCGCTGGCGCTGCTGGGTGACGCCGGCCATATGGCCACGGATGCCCTGGCCCTGGCCCTGGGCGCGGTGGCGGCCCTGCTGGCGCAGAAACCCGCCGACCGGCAGTTGTCCTATGGCTGGGGTCGCGCCGAGGTGCTGGCGGCGGTGGCCAACGCGGTCTTCATGCTGGTGATCATCATTGCCATCGGCGTGGCGGCCATCGACCGGCTGCGTTCACCGCAACCGGTGCAGGGGGGCATGGTGATGCTGATTGCGGCCATCGGCCTGCTGGTGAACCTGTTGGTGGCGTGGATCCTGCACCGCGGTGAGCAGACGCTGAATATCCGCGGTGCCCTGCTGCACGTGATGGGTGACCTGCTGGGTTCCGTGGCCGCGCTGGTGGCGGGGGCGGTGATTCACTTCACCGGCTGGACGCCGATCGATCCCCTGCTGTCCCTGCTTATCTGCCTGCTGATCCTGGTATCCAGCCTGCGCCTGCTGCGGGATTCTGTCGATGTGCTGATGGAGCGGGTGCCGCGGGAGCTGAGCCTGCCGGTGGTGGGCAAGGCGCTGGTGGCAGTGGAGGGGGTACGCTCGGTGCACGACCTGCATATCTGGCGACTGGATTCGCGCACGGTGTCGCTGTCGGCACATATTGTCGTCGATGACCTGGAGGCCTGGCCCGCTGTGCTGGAGCGGCTGCGGGATACATTGGTACGGCGCTTTGACATCGACCATATCACCCTGCAACCAGAGCCGCTGGGCGAACACCATATCCATATCATCGACCGGGTATCCGGCCAGCCCCGCGAGTGATCGCCGGGCCAGCCGTCAGAAACCGGGGGCCGGTAGTTACCTAGTCGTCCTCACCCTCGGGGCTGACCGCCTGGGGTTTGGCCATCTTTTCGGAAATCGGGCCCGGATCGGCGGACTCCTCTTCCAGTCCCTCTTCCTCCCCGGCGGCCTCCGCAGGCTGGGTCGCGGTTTCCTGCTGGCTGGATTCCAGCCCGGCAGCACTTTTCTCCGCAGTATCGGCGGTCACTTCCTCCGGCGGGCTGATCTGCTCCTGCGGTGCCTGGATGCCGATGTGATAGGCGGCAAAGCCGGGCTGCACCACCTGGTTCAGGGCCATACCCAGTATGCGGCCGTTGTGCTCCGAGCGAATTTCCTTGCGCACGTTGGTGATGGGGTTGGTGACGGTGCCCAGCAGGTCGCCTTTGCTGACCGTCTCCCCCAGTTCCACTTCACTGAAAATAATCCCGCCGGTAGTGGCGCGCTGCCAGGTGGAGTTGTAGTACACCGGTTCCGGGTCGCCCCAGAGGCGGAATTTGCTCACCATGCCCAACTGGTTCAGCAGGGTGCGGATGCCCTTTACGCTGTGACTGACCGAGGTCTCGTCCAGCACCATGGGGGCGCCGGCCTCCAGGGTGACGGTGGGGATGCCGGCCTCTACGGCCGCGCGACGCAGGGTGCCCTCGGCACCGTCACTGTGCAGAACCACGGTGGAGCCGAAGCCCCTGGTCATCTTCACCACCTTCGGGTTGCGGAGGTCACCGCGCAGCTGGGGCAGGTTGGTACGGTAGAAGGAACCGGTATGCAGGTCGACCACGGCATCGCAGTTGACAATGACCTCGTTGAAGAACGAGTGGGCGATACGGGACGCCGAAGAACCGTGCGGGTGACCGGGGAAGTGGCGGTTCAGGTCGCGGCGGTCGGTCAGGTAGCGCGAGCCGCGATGGAAACCCTGCAGGTTGACGATCGGCACACCGATCACGGCGCCACTGAGGCTGGCCGGCTCGAGGTTGTACAGCACCCGGCGAACGGTCTCGATGCCGTTCAGCTCATCGCCGTGGACGGCGGCGGTCAGGCACAGGGTAGGGCCGGGCTTGGCACCGTTTACCACCAGCACGGCGGTATTGCTGTAGACGCCCTCGAAATGCTGGCTGGGTGACCAGGCGAGCCGCGTGGCGGTGGCCGGCGGCACCTCGGACCCCAGCAGGCGCAGCGGCTTGGCAGCCACGGGCTCTGCTTCGGTCTCTTCCCCGGCTTCGCTGTTGTCGCCAGCGGCCGGCTTGTCTTCTGCTGGCTTTGCGGGTTCGGGGGCCGGGGCCTGCTGCGCGTCCCCGTCGTCACCAGGTTCCTGTTCCCGTGGCTTGTTCAGGGCCTCCTCGGTGGTGGGCTCGTCCAGCTTCAGGTTTTCAGCCTTGGGCAGGGGCACCTCCTGGGGATCGTCCGGGTCCTCGGTCAGGCCGAGGGCAAGGGTCGATGCCAGGGCGGTGGCGAGGAATAAAGCGTGGCGGGAATGGCGCATTGTCGAGCGCAGGGGCATGCAGTAACTCCGGTTGTTGGCATGTTGATGACCGGGCGTCGCGTAGAGGTTGCCGGCCTGTAATAAATTGGAGCGCGAGTATAGCGAAAGCGTTCCCTCAGGTTTGCGCGCCACTTGGCGAAATGCCCAGCCGGCCCCGGTGTTTGATCGCCATGCCACTGGTGCGCCAGAGGCGCGCCCCCAGCAGCACCGAGGCGACCCCGAGACCGATGCAGATGCCTGCCCAGTAACCGTAGACACCCCAGAAGCCCTCACCCAGCCAGCGGGCACTGGTGAGCCCCACCAGCCAGTAGGAGAGTATCTGCATATACATGGGTACCCGCGTATCTTTATAGCCACGCAGTGCGCCCCAGGCCATGGCCTGGGCCACATCCACCAGCTGGAAGGCCGCGCATAGCAGCAGCAGGTTGGTGGCTACCGCGATGATGTCCGCATCGCTGGTGTATACGGACACGAACGGATGGCGCAGGACGATCAGTACCAGCCCGGTGGCCAGGGCGTACAGGAGTCCGCCGGAAACCCCCACCGTGCTGCTAAAGCGTGCCCGTTTCGGCCGCCCCTGGCCCAGCAACTGGGCCACGCGGATACTCAGGGCCTGGGCCAGTGCCAGGGCCACCAGGTAGAAAATGGAGCCGATGTTCATGCCGATCTGGTGGGCGGCCACGATGGTGGCGCCATAGGGAGCCAGCAGCACCGTGAGGCTGGCAAAAAAGGTGACCTCGCTGCCGGCGCCGATACAGATAGGCAGGCCCAGGGCCAGCTGGTGGCGCAGTGTGGGCCAGTGGGGTTTCGGCAGCGCGAAGCGCAGGTCGAGGGCGCGATAGGTTCGGTCGTTGTTGGCATGCCAGAACAGCGCCAGGGCGATGGCCCAGCTCACCAGGCTGGTGGCCCAGCCACAGCCGGCCCCGCCCAGGGCCGGGAGTGGTCCCCAGCCGAAGACCAGCGCCATATCCAGGGGAATATTCAGCACTGCTGCGGCCAGGTAGATACGCATTACCGCCCGCACCTGGGCCATGCCCTCGCAGTAGCCGCGCAACGCGGTGCCGAGCGCAAACGGCAGGGTGGAGGTGGCCAGTGCCAGCAGGTAGTGCTGCATCACGCGGCGCACCGGTTCCTCGGTATCGATCCACTGGCTCCACCAGGGCACCGCCAGCAATGCGGCCACCACCACCAGCCCGCCGGCGAGTGCGATCCAGAACGCCTGTTGCAGCTCTGCCGCCGCGCCGACTTCATTGCGTGCGCCACGGAGGTGGGCCACCACCGGCGATACCGCTGCCAGCAGGCCCATCAGGGTTACTGCGCAAACGGCCCAGATGCTGGAACCCAGCGCCAGTCCCGCCAGGTCCACCTCGCCGGCGCGACCGGCAACGATGGTATCGGTGACCCCCATACTGATGACCGCCAGGTTGCTGATGACCAGCGGGCCGCCGAGGGTGGTAATGCGGGAGAGTTCGGTGGCGGTGGCCCGCTTGTAGATCTTGAACATGGCAGAGCGCCGCTGGGCTACCTTAATTCGGTGTGTAACAGGTGGGCCGGTTGACCGACCTACAGTGGACCATACGGACAACAGGTGACAGTCCGCGTCTCCCGAACACCCGGCCGGGGTGAGAAAACCTGGAATAGCACTGCTATGCCCGCGTTTTCCCGTCTTTTACCGGAGTGCCCCGAATGCGTTCGCCTGTTGGCGACGAGTCACCAGACTGCCCGTGCGGCCCACCAGCACAAACAATCGTAGAGGAGGGAGGGATTATGGAGCGCTCATCGGGTTGGTTCAATCGCCTGTACGGCAGCTTCCTGCGCCTGGCCAGTGCCACCGACTGGTTGGGGCCACTGGCCCTGCGACTGTTCCTGGCGCCGATCTTTATCCTGGCGGGAATAAACAAGCTGGGCCATATCGGTGACGTGGCGGCCTGGTTCGGCAATCCCGACTGGGGGCTGGGCCTGCCGGCACCGCAGTTGCTGGCCTGGATGGCTGCGCTGACCGAATTGCTCGGTGGTGTTGCGCTGCTACTGGGGCTGGGGGTGCGGCTGGCAACCGTCCCGCTGATGTTTGTGATGGTGGTGGCAGCAGCTACCGCCCACTGGCAGTACGGCTGGCACGCGCTTCCCGAGCAGACGCTGACCATGCCCTGGGAGTGGCGCGAGGACCTGATTGCGGAGGCCGTGGCGCGTAAGGACAAAGCGGTGGAACTGCTTAAGGCCCATGGCAATTACAGCTGGCTTACGGAGGCGGGCAGCTTCACCGTGCTCAAGAACGGGATCGAGTTCGCAGCCACCTACTTCGTAATGCTGCTGGCCCTGCTGGGAACCGGTGGGGGGCGCTATGCCAGCCTGGATTACTGGATTTGCCGGCGCTCTCACGGTCGCGGCCAGCCGCCGCAAGACGCTAACAGGTAGTCTTCGCCCATAGATGATATACTCGCCGATTATTTGAGCATGTAAGCGAGTATTTCACTTGATAGGAAAGTTGTTTCGCCGTTCATCTGCCGACGCGGCAGATGCCAGCAATGAAACTGACAATAGTCAGGACAGCAGCCGCCAGCGCGGAGATGCCGACAAGCCTGCCCGTGGCCAGCGGAATACCGGCAGCAAGGGCAGCGGTGAGTCGCGCGAGGCCAGCAGTTCCGCCAAGGGCAAGACTCGGGATAAGCCTCAAGGCAAGGGTCCCGGCCGGGGCAGGGATGAAGATGGCTCGCGGGGCGGGAAAGGCGGCAATAAGCGCCGCCAGTCACGCCCGGCGACCAAATGGTCGCTGGACCAGTTCCAGGTGCCGGAGCAGGAGGGCAAGGTCCGCTTCCACGACCTGGACCTGCCGCTGGACCTGATGCATGGGATTCACGACCTGGGCTTCGAATATTGTTCGCCGATCCAGGGCCGCTCGCTGCCCCACACCCTCAATGGCCACGACCTGGTGGGCAAGGCGCAGACCGGTACCGGCAAGACCGCGGCCTTCCTGATCACCATAATCGACGACCTGCTCAAGAACCCGTTCGAGGGCGAGCGCTACGCCGGTGAGGCCCGCTCACTGATCATTGCCCCGACCCGTGAGCTGGTAATGCAGATCGCCGACGATGCCAAGGCCCTGTGTAAATATACGGACCTGGAGATCCACACCCTCGTGGGGGGAATGGACTACGGCAAGCAGCAGCGCAACCTGAACGAGCGCCTTGTGGATATCCTGGTGGCCACGCCGGGCCGCCTGCTGGATTTCGCCAGCAACCGCGACTGCTACCTCGACCAGGTGGAAGTCCTGGTGATCGATGAGGCGGACCGGATGCTGGACATGGGCTTTATCCCCCAGGTGCGCCGGATCGTGCGCCAGACCCCGCGCAAGACCCATCGCCAGACCATGTTCTTCTCCGCCACCTTTACCCCGGAAGTGGATTCCCTGGTGGAGCAGTGGACTGACGAGCCGGTGATCGTGGAAATCGAGCCGGAGCGGGTTGCTACCGATTCCGTCGACCAGCGCGTTTACCTGGCTGCCAGCGAGGAGAAATACACCCTGCTGTATAACATCCTGCAGAGTGACGAGGTGGAAAGCCTGATTGTCTTTGCCAACCGTCGCGACCAGTGCCGTCGCCTGCACGAGAACCTGGAGGCGCACGGTTTCAAGGCGGGCCTGTTATCCGGTGAGGTGGCGCAGAACAAGCGCGTACGCACGCTGGAGGATTTCAAGACGGGCAAGACCCGGGTACTGGTGGCCACCGACGTGGCCGGCCGCGGTATCCATATCGATGGCATCAGCCACGTGGTCAACTTCACCCTGCCGGAAGAGCCCGAGGACTACGTCCACCGCATCGGCCGTACCGGTCGCGCCGGCAAGACAGGCACCTCGATCAGTTTTGCCTGTGAGGACGATGCCATGCGCCTGGAGCCAATCGAGGCGCTGCTGGGTCAGAAGCTGAACTGCGAACAGCCGCCCCTGGAGCTGCTGGAAGAGCCGCCCAAGGTCAAGGTTAAACGCAGCAGCGGCGGCGATGGCCGCGGCGCGCGTGGTGGCCGGGACAGCCGGGATGGTCGCGGAGGCGGCCGTCGCGGCGGCGGGAGCCGCGGGCCGCGTCGCTGACAGACTGTAATCCCGGTCGAACTCCTGCGGGAGTATCGCCGGGAGCCTGAAGGCCGGTAAGACCGGCCTTTTTTATTGGTGACATCCTTGTTGGTGACGTTTTACTGATCAAAAACGGGCGGGGAAGCCGGCACCGGCCCGGCCGGTAAACTCTGTTCCCCTGGTAAAGAATAATAATGCGTACTCTCTACCTGCATATCGGTTTCCACAAGACCGGCTCCAGCTCATTGCAACTGGCCCTGCACCGCTGCCGCGCGGCATTGCTGGATCGCGGGGTGGAGTTTGCGGCCCTCGGCAAGAAGGGCAATTCATCGGGAGCCATCGACGTGGAGGCGCGGGACACTGGCCTGCACTTTCACCTGAATGATCGCTTCCGCCAGCTGCTGGCAGCCACTCGCAACGATACCGTCATTGTCTCCGCCGAGCACTTCTCCTTTCTGTACCGGCCCGTGGATATCGAGCGGGTGCGGGACATCTGCGCGGAACATTTCGACCGCACTGTGGTGGTCGCCTACCTGCGCCGCCAGGACCTGCACGCCCGCTCTTTCAAGCAGCAGGGTGCGCGGGGCTGTGAGCGTGGGCGCAGCTCCTCAAGCAAGTTGCTGGGCCACGAGGCAGGCGCGCTGCCGCAACTGACGCCGGCGGTGCGCACTTATTACGATTACTTCAGCAAGCTGCGGCAGTGGGAGGCAAGTTTCGGGCGGGACGCGCTGCAGGTGCGCGAGTTCAGGCCTGCACGGCTGCAGGGGGGCGATATCGTCACCGACTTCGCGAGCCTGCTTGGCGATGGACTGGATATTCCCCCGTGTCGTGTCAACGAGGGCGTGGGGCGCCGGGAATTCCTGCTCACCCACAAGTTGATCGAGCTGGGTGCAGCGCCCGGCGATATCCGCCGGTTGAAACCCGGGATGCGCGGCGACAGCAGCCGTGTGACGCCGGGCCGGGACAACGCCCGGGCCTTTTTCGAGGCGTTTGCCGAGTCGAACCGCCAGTTGAGCGAGCGCTATCTCCAGCATGAATCCGGCCTGGCATTCAGTGATGATTTCTCCACCTACCCGGAAACGGGCAATGACCTGCTGTCCTGCGCCGATCTTGCGGAGTGGTCGGCAGATCTTCTGGGCTCGGGCATAGAGAATCCCCGCGGGCTGAGGGATGCGCTGCTGGACGATTGCATTCGCTCCCTGCTGGAAGACCCGGTGGCGGCAGGAACCCTGTCGCAGGGTGTGGCCGGGGAGTTGCAGGGTATCCGGCAGTGCCTTGCCTGCACCGCGGCCATCGCGCCGGCAAGGACTCCCTGGTGGAGTCGCCTCAGGAGGAAAAAACGCAGCGGCCGGTAAGATACCGGCGGCAACCGCAGGGACTGCATCGGGGGATCCACACAGGGATCCGCAAGTAACGAGCCAATCTGGATAACGATGACAGTGAACAGTGGTTACCGCCGGGATATCGACGGGTTACGGGCGCTGGCGGTGCTGCCAGTGGTTTTTGCCCACGCGGGCCTGCCGGGCTTTTCCGGCGGCTTTGTCGGGGTCGATGTTTTCTTTGTCATTTCAGGCTACCTGATTACCGGCATCCTGGTGCGGGAAATCCGCCAGGGGCGTTTCTCCCTGGCAGATTTTTACGAGCGCCGGGCGCGGCGGATCCTGCCGGCCCTTTTCACTGTACTGTCCGCCACCACCCTGGCCAGCTGGTTGGTGCTGCCGCCCGACCTGCTTGAGGGCTATGCACGATCGGTGCTGGCCACGGTGTTCTTTGTCTCCAATTTCTGGTTCTGGCGCAGTAGCGGTGACTACTTTGGCGCTTCGGCGGAATGGGAACCACTGCTGCACACCTGGTCGCTGGCAGTGGAAGAGCAGTTTTATGTGTTTTTCCCTCTGCTGTTGTGCCTGCTGGCGAGGCGATCCGGCTGGATGCTGGCGGTGGTCGCGCTGCTCTCCCTTGTTTCACTCTGTGCCTCGATGTGGGCCACGCAGGCCCAGCCATTCGCAAATTATTTCCTCACGCCCACGCGTATCTGGGAGCTGGGCCTGGGCGCCCTGCTGGCACTGGGCGCAGTGCCCCGTTGCGGGCGCCGTATCGTGGTGGAGGTGGTGGCCGCCGCCGGATTGCTGGCTATCGCCTGCAGCGTGGTTGCCTATGACAGCGCCACGCCATTTCCGGGACTCGCGGCACTACTACCCTGCGGCGGGGCGGTGGCCCTGATCTGGGCGGGCGCGCAGCGGCCGGTGTTTGCCACCCGCCTGCTGTCCCTGCCGGTTTTTGTCGGTGTGGGGCTGGTTTCCTATTCCCTGTACCTGTGGCACTGGCCGGTGCTGGTATTTGCGCGCCTTATCCACGGCGCGGCGGAATTACCGCTGCTCTCCGCCCTGCTGGCGGTGGTGGTGGCCGGAGGGCTGGCGTACGCCAGCTGGCGCTGGGTGGAGGGGCCCTTTCGCCGTCGCGGCGGTCGTTGGGGTTCACGCCCGGCGATTGTGCGGGCCGGGAGTGTGGCGGCAGTGGCGCTGGTGCTGGTGGCGGTGATTATCAACAGCGGCAAGGGGTTTCCCGGCCGGCTGCCGCCGGAGCTGCTGGCGATATATACCGAGGCGGTGGAGCGTACGCCGCGGCAGGAGCGCTGCATGGGGCGTTTGCCGGACGAGGGGTTGTGCCGCTTTGGTGACACGGCGGCGGACGGGCTTGCGGATGTGCTGATCTGGGGCGATTCCCATGCCGGAGCCTTCCTGCCCGGGTTTGATCTCTGGGTACGGGGACGGGGCCAGGCAGGGCTGGCGGCGGTCAAGTCTGCCTGCCCCCCATTGCTGGGGCTGGTGCGGGCTGATAAGGGTGAGTCCCATCGCTGTGACTTGTTCAACCGGCAGGTGATGGAATTTCTCGAGGCTCGGGATGACCTGGATACCGTTATCCTGGTGGCCCGCTGGGCACAGGCGGTGGAAGGTACACCGGCACCGGGAGAGGGCGGTGACAATGCGGTACTGCAACGCTCGGCTGATGCAGGGAATGATGGCCTGGTGGCCGGCGATGACCATCGCGAGACTAACGCGGAGCTGGTGCGGGGCAGCCTTGCCGACACCGTCCGGCGTATCCGGGCCACCGGGCGCCGGGTGTTGATTGTGAAGGGGGTGCCTGAAGTGGGTTTCTCTGTACCCCTGGCAGTGATCAACGCGGAATTTATCGGTACGTCGCTGGAGCACGCACCCACACGCAAAGAGGTCGAGCGTCGCAACCGTCGTGCCAACCACATTATCGACACCATTGCCGCGGAGCTGGGGGCGGACCAGGTCAGCCCGGTGCCGGAGCTCTGTTCGTCCGCCTGCCGAATCGAGGAGCGCGGGGTGCCGCTCTATCGCGACGATGACCACCTGAGTGCCTATGGTGCACGCATGCTGGTGCCGGGACTGCTCGACCTGGCACTGCTCGATAGCACCAGCCGGGGCTGAGCCTGCGGGAGAGATCCCGCATCCGTTTCCCGGCCCCAATCGCGGACGCTGGCAGGCGGTAAAACCGATATAATCGCGCCCATGCCGGAACTACCGATCAACGCCGCCCTGCCGGACCTCCTCGCAGCACTGGCGGGCCACAACAATGTCGTTCTGCAGGCGCCCCCCGGTGCCGGCAAGACAACCGCCGTCCCCCTGGCGCTGCTGGAGTGCGGCTGGCTGGCGGGGCGCAATATCATCATGCTGGAACCCCGCCGGCTGGCGGCGCGCACCGCGGCCAGGCGTATGGCTTCGCTGCTCGGTGAGCCGGTGGGCCAGACCGTCGGCTACCAGGTTCGCGGTGAGCGACAGGCCGGGGCAGGCACGCGCATCCTGGTCGTTACCGAGGGCATACTCACCCGCCTGCTGCAGTCGGATCCGGAGCTTGCCCGGACGGCCCTGGTCATCTTCGATGAATTCCATGAGCGCAACCTGCAGGCGGACCTGTCACTGGCGCTCTGCCTGCAATCCCAGGAAGTCCTGCGCGAGGACCTCAAGCTACTGGTGATGTCCGCCACACTCGATGCGGCGGGCGTGGCAAGCCTGCTCGGCGGTGCGCCGGTGGTGAGCAGCGAGGGGCGCAGCTATCCGGTGGAGACCCGTTACCTCGCCCCCCGGGAAGTGGTGGAAGACGCGCGCCAGTTGCCGGCGCTGATGGCGCGCAAGATCGGCGAACTGCTCGCTGAGGCCGGCGGCAGCCTGCTGGCTTTCCTGCCTGGTGTAGGCGAGATCCGCAGGGTGGGGGAGCTGCTGGCGGAAAGGGCCGGGGATGAGGTTTTCAACGATGTCGATATCGCCCCCCTGTACGGGGACCTGGGCCGGGAACAGCAGGACGCAGCCATTGCGCCCGCCCCGCAGGGGCGCCGCAAAGTAGTGCTGGCTACCAACGTGGCGGAAACCAGCCTGACCATTGAGGGGATTTCACTGGTGGTGGATTCCGGCCTGATGCGCGAATCCCGTTTCGACCCCAACACCGGTATGAACCGGCTCGAGACCACCACTATTTCCCGGGCGTCCGCCACCCAGCGTTGTGGCCGCGCCGGGCGACTGGGGCCCGGCACCTGCCTGCGCCTGTGGACCGAGTCGCGCCACGGGGGGCTGCCAGCCAAGAACACGCCGGAAATCCTCAACAGTGACCTGGCCCCGCTGGTGCTTGAGCTGGCGCAGTGGGGCGTGAGCGACCCGGATGAGTTGCAGTGGCTGGACCTGCCGCCGCCGGGGCCGCTGGGCCAGGCCCGCGACCTGCTGCAGCGTCTGGAGGCCCTCGACGCCGAACTGCGCATTACCGCACATGGTGCTGCGATGCTGGCACTGGGGACCCACCCGCGGCTCGCCCATATGATGCTGCACAGTTGCGACTGGGGCCTGCAGCGGGAAGCCTGCCTGCTGGCGGCGCTGCTGTCGGAGCGGGATATCTTTCGCGGCGAGCGACGCCTGGACCGGGACCTGCACCGGCGCATGGAATTGTTACTCGAGGGGGGCAAAGGGGACGGCACTGTAGATCGCGGTGCGGTGCAGAGAATCCGGCAGCAGGCCAGGACCTGGCAGGCACAGCTCGCCCGGATGGATGGATCCACTGCTGGTTCCGGGGGAAGCGCCATCGATACGGCCGACCGCACCGGACTGTTGCTGGCACTGGCATACCCGGACCGCATTGCCCGGAATCGCCATGACCGCGGCCGCCGCTTCCTGCTTGCCAGTGGCCGCGGGGCGCACTTCTCCCACGATGATGAACTGGCTGTAGCCGATTACCTGGTAGTGGCAGAGCTGGACGGGCAGGGGCGCGACGCGCGTATTCTGCTGGCTGCGCAGATCCCCGGTGAGTTATTGCCGGAATATTTCCCCCACCTGATTGAACAGGAAGAACAGGTCCGCTGGGATGACCGGGTGGGCCGGGCCGTTGCCAGCGTGCGCACCTGTCTCGGCCGGATCGTACTGGATGAAAGAGCGGCCGAAAATATTTCCCCGGATGCACTCAGCCGTGCATTGCTCGATGCGGTCCGGCAGAAGGGACTGGGGGTATTGCCCTGGACACGCGAGGCGAATGCGCTGCGCGCACGGGTGGGGTTCCTGCGGGCCCAGGCCGACAATTATCCCGACCTGCTGGCGGGCCTGTCACTGCCCCGGTGGAATGATGACTGCCTGCTGGAGAGCCTGGAAGACTGGCTGTTGCCACACCTGGCGGGGATGCGTAGCCTCGAGCAATTGTCCGGGCTCAACATGCACGGCATTTTGCAGGGGCAGCTGGAATGGGCGGACCTGCAGCAGATTGATGAGTTTGCACCCACGCATATTGTCGTGCCCAGTGGCTCGCGCATGCCGATCGATTACGGGGAGGATATCCCGGTGCTGGCAGTGCGCCTGCAGGAGTTGTTCGGGCTGGCACAGACACCGGCGATCCTGCAGGGCCGGTTCGAACTAATGATTCACCTCTTGTCGCCAGCACAGCGGCCGGTACAGGTTACCCGCGACCTGGCAAGCTTCTGGCAGAATACGTACACGGAAGTCAAAAAGGAATTGCGCATCCGTTACCAGAAACATTACTGGCCCGATGATCCGCTCAGTGCACAGGCCACCAGTAAAACCAGGAAACGCATGTGACCCGGTCATTGCCCGGTTGGTCCGGGGGAGGCCAATCAGGCTGCAGAGGGAGGAATGGGCGATGAACAGTGGTACTGGCACCATTGTCACCTGGGACGACGCACGGGGGTTTGGCTTTATCGAACCGTCCGGTGGCGGCAGGCAACTGTTCCTGCATATCCGCGATTTCAGCCGGCAGCATCGGCGGCCAGAGCAAGGATTGATCGTGAGCTTCGCTGTTTCGGCTGACGACCGGGGGCGGCCACGCGCCATCCGGGTGAGGCCCCGACGGGGACATCACCGCCCTGTCGTTGCGGGCGGCCGGGGCGGTCGTGCAGTTCTATTCTGCCTGGTTTTCTACACGGTACTGGCCGCATTGGTGCTGGCGGGGCGGTTTCCGCCACTGGTGCCACTATGGTTCCTGGCACTGGGCCTGCTGACTTTTGTGCTCTACGCGAAAGACAAGTCGGCGGCACGTAACGGCCGCTGGCGCACGCCGGAGAACACCCTGCACCTGTTTTCAATCACCGGCGGCTGGACCGGCGCGCTCGTGGGCCGGGAAATATTCCGGCACAAGACATCCAAGGCGTCTTTCCGGATGCTGTTCTGGTTAACCGTGCTTGGCAACCTGGGGGCGCTGGTATGGCTGCTGTCGCCCGCCGGCAGCGGTACACTGGCCTACCTGTGGGCGCTCTGGCAGGACGTCCAGTATTTTACCGGCTGGGGGTAGGCTGCGTGCCGGCCGGGTGTAATTGCCTGGGACCGGCGAAACTTGCACTGCGTGCAGAAATTGGTTTCTGCTTGGGGCACAAACCAGCAGGCCTGCGATTCCCGCGTCAATCAGGAAGTATCCCAAAATTTAGAACAACGGGTGCTTGCCATGCAAAATCCTGCTACTCCTGCGGCTGCCGTCGGGCCGCTAACGTCCAGGCCCGCTGCGGAGGCCTCTGATACCCGGGCCGGGCGGCTGGTGTCGGTGGACTTTGCCCGGGGCCTGGTGATGGTCATCATGGCCCTGGATCACGTCCGCGACTTCACCACCGCAGCGCGCTTCGCCCCTGAGGAGCTGGGGGAGACCTCTCCCGCCTACTTCTTTACCCGCTGGATTACCCATTTCTGTGCGCCATTGTTCGTACTCCTGGCGGGAATGGGAGCCGGGTTTATGCGGGCCAGCCGCTCACCGCGGGAGTTGAGCCTGTTTCTGCTCTCCCGGGGATTCTGGTTGATCCTGATCGAGCAGACGGTAATGTCATTTGGCTGGAGTTTTGTGCAGCCACAGGGCTACGCACTGGTGTTGACGACCCTGTCGATGATCGGTTTCTGCATGATCTTCATGGCGCTTTTCATTCACCTGCCGCGATATCCCCTGCTGGTGCTTAGCGTCGTCATTATTGCCGGGCACAACCTGCTTGATGGTCGCCTTGTGATGCCGGAAGAGGGGCCACCGCCGGTCTGGTATGCGCTGCACGAGGATATCTTTACCCGTATTGCCGGCCTCCCGCTGGTGGTGGTCTACCCGCTGCTGCCCTGGTTGGCGGTGATGCCGCTGGGTTACCTGCTGGCCGGCCTATACCGAGAGCCCGCGGTGCGCCGCAGGAGGGTACTGCTGGCCCTCGGTTTCGGCGCAGTGGTGTTGTTCCTGGTTCTGCGCGTGGGCAATTTTTACGGTGACCCGGTTCCCTGGATGTCGCAGGCGAGCTATGGCATGACCCTGGTGTCTTTCTTCAATGTCGATAAATACCCGCCATCACTACTGTATCTACTCATGACCCTGGGGCCGGGGCTGCTGTTGCTGGCCTGGTCCGAGCGCCTGCGGGGCCCGCTGGTGGATATCATCAATACCTTCGGGCGCGTGCCTTTTGCCTATTACATCCTGCATATCTACCTGGCCCACCTGCTGGCGCTGGCCATCGCCCAGTGGCAGGGATTTGGCTGGCGTGCCGCAGCGGGAGGCTGGTGGGGGCTGCCGGACGGTTACGGGGTTTCCCTGCCAGCGGTCTATGTAACCTGGCTGGCGGTCGTCGCACTGCTGTATCCATTCTGCCGCTGGCTAGCAGGGGTCAAGGCGCGGCGCAGCGACTGGTGGTTGAGTTATCTGTGAACACACCCGTTTTTACGGGGTTAACGCACGTCTCGTCCCAGCCCGAGAGGCAAGATCACATCCGGAGGCTCCCTTGTTCCCAAGCAGACGTCCCGCCCTCTTGTTGCTTGCATTGATAGTCGCACTTCCCGGATGTGCGCCGACAAGGATTCACCTGCACACGAAGTATTTACCTGAAGACCGGGTCCTCCAGGTAACCCAATCCCTGGAATCGTCAGGTTTTGAAGTCATTGCCCGCGATAACCGCCATCCCGCCACGTTGCTTGGCAGTATCCTGGTATACCAGCCGGGCAGGTTTTCGGAGAGGCATGTTGCCAAAGTGACTGAAGCTGTCGCAAAAAGCGGTTTTTCCCTGAATGGGGCCTATCCTGCAGAAGTCAGCGGCCATCGCTACACCGAGGGTAATATGGGGTTATACCTGGTGGATAGCGCGATGACCCGGGTTGACTGGGATGGTCCGCGACAGGGGGAGGTTGAGTTCTCCATTACGGACTTCGAGCTGAAAAGCACGGACTGCGAGCGTCGCTACCTGTTCCGCTTCAAGGAGAGTGGCGAGCTGGCACTGAACGAGCTGACGGCAGGGAAAAGCGCGAGGGAAGGCTTGCGATGGGAACAGGAATCCCCCGCGTCGATCGCTGTTTATGATGGCCATGATAAATACCTGTTCCGCTACCTCCGTTACCAGCGGGAGAGGACCAGCGGGAACAGGGAAGCCCGGGACTATTTTGTAGAGCTGGAGCCGGAAGGGTTTTATCCACTGCCGTATGCCTGCAGTTTTCGTGCAAAGCTGGGTGCACTGGTTTATTAGCGCTAGCGAGAGCCTTGAGAATTACTTCAGGGGCAGCGCGGGAAATGAAACCGGACCCGGGTCGTGTGCCCTGGTGATTCACGGGTGACGATACCGCAAAAAAAATGGCGAGCTGTTTGGCTCGCCATTTTTATTGTTCCCCTTATTTGCGCGGGGTCAGTCCATGTAGCTCTCTACCGGCGGGCAGGAGCAGATCAGGTTGCGGTCACCGTAGACATTGTCGATGCGGTTGGAAGCCGGCCACACCTTGTGTTCCTTCAGCCACGCTGCCGGGCGCCCCGCTACATCGCGGGAATAGCCGTGGGCCCACTCGTCGACCATCACGTCCTCGAGAGTGTGGGGGGCATTGTGCAGCGGGTTGTCCTCTGCGCTGTACTTGCCATTGGCTACATCTTCCACTTCCTGGCGAATGGTGGCCATGGCGGTGACAAAGCGATCCAGCTCCTCGCGGGACTCACTTTCCGTGGGCTCGATCATCAGGGTGCCGGCCACCGGGAAAGACATGGTGGGCGCGTGGAAACCGAAATCCATCAGGCGCTTGGCGATATCTTCCTCGGAGATGCCTGCCGATTCCTTGAGCGGCCGCAGGTCCACCAGGCATTCGTGGGCAATAAAGCCATTGGTGCCGGTATACAGCAGGGAATAGTGCTCGCTCAGGCGCTTGGCCACATAGTTGGCATTGAGGATCGCCACCTCGGTAGCACGCTTCATGCCGGTCTTGCCCATCATGCGGATATACATCCAGCTGATCGGCAGGATGCTGGCAGAGCCCCAGGGTGCCGCGGAAATGGTGCCATTGGCCGTATCGGTCTCCGGTACCTCGCTGACCGGGTGGCCCGCCAGGTAGGGCTTCAGGTGTTCGCCGACGGCAATCGGGCCCATGCCGGGACCGCCACCACCGTGGGGGATACAGAAGGTCTTGTGCAGGTTCAGGTGCGAGACATCACCACCGAACTTGCCCGGTGCGGCGACACCAATCAGTGCGTTCATGTTGGCGCCGTCGATATACACCTGGCCGCCGGCATTGTGGATCAGCTCGCAGACATCGCGGATGCCTTCCTCGAACACGCCGTGAGTGGACGGGTAGGTGACCATCAGCGCGGCGATGCGATCGCCGTGTTCTTCCACCTTGGCCCTGAGGTCATCCATGTCCACGTTGCCCTTGTTGTCGCAGGCAACTACCACCACCTTCATGCTCACCATCATGGCGGAAGCCGGGTTGGTGCCATGGGCAGAGGCGGGAATCAGGCATATATCGCGCTGGGTCTCGCCCCTGGCCTCGAAATACTTCTTGATCGCTACCAGGCCGGCATATTCACCCTGGGAGCCGGCATTGGGCTGCAGGCTGACGGCGTCGTAGCCAGTACAGGCGGCCAGCATCTGCTGCAGCTGGCGGAACATCTCGGCATAGCCCTGGGCCTGGTCAGCGGGGGCAAACGGGTGCAGCTTGCCGAATTCCGGCCAGGTCACCGGAATCATCTCCGCAGTGGCGTTCAGCTTCATGGTGCAGGAGCCGAGCGGGATCATGGAGTGATTCAGTGCGATGTCCTTGGACTCCAGCATCTTCAGGTAACGCAGCATCTCCGTTTCGGAGTGGTAGGTATTGAAGACCGGGTGGGTCAGGAACTCGCTTTCGCGAACCAGGGCCGCGGGGACGCCCAGGGGGCCCTTGGCGGCGATCTCACTGTCGAGCTCGTGCAGGTCCAGGCCGTGCTCGCCACCGGTGAAGGCCTGCAGGATGTCGGACACATCAGCGAGGCTGGCGGTCTCGTGCAGGCTGACACCCAGCGCGTCCTCACCCACCTTGCGCAGGTTGATCTCCGCATCCAGGGCGCGCTGGTAAATGGCATCGCGCTGGTCACCGGCAGTGATGGTCAGGGTGTCGAACCAGCTGTCGTGTGCCAGGTCGAAACCCTGCTTTTTCAGTCCGGCGGCGAGGATGTCGGCCAGGCGCTGGATGCGCGTGGCGATGGTCTTCAGGCCCTCGGGGCCATGGTAGACAGCGTAGAAGGCGCTCATCACCGCCAGCAGTACCTGGGAGGTACAGATATTGGAGTTCGCTTTCTCGCGGCGGATATGCTGCTCGCGGGTCTGCATGGCCATGCGCAGGGCGCGTTTGCCCTTGCTGTCCACGGAAACGCCGATGATCCGGCCGGGGGCGGAGCGCTTGTAGGCCTCGCGGAAGGCGAAGAAGCCTGCGTGCGGGCCACCGTAGCCCATGGGAATGCCGAACCGCTGGTTGCAGCCAACCACTACATCGGCGCCCATTTCACCGGGTGCTTTCAGCGCCACCAGGCTCATCAGGTCGGCGGCCACGGTTACCAGGCCATTGGCCTCGTGCACCTTGTCGATGATGCCGGTCAGGTCGCGCACCACGCCGGTGGAGCCAGGGTATTGCAGCAGCGCGCCGAACAGCTCGGCCGGCAGGTCCTGCTCCGGGTTGCCTACCACAATCTCAAAGCCGAAGTGCTCTGCGCGGGTCTTCACCACCGCGATCGTCTGCGGGTGGCAGTCCCCGTCCACGAAGAAGATGTTGGACTTGTTGCGCTTGGCCTGGCGCTTGCACATCGCCATGGCCTCGGCGGCGGCGGTGCCCTCGTCGAGCATGGAGGCGTTGGCCAGCTCCATCCCGGTGAGGTCCATGATCATCTGCTGGAAGTTCAGCAGGCCCTCAAGCCGGCCCTGGGCAATCTCCGGCTGGTAGGGGGTGTAGGCGGTGTACCAGCCCGGATTCTCCAGCACATTGCGCAGGATGACATTGGGTGTAATCGTGTCGTGGTAGCCCATACCGATAAAAGTGCGGTAAATTTTATTCCGCTGGGCCAGCTGGCGAAGCTCACCGAGAGCCTCTTCCTCATTAACCGCGTCGTCCAGGGCCAGTTCGTCCTGTTTGCGAATGGAGGCGGGGACGGTTTTCTCGATCAGTTCATCTAGGCTGGCCACGCCGAGCGTTTCCAGCATCTCTTTGATCTGCGCCTCGTCGGGTCCGATATGGCGGTGAATGAAGGCGTCGTGTTGTTCCAACTGCAGCAGAGATGGCTGGGTCATAAACGTCGTTTCCTGTATCGCAGGGATAGGTCGCTGGAATTGCGCCCGCCGGCGGGGTCTGGCACCGGTTAAAAAAATAGCAGAGCGGCCCGGGCGCCATTTGCGTACCGGGGTTGCCGGCACGGACGCGGGATCGCTGCGCGGCGGGATGGCCGCGGTGCCACGGGGAGTGGCAGCCTGCTGCTCGGGGCGCTTGTGGGCCTCGTGAGCCGCGCGCATCTTAGCAATCGCCGGGCTGCCGGGCAATCGGCGGATCTGCAGCGCTGGAAAAGCTATTTTGCGCTGATTTTTGTGATTTAAATCCAGAAACGACCGAGTTGGCGCTATTTTAAACTGCTATGGGCCGCCTCGCGGGAATCACGGCAGGGTGGCTTGATCATACTTGGTATACCCGGAGGGAGCCGGCTCCTGCCCCGGGGCAGGTTGCCCACCGGTGCGATTTGGGTAATGGGCAAGGGCATCCCCGGGCTGAAAGACCACAACAGAGAATAAATGACCGGTTAGGGAATGGCCGGTGGGAGCCGCGGGGCTCCGTATCCAATCAGGGCAGAGGCGGGAGTTGCGAGGGATATGCAATTACACAGTCTGCGGTTCAGGGTCGGCATATTTTCCCTGGCACTGGTCATCGCCATGTGCCTGTTCTTTATTTGGCTGGATCACCGCAGCCTGCACTCCCTGCTGGAAAAGAACCGCGAGGGTCGTTACCTCACCTACCAGTACCAGATTTCCGGCCTGCTGAAACAGTCGCGCGAAGACCTGAACCAGCTCACCGACCTGTTTGTGCTGTGGCGCGGTGGGCTGGCACCCAATTCCGATATCCTCCACAAACTGTTTGACCAGCAGTGGGAGCATCTGCGCGACAGCTGGGGGCTGGAGTCCCTCAAGCTATACAGCCCGGGCCAGAGACCGCCGAGGGTATGGGGCGCGACCACCCGGCGCCTGACGCCGGAACAGGTCCGGGATGTGATCGTCAGCGGCGAAACACGGGAGTCGGTCTATTGTGCCGAGTCCTGTGTACAGAGCCTGGTAATGGGTATTACCGCCGGCGACCTGTCAGAGGAATATGTCCTGCAGGTGGACCGCTCCCTCGCCGATGAGCTGCTGGCATTCCGCCAGATCACCGGCTCCGATATCGGCATCCTGTCGGCGACCGGTGACGAAGGGGACAAGGTGGTCGATGCCTACCTGGATGGCTGGAGCCGGTCTGTTATCGCCCTGACTTCGCACGAGCGGATGATGCCGCTGTTGCGGGAGGTGGCAGCGCAGGGGGCGCAGGTGCCGGAACTGCGGTTCTCGGGCAGTTATGACTTTGGTCCGGCCAGTTACGATGTCCGCACCTTCCCGTTGCAGGACGGCAACCCCGGTGGGGCCCGCTTTGTCATCATTGACGATGTAACCACACAGGTGCGCCATATCGAGGACTCACTCAAGCTGCTGTTCTGGTTTGCGGCACTGGGTTCGGCCACGTTTATCGCCGCACTGGTGGGAATGTTATGGAGCCCGATTTTCCGGCTGCGTCGCCTGGCCGAAGCGCTGCCGCTGCTCAGTGATGGCAATTTCGACCGCGCGCGGCAACTGATTCGCCCGGTGCGCAAACCCCGGACCCACTTCGATGAGATAGACGTACTGGACTATACCGGCCTGGCGGTCTGCGACCAGCTGGAGGTGATGAAGGAAATCGTTGCGCAGAATACCGCCGAGCTGGAGCATATCGCCATGCACGACACGCTTACCGGCCTCGCCAACCGCCATGCACTGGTCGACAAGCTCGAGCAATACCTGCACAGCGAGTCCCACCTGCAGAACACGGGGTATGTCTTTTTTATCGACCTGGATGATTTCAAGCGTGTCAACGATTCCCTGGGGCACCAGCGTGGCGACGACCTCCTGCGGGTGCTGGCCCAGCGACTGGTAAGCGTGGTGCGCCAGGGCGATACGGTGGCCCGACTCGGCGGTGATGAGTTCTGCGTGTTTGTGCCCTCTGCCGGCGGCGATGATGCCTGCCGTGTGCTGGCGGAGAAGCTGCTTGGTGTGGTGGCACAACCGGTGAAAATTGGCGACCAGGTGCTGCGGGTGACTCTCAGTATCGGCATTGTTGCCATTCCGGAACATGGGCACACGCTCGAGGCGATCCTGCAGCGGGCCGATGTGGCCATGTATCACGCAAAGTATCGCGGCAAGAACAATTACCAGATCTATTCCGACCGCTTATCCTGTATCGAACACCTTTCCACTGGTCGGCGCCGGGGGCAGGTACCTACGGCCATAGCCGGCAACGATGATAAATCCTGAGGCCTGTGCCTCTCGCCGGGCATCGCCGGTAACTGCCTGAACCTGGGCGCCGCTTTATCCGGGCGCGCTTTTTACTGCCAGTTGGCGCCACTCCCCTCCAGCGCCTGTCGCGCCATATTCTCCTGTCGTCTATGTTTTAAGTTAACGGAAAGTGAATTCCTGCCCCCGCAGGGATTCCACAAGCATAAAGACGACTCCCTGCCAGTGAACGGTGGGAAGAAGAATATCGACGGAACGTAAGCCATGGCCTGCAGGATCTACTTCGCCAGCGACCAGCTGCTGGTGAGCCACCTCTACACCCTCCTGGAGAAATCGGGAATCCGGGCGCTCACCCAGCAGGCGGCGGTGGATGTGCCGCAGGAGGAATCGGGTCCCGTAGCCTGGTACTCGGAACTGTGGATTATGCAGGATGGCCAGTTGGCCAACGCCCAGGAAGTATTGCGCAAGGTGCTCGACGGTGAGACTGTCGCGCCCGCTGTACCAGTGGCGCGGCACCGTGCAGCCGATTCGCGGCCAGTTACCGGCGCCTGAGATTACGGAAAACTGTCCCGGATGCCCGGGGTACCCCTGCCAGTTCCCACGATCCCCCCTCCAGTAAATCAGCCTCCCGCCGGGCTTACCCTGATTCCACAGGCTCTTCGTGCAGCGGTCGCAGCACGCTCGCCAGTTGCTGTGGCAGTGGGGGACCGCCGCGAATTCCCAGCGCCAGCAGGCGCGCCTTGTCCAGCTGGCAGTTCTGGGGCCGCGGCTCGACGAAGTGCGGGGCACTATCGGCGCTGATATGGCGGCAGTCCAGTTGCAGCAGGTCCGCAATCATCATCGCAAGCTCAAAACGGGTACAGGCGGTATCACCACTCCAGTGGTAGATACCCGACAGGATCTCGCCCCCGGCCTTTAGCCTCAGGCACTGCTCCAGGACGCTGGCAACTTCCTCCACACTGGTGGGGTAGCGGATGGCCCAGTGATCCAGTGCCATGGGTTCCCGTGTGCGGATAGTGTCCAGCAGTGCCGTCACGCCCGATTCCCGGGGTTCCTCCACCGGCCCGAACAGCAGTGGCAGGCGCAGCACCCAGTGCCCGTGGCAGGCGAGTACCGCCTCCTCGCCGGCGCGCTTGCTGCGGCCATAGAAGTTGATCGGGGCGGGACGGGCGTCGGCGCTGTAGGGTGGGGCAGTGCCATCAAACACATAGTCGGTGGAGATATATACCAGCTGTGCGCCCAGCTCCTCGCAGGCGCCTGCCAGCAGGGCGGTGGCATCCACGTTCAGGGCCCAGGCCGCGTCGGGCTGGTTCGCGCAGCGGTCGGGCCAGCGCTCCGCGGCGCAGTGGATCACCACATCCGGCTGCAGCTGTTCCAGGGCATTGCGGATTTGCCCGGGCTCACTGAGATCCAGTGGCAGCAGCCCGGGCCCGGAGCGCGAGTGGCAGGTGCCAGTCACCTGCCAGTCCGGGTTGGCGGCCAGTTGCCGGAATACGCTGCGACCCAGCAGGCCGGTTGCGCCGGTCACAAGGATGTTCATTATTTCAGTCCTGTCGAGAGGAAACCGGGAGCCCGCATCCGCTGCGGGCTGGACAGGCGGGGCGGCAGGCCCCGCCCGGAAGGGGATCACATCTTTTCCAGGACCTCGATACCCAGCAGGTCGAGGCCGCAGGCGATCGTGCGGGCAACCAGGTTGCACAGCTGCAGGCGACTGTTGCGCTGGGCTTCCGGCACGCCTTCCCTGAGTACCGGGCAGGCCTCGTAAAAAGCCATGTAGGCGCTGGCCAGGTCGTAGAGGTAGCTGCACAGTACGTGCGGGAAGGTATCCCGGGCCACCTGGTCCAGCACCTCGCCGAACTGGCTCAGCTTGACCGCCAGTGCCCGCTCCTCCGGCGTTTCCAGCAGGATGTCACCGGTGAGGGATTGCGGCTCGACCCCGGCACGGCGGAAGATGCTGCGCACACGGGTGTAGGCATACTGGAGGTAGGGGGCAGTATTGCCCTCGAAGGCCAGCATGGCGTCCCAGTTGAAGACGTAGTCGTTGGTGCGGGTCTTGCTCAGGTCGGCGTACTTGACCGCGCCGATACCCACGGTCCGGCCGATCTCGGCGCACTCCTGCGGGCCCAGGTCCGGGTTCTTCTCCGCCACCAGTTTCTCTGCGCGTTCCACTGCCTCGTCCAGCAGTGCCGCCAGTTTCACGGTGCCACCGGTCCGGGTTTTGAAGGGCTTGCCGTCATCGCCCATCATGGTGCCGAAGGCGCAGTGCTCCAGGGTGACCGATTCGTCGACAAACCCGGCCTTGCGCGCTGCGGTGAAAGCCTGCTGCAGGTGCAGGGACTGGCGTGCGTCCACTACGTACAGGATCCGGTCGGCACCGAGCTTGCCTGCGCGGTAGCGGATCGCGGCCAGGTCAGTGGTGGAGTAGAGGTAACCACCGCCCTTTTTCTGGATGATCATCGGGCTGGGATTGCCCTCCTTGTCCGCCATCTCCTGCAGGAATACGACCACTGCGCCCTGGTCCCTGACAGCGATTCCGCTATCCAGCAGTTCCTCGACCAGTACCGGCAAGTCCTCGTTGTACTGGCTCTCGCCGTAGACATCGCTGCGCTTCAGCGTCACGTTCAGCTTGTCGTAGATTTCCTCGCTGTGACTGATGGAGATGTCGATAAACTGTTGCCACAGCTTCAGGCAATCGGCGTCGCCGCCCTGCAGGCGCACCACATACTCCCGCGCGCGGTCGTCGAAACCCTCCTCCTCGTCGAAGCGCACCTTGGCCTCGCGGTAGAAGGTTTCCAGGTCCGCCAGTGCTACCTCGGCATCGTTGTTTTCCAGCTTGTCGGCCAGGTGTGCCAGCAGCATACCGAACTGGGTGCCCCAGTCGCCCATATGGTTCTGGCGGATGACCCGGTGGCCCTGGAATTCCAGCAGGCGAGCCAGGGCGTCGCCAATGATGGTGGAGCGCAGGTGCCCCACGTGCATCTCCTTGGCCAGGTTGGGGTGGGAGTAGTCGATCACCACTGTTTGCGGGTTCTCTACCTCCGCGATATTCAGTCGCGGATCGCGGCCTGCCACTGCCACCTGGTCAGCCAGCCACTGCTCGCTCAGGTGCAGGTTGATAAAGCCGGGGCCGGCCACCTCGGCGCTGGCAATCATATCGCCGCGGTCCAGCTGCTCGACGATCTGGCTGGCCAGCTCGCGGGGATTGGTGCCCATGCGCTTGGCGGCGGCCATGGCGCCATTGGCCTGGTAGTCGCCGAAGCCGGCTTTCTTGGCCTGCGCCACCACCGGGCCGCATTCGGCGGGGATGCCGGCGGCCAGCATGGCGGCCTGGACTTTGTCGGAAAGGAGCTGGCGAATATTCATAGGGTGATTGGACTTCTGCTGTGTAATGTAGGGAAACGCGCGATTTTAATGGGCGGGGCCGGCTTTGCAACTGAACCCCGCTCCCGGCCGGGCAGCGCTGCTGTAATGGTAGCGGTTCCGGGCATGGTGCCGGGGGGACTGCGGCTGATGATATGATGCCGGCAGACCGAGAGGGGGGAACAGGTGAGCAAAAACACACTCTACTGGCACGACTATGAAACCTGGGGCACCGACCCGGGCGCGGACAAGCCATCCCAGTTTGCGGGTATCCGCACGGACGAGGAACTGAATATCGTCGGCGAGCCGCTGATGCTCTATTGCCGACCTGCCAGCGACTGCCTGCCGCAGCCCATGGCCAGCCTGGTCACCGGGATCAGCCCGCAGCGGGCGCTTGCAGAGGGTGTGCCGGAGATCGACTTTATCCGCCGGATCCTGGCCGAGCTGGGCGCCCCGGGCACCTGTGGGGTGGGCTATAACAGCCTGCGCTTCGATGACGAGGTGACCCGCCACACCCTCTACCGCAACCTGCTGGACCCCTATGAGCGCGAGTGGCGTAGCGGCAACAGTCGCTGGGACATCATCGACATGGTGCGGCTCGCCTACGCCCTGCGGCCGGAAGGTATCGAGTGGCCGCGGCGCGAAGATGGCGCGCCCTCCTTTCGCCTGGAGGAACTGACCGCCGCCAACGGGATTGCCCACGAGGGCGCCCACGATGCCCTGTCGGATGTGCGCGCCACCATTGACATGGCGCGCCTGGTGCGCGAGCGCCAGCCCCGGCTGTACGATTACGTCTTCCGCCTGCGTCGCAAGCAGGAGGCGGCAAAGCTGGTTGACCTGCGGGCGCGCAAGCCACTGTTGCATGTATCCGGCAAGGTCCCTGCCAGCCAGGGACACATCACCTATGTACTGCCGCTGGCGAGCCACCCGGTCAATCGCAATGCCATTATCGTCGCCAACCTGGCCATGGACCCGGGGCCGATCCTGGAACTGGATGCGGACGCCCTCCGCGAGCGCCTGTATACGGGCCGGGACAACCTGGGCGAGGGGGAATTGCCGGCGGGCCTCAAGCTGGTACACCTGAACCGCTGCCCGGTGCTGGCACCCGCCAATATGCTCGACGACCGTCGCGCCGCAGAGCTGGGCCTGGACAAGGCTGCCTGCGAGAGGCACTGGCAGCAGTTGCGGGATACGGAGCTGACCGACAAGCTCCACCGGGTATACCTGGACAGTGAATTTCCGCCCCGCGATGTGGAGGCCAGCCTGTACGATGGCTTCCTGGACGACGGTGACCGCGACCTCTGCCGGGAGCTCCACCGTGCGCTCGGGGAGCGCGGGCCGGAGGCATTGGCCGGCGAGGTGCCGTTCGCCGACCGACGCCTGCCGGAGCTGCTGTTCCGGTTGCGGGCCCGGAACTTCCCGGACACCCTGTCAGCTGACGAGCAGCAGCGCTGGGAGGAGTGGCGCTACCGCCGCCTGACCGACCCGGCCGCAGGTGCCAGCATCACCCTGGAGCCGTATTTCGAGGAGGTTGCCGCGCTGCGCCAGCAGTACCCGGAGCGCGCCGGGCTGCTCGACCAGCTGGAGGCCTGGGGTGATGGCCTGCTTACCTGAGGGCTGATACCCGGGGTGCCCGCCGGGCGGGCCCTGTAAAAGACCGCCGCCGGCAGCCCGCGGCTATGCTCCGGGGCGCCGCGCCGCTAGAATACGGCCCCGGTAAAGACTCGCGCCCACAAGGCGCAGCAAGTGGAGTAACAATGGACTTTATCGGAGCCAACATTCTCTCTGTCAGCCAGTTCGAGCGCGCGGATATCGACCGTGTTTTCTCAGTGGCTGACAGCATGGGTCCCTACGCACGGCGGGAAAAAGTCACCCGTGTGCTGGAAGGGGCTATTCTCGGCAATATGTTCCTGGAGCCAAGCACCCGCACCCGCCTCAGTTTTGGCGCGGCTTTCAATCTGCTGGGTGGCATGGTGCGGGAGACGGTGGGAATTACCGCCAGTGCCATGGCCAAGGGCGAGTCCCTGTATGACACCGCACGGGTATTGTCCGGCTACAGCGACATCATTTGCATGCGCCACCCGCAGGCCGGGTCGGTGGCCGAGTTTGCTGCCGCCAGCCGGGTGCCGGTGGTCAATGGCGGGGACGGTGCCAACGAGCATCCCACCCAGGCGCTGCTCGACCTGTATACCATCCGCAAGGAGCTGGCGGGCAAGGGGCGTACCCTCGACGATGTTCGTATTGCCATGATTGGCGACCTGAAGCATGGCCGCACGGTGCACTCCCTGTGCAAACTGTTGTGCCTGTTCGACAAGGTGCAGCTGACGTTTATCTCCCCGCCGGAACTGGCGATGCCGGAGGCGGTGGTGGAGCAGCTGCGGGCCGCCGGCCACCAGGTGACGGTCACTGACCAATTGGAGGAGTCGATCGGGCACGTCGATATCGTCTACTCCACCCGCATCCAGGAGGAGCGCTTTGCCTCCCAGGAAGAGGCCAACCTTTATCGCGGTCGCTTCCGCCTGAACCGGGAAATTTTTACCCGCCACTGTGAGCCCAACACCGTGATCATGCACCCGCTGCCGCGGGACTCCCGTGCGGAAGCCAATGAGCTGGATACGGATCTCAACGAACACCCCAGCCTGGCAATTTTCCGCCAGACCGACAATGGCCTGCTGGTGCGCATGGCCCTGTTTGCCATGCTGCTGGGTGTTGAGGGGGATGTGGACAAGTACTCCCGCCCGGTGCGCTGGCACAGCCGCCGCAGCCCCATCTGACCGCCTTAAGCCGGTGGGCATGGGGCCCGCCGGTTGCCCTTCCCGTATAGCCACACTCCCCCGCTGCCCCTCTCCAAAATGCTGCCGTCACGTCCCCTTGTTCCCGCTGGTTCCAGGCGGAAAGGCGGGGCTGCACCGACGCACGACGGCGGGCCGATATTTCTGTTAACCTGCAGGTATAACAACTCTCGCATCCAGGATTGATGCCATGCTGAAGCGGTTCACAGGAGGTTTGCGCAGCCTGCCCCTGCGGTCGGTGTTGCTGTTGTTACTTTCGCTGTTCGCCCCCCTGGTGGCGGCACAGGAGGAAGTGGGAGAGATCGTGGAGGGGCCCCATGTTGCCCGCTTCACCATCGAGGGCGCCATCGGCCCCGCCACGACAGATTACCTCATCAGGGCCATGGAGGAAGCACAGGAAAACGGTGCCCAGCTGTTCCTGATCCGCATGGACACCCCCGGCGGCCTCGACGCCGCCACCCGGGATATCATCAAGCATATCCTGGCTTCGCCAATCCCCGTCGCGACCTATGTGCACCCCTCCGGCGCGCGCGCCGCCAGTGCCGGCACCTATATCCTCTACGCCAGCCATATCGCCGCCATGACCCCTGCCACCACCCTGGGAGCGGCGACACCGGTACAGATGGGCGGCGCCCCGGGGCAGCCGCAACCCGGCCAGCAACCCGGTGGAGGGGGCGACCAGCCCGCTGGTGATACTGGGGAAACGGAAAAAAAGGATGGCGACAGGGAAGAAGGGGCGGGGACGGCGCCAGAACCTGGCAGCGCCATGGAGCGCAAGGTGATCAACGATTCGGTGGCCTATATCCGTGGTCTCGCCAACCGGCATGGCCGCAATGCGGACTGGGCCGAGAAGGCAGTGCGCGATGCCGCCACGCTGACCGCCGGTGAGGCCCTCGAGCAGAATGTGGTGGATATTGTGGCCACCGATACCGATGACCTGTTGCAGCAGCTGGGCGGGCGCAAGGTGAAGCTGGAATCCGGCGAGGTCACCATCGATGAGAAGATCGAGGATGTCCGCGTGCAGGAGTATGAGCCCGACTGGCGCAACAAGCTGCTCGCCCTGATTACCAATCCGCAGGTGGCCTATATCCTGCTGTTGGTGGGAATCTACGGCCTGATTTTCGAGGGCTATAACCCGGGCGCGCTGGTGCCCGGCATTGTCGGGGTCATCTGCCTGCTGCTGGCCTTCTATGCACTGCAGGTGTTGCCGATCAATTACGCCGGCCTGGCACTGATTATCCTCGGCGCATTGCTGATTGTGGCAGAGGTGTTTATGCCCAGTTTCGGCGCCCTGGGTATCGGTGGCGTCATCGCGCTGGTAATCGGCTCGGTGATGCTGATCGATACGGATGTCCCTGGTATGCAGGTTTCGCGCAAGCTGATCGGTGCGATCGCCGGGGTGAGCGGCCTGATGCTGCTGGGGTTATTGATGGCTGTCGGGCGCAGCCTGCGCAGACCCCGGGTCGCCAGCGACCAGGCGCTGGTGGGGCGCACCGCCACGGTGGACAGGGTAGAGGATGACGAAATCCTGGTACACGTGGGTGGCGAGATCTGGACTGCGCACAGCGATGACCCGGTGTCGCCGGGCCAGCAGGTAATCATTACTGAACAGCATGGCCTGCGGCTGCGGGTCCGGCCGGAATAAGATAACAACGCGATAGAGACAGGAGTCCGAAATGGTCAGTTATTTTATGGGGTTGTTGATTGCCGCGGTGGCACTCATCCTGATGTATGCCATCCGCATCCTGCGCGAGTACGAGCGCGCGGTGGTGTTTTTCCTGGGCCGTTTCCAGTCGGTCAAGGGGCCGGGCCTGATCATCATCATCCCGGTGATCCAGACCATGGAGCGGGTAGACCTGCGCACGGTGGTAATGGATGTACCCACGCAGGATGTGATCAGCCGTGACAACGTGTCCGTGAAGGTCAATGCAGTTGTGTATTACCGGGTGATTGACCCGCAGTCCGCGATCATCAATGTGGAGAACTACCACGAGGCTGTGAGCCAGCTGTCGCAGACCACCCTGCGCTCTGTGCTGGGTAAGCACGAGCTGGACGAGATGCTGTCCGAGCGGGACAAGCTCAATGTGGATATCCAGAAGATTCTCGACGAGCAGACCGATGCCTGGGGTGTCAAGGTAACCAATGTCGAGATCAAGCATATAGACCTGGATGAGAGCATGATCCGCGCCATCGCCCGGCAGGCAGAGGCAGAGCGCTCCCGTCGCGCCAAGGTCATCCATGCCGAGGGTGAAGCCCAGGCAGCGATGAAGCTCACCGAGGCAGCCGACCAGCTGTCGCGTAACTCAAACGCCATCACCCTGCGTTACATGCAGACGCTGATTGATATTGCCGGCGAGCAGAATTCCACCATCGTTTTCCCGCTGCCCATGGACCTGATCCAGCCGTTGATGAAAAACATGATGGCCGGGCAGCAGAAAGCTGAGTCATAACCGGGCCGCGCCGACAGCAGCGACCAACCCCGGCGCTGCTGTGAGCCGGCAGGATCAAGGGAAGTGGCGGAGGTAACATGGTTGAGCTGGATTTTTTACAGTTCAGTAATGCTTTCTTGCTGCTGCTGGTATTGCTGAACCCCTTCGTTCTCAGTGTCTACCTGCTCGACCTGATCCGCGGGCTGGACCTGAGGATGTTCTCCAGCCTGCTGATGCGGGCATTCCTGATCAGCCTGTCGGTATTCCTGGCGTTTGCCTGGTTTGGCGAGAAGATATTTGACAGTGTGCTGCAGGTCCGCTTTCTCGCCTTTATGATTTTTGGCGGCATTATTTTCCTGATTGTGGGAATCCGGTTGACCCTGGGGATGGGGAGCCCGATGCAGAGTATCAACCTGCATTCGCATGAAGTCGCCGGCGCCATTGCCATGCCGTTTATTGTCGGTCCCGGTACCATCAGCGCCGCTGTGCTGGCGGGTAGCCGGCTGGGTGCAGTGGGAGGGGCTTTATCGATTACCCTGGCGATGGCGGTAGCACTGGCGTCCCTGATCCTGCTGAAAATGCTTTACGACTGGGTACAGACGCGCCACGAGCGTTACGTGCGCAAGTATATCGAGGTGGCGGGCAGGGCGACTGCCCTGTTCACCGGTTCATTTGGTGTGGACATGATCCTCAAGGGGATCGAGCGATGGTGGGAGTGGATGGCCTGAGCCCACCATCGCGGCGAGGCACTGTGGGGTTAGCCGGGGATTTCCTGGAACAGCAGCTCCAGCAGTTTTTTGCTGGACCCGTCCCAGCCCTCGGTCGAGCCGCCACCGGCTGCCTCGTGCACCGCATTGCCGAGTAACTTGCCGAGTTCCACTCCCCACTGGTCGAACGGGTTGATCCCCAGCAGGCAGCCGCCGACGAAGACTTTGTGTTCGTAGAGTGCCAGCAGGGCGCCCAGGTGATAGGGGTCCAGCTTTTCCACCACCAGGGTATTGCTGGGGCGATTGCCGGGAACCACCTTGTGCGGGGCCAGCGCATGTGCCTCGCGGTGGGTGTAACCCTGGTCTTCCAGTTCCCGCCGGGCCTCGTGCAGGCTTTTGCCCTGCAGCAGTGCCTGGCTCTGGCTGATGCAGCAGGAAAGCAGCCAGCGATGCTGTTCCACCAGGCCGGATGTCGGTTCCCGGATGGCGATAAAGTCTGCCGGGATTAAATCGGTACCCTGGTGCAGCAGCTGGTGGAAAGAATGCTGCCCATTACTGCCTTCGGTTCCCCAGATGACGCTGCCGCTGGGGTAGTGCAGGGGCTGGCCGTCCCGGTCAACCCCTTTGCCCAGGCTCTCCATGTCCAGTTGCTGCAGCCACGCGGGAAACTTGGCCATGCGCTGGGCATAGGGCAGTACCACCTGGCTGCCAGCGCCCCAGCATTGCCGGTACCAGAAATGAATCAGGGCCATCAGTACCGGCAGGTTCTCCGCCAGCGGCGCCGTCGCAAAATGGCGATCCATGGCGTGTGCGCCAGACAGGAGGGCCTCGTAGGTTTCGTAGCCACAGGCCAGCGCGATGGGAAGCCCGATGGCCGACCAGAGTGAGTAGCGGCCCCCCACCCAGCTCCACATGGGGAAGATGTTTTCCGCAGCGATGCCGAAGTCCTGGGCGGCCACGATGTTGCTGCTTACCGCAACGAAGTGCCTGGCAAGCTGTGCCTCATCGCATCCGGCGTCCAGCATCCACTGGCGTGCGGCCAGGGCATTCTCGCGCGTCTCCAGGGTCGAGAAGGATTTTGAGGCAACGATAAACAGGGTATTGGCGGGCGGCAGGCCAGCGAGTGTATCGCTCAGGTCCGCCCCGTCGATATTGGCTACAAAATGTGTCTTGAGTCCTTCCTTCTGCCACGGACGCAGGGCCTCGACTACCATGCGTGGACCCAGGTCAGAGCCGCCGATGCCGATATTCACCACATGGCGGATCGGTTCGCCGGTAAAGCCACGCCAGTCGCCACTGTGTACCCGGCGGGTAAAGTCGCGCATTTGCGCACGGCAATCGGCCACCGCCTGCTCGTGCTCATTGGTCGGTTCCCCCTGGAAACGCAGCGCTGTATGCAATGCGGGGCGGTGCTCGGTGTTGTTGATGTTTGCGCCGGAGAATAATGCCCCGATCTGCTCCTTCAGTCCGCACAGGTCGGCGTAATCCAGCAGATGCCCGAGGGTCTGGTCCTGCAGGTGATTCTTGCTGTAATCGAGGTAAATTCCGGCGGCGCTGCTGCTGTATCGCGCGGCGCGATTGGCGTTGGTTTCAAATAGCTCCCGCAGTGACCATCTCTGTTCGCGCTGGTGTGATTGCAGCTGGGCGATGGCGGCGGAGCGGCTTGCCGTTGCGGTTTCGGCTGTCATGTTATCCCCGGATTACTGGCTTGTATTTTATTGCTGTTGGAGGTGTTCCGGCGCAATGGGAGTGGCGCTGCCCAGTCGACAACCTGGAGAGGCGACGGGTGCTGCGACGGAGTTTTTCGCGTCAATGCTAGCGCTAAATGGGAATTACAGCCAGTGCCGGGTGGTGGCTGCCGCGGTCAGTCGAAGATCGGGGAGGGGCAGGCAGTTGTACCTGAAAAGCAAACGGTTGTACCGGAAAAGCAAATGCCGCTTCGAAAAGCGGCATTGCTATGTTTGCCGAAAAGTGGATTTACTTGACCACTTTCATGCAGCGAACATTGTCGGAAGCCATCCAACAATCGGCATCCGCCGGGCAAGCCATTGAAAGCGGGATTTGCTCAGAGCCCGGAGGGCAGGATGCCGGTGGCGCAGGTGCCGCACAGCAGCCCGCCAAAACCAGTGCACTGATAATTCCCATTAGGTACTTGGCTGGAGTGAAATTCATCCCCTTACTCCTTTCCGTTGATGTCAGCCATTAGCATAGCCAATAAAACGTCACCTGTTTGGTCTGCTTTGTAAAATGATGTTCTACAAAGAGCCGCCCTTTGGAGTGTAATAGGCGGGCGGGAAAAATAGCTGCCAGCCGTTAACTCAGGATAAACCAGGCGCCAGTTTGGCGCTTTAAAATACCTATATTTAAAGTCTTTCCTGCCATTTGGTGGCGTAAGCTGTTGCGGGGCGCATCGACTTATTTTTTGAAACTTGAAAAAAACTTTTTCCCAGTGGGTCTCGACAAAATTTTCCGCGCCAATTGCCCGGTGGCACTCCCTGTTTCAGGGCGTAAAGTGTGGCCGATACTGGGGGTATGCCGCCGATCCGGATTTCTCCCGATCACCGGCCTATTTTAGTCGTGCGCATCGCCGCATTGTGGAAGGTGGGGTGAGAGCGGGAGGAGGAGGGCGCACCGGGGTGCGCAATCAGTGTGTCGGTTGCGGCCCGTGGAGAAACACGCCGAATGCGCGTGCCAGGGCTTCCGGCCGTTCCGGCGAACGCAGGGCATCCAGCAGTGCTGTGCGGGTTGCCGGGAGGAACATCAGGTCGGCCAGCAGCAGGTTGAAGGTTTCCTGTTTCTGGCTCTCGGCCAGCGCCGTGAGCCAGAGCGCGGCCAGGGCCGGTTCCTGGAGGTCCTCCGGGCAGCGGCTGCCCATAGCGGCGAGGGTTTCCCCCGCCCGGGCCCTGTCGCTGTGCAGCAGCCGCTGCAGGAATTCGTGCCGCAGGCCCCGGGCCGGGGAGAAGGAAATGCCGCGCACCGCCGCAGCAAGGATGGCGGCTTCCGGTTGTTGTTGCTGCAGCTCGGCGTCTGCCCGGCGGATAATGGCAGCGGCCAGGCGGTGGTCGATCGCCTCACTTTCCAGGCACTGGCAGAGGCTGACGAATACCGGCGCAGCGATTTGTGGCAAAGCCTCGTCTATGAGCTGCCGGTGCTCTTCCCAGCGCGCGCTGACATCGGCGATCCCCTGCAGGCCCAGGTGACCCCAGGTGCCGGAATCCGGCGCACGGAGGTAGGCCAGGACGTTTTCGTAATGGGCACTGGGGGCACGCCGTAGCAGTCGGGCTGCGTGGGCGTGAAAAGTTGCCTGGCGCTCGGGCGGGGGGGAATACACCAGGCCGCTCTCGCTGAGCGCGCTGCCGAGCTGCTCGCCGGCGTCGCTGCCATCTCCGGCGACGAGCTTGCGGTTCAGGAGCGCAAGGAAGTTGTCCCGCGCCGCAAACTGTAGTTTGCCCTGCTCATCGAGAGGCAGGCGCAGGAACCAGACGGCGGGCTCGCCACCTTCCTCCGGCCACAGCAGTAGCCCGACCCAGGCCTCGCGCAGGTAGGGGTGTGGCCAGGGCGCATCGCCGGCCTCGAATGCATCGGCAGCGCTGCGGGGCACCGAGCGGACGCGCCGGCCAAGGTCGAACCAGCGCAATTTGAAGCGGGCCTGGCTGATCAGGTCACTCAGCGTGCCAGGATTACTGTTGTCGGTCATGCCGGGTTGGTCTCGCGCGAAAGTGCATTCATTTTGCGGCTTGTGCCGTTGGTGCCGCATCCAGCGGCAGTTGCTTGAAGTGTGTCCAGCCGTAGGCAATGGCCAGCAACGGGCAAAGGATATTGAACAACGCGAACGGTGCGTAGGTAAAAGTAGCGATGCCCAGGGTCGCGCTCATGTAGGCCCCACAGGTATTCCAGGGGATCAGTACCGAAGTGATGGTGCCGGAGTCCTCGAGGGTCCGCGACAGGTTGAGCCCATGCAGGCCTTTTTCGGTAAACGCCTCGCGGAACATGCGGCCGGGGATAATGATGGCCATGTACTGGTCGCCGGCAGCGGCGTTCATGCCGAAGCAGGTCAGTACGGTGGATGTCACCAGCCCGCCCACGGTCTTCACCCGCGACAGGGTCCAGTTGACGATTCGCTCGAGGAACCCGGCGCGCTCCATGGCACCGCCGAAAGCCATGGCGGATACGATCAGCCAGATCGTGTTGAGCATGCTGCTCATGCCCCCCTTGGAGAGCAGGGCGGCCACATCCTCGTTACTGGAGGTGGACTTGTAGCCGTCAAACAGGCTGTACCAGGCGCCCTTGATGGCTGCCAGGGGGCCATCACCACCCAGGCGGCGGGCAGTTTCCGGCTCGAATACCAGGGCAATCGCGCAGCCCACCAGGGCGCCGATCATCAGCGTCGGGTAGGCAGGTATTTTGCGCCAGGCCATAAACAGCAGCAGGGCCAGGGGCAGCATGCTGACGATGGAGATGTTGAACTCCTCCTGCAGGGCACCCAGTAGCAACTGGATGTCTTCCGCCGAGGCCCCGGACGCATCGGTGCGCAGGCCGATGATGGAGAACACCACCAGCGCGATGATAAAGGCGGGCATGGTGGTCCAGAGCATATTGCGGATATGCAGGAACAGGTCATTGGACGTCACCGCTGCCGCCACATTGGTGGTGTCGGACAGGGGCGACATCTTGTCACCAAAATAGGCGCCGGAGATTACCGCACCGGCGGTTACCGCCGGTGACAGGCCCAGCGCGCCGGCGATGCCCATCAGGGCCACACCCAGGGTGCCGGCAGTGGTCCAGCTGGAGCCGATGCTCAACCCCACAATCGCGCAGATGATGCAGGAGGCGGCATAGAACCACTGTGGCGACAGTATCTGTACGCCGTAATAGATCATCGAGGGCACAGTGCCAGCGAGGATCCAGCTGCCGATCAGGGCGCCCACCGCCAGCAGGATCAGGATCGCGCCGAACACCAGCCCGATACCGTGCAGCATGCCGCCCTCCATCTCGTCCCAGCTGTGGCCGTTTTTCATTCCCATCAGGGCGGCGATGCCGGCGCACAGTAGCAGGGCAATCTGGTTGGGGCCATAAGATGAGTCGGCACCGTAGAAGAAGACCGACAGGGACAGCAGGGCTATCAGGATCAGCAAGGGGATCAGCGCGTCCAGCAGGCTGGGCTGCTTGGCGGCGGGGGAGGAACTGGGCTCGGTCAAGGTAGGGCTCCTAAATCTGCTTCTCGGGCCTGGTCAGCGGCCATTCTCGTTATCGTTGTCGGGGCGCCGGCCGGCGCGAAGCGCTCTATTCTCACGGCTGCGGTGCGAGCTGTCCACACCGGCTGGTCGCGGGCGGTGCTGGCAGTTCGGCGGCGGTTCCGGTATGTTCTGCGCCGGCCGGGCTTTACCGGCCCCCCGGACCGATCGTCCCCGGCCCGTGAGCCGGTCTAGCATCAATAAGAATGAGCCCGATGGCACCGATATCCGGTGGCGTCAGGTGGCAGGTAGTGATTTCATGAGAGCAAGTGAACTGGATCCCTCGCAGTTCGAGGATATTCGCCCCTACCGCGACGACGAGGTGCGCGATGCCCTCAAGCGCCTGATCAGCGACCCGGAAATGTCCCACGCAGCTGCGCATTTCCTGGTGCCAAAGCTGGCGAAGCTTGAGGGACCCATTGCCTGGCTGGTGCGCCAGTTCCTGCGCTTCGAGTTCCGCAATGCGCGCGACGTGCGGGGCGTACAGGAAGTGGTGGCCAAGTACCTGGAGATGGCGGTCAACCGTACCAGTGACGGGCTGACCATCTCGGGCCTGGATACCCTGCCCAAGGATCGTGCCTGCCTGTTCGTCAGCAACCATCGCGATATTGCCATGGATCCGGCCCTGTCCATCCTCGCCATGTACAAGGAGGGACATGAGACTGCCCGTATCGCCATCGGTGACAACCTGCTGACGAAGCAGTTTGCCACGGACATCATGAAGCTCAACAAGTGCTTTACGGTGAAGCGCAAGGCCAGCACCCGCCGGGAAAAGCTGGAGTCCGCCACCAAGCTGTCGAATTACATCTACCACTCTGTGGTCAATGAGAATGAACATGTCTGGATCGCGCAGCGGTCCGGCCGTGCCAAGGATGGGCTGGACCGCACCAACCCGGCGCTGGCGGCCATGTTTGCCATGACCAAGGACCGGGATACCCCGTTTGCCGAGTTCTGGCGCAAGCTGCACATCGTGCCGCTGGCCATCTCCTACGAGTGGGACCCCTGCGACCGGCAGAAGGCCCGCGAGCTGTATTTCGCCGAGCACCCGGAAGGCTATCGCAAGGCCCGCCACGAAGACCTGAACTCCATCGCCAAGGGGGTGGTGGGCCAGAAAGGGCATGTCCATGCGGCTTTCGGCACCCCGATCGAGGGTGATTACCACGATGTGGGGGCACTGGCGGAGGAGATCGATCGCCAGGTGATCGGCAATTATGTGCTCCACCCGACCAACCTCATTGCCTACCAGATGATCTACGGCGAGACCCCGGACCTGCCGGTATCCTGGCCTGCCAGGCAGTGGAACCCGGACGAGTACAGGGAGACGCGGGAGAAGTTCGAGGCCCGCATGCAGCGCATCGACGAGCGCTGGCGCGAGCGGGCGATTCGAGGCTACGCCAACCCGGTAGTCTCCAAGCTGGCCTACCTGTGATCGCTGGCGGCGATGGTGGAGTGCGGCGGGCGCTTGCGCGATAATGCCGGCCCCTGACCATTCACCAGCAGCCGGCGCTCCCACACTGTGTTAAGCAAACAAGACAAACAGGCCATTCAGGCCGCCTACAGCGAATTCCTGGCCGGGCGCGAGCTTCGTGCCCGCTATGGGCAGAAGCTGATGGTGGCGGCTATCGCGCGCTCGCTGGGAGCCATCGAGCAGGATGCCAGTGGCGAGCGCGACAGCAGCAAGACCGACGGTGAACATATCTGCGTGGTGGAGGCCGGCACCGGGACCGGCAAGACAGTGGCCTACCTGCTGGCCGCGATTCCGCTGGCGCAGGCACAGGACAAGAAGCTGGTTATCTCCACCGCGACCGTCGCGCTGCAGGAGCAGATTATCCACAAGGACCTGCCGGAGGTTGCGCGCCACAGTGGCCTGAAATTTGACTTCAGCCTTGCCAAGGGCCGCGGCCGGTACCTGTGCCTGAGCAAACTCGACCAGCTGCTGGCCGAATTCAGCGGCAGCGGTGTGGGCACCAGCATGGGGCTCTACGAGGACGAGCTGCCAAAGGTTGACGAGACCGGGGTGCAGCTGTACCGGGATATGGCAGAGAGCCTAGCCAGCGGTCGCTGGGACGGTGACCGGGACAACTGGCCGGACACCATCGAGGTGGCCGACTGGAGCCGCGTGACCACTGACCATCGCCAATGCAGTGGTCGGCGCTGCCCCCATGTGGGCAACTGCAGCTTCTTCCGCGCCCGGGAAAACCTGGGCAAGACCCAGGTAATCGTGGCCAATCACGATCTCCTGCTGGCCGACCTGGCCCTGGGGGGCGGTGCCATTCTGCCGCCGCCGGAAGAGACCATTTATGTGCTCGACGAGGCGCATCACCTTCCGGACAAGGCGCTCAACCACTTTTCCCACCACAGCCGGGTGGGGGCTTCCACCGGCTGGCTCGACCAGGCCAACAAGAATCTCGGCCAGATGCTGGGCGAGATCGGCGATGGCGCCGAACTGGATCGCCATGGTGAGGAGTTGCCGGGGTTGCTGGCCTCCGCCAAGCAGTCACTGGAGCAGATGTGGCCGTTGCTCGAGGAGACCTGTGAGTTTGAGGACGAGCGCGGCAATACCGTCCGTCACCGCTTTGAGGGTGGGGTGGTCCCGGAGGCGCTGATGCACCTGGCTGAGACCCTGCGCGATGACTTCGACGAGCTGGAAGCCGTATTGGGCAAGATGGTGCAGGCCGCGCAGAAGCTGCTGGAGGATCCGCACAGCCCCGTCCCGGCGGTGGACCTGGAGCGCTGGTATCCCCTGCTGGGGAGTTGGTACGGCCGCGCCGAGGCCAACCTGCAGTTGTGGGCCAATTATGCCCGCCCGGATGCCCGGGACGCTTTGCCGCAGGCCCGCTGGGTGACCCTGGTGGACTGGGGTGGCTCATTCGATTTCGAGGTGTGCAGCTCGCCGATCCTGGCGGGCAAGACACTGGAGTACAGCCTCTGGCGGCGCTGCTACGGCGCGGTGCTGACCTCGGCGACCCTGACCGCACTGGGGCGCTTTGACCGTTTCCGGATGCGCGCCGGTACCCCCGATAACGCCACCTACGAGGTGGTGCCCAGCCCGTTCGATTTCTCCCGCGCCACGCTCCAGGTGCCGGCGAGCGCCGTGGATGCGGGTAACGCGGACCAGCATACGGATGCAGTCATCGCTGCCCTGCCGGAACTGCTCGGTGACAGGGGTGGCGCCCTGGTGCTGTTTTCGTCCCGTCGCCAGATGGAGACGGTCTATGAGTCGCTGCCGGGGACCTGGCGCAACCGTATCCAGATGCAGGGCCAGCGTTCGCGCCAGCAGTTGCTGGAAATTCACCGCGAGACCGTTGATGGCGGCGGGGCCAGCGTGCTGTTCGGGCTTGCCAGCTTTGCCGAGGGGCTTGACCTTCCCGGGGATTACTGCCGCCACGTGGTGATCGCCAAGTTGCCGTTCGCGGTGCCCGATGACCCTATCGAGGCGGCCCTGGCGGAATGGGTGGAGGCCCGCGGTGGCAACCCGTTCATGCAGATTACCGTCCCCGATGCGGCCGTGCGGCTGGTGCAGGCCTGTGGGCGCCTTCTGCGCACCGAACGGGACGAGGGCACTGTCACCCTGCTGGACCGGCGTGTCGTCACGCGCCGCTATGGTCGCGCGATGCTGGATTCCCTGCCGCCGTTCCGGCGCGACATAAACTAGTGGGCGGTTACCGATCACACCGCAACCGAACAGACGGAGTCCCTATGAGCAGTATTTACCTCGACGTAGCGGACCAGCTGCTGCAGCTGGAAGCGGAACTGCGGCGGCTGGATCTCTGGCAGGCGGAATCTCCGTCCGCCGAGGACCTGGCCAGCAGCCAGCCGTTCTGCGTCGATACCCTGACCCTGCCCCAGTGGCTGCAGTTCATCTTTATCCCGCGTATGGCGCAGCTGGTGGAGGCCGGCGGTCCGCTGCCGCAGAAATGCGGCACCGCACCCATTGCGGAGGAGTTTTTCCGCGAGCGCAATGACGGTGGCCGCCTGATCGCCCTGCTGGGTGAAATAGATGCACGCCTGGAGCGGGGCTGAGTGCCTTGCAGCTGTTATCCCGGGGTAATGGTTTTCCACCTAGAGCATGAGAACAGAGGCGCGAATCTGTTCAGCTCAGGGGCGGATGCGGTAGTATGTTTCGTTTATACCAAGCCGGGCATGGATTCTCCGGCCAAATAAGAAACAGGGACAGGAAATTGCGATCGTCGCACAGGTTGGCCGAAAGGCCCTAAGGTAGTAAGCAAAAATGCGGTTTTTTCCCATTTTATGTCTGTTGCTGGCCTCACAATTAATCGTGGGATGCGAGTCCTTCACACTGCGCGGGCCCTGGTCGGAAGAGCCCGGGGCGGTGATGCCGGAGCAGCCCCCGGAGGGGACCGTCCCGCCGGCAGGGGCGGCTGCCCAGTGCCCGGAGCCGCAGGAAGTGGTGTGCGCCGAGCCGGAAGTGAAGGTTGTCGAGCGGGTGATCGAACGGACCTACGAGAAAGTAGTCGAAGTGCCCGTCGCCAAGGACAAGCTGGTGTTGGGGGAAGTGGAAATCGTGGCACTGGAGCCCGGTGGCGTAACCCTCAAGGCCCTGATTGATACGGGGGCACCGACCTCCTCCCTCAGCGTCAAGGAACTCAAGCCGTTCGAGCGTGATGGCAAGGACTGGGTTCGCTTCCTGGTGTCTACGCCCGGGGATGACGAGCCGGTTACCGTGGAGTTGCCGATCAAGCGCCAGGTGCGGGTGGAAAGGCCCGGCTTTGGCAGCCAGCGGCGGCCGATTGTCAATATGAGCCTTACCGTCGGCGATGTGACCCACATGGTCGAGGTCAACCTGACCGAGCGCAGCGGGATGGACCACCCACTGTTGGTGGGCCGTAACTTCCTCAAGGATGCCGCTGTCGTTGATGTCAGCCGCCGCGAGGTCCAGGGTGAGCCCCGGCTTCCCGTCGCAAAATAACACTGGCTATCAATCTGGCGGCTGCCGCGCACGAACCGGCGCCGTCCAATCATGAATATGGGGATTGGCGAATGTCGCCACGCGCTCAGGTATATATTCTCGCTGCTTTATTCGCGCTGATGGGCGCGGCCCTTACCATCTACAAGAACCGTGAACTGGGCTTCCCGTTGCTGCCGGGGGAGTATCGGACCGTCTGGACCATCGAGGCGAAGGTACGCTTCAATGCTGATGGCGGCCCGGTGAAGGCTTCGCTCACCCTGCCGCGCGAACAGCGCAATATGGAAGTTCTGGGAGAAACCTTCAGTTCATCCGGGTTCGGTTTCAACGTCATCCGTGACAACGATGAGTATCGCGCGGTCTGGTCACGGCGTGACGCCAGCGGTAGCCAGTCCCTGTTCTACCAGCTGGATGTGCACCAGACGCCGGGCGCGGCGCTGGAGCAACCGCTGGACCTGAGTACCGAGGTGGACAAGCCGTTCCTGGGGGCGCGGGAGCAGGAGGCGGTCCGCCAGGCCATTTACTCCATGGTGGACAGCGCCCGTGAGCGCTCCTCCGATACCGAGACCTTCACCACCCAGCTGCTGACCTCCCTGGGGGATACCCGCAACCAGGACCGCAACCTGATTTTCGGCTATTACAAGGACCGCTCGCTGGTAGATGTGGCACTGCTGATGCTTTCGGCAGCGGAGATCCCGGCCCACCGGATTCGCGGGCTCTACCTTGAGGACGATCGCCGCAGGCTGGACCCCGAGGACCTGCTGGAGGTTTTCGATGGCAAGCGCTGGGTGGTGTTCGAGCCCCGCAGCGGTTCCCCGGGCGTGCCCAGGAACTTCTTTATCTGGCAGCGGGGTGGCAAGAGCCTGCTGGACGTTGAGGGCGGCAGTGATTCACGCGTTACTTTCTCGGTCATCTCCAACGATGTCCCCGCCCGCGATGTGGCGATGCTGAGTACCAGCATGGAAAAAGAGGCGCTGGTGGACTTCTCCATTTACAGCCTGCCCATCGAGCAGCAGAGTATCTTCAAGCTGATCCTGCTGGTTCCGGTGGGGGCATTGGTAGTGGTTTTGCTGCGGGTGTTTGTGGGCCTGCGGACCTCGGGCACTTTTATGCCGGTGCTGCTGGCCATTGCCTTTATCGAAACGCGCCTGATGACGGGGCTGGCAATTTTTGTGCTGATCCTGGTGCTGGGACTCTGGGTCCGCTTCTACCTGAGCAGGCTTAACCTGTTACTTGTGGCGAGGATCGCTGCCGTGGTGGTCACGGTGGTGATCTTGATGGCTGCGATCAGCGTGGTGAGCTACAAGTTGGGTATCGAGCAGGCGCTGACGGTAACCTTCTTCCCGATGATTATCCTCGCCTGGACAATCGAGCGGATGTCGATCGTCTGGGAGGAGGATGGTCCCTACGAGGTGGTGGTCCAGGCGGGCGGCAGCCTGCTGGTGGCGGTGCTGGCTTTCTGGGTGATGACCAACCGCTATATCGAGCACTGGACGTTCAACTTCCCGGAGCTGCTGCTGGTACTGCTGAGCCTGATCCTGATCGTCGGCAATTACACCGGTTTCCGCCTCGGTGAGCTGATGCGCTTCCGGCAGCTGGTGCGATAAATGAACACTTTTTCCCTTGCCCGGATCGGCGCCAAGTTGCGCGGTGGCCTGGTTTCTCCCTCTGCACTGCGGCGGATGGGAGTGCTGGGGATGAATGCGCGCAACGTGAACTACATTGCACGCTATAACGATCGTAATCTCTATCCCGTTGTCGATGACAAACTCAATACCAAGCGTGCCGCCCGGCGCGCGGGTATCGCGGTGCCGGAGCTGATTGCAGCCTTCGAGACCCAGCCCAGTCGTGCCCGTGTGATGGAAGTCATCGAGCCCCTGTGGAAGTTTGTGATCAAGCCGGCGCGCGGCTCCGGGGGCAAGGGCATCCTGGTGATCGTGGGGCGCGAGGGGGATGAGTACATCAAGCCTTCCGGCGCCAGGGTTACAGCACTGGATATCCTGCGCCACGTCAGCAACATCCACAGTGGCCTGTACAGCCTGGGTGGCAAGCCCGACCGCGTGATGATCGAGGCGCTGGTGGATTTCGACCCGGTCTTCGACAACTACTCCTTCGAGGGCGTGCCGGATATCCGCGTTATTGTATTTCGCGGCTTCCCGGTAATGGCGATGCTGCGCTGCTCCACCCATTCTTCTGACGGCAAGGCCAACCTGCACCAGGGCGCCGTCGGGGTGGGTATCGACCTGGCCACTGGTCGCAGTTCCCATGCGGTGCAGAATGGACTGCGCATCAACCAGCACCCGGATACGGAGATGCCCTTCGACAAACTACAGGTGCCGGGATGGCGTGACCTGCTGCGCCTGGCATCCAGTTGCTACGAAATGACCGGGCTCGGCTACCTGGGGTGTGACATCGTGCTTGACCGCAAGCGCGGCCCGTTGCTGCTCGAGGCGAATGCGAGGCCGGGGCTGGCAATCCAGATTGCCAATGGAGTGGGGCTGCGTAACCGCCTGCGACTGATTGAAAACATGGACCTGGAAGAGCTGGAGCGCAATGTGGAAGAGCGCGTTGCATACTCGGTGCAACAGTTCGCGGCGTCCAGGGCAGATTAAGCCGGGCGCGACCGTGATACGCCCGCCGGACTGGCGCAGGGTACAGTAATAAAAAAAGGGCGATCCGAGGATCGCCCTTTTTTGTCTGCGCCGGTTGCCCGGTCAGGCAGTGGCGGGACAGAGATGGAACTGTTCCATCATGATCTGCAGGCGCTTGCGCTGCATCTTCATGCTGTATTCCAGCTCCTTGACGCGGGTGCGGATGGCCGCGCTTTCCCACTTGGCCAGCAGGCGTTCGCGGGCATTCTCATAGCGGCGTGACTGCAGTTCTTTCCACTCCCCAAGGGCTGCGGAAAATTCCTGGGCTTCCTTTTCCAGCAGCTCGCGCCAGCTCTCCTTGTGCGTGGATTCCTGCAGTTTCTGCTCGGCGCGCTTGAATTGCATGGTGAGCATGGCGCGGTGGATACGCATATCCGGCACTTTCTTCAGGTTGCTCGCCAGGCCGAACCAGCTGGCGGTGCGGATCAGCCACTTGGTGGGATCCCAGTGATACCAGCGAATGCCGTTGCGGTAGTCCGTCTGGAAGATATGGTGGTAGTTGTGGTACCCCTCGCCAAAGGTAAAGAACGCCAGCAGGTCATTATCGCGGGCGGTGTTCTCGTCCGTGTAGGGGCGGCGGCCCCAGATATGGGCGAGTGAATTGATGAAGAACGTGGTGTGGTGATTGACCACGATCCGCAGGATACCCGCCAGCAGCATCATGCCGATGATGTCGCCAGTGACCCAGCCAAGCAGGAAGGTCAGGCCCACGTTCATGGCCAGGGTGATGGCAATATAGTGGTTGTGTTGCCACATCACGATCTTGTCGCGCTGCAGGTCCTTGGCATTCTCGAAATTCTCGCGACCACTGGGGTAATCGCGCAACATCCAGCCGATATGGGAAAACCAGAAACCGCGGCGGGCGGAGTAGGGGTCCTGGTCGTTGTCATCCACATGGCGGTGGTGCCTGCGGTGACTGGAGCCCCATACCAGCACGCTGTTCTGCAGCGCGGCGGCACCGAACAGCGCAAACAGCAGGCGCAGGGACCAGTGGGCCTCGTAGGTGCGGTGGGACCACAGGCGGTGGTAGCCGGCGGTGATGGACAGGCCGCACAGGGCGCCGTAAACAGCAAAGGCCAGCCACTGGTACCAGTGGTAACCGACCATCAGGCCGTACAGCGGCACCAGGATGAGGGCCGCCAGCGCGGTGCTGGCAAAAAGAATTGTGGTGACCCAGACACGCGGGGCCTCGGATACTGCATTCATAGAACAACCTTAAATTGTGCGCTACATCCAGCGACACCCTGATTGAACCGGTAGTTGGGGGCACCCGGTAGTGGCTAATTGCCAGTCGGTGCGAGGATGTCGCTGCTGGTTTGATCCTACCCGATCCCGGGGGCCAAGGCACGCCCGACACGGCCTGTTTGCGAAATGTGGCAGCTATGGGGTCGTGCGTGCGTGATTTTGGTGCGTTAGCACCAGTTTCCGGGCTGAATTGGTTCAGGATAGCGTGGGGGAGGTGAAAATTGAGCGTACTGATCACGCCATCCGGCTTCGCAGCGGGCTTTGCCCTCTGTTCCAACCCCGCGCCATGCCGTCCGTGGATGGAAATCCGTAAAAAAACCAAAGTTGGCATACCGGTTGCATTATCTAGATTGCGAGCGGCCGAAAGGTCCTCGCTACGGGAACCCATCACGGGGTTTATGGCAAAGCTTTTACTGCGTGACTTCCCGTTTTCTCTCATCATCGCTGATTCAGGCCCCGCATTGCGGGGCCTTTTTTTTGCCCAGGCGACAGGTGGTGGCACTCCTGCCTGCCTGCGGGTCGCGGTACTTGCCATCGATCAGGCTTTTCTTGGAGGCGGATAAGTGATTCACTTCCGGTAAAGCCCCAATAACAACCAATGCTGTGACCCAGCCATGCCTGTCGAAGTGACCGATTTCCCCCTGCAGCTGTCCCCGCCCGGGGCTGATACGACTGCACCGCCATGGCTGGTGCGGCGACAAATCCTGCATATGCGCCAGCTGCTACGCGATGTGGACTGTGGCCTGTGGGAATGGCACCCGAATAGTGGCCAGTGTAGCGCTTTCGGCGATATCTGGGCGTTGTTCGGCGAGGATGGTGCCACGGCGGTGCAAAACCTCTGGGCGGGGGAGGAACTCACCCCTGTCCACAGTGAAGATCGTGAGAAACTGCTTGTTGCCCGGCGCAGGGTCAGCGCAGGGGGCGGGGCCTTTGATATCACTGTGCGCGCTTTTGCCCGTGACGGCCGGCAACTCTGGTTGCGTTGGTGGGGACGGAGTGTGCCAGGTGACGAAAATGGCAATGTGGTGATTATTGGTGGCTGCGCCGACTTCACTGACCAGCTGGCCATGCGCGACCAGTCGGGGCTGCAGGGCGAGCGGGCCCTCTGGACCCTGGGCGCGGTGGGCGATGGCCTGTGGGAGTGGGACCTGCTCGCGGACGAGGTGGTGATGGACCTGGCATGCTGGTCCATGCTGGGTTACGACAGCGACCACATAGACCGGGATGCCCGCAGTGCCCTGAAACTCTGGAAGTCGCGCATCCTGCCAGAAGACCTGCCCCGCGCTGAACGCGCTTTTCACGACCATATCTCGGAACAGTTGCCCCTGGACGTGGAATTCCGGCTCTGGCATCGCGATGGGGGAATCATCTGGGTGCGTTGCCGGGGGCAATTGCAGAAGAACAGCGAAGGCAGGCCGGTTCGCGTGCTCGGACTGGCCCAGGACGTCACCGGGTACCGGGAGGCCCAGCAGCGCCTGGAGCGCGAGCTGGATAGCGAGCGCAAGGAGAGTACCGTGCGGGCGGAATTGCTGCTCAGCCTGAGCCACGAACTCCGCACTCCCCTGAATTCGATCCTGGGTTACAGCCAGATGGTCGAACTGGAAATGAGCCTCAACCCGGACCAGCGCCAGCGCCTCGGTGAAATTCGCCGTGCCGGCCAGCACCTGTTGCACCTGGTAGGGGATGTGCTCGAGCTGGCCCGTATTGACAGCCAGCGCCTGGCGCCCTCCATGGAGCCGATCAAGCCCGCGGCGCTGGTTGAGGACTGTAAGCGGTTGCTGGAACCCCTGGCCGAGACCCGTAAAGTGAGTGTGATCTTCGAGCCGCTGGGGTGGGAGTCTGCGTATATTTGTGCTGACCCGGTGCGCTTCAAGCAGGTCGTCCTGAATCTTGCCGGTAACGCGGTCAAGTACAACCGGGAAAACGGCCGGGTAGTGATCAACTTTTCCCCGCAAGCGGAGGGCTGGTTGCGCCTGAGCATCCTGGATACCGGTAAGGGAATTGCGGAGAGTCGGCGTGCCGAGGTGTTCGAGCCGTTCAATCGCCTCGGTGCGGAACGTGGTCAAATAGAGGGGACGGGCGTGGGCCTGGCGATTGCCAAGCGCCTGACAGAGGCGATGGGCGGGCGAATTGACTTCGACAGTCACGAGGACCAGGGGTCAATATTCTGGATCGACTTTCCGTTGATCGACGCAGCGCCGGAAGTGATCCAGATGCCAGCCCATGCCGGTACGCCCGTGCAGCTGCCCCCGTGCCAGCTGATGCTGGTGGATAACCGTCCCTCCGAACTCGAGCGGTTGCGAGTGCTCCTGGGAGATTCCGAGCAGGTGCAACTGGTTGCCGCGACCGATGCGGTTGAGGCGATTTTTATGGCGCGGACCCGTAAAGTGGATGCAGTGTTGTTTGAGTCCGGTATGCCAGGCATGTCCGCCGACGATATGCGACGTATCCTGCGGGAAGACCCGCTGACCGGTAGTGTTGCGTTTATCCGGGTAGGGGAGCCGGGAGAGGGCGGCGGCCCCGATCACCTGCCTGCAGCTTTTGACCTGGTGCAGCTGGCACGACAACTCAAGCGCCTGCTGCAGGCCTGAAATGACGGTGTGTGGCGCGGGGAAAGGCTATCAGTCAGGATTCAGCCGTTATTGGCGGCTACCAGGATAATAGGGCGGGAAACCATTGTTTTCTTCAATTCGGCAAGATGACCGGTTAAGCCGCAGAGCGCATTCTTCCGCGCTCTGGGAAAGTGCTCTGGCGCTCGCGATGCTCAGTGCGGCTCTGATTGTCTTCTGCAAAAAAGCGCTGAGCGCAGACGATGGTGCGGCTTTCCTGTGGCTGGCTGATGCTGTAGCTATCGCCTATCTCTATCGGCACCCGGTGCGGCACTGGCCAGTGTTGTTTGCCTCTTTCTTTACCGCGTCATTTTTCGCCGTGCTGTGGCTGGGGCTCGAGTGGTTGTCAGCTGTTGAATATACCCTCGCCAGCCTTGCGGAAATCGCGGTTGCGGCTGTCCTGCTGAGAAAATTCTGCCCGCGGCATGATTATTTCTCCGGTATACGGCATTGGCTGCGATTCGTCGTGGTCTCGGCCATTGTGCCGCCGCTCTCCAGTGCCAGTATCGGCTCTTACTTTGTCGTCCTGAATACCGGCGCGGCGTTCACGGAGGTCTTCCCGCTCTGGTATGCCGCCGATGCCATGGGCATCCTGATCCTGTTGCCAGTTCTGTTGTTGTATGAGGATGCGAATGGCTTTCGCGGTAACTGGGCCGGATGGGGACACTGCACCCTGGTTACCATCGCCGTCACCGCGCTGACCCTCGTCCTGCTGGAATACAAGTCCTATCCATTCGTTTTTATTTCCCTGGCACTGGTCTGGGCGGCAACGGTGTTGAACCTGCTTGCCAGCCTTGTGGTGATCTGTGTGGTGACCATTGCCATGGCGGGCCATCTCACTGGTATTTCCGGTTGGCCGAAGCCTGCCGGCCCGGGTGTCGAAATACCCCAGTTTGGCCTCGTGCTGGCCACATTTGCTGCGGTAATGCCGGCCTACCTGGTTGCGGTTTTCACCAATATTGAGCGCCGGCGCAGTGCCCGTGCCGTGGAGATGGAAAGCAGTTTTCGCGACGCTGTGGAAAGTTCGCGCATCGGTGTCCTGGTGGTTTCACTGGAGGGGCGAGTCCGGCAGGTAAACCGGAGTTTCTGCGACTTCCTCGGATACCCGGAAGGAGAGATTCTTGGCCGGAGCGTGCTTGACTTCACCCACCCGGAGGATATGGAGCGCAGTCGTGACCTGCTGGAAAAATTTTCCGCGAACAGTGGCCAGTCACTCTGCCTGGAAAAGCGTTATTCCCATCGCGAAGGCCATCCGGTGTGGGGCGAGCTGCGGGCATCGGTAGCCCGCAATATCCGCGGGGAAGCCCTTTATATTCTGGCCCAGGTCGAAGATATAGACTGGCGCAAGCGCAGTGAACAGGGACTGTTGGAAGCGAAGGAGCGCCTGCAGGTGACGCTGGCGTCGATTACCGATGCGGTGATTTCCACCGATGCGCAGATGCGTGTCAACTACATGAACCCGATGGCCGAGAACCTTACCGGCTGGCTGGGCCGGGACGCCGAAGGCAGGCCGTTGGATGCAGTCTGCCATGTGGAAGGTGATGAGGACGGTCCCGACCTCAGCACTGCCGTTGCCAGTTGCCTGGGGCAGTCGCGGGTTATTTTCGGTAGTGGCGATGCCAGCCTGACGAGCCTCAGCGGGCACCGCTATGACATTACCTGGTCGGTATCCCCCTTGCGGAGACATGAAGGTGACCTGCTGGGGACGGTGCTGGTCATCCAGGATGTCAGCCAGCAGCGTGAGCTGATTCGCCAGTTGAGTTACAAGGCGTCTCACGACGACCTCACCGGCCTGCCCAATCGCGATGCATTCAAGCGGGCGCTGCAGGAGGCTACCCGCGAGGCGTTGGAAGATAATGCCTGCCACTCGCTCGTCTACCTCGACCTGGATCGCTTCAAGCTGGTCAATGACAGCGCCGGCCATATCGCCGGAGACGACCTGTTGCGCCAGGTCAGCAAATGCCTCCGTGGACACTTGCAGAAGGCGGACAGTGTCGCCCGTCTCGGTGGCGACGAATTCGGCCTGTTACTGCGTTACTGTGATCGAGAGCGGGCGCGGGAGCGTTGCCAGGCCCTGCTGGGCCAGATTGCCGCCCTGCGGTTCCCGTGGAACAACCGGGTGTACGATGTCGGCGCGAGTGCCGGTATTACCGAAATCAACAGCCGCAACCACCACCCCGGGGACCTGCTAAGCCAGGCTGACGTGGCTTGCTTCTCCGCCAAGCGAGCCAGGCGCGGTTCTGTCATGACCTATGACCTGGGCAAGAGCGCTGCCGCCGACCAGCACCGGGAAATCATGATGGCTTCGGTAATCCGGGATGCCATCGACAGTGGGCGGTTCTCCCTCCACATGCAACCGATTGCCGAGGCCGCAAATACCGGTCGCGTCAGTCATTACGAGTTCTTATTGAGGATGTATGACGACTCGGGGCAGTTGTTGATGCCCGATTCATTCGTGCCGGCGGCCGAGCGTTATGGACTGATGCTGGCAATTGATCGCTGGGTGGTGGATGAGACACTGGTAAAGAACGGCGGGGCAATAGCCGCTGCGGGCTTCAGTTTTGCGTTAAATATCTCGGCTGATGCCCTCGGCGATGAGGGCTTCCAGTTCTACCTGCTCGGGGTGCTGGAGCGAACGCCGGTGCCGCGCGGCAGGATCAGTTTCGAAATTACAGAGACGGCGATTATCAGCCATATGGACAGCGCCAGCCGCTTTGTAACCGAGTTGCGCAGGCTCGGTTGCCGCATCGCCCTGGATGACTTCGGTAACGGATTGAGTTCGTTCGGCTACCTGAAATCTTTCACGATTGATTACATCAAGATCGATGGCAGCTTTGTCCGCCAGGTGGAGGAGAACTTTGTCGACCTGATTATCGTCGAGTCCATTCACCAGATTGCCCAGCGTCTCGGCGCGCGGACGGTGGCGGAGTATGTGGAGGATGAGGCGACACTGCGGCGCATGGCATCGCTGGGTGTGAACCTGGTGCAGGGCTACCATGTCGGCCACCCCCGGCCGCTCGAGGAGTTCCTGCGCGATCGCCTTCCCGGCAGAGAAGGGTACACGACAGAAACAGCCTGAGTTTCGGGGGCTGGTGTGGGACTACCGGGCCCCCGGGGAAGTGATCAGCGAACCCCGCCCAGGTGACGCCCCACGATCTGCAGCAGGGGCTTGAACACCTTGGGGCTGGCGCACACCAGGTGACCGCTGTCCAGGTAATCATCACCACCGCGGAAATCGCTGATCAGTCCGCCGGCTTCCTTGACCAGCAGTGAGCCTGCGGCGATATCCCAGGTGTTCAGGTACATTTCCCAGAAGCCGTCAAACCGGCCCGCGGCCACATAGGCCAGGTCGAGTGCGGCAGCGCCGGGGCGGCGAATACCGGAAGTCTGGCCGGCAATTTCCTTCAGGGCGGCAAGGTAGGGGTCGATATTGTCGAGTGCCGGACCGTTAAAGGGGATACCGGTGCCGATCAGTGCGCCGCGCAGGTTCTGGCGGTTGGTGACGCGGATACGGCGTCCATTCAGCGCTGCGCCGCGACCACGGCTGGCAGTGAATTCCTCGCGCTTGATCGGGTCCAGGACCACTGCGTGCTCGATGCGCCCGCGGTAACGGCAGGCAATGGAGACCGCAAACTGAGGGATACCGTGAATGAAATTGGTGGTGCCGTCGAGCGGGTCGATGATCCACTCGTACTCGGGTTCGGCGCCCTCGTGAAAGCCGCTCTCTTCAGCGCGGATGCTGTGCTTGGGGTAAGCCTTGCGCAGGTGATAGATGATTTCCTGCTCGCTGGCGCGGTCCACTTCAGTGACGAAATCGTTGCGCCCCTTTTCCTCGAACCTGGTCACGTCGCGCTCCCAGGCGCGCTCGATCAGTTCACCGGCCTTGCGCGCCGCGCGCAGGGCGATATTCAGCATGGGTTCCATAACTTGTCCGCACTAAGTGGTTGAGAGGTTAAAAAGCGGGAGATGCATGACTGGGAAGTCCCAGGATCTCCGGGGCCGGGCTGGCCGGCCGCGGCGATTGTAGGGATTCTTGGCCAGATTTGCTACACTCGCGCGCCCGTAATCGCCCGGACTATTTCTACAGTATGGCCAAGTCTCCTATCGATACCGCTCCGCCCAGTGCGCTCGACAACGTGCGCGTGGTGCTGGTGAATAGCGCCCACCCGGGCAATATTGGCGGTGCCGCGCGCGCGCTCAAGAACATGGGGCTGAAGCAGTTGTACCTGGTGGCACCGCGCGAGTTTCCCGCCGCCAATGCCATCTGGCGCGCCGCCGGCGCCGCCGACCTGCTGGAAACCGCGGTGGTGGTGGATACCCTCGAGGAGGCAGTGGCGGACTGTGGCCTGGTGGTGGCTACCAGCGCCCGTGAACGCCGGATTCCCTGGCCCCTGCTGACCCCGCGGCAGTGTGGTGAGCGGACGGTGGCGGAAGCGGCCACCCACCCGGTGGCGCTGGTATTCGGGCGCGAGGACCGTGGCCTCACCAACGAGGAACTGCAGGCCTGTAACTTCCATGTGCATATCCCTGCCAACCCGGAATACAGCTCCCTCAACCTGGCCACCGCGGTGCAGGTGCTCGCTTACGAGGTACGTGTGGCAGCACTGGAGGCGGAGAAAGGGGAGCCCCTCAGCTATGCCGACTGGGACCGGCCGCCGGCCAAGGCGAGCGATATGGAGCTTTATTTCGAGCACCTGCAGCAGTCCCTGGGTGAGCTTGGCTTTATCGACCCCGACAATCCCCGCCAGACCATGACCCGGTTGCGTCGACTGTTCAGTCGGGTCCGTCCGGATGATATGGAGCTGGGCATATTGCGGGGCATGCTGACGGCAATCCAGAACTATATTTACCGCACCGGTGGCAAAGGGCGCCCGGACAGCCAGTCCGACAGCGAATCGACGGAAAAATAGGGCCGGAGCCCGCGGGCGGGCTGTCGCTGAATACCCGACTGGCATGCGGGGTTATATACTTGACTGAGATAGTTGGTTATTCCATACTCGCGCCCCGTCGATAGGGCGATGGACCAGTCAGGAGCTGACATGCGTTTGACAACCAAAGGCCGCTACGCGGTCACAGCGATGCTGGATCTGGCGTTACACGCCGATCGTGGCCCGATCAGCCTGGCGGACATATCCAAGCGCCAGGGGATTTCCCTGTCATACCTTGAACAGCTCTTCTCCCGGCTGCGCCAGTCGGGGCTGGTTTCCAGCGTGCGCGGCCCGGGCGGCGGCTATCGCCTTGCGCGCACCGGTGACGACATTTATGTCGCCCAGATCGTCGACGCGGTCAACGAGTCGGTGGATGCCACCAGTTGTGGTGGCAACAGTGATTGTGCCGGTGGCGAACAGTGTCTCACCCACTATCTGTGGTGTGACCTGAGCGAACAGATTCACGGCTTCCTGAGCGGTATCAGCCTGGCGCACCTGGTGGCGCGGGCCGAAGTTCAGGAAGTGGCGCGCCGCCAGGATATGCGGGAGGCGGCGCCGGAAGAGAAAGTGGCGGTTATTGGCAGCCTGCAGTGACAGCAGCCTGCCAGGCCCCCGGATTTAAACCCGAGAGCACACGCGAATAGACAGACCAGTGCGCGGAGAGAATTGAATATGAAGCTTCCCATTTACCTGGATTATGCCGCTACCTGCCCGGTGGACCCGCGGGTCGCCGCCAAGATGGCGGAGCAGCTGACGATGGAGGGTAACTTCGGTAACCCGGCCTCCCGCTCGCACCTGTTCGGCTGGAAAGCGGAAGAGGCGGTGGAAGACGCACGTCGCCATGTCGCCGAACTGGTGAATGCAGACCCCCGTGAAATTGTTTGGACCAGCGGCGCCACCGAGTCAGACAACCTGGCCATCAAGGGCGCTGCGCACTTCTACCAGGGGCGCGGTAAGCACATCATCACCTCCAAGATCGAGCACAAAGCGGTGCTGGATGCCTGCCGCCAGCTGGAGCGCGAGGGTTTTGAAGTGACCTACCTGAATCCCCGTGCAGACGGCATTGTCTACCCGGAGCAGGTCGAGGAGGCACTGCGTGAGGACACCATCCTGGTGAGCCTGATGCACGTCAACAACGAGATTGGCGTGATCAATGACATCGCCGCAATCGGTGAAATATGCCGGGCGCGTAAGGTGATTTTCCATGTGGATGCGGCCCAGAGCGCCGGCAAGCTGCCGATTGACCTGGGCGAGATGAAAGTGGACCTGATGTCCTTCTCCGGCCACAAGATATACGGACCCAAGGGTATCGGTGCCCTCTTTGTGCGCCGCAAGCCGCGTGTGCGGATTGAGGCTCAGATCCACGGTGGCGGTCACGAGCGCGGCATGCGTTCCGGTACCCTGCCGACCCACCAGATCGTGGGCATGGGTGAGGCGTTCCGCATCGCCAAAGAAGAGATGGCGGCAGAGAACGAGCGCCTGCTGATGTTGCGCAACCGGTTCTGGGACGCCATCAAGGACATGGAGGAAGTCCACGTCAACGGATCTTTCGAGCAGCGGATTCCGGGCAACCTGAATGTCAGTTTTGCCTTTGTCGAGGGTGAGAGCCTGATCATGTCACTGAAAGACCTGGCAATTTCCTCCGGCTCTGCCTGTACCTCCGCGAGCCTGGAGCCCAGTTACGTGCTGCGTGCCCTGGGCGTGAACGACGAGCTGGCCCACAGCTCCCTGCGGTTCAGTTTTGGACGTTTTACCAGCGAGCAGGACGTGGACAACGCCGCGGCCGAGGTCCGCAAGGCGGTGGAGAAACTGCGTGAGCTGTCACCGCTGTGGGATATGTATAAAGACGGTATCGACCTCAATTCTATTGAATGGGCCGCCCATTAACGCACGTGAATGATCCAGGAGAATAGTCATGGCCTATAGCGACAAAGTAATCGATCACTATGAGCATCCGCGTAACGTCGGCCGTATGGACGACAAGTCTGACAATGTCGGTACCGGCATGGTCGGTGCGCCCGCCTGTGGCGACGTGATGCGCCTGCAGATCCAGGTGAATGACGACGGCATTATCGAGGATGCCAAGTTCAAGACCTACGGCTGTGGTTCAGCCATTGCCTCCAGCTCCCTGCTGACCGAGTGGGTGAAAGGCAAGAGCATCGATGAGGCGGAGCAGATCAAAAACACTGCCATCGCTGAAGAGCTGGCCCTGCCGCCGGTAAAAATTCACTGTTCCGTACTGGCCGAAGACGCAATCAAGGCCGCGGTGCGCGATATCCGTGAAAAGCGTACCAGCAAGGTGAATGAGAGCGCGGCCAGCTAAGCAGTAAGGCGATTTTATGGCAATTACCATGACAGAGGCGGCCCGGGCGCACATCGAGCGCCAGCTCGCCAGCCGCGGCAAGGGCATCGGCATCCGCGTGGGTGTCAGGACTGCCGGCTGCTCGGGTATGCAGTACGTACTCGAGTTCGTGGATGAGGCCAGTGCCGAGGATGAGGTTTTTGACCACGGTGGGGTAAAGCTGGTCGTGGATCCCAAAAGCCTGGTGTACCTCGACGGCACCGAGCTGGACTTCGTCAAGGAAGGGTTGAATGAGGGCTTTGCCTTTTCCAACCCGAATGTGAAGAACGAGTGCGGTTGCGGCGAAAGTTTTCACGTGTGAGCCTGGCATGGCCGGGTTGGGAGGCCGGGTGCGTCACTGCACGCCGGCCTTTTTTGTAAGGACAGGGTGGGAACCGGAAATTCGATGAGTGAGCAACACAATTATTTCGAGATTTTTGGCCTGAAACCGGGGTTCAGCGTGGACCGCGAGGCGCTGGCGCAGCGCTACCGCGAGCTGCAGCGGGAATTCCACCCGGACAAGTACGCTGCCCGCTCTGACCGCGAGCAGATGCTGGCCATGCAGTACGCGGCGCAGATCAACGAGGCGCACAACACCCTGCGCGAACCGGTTGCCCGTGCCGGCTACCTGCTGGAGTTGGCCGGAGTAGAGATCAGCCCCGAGCAGACCACGGCAGATGCGGAATTCCTGATGCAGCAGATGATGCTGCGCGAGCGCCTCGAGGAGGTGCGCAGTGAGGCGGACCCGGCCGCCGCACTGGATGCGCTGGAAGACGAGGTTTCCCGGTTGTTCTCCTCGGAGCAGGAGCGTTTTGCCCAGCGATTTGCCGATGGCGAGCTGGAACCGGCGAAAGACTCCCTGCTCAAGCTGCAGTTCCTGCGCAAATTGCAGCATCAGGTTGAGGAACTGGAAGAGGATCTGCTGGGCGATTTCTGATCCCGGCGGATTGCTGAGAATTCGAAGACTGGTGAGCGGCTGCAATTCGGCCGGCTGTCCCGGCAGGAATGCTTTTCCCCGGGCTGGAAGCCGGGTTGGCGCCCACACCAGATGAAGTGACCGATAGCGAGAACGAGTTAGCTGATGGCATTACTGCAGATATCCGAGCCCGGACAGACTCCCGAGCCCCACCAGCGCAAGCGTGCGGTGGGTATCGACCTGGGTACCACCAACTCGCTGGTTGCGACTGTCCGCAGTGGCAGTGCTGCGGCGATAGAGGGTGAGGATGGCAGTGTCATCCTGCCGTCGGCGGTCCACTACAGTGAGGGCGGTGCAGTTACGGTGGGCTCTGCGGCGCGGCAATGCGCGGGTGCCGACCCCTACAACACCATGCTGTCCATCAAGCGCTTTATGGGCCGTGGCATCGGGGACGTGAAGAGCTTCGGTGAGCAGCTGCCATATCATTTTGTCCAGTCCAGTGATGAGGCGGACAAGGGCGGTATGGTATCGATCGAGACAGTTGCCGGTCCGGTCAACCCGGTACAGGTTTCCGCCGAAATCCTGAAAGTGCTGGCATCCCGGGGCAGCGGGGCGCTGGGCGGCGAACTCGATGGCGCGGTGATCACCGTGCCTGCCTATTTTGACGACGCCCAGCGACAGGCCACCAAGGATGCCGCGCAACTGGCGGGCCTGCACGTGCTGCGGCTGCTCAACGAGCCTACTGCGGCGGCCGTTGCCTACGGCCTGGACCAGGGAGAGGAGGGCGTCATCGCCGTCTACGACCTGGGTGGCGGTACCTTTGATATATCCATCCTGCGCCTGTCCCGTGGCGTGTTTGAAGTGCTGTCCACCGGCGGCGACTCCGCCCTGGGCGGCGACGATTTCGACCGGGCCATTGCCGGCTGGATTGCAGAGCAGGCCGGACTGGGGACCAATCACGATGTGGCGACCCAGCGGGCACTGCTCGATCGCGCCTGCGCCGCCAAGGAGGCGCTGTCCGCACAGGATGCGGTCGAGGTGGAGTACGGCGACTGGCGTGGCACCCTCGATCGCGAGGGAATGGCGGCACTGCTGGACCCGATGATCGACAAGACCCTGCGCGCTTGCAAGCGCGCCCTGCGTGACGCCGGTGTGACAGCCGAGGACGTGCAGGAAGTGGTGCTGGTGGGCGGTTCCACCCGCACCCTGCGGGTCCGCGAGCGGGTCGAGTCATTTTTTGGTCGCGCTCCCCACGCGGACATCGACCCGGACCAGGTGGTTGCGATCGGTGCCGCCCTGCAGGCGGACGTGCTGGTGGGCAACAAGTCCGGCGACGACCTGTTGTTGCTGGATGTGATTCCGTTGTCGCTGGGCATCGAGACCATGGGCGGTCTAACGGAGAAGCTGATTGCCCGTAACACCACCATACCGGTGGCCAAGGCGCAGGAGTTCACCACCTTCCGGGATGGCCAGACCGCGATGGCGATTCATGTGGTACAGGGCGAGCGGGAGCTGGTGCAGGACTGCCGCTCGCTGGCCCGCTTCGAGCTGCGGGGAATCCCTCCCATGACCGCCGGCGCGGCCCATATCCGGGTGACCTTCCAGGTGGATGCGGATGGGCTGCTGTCGGTTACGGCGATGGAAAAGAGTAGTGGCGTGAGTGCCGATATCACCGTCAAGCCGTCATACGGCCTCGAGGACGCTGATATCACCCGTATGCTGCAGGACTCCTACGAGCACGCCGAAGAGGATGTTGCCGCGCGCGCAGTGCGCGAGGCGCGGGTCGAGGCAGAGCGCAGCCTGGAGGCGCTGCTGGTGGCGCTGCAGGAAAATGGCGCCGAACTCCTGGACGAGGGTGAGCTGAACGAACTGGAGAAGGCCATGGAGGCCCTGCGGCTGGCCCATAACGGTGGTGACGCCGACGAGATACGCCGGAGGATCGAGACCCTCAACGAGGTTTCCGGACCGTTTGCGGCCCGGCGGATGGATGCTTCCATCCGGCGCGCCATGCAGGGCCATACCCTGGACGAATTCGATCAATAACAGCCTTTGACCCGGTTCTCAGTAAGAGGAGCCGGCGATCGGGCGGGGCGGGCGAGACCGCCCGGAATTGAGACCATAGCGAGTTATCCAACTATGCCGAAAATCGTATTTTTGCCCCACGAGGAGATCTGTCCGGAGGGCAAGGTGGTGGAAGTGGAAAGTGGTGTCAGTGTCTGCGATGCGGCGCTGGCCAACGGTGTGGAAATCGAGCACGCCTGCGAAAAATCCTGTGCCTGCACTACCTGCCACGTCATTGTCCGTGAGGGCTTCGACTCCCTGGGTGAGCCGGACGAGCTGGAAGAGGACCTGCTGGACAAGGCCTGGGGCCTGGAGCCCGAGTCGCGCCTGTCCTGCCAGGCCATCGTCGACGACGAGGATCTCGTGGTCGAGATTCCCAAGTACACTATCAACCAGGTATCTGAGAAGCACTGACCCCGAGGTCGGTCTTTGAATACAGGAGCGGAGACGCGCACATGAAGTGGACGGATATCAATGACATCGCCATCGAGCTGGTCGAGGCCCATCCGGAGGTGGACCCCCTGCGGGTGAACTTTGTCGACCTGCGTAACTGGGTAATCGAGCTGCCGGGTTTCGATGACGATCCGGCGCGCTGCGGTGAGAAGATCCTCGAGGCCATCCAGGCCGCCTGGATCGAGGAAGCCGACTGAGCAGTCTACCTGGCCGGGTTTCGGCCCCGCTGGCACATAGAAATAGTACAAACTTCATGCAGTTACGCGTATAATCCGCCCGCCGCGATAGGTGGGGTCGGCATTGCCGGGCCCCGGTTCGCGGCGTCGGCGGCCGGCCACTGGCCCGGTCGCGACTGTAAGGAATTCAGGGAAGAGCAGCTGCGGTTGCTCTTTTTGCTTTTTAAACACTGTTAACTGGAGAACAACATGGCCCTGGAGCGCACTCTTTCCATCATCAAGCCGGACGCGGTAGCAAAGAATGTTATCGGCGAAATCGAAAGCCGTTTCGAGAAGGCCGGCCTGCGCATTGTCGCGATGAAAATGCTGCACCTGAGCCGCGAAAAGGCCGAGGGCTTCTACGCCGAGCACAAGGAGCGTCCCTTCTTCAAGGATCTGGTGGACTTCATGACTTCCGGTCCGGTTGTCGTTCAGGTACTGGAAGGTGAGAACGCCGTACTGGCCAACCGCGACCTGATGGGTGCCACCAACCCGAAGGAAGCCGAAGCCGGCACCATCCGTGCGGATTTTGCCAACAGCATCGACGCCAACGCCGTGCACGGCTCCGACTCCACCGAGTCCGCCGCCCGCGAAGTAAGCTACTTTTTCGCCGACGACGAAATCTGCCCGCGCGCCTAAGGCCGCACTCGCGCCGGCCCGTCCGGGCCGGCGCAATCCACTCCCCGAGGTGAACCCATGACCCAGGCACAAACCGAAAAAGTGAATCTGCTCGGCCTATCGGTCGAAAAGCTGACCGCGTTCTTCGAGTCGCTGGGTGAAAAGCGCTTTCGCGCCGTGCAGGTGCTGAAGTGGATTCACCAGAGTGGCGTGGATGACTTTTCCCAGATGACCAATGTCAGCAAGGCCCTGCGCGAGAAACTGGCCGAGGTGGCCGAGATTCGCGCACCGGAGGTGCTGGGGCAGTGGGACTCGTCGGACGGCACGCGCAAGTGGCTGATCAAGGTGGATGGTGGCAGCGCCATTGAGACGGTTTATATCCCCGACGGCGAGCGTGGCACCCTGTGTGTGTCCAGCCAGGTGGGTTGCTCACTGGACTGCAGCTTCTGCGCCACGGGCAAGCAGGGCTTCAATCGGGACCTGACTGCGGCGGAGATCATCGCCCAGGTCTGGATCGCCTGTAAGTCTTTCGGCCAGTTGGAGCCCAGGGGGCCGCGCAAGGTGACCAACGTCGTGATGATGGGCATGGGTGAACCGCTGCTCAACTTCGATAACGTGGTGGACGCAATGAACCTGATGATGGAGGACAATGCCTATGGCATCTCCAAGCGTCGCGTCACCCTGAGTACCTCCGGCGTGGTGCCTGCACTGGATAAGCTGGCAGACGTGACTGACGTGAGCCTGGCGATTTCCCTCCATGCGCCCAACGATGAGCTCCGCAACGAGCTGGTCCCCATCAACAGGAAATACCCCATCGCCATGCTGCTCGACAGCGCCAAGCGCTATATCGAGCGGATGCCGGATACCCACCGGAAAATGACCATCGAGTACACCCTGATGCGGGAGGTCAATGACCGCCCCGAGCACGCCGAACAGCTGGCGGAGCTGCTGCGCGATGTGCCGGTCAAGATAAATCTGATACCCTTTAACCCGTTTGAGCTGTCTGACTACCAGCGCGTGAGCAACAACGCTTTGCGACGCTTTCAGCAGATTTTGCTCGACAAAGGCTTTACCGTTACCGTGCGCACGACCCGTGGCGACGATATTGCGGCAGCCTGCGGCCAGCTGGCCGGCACGGTAAACGACCGTACCCGTCGCGCCGAACGCTATCGCAACGCTGCGCAGGCCGTACGCATCGTGGGTTGATGGGAGCTGTCGGCTCCTGCGCCCGGCTAACCGGCGGATCCCGGCGCGAACACTATAAAAACTACAGGTGATGTTGTGTTGTCTAAATCCTTTGCCCTGCCTTTGGCGGGGATGATCCTCAGTGTCTGGCTCAGCGGCTGCGTTACTACCGGCCTGCCTGACCGCAGTGAGGTAAACCTGGACAAGGCGCTGGAAACGCACGTGCAGCTGGGGCTGCGCTACCTGAAGACCGGGGAAAACCGGGACCTGGCCCGCTATCACTTCAACAAGGCCCTGGAACTGGGGCGCCGCGATCCCCGCGCCCATCACGGCCTGGCACTGCTCTACCAGGCCGATCAGGAACTAGAGGTGGCGGAGGACCATTTCCGCAAGGCGCTGAGATACGGCGACAGCTTCTCCATGGCCCACACCAATTACGGTGTATTCCTCTACCAGCAGGAGCGCTATGAGGAGGCCCTGGAGCAATTCCGCATCGCCTCTGAGGACCTCACCTACCGCCGTCGCTCCTACGCCCTGGCAAACCTGGGCCTCTGTGCCCGCAAGCTCGGCCACGAGGAAGAGGCGGAGAAGGCCTACACCCGCGCGTTGGCACTGAATGACGACCTGCCCCAGGCGCTGCTGGAGATGGCGGAACTCAGGTTTGACGCTGGTGCCTATACAGAGGCGAAGCACTACCTGGATCGTTACAGTGCGGATAACCGGCAGATACCCCAGTCCCTGTGGCTCGGTATCCGCCTGGAAAAGATATTTGGCAACCGCGACAAGGAACGCAGTTACGCCCTTGCCCTGAAGAACCTCTATCCTTATTCGGCGGAAACGCTCAAATACCAGAAGATGAAGGCCAATGACGGTTAACCAGCCCGAAACTGATAACACCACCGAGGTATCCGGTGGCGCCCAGCAGGTGTCCGGTGATACACCGGGCACCCTGATTCGCCGCGCCCGCGAGGAGGCGGGTCTCACGCGCGATGAGCTCTCCGAGCGCATGTGCTTTATCGGCGACAAGCTTTCCCTGCTCGAAAACGATGATTACGATCGCCTGCCGGCGGCACTTTACGTCAAGGGCTATATCCGCAATATCGCCAAAGAGCTGAAGATCGATGAGGCTCCGATCCTGAAGGCCTATGCCGGTTACTACGGTGAGGAAGAGGAGAGCCGGGCGATCCTGGATCATGTGCAGCGTGATTCCCTTTCGGAGGGCGGTGGTCGCAGCAGGTTGCCAGGCCTGGCAGTGTTGCCGCTGATCGCTGTTGCCGGGGTCTTCTGGTGGATGAACGGCCGGGACTTTACCCCACCGGCCATGATGTCAGGTGGCATGTCCAGTTCCGCAGCCGAGACCGCCGCGGTGGTCGCACCGGCGGATGACACTGCGGCCGAAACCGCCGACATGGAACCGGTGGCCGATGTGCAGTCGACGGCCGGGGCGGCCGTTGGCGGAGAGGAGAGTGCCGGGAAGCCCGGTACGGGCGCGGAAGCGGCTGCCGATATGACAGCGGTCGATGAGCCGGTCCTTGAGGCTGGTGAAGCAATGGGCGGTGCGGTCGATGAGGCTGCGCCGGCAGTGGTGGAAGGTGATGCGGCGCCATCGGGACTGGCCGCAGGGCCCGATCCCCGGACTGCAGAGTCACAGGCAGGGGAAATGCCCGAGCCGACCGCAGAGCCCGTGCGGGAAGAAGTGGCCGATGCGACGCCCGCTCCGGCGTCAGTCGAGGGCCCAGCGGCAGAAACTGCCCCGACTCCTGCTGCCCGGGCCGCCGAGACGGCAGCTGTCGAAGCGGCGGCCGCGCAAGCGCGCCTGCAGCTCAAGTTTGCCGAGGAAGCCTGGATTGAAGTGAAGGATGGCAGCGGCAGCGTGCTGATGGCTAAATTGCAGCCTGCCGGGGCTGATGTGGACCTGCGGGGCGAGCCGCCATTCCGACTGATGCTGGGCAATGCCGCAGCCACGGAAGTCCGTTTCCAGGGGGAGCTGGTCAACAGCGATCCGCTGGGCAACCGCCGCACCCGCCGGATCACCGTCGGCGAGTAAGTTCAAACGCACCGCATACGCGCAGCCGCCAGGCTTGCGCCTTGCGGTGTGAGTCCACGCCGGGCGAATCCACGCCGGGCGAATCCACGCCGGGCGAGTCTACGCTGTTCCAGGTCACTGCGTTGCGGTCACATGAGCGCCCCGACGCTGCCATCGAATTTCGCGTGAACAGGCCCTATAATTCCCCCCTCTGTTTTTTACTCTGCGAAACTGGCAGGTCAGCCCTATGCAATTCGAGTCATCCATTGTCCGCCGCGTGTCACGCCAGATCATGGTCGGCAATGTGCCCGTCGGGGGCGGAGCGCCAATATCCGTACAGAGTATGACCAATACCGATACCTGTGATGTCGATGCCACAGTGGCGCAGGTGCAACGGCTGGAGCAGGCCGGGGCGGATATCGTGCGGGTCTCCGTGCCCAGCATGGACGCCGCGGAGGCTTTTGGTGAGATCAAGAAGCAGGTGGGCGTGCCGCTGGTGGCGGATATCCACTTCGACTACCGCATTGCCCTGCGGGTGGCGGACCTGGGCGTGGACTGCCTGCGTATCAACCCGGGCAATATCGGCCGCGAGAAGCGGATCCGCGCGGTGGTGGACAAGGCTCGTGACCTCAACATCCCGATCCGGATCGGTGTGAACGCCGGTTCCCTGGAGAAGGACCTGCAGAAGAAATACGGCGAGCCGACCCCCGATGCGCTGGTGGAGTCCGCGCTGCGCCATGTAGACATCCTCGACAGCCTGGATTTCCAGGATTTCAAGGTGAGCGTCAAGGCCTCCGATATCTTTATGGCCACTGCCGCCTACCGCAAGCTGGCGCAGCAGATTGAGCAGCCCCTGCACCTGGGCATTACCGAGGCCGGTGGCTTGCGCTCCGGCACGGTCAAGTCGGCAATCGGCCTGGGGGCGCTGCTGCTGGACGGTATCGGCGATACCCTGCGGGTTTCGCTTGCGGCGGACCCGGTGGAAGAGGTCAAGGTGGGCTGGGACCTGCTGAAGAGCCTGCGCCTGCGCACCAAGGGGATCAACTTTATCGCCTGTCCCAGCTGCTCCCGCCAGAATTTCGACGTGGTGAAGACCATGAATGAGCTGGAGACGCGCCTGGAGGATATCACCACACCGCTGGACGTGGCGGTGATCGGCTGTATCGTCAACGGGCCGGGCGAGGCCAAGGAGGCGGATATCGGCCTCACCGGCGGCACCCCGAGCCATGCCATCTACGTGGACGGCCAGCCGGACCGCAAGTTCAAGAATGACAACCTGGTGGATGACCTGGAGCGCCTGATCCGGGAAAAAGCCGCGGCCAAGGAAGCGCGCGAGGCGGACATCATCGCCAAGTCCTGACAGGGGCCGGCAATTGGCCCGCGGGAACGGGCACGGTGCGCTCCCGCCGCCAGGAAAGACAAACCCGAGATAACCAGTTAAGGAATACCGTTGAAACAGCTTCGCGCAATTCGCGGCATGAACGACCTTTTGCCGGTGGATTCGCCCACCTGGCAGTACGTGGAATCAACCCTGAGTGAGCTGTTCGGCCGTTACGGCTACAGCGAAATCCGCACGCCATTGCTGGAAGTGACCCAGCTGTTCAGCCGCGCGGTGGGTGAGGCCACCGACATTGTCGAGAAGGAAATGTACACCTTTGACGACAAGAGCGGGGACAGCGTAACCCTGCGCCCGGAGGGCACCGCCGGCACCGTTCGCGCGGCAATCCAGAACAACCTGCTGACCACGCCCCAGCGCCTGTGGTATTTCGGCCCCATGTTCCGCTATGAGCGTCCGCAGAAGGGCCGCCTGCGGCAGTTCCACCAGTTTGGCGTGGAGGTGTTTGGCATCGAGGGACCGGATATCGATGCCGAGATCCTGATCATGACAGCGCGCCTGTGGCGCCAGCTGGGAGTCGCCGACCAGGTGACGCTGCAGCTGAATTCGCTGGGTAACAGCGATAGCCGTGCCGCCTATCGCGAGGCCCTGGTGGCCTACCTGGGCCGCCACCGCGACCAGCTCGATGAAGACAGCCTGCGCCGCCTGGAGCGCAATCCCCTGCGTATCCTGGACAGCAAGAACGCCCAGACGCAGGAACTGCTGGCAGGCGCGCCGTGTCTACTGGACTTCCTTGACGAGGAATCCGCGGCGCATTTTGACAGCCTGCGGGCCATGCTCGATGCTGCCGGCGTGACCTATGAGGTCAACCCGAAGCTGGTGCGGGGGCTGGACTACTACGGCAAGACCGTGTTCGAGTGGGTGACCGACAGCCTCGGGGCCCAGGGCACCGTCTGTGCCGGCGGCCGTTACGATGGGCTCGTGGAGCAGATGGGTGGCAAGCCCACCCCGGCGATTGGCTTTGGCCTGGGCGTCGAGCGCCTGGTGCTGTTGCTGCAGACGCTGGAGGCCCTGCCCGATGCCCTGGCGCAACAGGTGGATGCGTACCTGGTTGCGGTGGGTGATGTACAATCGGCCGCCCTGGCGGCGGCAGAGCAGGTGCGTGACAGCCTCCCGTGGTTGCGCCTGCAGACCCACTGCGGCGGTGGCAGCTTCAAGAGCCAGATGAAAAAGGCGGATCGCAGCAATGCGGATTTTGCCCTGATCATCGGTGAGGACGAGGCCGCGGCAGGGCAGGTGACGGTGAAGTTCCTGCGCGCGGAGGAGCCACAGCAGACGGTACCGGTTGCTGAACTGGCGTCCGTGCTGCAGGGCTGAGTGAACGAACCAGGCAGAATTTAGCAGGAAGGCCCCGGGGCCACTCCTGCAGGAAGACCCTAACAATCACAGGAAAGACGAGTTACCCGATGGCTGACCATATTACCGAAGAAGAACAAATAGAATCGCTGAAACGCTGGTGGGCAGAGAACGGCAAGGGCATTGTCACCGGCGTGGTGCTGGCCCTGGCGGGTTACTTCGGTTACCAGTTCTGGCAGAGCAATGAGCGCACCACTGCCGAGGAAGCTTCCAACCTCTACCAGAGCTTCCTGCAGGCTGCCACAGCCAATGACGGCAACCCGGACAACAAGCAGCTGACCACGGCCAGGAGCCTGGGTCGCCAGCTGCAGGACGAATTCGGCAACCGTATCTATGCCTCCCAGGCGGCACTGCACCTGGCTGCCATCGCGGCCCAGGGCAATGACCTGGAAGCGGCGGAAAAGCAGCTGCAGTGGGTCCTCGACAACACCCCGGACACTTCGCTGGAACTGGTCGCCAAGCGCCGCCTGGCAGCGGTCAAGGCTGCCCGTGGCACACCGGATGAGGCCATGAAGCTGCTGGAGGGCAAGGTGCCCGAGGCTTTCGCTGCACTCTATGCCGAGACCCGCGGTGACATCCTGCTCCAGCAGGGCGACGAAGCGGGTGCCAAAGCCGCCTATGAGTCGGCCCTGGCCCAGCTGTTGCCGGAGCAGGCGAGCAGCGCCCAGTTGCTACGCCTCAAGGCCGACAGCATTGGCGCCGCGGCCCCCGCGGAGACCGCGGAAGATGACGCAGCTGCACCGGAAGCGACTGACACCCAGCCGGCACAGGAGAGTGACGAGCAATGAGACACCTTTCCCGCGCACTGAACCGCGCAGCAGCGGTGGCGCTGGCCGCTACCCTGGCCGCCTGCGCCTCCAATGAAGAGAAAGAGGACACCGATCCGCTGGAACTCACCGAGATCAATGAAACGGTGGAGCTGCGCGAGGTCTGGTCCCGCAATATTGGCGATATCGACGTCAAGCGCTATGCAATGCTGAAGCCCGCCATCGGCGACGGCCGCATCGTTGCAGCCAGCAGTGACGGTGAAGTGAGCGCGTTCACCCGCGAGACGGGCGACCGCCTGTGGGAGGCCGACCTCGATGTCCCGCTGAGCGGCGGCGTGGGTGTGGGCCTGGGCCTGGCGGTGGTCTCCGACTACCGCGGCCGCGTTGTGGCCCTGAACCTCAATGACGGCTCGGCCCTCTGGGAGCGCCAGCTTTCCGGGGAAGTAGTGGCCGCGCCAGCGGTTGGCTCCGGTGCGGTGGTGCTGCAGACTGTGGATGGCAAACTGTATGGCCTCGATGCTGGCAGTGGTGATGAGATCTGGCAGCACAGTACCTCCCTGCCGGTGCTGACGTTGCGTGGCACCGCAGCCCCGGTCATCTCCGGCGGCCTGGTCTATGCCGGCCTGGACAACGGCAAGATGATCGCCCTGGATGCCCGTGACGGTATTCCCCGCTGGGAGCAGCGGGTAGCGATCCCGCAGGGCTCCGCGGAACTGGACCGGGTAGTGGACATCGATGGTTCGCCGCTGGTTCGCGGCGACCTGGTATTCGCCGCCAGTTACCAGGGGCGGGTTGTGGCCCTGTCGCGCCAGGACGGCCGCGGTCTCTGGGCGCGCGATGCCTCCACCCACCACAGCGTCGACGTCGGGGCGGGCAATGTATACTTGAGCGATGCCTCCGGCAGTGTCTACGCCTACAATGTGGGCAATGGGCAGATTGCCTGGGGCAATGACAAGCTGCTGCGACGCGAGCTGAGTGGACCAGCGTATTTCGGCGACACGGTGGTGGTCGGTGACCTGGAGGGCTACCTCCATGTGCTGGAACCCACCAGCGGTGAGCTGATCGGGCGCGAAGAAATTGACGGTGACGCCGTGCGCATCCCGTTGCTGGTGGATGGTGACCTCCTTTTCGCCCTCTCCGATGGCGGCGAGCTGGTGGCCCTGCGTCTCGAGCGCCGCTAATCGCCGGGGGAGTTCTGGCCGGGTCCGCCCGGTCTCTGCCCCGGGTTTTGAACACGCCTGCATGCGGGCGAACCGATCCTCGCCCGCGTCCCGCGGGCGTTTGCATTTTCATATCAGGCTGAAGCCGGAATCAGTATGCTGCCAGTAATTGCCCTGGTCGGGCGCCCCAATGTGGGCAAATCCACCCTTTTCAATCGGCTCACCAAGAGCCGCGATGCCCTGGTGGCGAACTACGCCGGCCTGACGCGCGATCGCAAGTACGGTGAGGCGGAGTTCGATGGCCACAAGATGATCCTGGTCGACACCGGCGGTATCAGCGGTGATGAGGAGGGCATCGATGCGGCAATGGCAGAGCAGTCCATGCAGGCCATCGAGGAAGCGGACTTCGTGCTGTTCCTGGTGGACTGCCGGGCCGGGCTGACACCCGCGGACGAAATGATTGCGGAACAGCTGCGTACGCGATCCAAGCCCACCCTGCTGGTGGCCAACAAGGTCGATGGCGTCAATCCGGATATCGCCCTGGCGCCGTTCTACGAGCTGGGGATCGGTGAGCTCTTCCCTACCACCGCCACCCATGGCCGCGGTGTGCGCAGCCTGATGGAGCGCGTGGTCGAGGGGCTGCCCGAGCAGGAAGCGCCGGAGGAGGAAGACGAGGCGAAGGGGATCAAGATTGCCATTGTGGGCCGCCCGAACGTGGGCAAGTCGACCCTGGTCAATCGCCTGCTGGGTGAGGACCGGGTGGTGGTCTACGACCAGCCCGGCACCACCCGCGACAGTGTTTATATCAATTACGAGCGTGACGACCGGCCCTACACCCTGATCGACACCGCCGGTATCCGCCGGCGCAAGAATATCCGCGAATCGGTGGAGAAGTTCTCGATCGTCAAGACCCTGCAGGCAGTGGAAGATGCCAACGTAGTGGTACTGGTGGTGGATGCCCGCGAGGGACTGGTGGACCAGGACCTGCACCTGATGGGCAGCGTGATCCAGGCCGGGCGGGCCTTGGTTGTGGCACTGAACAAGTGGGACGGGCTGGAACCGGAGCATCGCGACTTTATCAAGACGGAACTGGAGCGGCGCCTGCGTTTTGTGGACTTTGCCGACATCCATTTTATTTCTGCACTGCACGGCACTGGTGTGGGTCACCTCTACGAGTCCATCGAGGCCGCCTACCAGTCCGCCACGGACAAGCTGTCCACCAATCACCTGACACGAATCCTGCAGTGGGCTGTTAGTGAGCACCAACCCCCGCTGGTGCACGGCCATCGCATCAAGTTACGCTATGCCCACGCAGGCGGGCAGAACCCACCAGTGATCGTGATTCACGGCAACCAGACCGAGCATGTACCGTCACACTATGTGCGCTACCTTGAGAAGACTTTCCGCAAGGCACTGGACCTGCACGGTACTCCGGTCAAGATCGAGTTCCGCACCGGCGATAATCCCTACGCCGGCAAGAAGAACAAGCTGACCGATCGCCAGAAAGCCAAGAAGCGCCGCCTGATGAAGTTTGTGAAAAAGAAGAAATAGGCCATCGCAGGGTGGCCGCAATGCAGTTGAAATAACGCCCGCCGGCCGCAGGTTTAGATACGGATAGGGCAATCGATAAGGAGAACACCATGCTGGACCTGAAGAACCCCGCACTGTTGCGCAAGAAGTCCTTTGTGGGCGGCGAGTGGATCGATGCGGATTCCGGCTCGACCCTCGACGTCACCAACCCGGCCAACGGCGAGGTTGTCGCCAGCATCGCCGATTGCGGCGCCGCAGAAACCCGCCGGGCCATCGAGGCTGCCAGTGATGCCTGGCCCTCATGGCGCGATACCACGGTCAAGGAGCGGGCAAAGGTCCTGCGCCGCTGGTACGACCTGATTGTGGATAACGCGGACGACCTGGCAAAGATCCTCACCACCGAACAGGGCAAGCCCCTGGCTGAGGCCCGTACCGAAGTCATTTATGGAGCCAACTACCTGGAGTGGTTCTCCGAGGAGGCCAAGCGGATCTATGGCGACGTAATCGCGCCACCTGCCAACGACAAGCGAATCGTGGTGATCAAGCAATCAGTCGGTGTCACTGCTTCGGTCACCCCATGGAACTTCCCCAGCGCCATGATCGCCCGCAAGATGGCCCCGGCGCTGGCCGCGGGCTGCCCGTTCGTGGCCAAGCCCGCTTCGGAGACCCCCCTCTCTGCCCTCGCGCTGGCGGTGCTGGCGGAAGAGGCCGGGGTACCCGCGGGTGTATTCAACGTGGTAGTGGGCAAGAGCTCGCGGGAAATCGGCGCGGAGATGACGTCCAACCCGCTGGTGCGCAAGTTCACCTTCACCGGCTCCACGGCGGTAGGCAAGAAATTGCAGGCGCAGTGCGCCGAGACCATCAAGAAGACATCCATGGAGCTGGGCGGCAACGCGCCGTTTATCGTTTTTGACGACGCCGACCTGGATGCCGCGGTCAAGGGTGCGATCATCTGCAAGTACCGCAATGCCGGCCAGACCTGCGTCTGTGCCAACCGTATTTTCGTGCAGGAAGGCGTTTATGATGCCTTTGCGGAAAAATTTGCCGCCGCCGTGCAGGCCCTGAAAATGGGGGATGGAGCGGAAGAGGGCGTTGATGTCGGCCCGATGATCAATCCCAAGGCAGTCAAGGATGTCCAGGCGCTGGTGGAGGATGCCACTGCCAAGGGCGCCCAGGCGGTCGTCGAGGGCGGGCCCAGCGAAATGGGTGCCTGCTTCTATGCGCCCACCGTGCTTACGGGCGCCAATGACGAGATGAAGCTTTTCAAGGAGGAGATCTTCGGCCCGGTGGCACCACTGTTCAAGTTCTCCACCGAGGAGGAGGCCATCAAGCTTGCCAATGACACCGAGTTCGGCCTCGCCTCCTACTTCTACTCCCGCGACATCGGCCGCATCTGGCGTGTCAGTGAAGGGCTTGAATACGGCATGGTAGGCATCAATGAGGGGATTATCTCCAACGAGATGGCCCCCTTCGGTGGCGTCAAGGAGTCCGGCATGGGCCGCGAGGGCTCCAAGTACGGTATTGATGACTATATCGAGATCAAGTACCTGTGCATGGGCGGCATTGACCAGTAATCATCCAGGCATTCCCCTGTCCCTGTTCCGCGGGTGGATTCAATCCGTGCGGATGGGGCAGGGGAGCCGACGGTAGCCGACTGCAAGGGAATACCGCAATCGACGCGTCCATCCAGCTCAATCCCATCGCCACTGTCCACTCCTGTTTCGGCGAGAAATTCGGTGTGCCACGCCAGCCCCTGCTCGCTGATGCCAGCCGTGCGGCCATCGAGCTGTTGCCGCCCTTAAACACTCCCGATGCCGTGGCAGGGCTGGAGGATAATACCCATATCTGGGTGGTATTCCAGTTCCACCAGGCCGCCGGGCAATGGTCGACCAAGGTGCGCCCGCCGCGCCTGGGGGGCAACAAAAAACTCGGTGTACTCGCCACTCGCTCGCCGTTTCGCCCGAATAATATCGGCCTGTCGGTGGTGCGGCTGCTGGAAGTGCGTACCTCGCCGAAAGTGGAGTTGATCGTCGGCGGTGCCGACCTGGTGGACGGTACCCCGATACTGGATATCAAACCCTACATTCCCTATGCCGATGTACTGGTAGAGGCGCAGAGCGCCTTTGCCGGTGATGCCCCCGCTCCGGTGACGGTGGATATTCCCCGGGAGGTTCTCCAGGTAGCCAGTGATTACCGGGATTGCTGGGGTACCGACCTGCCACTGCTGATTCGGCAGGTGCTGGCGCAGGATCCCAAACCGGCTTACCAGAAACCGGAACCGGATCGCATCTACGGAATGAAATTGTGTGGCTTTGACCTGCGCTGGCACTACTCGGGGGAAGGGAAGATTGAAGTGCTTGCCCTGGAGCCCGGTGGCGACAGCTGACTTGCAGCTCTTGGGCCAATCCATTTCAATGGGGTTGCCGTAGGTAAAACCCATGAAATCCGCGTTAAGCGGTCCGTCGATCGGGAGAGCGTCGCCCGTGCGATTCCTGCGCAGTATCGCAATAATTCTTGTATCGGTTGCCCTGTCAGCAATCGCTTCCCCCGCGTTCGCCCAGGATACCGCCAGTGGCGATCACGTACGCGTGCGCTGGCTGGCGCCCGATACCTTCGCCGCCGGTGAGACCACTACCATCGGTTTCTACTTTGAAGTGGACCCCGAGTGGCATGTCTACTGGCGCAATGCCGGGGACTCCGGCGCCGCACCGCGCTTCGATACCCGCTCCGAGCGTGCGACTCTCGGCCCGATCCAGTGGCCCTTCCCGGTCCGGCTCCCCATTGAACACCTCACCAACCTCGGCTATGCGGGTGATGTAGCCTATCTCTTTGAAGTGACGCCCGTCGCGGACGCTGGGCGTGTGGATCTCCGTGCGGACCTCGAATGGCTGGTGTGCAAAATCGATTGCATACCCGGTTTCGGTTCCATGACCCTGGACCGGCCGGTGGCCGAATACGCGCAATGGGACGAGCGGGACCTGGCCCTGCGCGACCAGTTCCTGGACCGGGTGCCCGCCAACGCCGCCCTTAGCCCCTGGCGCGCAGAACGACTGGCCGAGTTACCCGCGGGTGGGCTTCAGCTGACACTGCGCGATACCCGTGGCGGGGAGGCGCCGCCACCGGCTGTGTTCCCCCTGGACGGTGGTTTGTTGACCGCCCGGGCGCCTCAGGTGGAGGCCGATGGCAACCGGGTGCACTACCGCTTTGCCCGGGTTCCCGGTGCCCCGCTGCCGGAGGCGACCGGATTCGTGGTCGCGGACGGTAAGCGCGCCTGGCAGTTTAACCGTGTGCCGCTGGGGGCCGCGGTGCCCGCGGCCCCGCCACAGGCCCTGTGGCTGTTGGTGCTGGCGGCATTTGCCGGCGGGGTAGTCCTGAACCTGATGCCGTGTGTTTTCCCGGTGCTGTCGATCAAGCTGTTTGGGCTGGTGAATGCCGGCGCCGGTGCGCCCCACCGGCTGCGCGAGGGACTGCTGTACAGTGCCGGCGTGATGGTGACATTCGCCGCCCTGGGGGCCCTGCTGCTGGCACTGCGCGCCGGAGGCGCGGCAATTGGCTGGGGCTTCCAGCTGCAGTCCCCGTCGGTGGTACTGGGCCTGATCCTGCTGTTCTGGCTCATGGCGCTGTCATTCAGCGGCGTGCTTGAATTTGGCCACCGGCTGATGGACCTGGCCGGGAGTACCCGCGGCGGCTCCTTTGCCACCGGCGTGCTGGCGGTATTCGTCGCTGCGCCCTGCACCGGGCCCTTTATGGGAGCGGCGCTGGGCGCCGCCTCGGTGCTGCCAGCCGTGTCCGCCATGGCAATCTTCCTCGGCCTGGGCGCCGGGCTGGCGGCACCGTTCCTGCTGCTCTGTGCCAGTCCTGCGCTGTTGAGGTGCCTGCCGGGACCCGGCCCGTGGATGGACACGTTGCGACAGTTCCTGGCTTTTCCGCTCTACCTCACGGTGATCTGGCTGCTCTGGGTCCTGGGGCGGCTGCTGGGAGACAGCGGCTGGCTGATCGGCTCGCTGCTGCTGGTGGCGGTGGTTTTCGCCCTGTGGCTGGGGCGGCGTTTTACACTGTTCGGCCCGGGCACCGGACGGTTCGCCGGCTATGCAATATTTGCCGTGGCTACAATCATCGCCTTCGCGGCCCTGCGGGCCCCGCAGCACGCCACACCGGAACTCGCCGGGAGTGAATGGCAGCCCTATGATCGCGCAGCCATCGAGGAAGCGCGTGCCGACAACCGCCCGGTGTTTATCGACTATACCGCCGCCTGGTGTATTACCTGCCAGGTGAACAAGAAGCTGGTACTGGAGTCGGAAAGAGTCATGGAGCTGTTCCGCACCAATGGTGTGATGCTGGTGCGCGCCGACTGGACCAACCACGATCCGGAAATCACCGCGGCACTGGGTGAACTGGGCCGCAATTCGGTGCCGGTCTACGCCTGGTATACCCCCGGCGCAAGCGAGCCGGAGCTGTTACCACAGATTCTGCAGGAGCGCATGATCACGGCGCTCTTCAATAATGGTGAATCACTGACCCAAACCAAAGAGGACGACACACCATGAACGGTAAGCGCATTGGCGGTAAGACGTTTGGCAAGGCACTGTTGTCGATGTTCCTGGCGGCCCCGGCACTGGCCCTGGCAGTAGCCGTACCGGGCGAGAAAGCACCGGATTTTTCCGAAATGGATGCCAGTGGCACGAAGCATTCACTGGCGGATTACAAGGGTGAATGGCTGGTGATCGAGTGGTTCAACAAGGACTGCCCTTATGTCCGCAAGCACTATGGCAGTGGCAACATGCAGGCCCTGCAGAAAAAATATACCGGTGAGGAAATCAAGTGGCTTACGGTAATCTCGTCGGCAAGGGGCAAGCAGGGTTACCTGGAGCCCGCGGCGGCACTGGAGGTAGCGGAGAGCCACAACCTCAATGCCTCCGCCCCCTTCCTGCTGGACAGTGACGGCAGCATGGGCCGTGCCTACGGTGCCAAGACCACGCCGCATATGTTTATCATCAATCCCGAGGGCGAAGTGGTTTACGCCGGGGCCATTGACGACAACGATTCCGCAAACCCGGCCGTGATCCCGCAATCGAAGAATTTTGTGGCTGCAGCACTCGATGCATCGATGAAGGGAGAGGGGGTCGAGGTTGCTTCCTCCCGCGCCTACGGCTGCTCGGTGAAGTACTGAAGGGCTGGCCTTTGATAATTTTGGCGTGCAGCTTGTGAAGGGCGCTTTCACCCGGATTGTTACAGCCTTTCGCGGCCTGGCGGGGTTTGCACTGCTGGCGATACTTGCGGTGTCTGCAGTCGGCCTGTACCAGCAGCGCGATATTCCCCGGGAGCAGGCGCCGCCACTGGCGGGGCAATCCATTGGCGGGCAGGTACTGGACCTGCAGCAAATGGCTTCCGATGGCCCGGTGCTGGTGTATTTCTGGGCCACCTGGTGCGGCTATTGCCGTGTAGTGTCGCCGGCCATTGCCGACCTGGCCGGTGAACACCGGGTAATCACTGTGGCATTGCAGTCCGGCTCCGCGGAAACGGTCTCTCACTACCTGCGGGAGAATGACCTGCAGTTTCCAACCATCAATGACCCCTCTGGCACAATCAGCGCAGCGTGGGGGGTGCGCGTCACACCCACCATCGTGATTGTCGACAGCCGCGGCGAGGTGGCCTGGGTGACATCCGGCACTACCACCAAATGGGGCTTGCAGTGGCGCCTGGCGATGACTGACTAGGCAATGGACCTTGTGAACGTCATGTAACGTTTCGCGTCTCGCACCAGGAAATGTCAATGCGGTTAGCGGGATCGGCACTTCCGGGCATGTGTATTGGCGTCCAGAATGGAGGTCGTTGTGCTGGCCTGGCCCCTGATTCATTGGCCCTGTTGGGGCCATCTGGTGCCGGCCGGCAAAAAGACACAGAAGCAGGAAAGGGTGCCCGGTGTCCGTCAGAGAAAGTTTCCGCTATTGCGATCTCGATGCCATTCGCGTGGGGCGTTTCAACCTGGGGGTGAATACCACCTTTGTGGTGTACCGGCTGGGCGGCACGGTGATCGATACCGGCCCCAGTAACCAGTGGCGCCATGTACGGCCCTTTATCCGCCAGCGGCCGCTGGAGCAGCTACTGCTTACCCACCACCATGAGGATCACAGCGGCAATGCCGGTGCGATCCAGCAACTCACCGGCGTGCAGCCGCTGGCCCCGGCAGCAACGGTGGAAATCCTGCAGCGTGGTTTCCGTATCCCGCCAATCCAGAAACTATTCTGGGGCTCGGCGGGTCGGGTACAGGCTCGCCAGCTGCCGGACAATCTCTCCATCAACGGTGAGACGGTAGAAACGTTGTACACGCCGGGTCACGCCCGGGACATGGTCTGTTACCTGTTACCCGAGCGTGGCTGGCTCTTCAGTGCCGACCTCTATATTGCGAATTACCTGAAATTCTTGCGCAGCGACGAGCATATCCCTACTTTGCTGGCCAGTATTCACCATGTCCTGGCGCAGCAGTTCGATGTCATTCTCTGCCCGCATCGCGGCGTGGTGGAAAACGGCAGGCAGCGATTGCGGGAAAAATACCAGTACCTGCTTGACCTGGCCGCGGACGCGCAGCGTTTACAGGCAAAAGGTTTGGCGCTGGATGCCATTACCAGTGAGTTGCTGGGCGAGGAAAGCCTGGTGGGTATCATCAGCCGCTACAATTTCAGCAAGCGCAACCTGGTTGCCTCTGCGCTCGAGGTTGACCTGGACCTTTACCATTGACTGGCAGGTCCGGAAGTGTGAGCGAGCTCCCGTTCAATGGTTGAAATGCCTGTGTCCTCTGTGTTCATCTTGGCCTGTACTCACAAGCAAAAGTCAGGGAGAGGACGATGAAAATACTGGTATCAATGTTTCCAGTTGCCGTTACATCTGTATTGCTGCTGGGCTGCACCGGCACGGTGAAGCCCAGCAACCTGTACGCTTCGACAGAACAGTATCCCCAGAAGGAAAGTTCAGCCTGGTGTGCCGAGCACTACTCATCAGCATCGGTGGGTGCGAACCAGCGGCAGGGGAGGGCAAAGCACTGTGATCCGGAAGCGCGCCAGGCCTACCTGGAGGGACAACGGCAACGCCGCGAGAGACTGGCACCATAACTGCTGTACCACCACCTGTGCCGGGTCTCTCTTATTACGGGCTGATAAAGATGGCCCGTTTGTAGAGCCATCGCAGGACCAGCCACTGCAGCAGGATCACACCAGAGGCGATGACCAGAGTGCCCCATGCCTCTGGCAGCACTCTGGCAATACCACCAAGCAGACCCTCGCTGGTATACCCCCAGTTCACCAGGCTGGTGCCCAGGTAAACCAGGATTGCATTCATACCGATTACGGAAAAAAAGACCGTAAATGCGTGCCACCGTAAAACATCCACCAGCAGGTAAAAGATTGCCAGCAGTAGCAGGCTGCAGCCGACGGTGATGAACACGAAGGAGCCGGTCCAGAGTTCCTTGTTTACCGGGTATATCCAGTGCCAGAGATAGCCTGCCAGCAGCAGGGCAACACCTCCGATGACCAGCCCTTTCAGGATCTGGCGGTGATTACCGGCATGCTTTTTCAGCCAGCGCCCGGCGAAAACACCGGCGAGGGCATTGACCACTGCGGGAATCGTGGACAGCAGGCCCTCCGGGTCATAAGCGCGATTCTGGTAGGTAATGCCGGGCAGGCAGCACTGGTCAATCCATGCATTGATGGAACCTTCCGGGGTCATGGAACCAGAGGTGGCCTGGAGCAGCCAGTAACCCAGTAATATGGCCGCAGCCACAACGTACTGGGTCCGTGGTATACAGTGCCAGGCGATAATGGCGGCAAAAAACCAGGCAAAACCGATCCGGGCCAGCACGCTGGCATAGCGGATTTCTCCCGGATCGGCGGGAATGCCAGTGCCCCAGCCGTGGTTGTAGATAACGCCCAGTATTACCAGCACTAGCAGGCGCTTTAGCGCCTTGCGGTACAGCGGGCGGCGCTCATGCAGTGGAAGCCCTCGCAGGGACTTCCCGGCCAGGCCCAGCGTAACGCCGGACAGGAAGATAAACAGGGGAAAGATCAGGTCATAAAAGGTAAAGCCGTGCCACTGGGAGTGCTTCATCTGGGCATCACCAAAAGCGAACAGCGACCAGCCGGTGATGGCCAGCAGTGGCAGGAACAGGGCCTCGCCACCGATAATCCAGAACATGTCAAATCCGCGCAGGGCATCCACCGAGGCGAGGCGTTGTTTTTTGGTTGTCATGGGTACTGCTTCGAAAGTTACTTCATTTTTCTGTAGGAGCGGCCCATGGCCGCGAATATACCGGAAAATACCAGGTCGAATCTCGCCGCGATGCACTGACCCTACAGGGTGTGATAGAAATTTTTACAGTCCGCAGGGGGAATCCAGCTCCGGTGTCCATGGCGGTACGGTATCCCGGTAGGCGACCTGCTGTGAGCGCATCTCGCCCACTGCCTGTTCCACTTCTGCCGGGCTCAGGACCCGGTCGGCGATATGGTAGACCCAGTCCACGTCCTGCTGGTAAACCCGCCATTCGCTGGAATCGATCAGGCCTTCCTGGGTGAACCAGAGATTGAAATTGACCGACATGGGTTCTTCCGGGTACACGTGCTCGCTGTGCTCTGCGAATTGCCTGCCGTCGACAAAATAGCGTACGCGCTCATCTGCTACCTGCAACACCAGGGTATGCCAGCCGGCAAAGCTGCCCTGTTTTACCGTGTACTCATTGTCCTTGACGAAGGGATCCAGCTTGAAGGTCTCCCAGCTGGTGGCGAACAGGCCGTGGTCCTCCTCCCCCCAGCCACCGTTGGCCAGGTACTCGAAGTCCATTTCACTGTAGTCGGGGTCCATGGGGGCTTCGAGGGGGCTGATGGTGTAGAAAGTCTCGATAATCTGGTCTCCATCCGGCCCGCTGGTTGGCTCATCACGGAAGAAAACCCTGGCAGCGTAAGTACCCTCGCGGTATTTGCGCTGGTGGCAGAACTGGGTGTGCCGGGTATTCTCGCCGGTGCCATCGGTAAAGGAAGTCATGCGCAGTAATGTGTTGTCGGCGTTGTCGGGATCGGCAAAGAATGAGATTCCGTCGCCGGACCAGCGTGCGCCGTTCACACCCGGGTGACCGCGCTGGGTGCGGAAACGCCATCCGTTTTCGAGCAGGCTGTCTACAGTATCGTAACTAAAGTCGTCGAAAAGAATCCCGGGTTCCCGGGGAGGTTCCGGTGTACACGCAGTCAGCAGGGCTAGTAGTGGAAGATAACGCAGCTTCATCTTTATTTTCTTTCCTTCCATTCTGTTTATCGTTTTATCCAGCTTTCTACCGCGCGTCCCGCGCTCCAGGAACGAGCATCGATCAGCGCAATGAAAAAAGCCCCGGCTGGCCGGGGCAAAGATAGGAGATGAGTCCTATACAACAACCACAGAGAGAATATCAGTCGGCCATTGGGGAAGTTATGTCACAGTTCGCGTCCGCAATACGCCGGGCTCCCCTGTGACCGAACTTCCCACACGGCCCTTTATTGGGGCGGTGAGTCGCCCCCTGCCAATCAGTTCAGGTTACAGAGGTAAGTCCAGCTTCCGTCCGCCGTGCCGGGTTCGGAATTAGTCCACCAGTTTGCCTCGTAAACACTGTCGTTATGAATGATCCGGTCACCGCCATTGGCATGGTCACTGTCCGGCCAATCCGGGTAGGTCACCAGCCCGCTGGTGGCCACACCGGCATCGGCGCAGCTGTCACCGCCACTGCCGCCATCGTCACTACTGCCACCGCTACTGACAGTGCCCAGCGGCAGGTCCGGGTACTCGAAGGCCAGTGCGTAGGTAGTGCCGTTGACCGTCGCGGTGTACGCCTGGGGCCCGGATACCGGCAGGTAATAATTCAGGGTGAGCTCCCAGCTCTCACCATCGGCCAGGCTCTGCCAGCTGGGTAGTGAAAAACGCACACGGTGGAACTCGTTTTCCAGCCCGCCCACATTACCGCCACCGGGGTTCGCGCCGTCCTCGATAACCTCCAGGCCGGCACCACTCTGGTCGGTGATGATGTTGGAGGTTGCCGTGGGCATATCGAACTCGAATACGGTGCCACCTGGGAGGGTTCCGCCCGTGTTGTTGGTGATCACCAGCTGTGGGTTCAGCGGGTAGTTCTGGTCACCCAGCTTGAAGCCGGTGACTTCCATACTGATATCCAGTGCTTCCGCAGGCAGCGGGCGATCGCTGCGCAGTTCCCGGTAGGGAGCCGCGTTGGCAAAGCGGTCGTAGGCGAGGGTGGTGAGGGTGTCGCCCATAAAGTACTCGCCAGTGGCCGCATCCCAGTCATAGTCACCAGCCAGCTCCCAGAACATTATGCCGCCGACACCCTGGTCGATCACATACTGCACCTTGGCTTCCATGGATTCCTCGTCCTCGGTGGAGAGGAATACATCCTTGGTGTCGTTCCACAGCCAGGGTGCCTCGGACACACTGTCATAATTGCGCACGTAGGTGCCCACCAGCGCGTCTGCCGGATTGTTGGCGGGATCCAGGCCGTAGTCGTCGAGGTAACTGCCCTGGATACCGTTTTCCAGGTTCCTGGCATGCCACATGGGGTTGGAGCCGGCGCCCATCTCGTTGCCGTTCTCGTCCAGGTCATGCCAGAGGTTATCGATACCCAGTGCACCGTAACCGCAATCGGCCGCACCACCGGTTCCCTCGGGACATTGCGTCTGGTCGGGCAGTGCCGCTGTGCCGCCCAGGCCATTGTTGCCACCGGTGACACCCTGCCAGCCACGGGTGTAGTAGGGGATACCGATATTGATCCGTCCCGGCGACATGGAGCCGCGGAAGTATTTCACCGCCCAGTCGATATTCAGGTAGCCGATCCCGCCATACTGCGAGGTACTGTATACACTGGCAGCGGCCAGTTCCGGGTCATTGCCGTTATCGAACAGCGCAGAATTGTGGCCCACGTACTCGTTCCAGGCCCCGTGCAGGTCATAGGTCATGATATTGACGTAATCCAGGTACTGGGTGATCGGCATGGTTTCCATACCGCGCAGCAGGTAGCCGGACGAGGGTGAGGCGATAGTCAGCAGGTAGTGGGTGTCATCCTGTTCTCCGGCGATATCCAGCTTCTGCCTGAGTACACGCATCAGCTCCACATAGGATTCCATCAGTGAGCCGCGCAGGGGGTTGGCCACGCCGAAATCCAGCGGGTTGCCGGCGTCGTTCATGGATGTGGGATACTCGTAATCGATATCCACGCCGTCGAAGCCATACTCGCGGATAAACTCCACCGCCGAGTTGGCAAAGGTCTCAATACCGGCGTGGTTGATGGTCCCGTCCGCATTGGTGGTCATGGTATAGAATCCACCGTTGTCGACCCGGTCGCCGAACTCATTGAAATAGCCACCGGTCTCGGCCCAGCCACCGACGGAGATCAGGGTTTTCACCTGCGGGTGCTGCTTCTTGAACTTGCTCAGCAGGTTGAAATGGCCCTGGTAGGCAAACTCCGGATCCATCTCAGCGCCCTCGACACCCGGCCAGGTCATGCCGGTCGCGGGATTGTCCGGGTTGGCTGTGTTGCCCACGGATACCTGGTTATTGTCATCGATGTGGGCGAACGCATAGTTGATATGGGTGATCTTGTCCCATGGGATATCGTCCACCAGGTAGCTGGGCTGGCCATTGGCGCCGTTTCGCCAGCTGGTGAAGTAGCCGATGATCCGGCGCGGGTGATCGGTACCCATGGCTTCGTGGCCGGTTGCGGTGTAAACATCGCAGTAGTCCGGTGCGGTGCCGGGAGTGGTGAAGAGCCCATCGGGTCGGCAGGGATGGTCAGTAACCACCGGCTCGCCGTTGACGGTAATGGAGACCGGGGCGGAATCGGTCCACTGGCCGGCGCTGTCGTATGCCCGGGCATAGACCGACGCGGTGCCGGCAACTGCGGTCCATTCCACGGCGAAGGGAGCGCTGCTGTCCTCGCCCACTTCCTGGCCGGCGACAAAGAACTCCACCCGCGCAACATCGCCCTCGGCGTCACTGGCGGTAGCGGCCAGGCTAACTATCACCCCTTCATCAAACGTACTGCCCGCGGCGGGCGAGTCCAGCGTGACGGTGGGCTTGTAGTCTGCGTCGGTTGCGCTGATGGTGACCGGCGCCGAGTCGCTGGACTGGCCATCATTATCGGTGGCGGTAGCCGTAATGGTGTGGCTGCCGGCAGTGGCGGTCCAGCTGGCGGAGAATGGGGCGCTGGTGTCGCTGCCGATGCTGTTGCCATCGACGAAGAACTCCACGGCACTGACGGAACCATCGCTGTCTGAGGCCGAGGCGGCAATGGTGACGCTGTCGCCGGTGGTAAAGCTGCTGCCATCCAGCGGCTCACTCAGGCTGACTGAGGGCGGTTGCGGGTCGCCGCTCTCGACTGTGATGACGACATCGTCGGTGAGAATGTCCTGCCCGGCATTGTCCTCGATGCGGGCGCTGAGTACCGGCGAGCCTGCCACCGCGGACCAGGTGGTGGAGTAGGGGGCGCTGGTATCCGATGCCACCAGGCTGCCATCCACATAGAACTCCACCACGACCACCTGTTGGTCATCGCTGGCATCCACGGAAATGATAACGCTGTCATTTTCGCTGAAGACAGAACCGGTCGTCGGCGAGGTTATCGAACCCACCGGCAGGGGATCGATGGTGCCGTCACAGGCCCCGAGCAGCGACCATTCCTGGTAGGCGTCAGAGAAGATTTCGGGATCCTGGTTCCGGGTCCACCAGTTGGCCTCGTAGGCATTGCTGTTGTGCTGAACCTGGTCGCCACCCACGTAGGCAGTGGCGGCATCCCAGTCGGGGAGGCTGGAACAGTCCACGGCATGGGCGTGTCCCGCCCCGAGCATGGCTGCGGCGAGGGCGCCGAGCGCGATTGGCTTGTGCATGATTTTCACCTTGAGATCTTATTTTTATTACTTCTTCCAATGAATCACTGGCTGGTCGATGCTGCTGCCGCCGAATGACACCGCTGTCAAAATAACAATCGCAACCGCGAGTGGCAACGATGAATTGTCAGATAACTGCAATAGTCGCGGATTCTGCCGCCTTATGGAGCTTAATGAGAGTTGGGTCACACCCGGGCGGACCAGATTAGGCGCGTTGGTCAATACAATGATCCATTGATGTGCAAGCTGGCCTGGGTAATTGGCCGGGCGCCCTGACCTGGAGCGTGGCGGGTGTTCGGTACAGAGGCCTGGACTCTAGCGAAGCCGGGTGCAGGCAACAGTTGCCGGCCAGCCTCGGAAACTCCATTAGTTGAACCGGGAGGTACACAAGAAACAGGCACTATCGGATGGGTATCCATCGGGTCCCCAAGGAAAGGGATCGGTGACGGAACTGAAAGAGTTGAACCGGGATAAAACCGATGGCAACAGAGAGCAGGGGGCGCTTTCCAGAGGCATATCGGATGTGCGCAACTGTGATGAATTGTCATGCTTTTTGCATTTGCCATTGGCGGACTCTCACGCGATGCGCCGGGGCGCATTGTCCACAATAAAAACTTACGGAAGCTCCTATGAACAAGACCACAAACCTGAGTACCCCTACCCTGCTGGCAGCCGCCATTGCCGCCGCGAGCAGTCCCGTTTTCGCCCAGCAATCGGACACGCGGGTGATGGAAGAGGTGATTACCATCGGTACCCGTGTAGAGGGGCGCACCGCGACCGACTCGGCGGTACCCATCGATATCATCAGTGGCGATGACTTTATGAAGCAGGGTGATTCAGACCTGAATTCGCTGCTCCGCAACGTGGTTCCCTCATACAACGTCAATACCCAGCCCATCAGTGACGCCGCCAGCCTGGTACGCCCGGCCAACCTGCGTGGACTGGCTCCCGACCACACCCTGGTCCTGGTAAACGGCAAACGCCGTCACCGTGCAGCCGTGATCGCCTGGCTGGGCAACGGTGTTTCCGATGGTGCCCAGGGCCCGGATATCTCCCAGATTCCCGCCATTGCCCTGCAGCAGGTAGAAGTACTGCGTGACGGCGCAGCCGCCCAGTACGGCTCGGATGCCATTGCCGGTGTGATCAACTTCGAGCTCAAGGATTCGCCCGATGGGGGCAGCGTCGAGGTCAAGGCGGGCCAGTTCTATGAGGGCGATGGCCGCCAGTATACGGTCTCCGGCAATTACGGTATGCCGTTTACATCCCAGGGTTTTGCCAATGTGAGTTTCGAGTTCGGTGCCCAGGAGGATACCGATCGCAGTGTCCAGCGCGATGACGCCGCGGCCTTGATCGCCGCAGGTAATACGGAGGTGGCAGACCCGGCACAGGTTTGGGGTCGCCCGGAAATCAGCGATGACCTGAAAACCGTAGTCAACATGGGTGTCGAGCTGGGCGGTGGCAAGGAATTCTATGCGTTCGGTAATTATGGCACCAAGACAGTTGACGGCGGCTTCTATTTCCGGAACCCCGAGACCCGTAGCGCGGTCTTCGCCAATGGTGCTGACCCGTTGATCGGTGACCTGGATCCCAGTAACGGCCTGGACAGCTGTGCGGACTTCAGTCATGCGGATGCGCTCTCCAGCGCCGAGTGCTTCTCCTTCCAGGAGATTTTCCCGGGCGGCTTCACCCCGCGTTTTGGCGGTGAAGTGACTGACCTGTCCGGGGTTACCGGCGTGCGCGGTGAACTGGCCAATGGCTGGGCGTACGATGTCAGCGCCGGCCTCGGTTATAACGATGTGGACTTCTTTATCTACAACACGGTAAATGCTTCCCTGGGTCCGCAGACACCGACGGCTTTCAATCCGGGTGCCTATACCCAGCTGGAAAAGAACTTTAACCTGGACTTCGTCAAGGGGTATGACGTGGGCTTCGCCTCCGAGCTGAGTGTGGCCACCGGCCTCGAATGGCGCGATGAGACCTTTGAAATTACCACCGGTGACCAGCCTTCTTATGAAATCGGTCCGCTGGCATCACAGGGCTTCAGTGCTGCATCCAACGGCTTCCCCGGCTTTGGTCCGCTGGCCGGCGGGCAGTGGAGCCGCTCCAACTACGCCACTTATGTTGACCTGGAAGCAGATGTTACCGAGGGCTGGCTGGTGGGCCTGGCGCTGCGGGTCGAGGACTTCGAGGACTTCGGCACCACTACCAACGGCAAGCTGGCGACCAACCTTGATATCACCGACAGCTTTGCCCTGCGCGGTTCCTGGAGCACAGGTTTCCGGGCGCCCACGCCGGGGCAGTCAAACGCGTTCAATGTTTCCACAGAGTTCGACCTGGCCCTGAATGACCTGGTGAACAACGGCACCATCCCCTCCACCAACCCGGTGGCACTGCTGCGTGGTGGTGAGGCGCTGGATCCGGAGAAGTCCACCAACTGGACACTGGGCGCCGTCTTTACGGTCGGGGCCATCGATATCACGGTGGATTACTTCAACATTGAGGTTGAGGACCGCATTGCCCCGTCCCAGTTGTACTCCCTGACTGAGGCAGAAGTGGATAGCCTGGTGGCATCCGGTGTGACCAGTGCAGCCAACCTGCAGAACTTCCGTTTCTTCACCAATGATTTCGATACCACCACCACTGGTGTGGACATTGTCGCGACCTACAGCACTGACATGGTTGGTGACAATACCGATATCAGCCTGGCCTACAACCAGACCCAGACCGAGGTGGACCAGTTCTCTCCTGAAACCATTGATGCAACACGCATCCGTGAACTTGAGGAGGGCCTGCCGGAAAGCCGCTGGACACTGTCTAGCAATACCGCTGTGGGTAGCTGGGGCTTCCTTGCGCGGGTGAGTTCGTATGACGACTGGTTCGATTCCGAGGACGGACAGGTTTACAGTGGCGAGGTGCTGATGGATGCCGAGGTATCCTACGCCTTTACCGACCAGGCTTCCGTCATACTTGGTGCCCAGAACCTGCTTGACCAGTACCCGGAGGAGAACCCCGGTGCAGCAGGTGGCGTTGGCAACCAGTACAGCCAGTTCTCACCGTTCGGGTTTGAGGGTGGTTTCTACTACCTGCGGACACGCTATGAGTTCTGATAGCCATTATTAGCCCGCATATAAAAAACCCGCTGCTTGCAGCGGGTTTTTTGGTTCAGCGGTACCGGGGTTAATTACATATCCCAGAGTGAATTGGTTGCCATGGAGAGTGTGATACGTTCCTTGTCCTGGATCTGCTTCAGGTCTTCAAATACTTCCTTGACCTCTGCAGACTCGATAGCACCGTAAACCGCCTGGTATAGCTCGGAAAAGTAGCGGTCCACTTCGCGCCCCAGGTTGTTGATCTCACGGATATCCGGCGGGTCGCTCAGGTTCAGGCTCCTGACAAAATCCCGGGCAGTTTCCTCATGCGTGTATTGCAGCCAGGTCTTCATCACTTTGTGCTTGGCAACTTCGCCGTAATTGGCCAGGTTCTTTGCCATGCGCTGCTCGTGCTCGAGCATGTGCTTCAGCAGCAGCTGGGTGCGGTTATCTTCGGCTTTCTCCAGCATACTGCGATAGAGGTCGGCCATCTCCAGGTGGAACTTCTCGGCGTCCTTGAGTACTTCGTACGCCTGTTTGAATGTTTTCATAGGCTCGCCTTCGTCAATCTTGGTATTGTTATCGGTTTACGGCAACATCAGGTTGCAGCTGACCCTCCTGGCCTGCCCGTCCCTGAACCTTTCTCCTCATGTACCTTTATAGTGCATTTATCCAGTTGATCAAGAGCTGGGGAAAAATGCCGAACAGAAGCAGTATCGCGGTCAGGGTCCCCACCAGCACTTGTCCTGACACAGCCACCTGGATTGCCCCGGGCTCCAGGTCTCGGGATTCGCTGTCGCGTTGCAACATGGTCAGCAACAGGCGCAGGTAATAGTAGAGGCCGAGCGCACTACCAATGACCACCGCTGCCAGCAGTAGCCACATCTGTCCCTGTACACCGGCGGCAAACACGTAAAATTTCCCAATAAAGCCGATGGTCAGGGGAATTCCGGCCAGTGATAACAGCATCAGGCCAAAGCAGCAGGCAAGCCCGGGAGAGCGCCAGAACAGGCCGCGATAAAATTCGACCTGGAACGGGTCTTCACCTGCGTTACCGATTGGCTGGGGCCCACCCGGGATCGAAGGCTGTGCGGCGTCGGCCACCAGGCTGACCACAGCAAAGGCCCCGGTAGTTGTGAGTACATATGCAACCAGGTAGTAAATAACGGCCTCCTGGCCGAAGGCACTGGCACCGATCAGGAAGGCCACTATCAGGTAGCCGATGTGGGCGATGGACGAGTAGGCAAGCAGCCGTTTTACGTTACCCTGCTGCAAAGCAAGCAGGTTGCCCACCAGCATACTGGCTGCAGCCATCACCGCCAGCATCGTGGACAGGACCGGTAGTGAAAACAGGTCGACCTGGGTGAAAAACCTCAGGGTCAGTGCCACGACGGCGCCCTTGCTGACCGTCGCGATCAGTGTTGTCACCGGCGTGGGCGCACCCTGGTAAACGTCCGGGGTCCAGATATGGAAGGGGACAAGGGACAGCTTGAACGCCACCCCGATCAGCAGCAGGGTCAGCCCGGCAGTCAGTATTCCTGCGCTGGGACCGGTTGACCGCAGAGCCGCTGCCGCGGCACTGAAGTCCAGCGCTCCACTGGCGGCAAATACCAGTGCAATACCAAACAGGCTGAGGGCTGTGGAGAGGGCCGACAGCAACAGGTATTTCATTGCCGATTCCAGTGACAATAGCTGGTCGCGCTGCGGCGACTGGTCGCCCACGACCGTAAATCCCAGCAGCGGATACAGTGCCAGCCCCATCAATTCCAGGGACAGGAACAGGCTGGCGAAATGACTGGCAGTGACCAGGCAGCAGGCGCCCAGTATTACCAGTAACAGCAGGATGTAAAACTCTTCCGGATAACTGCCCACAGCCCGGCTGGCACCGCGCGACTCCAGGTGGTGAAATGCCAGGATTGCCACCGCCAGGGCGGCCATTACCATCAGCACACAGAAGAACAGCGCTGTGTGGTCGACACTGAACAGCCCGGTTGCGGCCACTGTGCCGCTGGTTGGCAGGGCTGCGCCGACCGAGAAGCAGGCCCAGAGTGTTGCCGCCAGTATTGCCAGCGTCGTCACCAGCGCGGCGCGGTGCCCGCGGTGAAAAGAAACCTGCAGCATCAGCAGGACGATACCGGCGGTCAGCACCAGCAGTGGCAGGATGGCGAAGAGTTCCTCTCTGGTCATGGCGTCTCACCTCTGTGCGTGGCGGCAGGCCAGTTGGCGGCGGTAGTGGGGCGGTCGGTACTGTTGCTTGTGACGGCAGCTTCCACCGCGGTGACCGGGGCCAGCGAGCGGGCGATGGCCGGTGCTGCAGTATCGAAGACCGGCTGTGGCCGCAGCCCCAGGAAAACCAGGAAAGCGGCCAAAACCAGCATTGCCAGTGTTTCGCGCAGGTCCAGGTCAACCAGGCCCTTCTGGTCCGCTGCCGTGGTGGTACGGCGCGATTCGCCAAAAAAGGCCCGCTGCATCATTGCCAGCGCATAGAGCGCGGCGCCGACCATGCCCAGGGCCGCGAACGCAGTGATCCAGTGATCCACGCCGAAGCTGCCGAGCAGCACCAGGAACTCGGCAACGAAATTGCCCAGCCCGGGTAGCCCCAGCGATGCCACGGCAAAGAACAGGGCAATGGCGGACAGCCGGGGCAGTTCGGTCCAGAGGCCTCCCATTTGCTCCATATTGCGCGTGTGCAACCGATGTTGCAGTGCACCGACAATCGCGAACAGGGCGGCTGTGCTGAGTCCGTGGGCAACCATCTGCATGACCGCACCCTGGATGGCGACGGTATTCAGCGCGTACAGGCCCAACAGCACAAATCCCATATGGCTCACACTGGAATAGGCTACCAGGCGTTTCATATCCCGTTGGGCGAAAGCCAGTATCGCACCGTAAACAACACTGATGGCACCGATGGCCATGGCGACCGGAGCAAACTGGATCGAGGCGTCTGGGAACAGGGGCAGGGTGAAACGGAGCAACCCGTAAGCCCCGGTTTTCAACAGGATGGCGGCCAGCAGGATACTACCGGCAGTGGGCGCCTGGGTGTGGGCATCGGGCAGCCAGGTGTGCAGCGGAACCGCGGGCAGTTTGACCGCGAAAGCGACAAAGAACCCGAGCATCAGCCACCAGGCACTGACCGGTGACAGCTGCGCATCGAGCAGCTCGAGGTAATTGAAAGTCACCTGGCCACTGGCATTAAAGTGGATATACACCAGTGCGACGATGGCAATCAGCATCAGCAGACTGCTTGCCTGGGTAAAAATAAAGAACTTGATTGCAGCGAAGGTGCGTTCCTCGTGACCCCACACTGCGATCAGCATCAGCATGGGAATCAACATCACTTCCCAGAAAAAGAAAAACAGGAACAGGTCCAGTGCGGTGAAGACTCCGACCACGCCGGCCAGGGTCCACAGGTAATTGAAATAGAAGAAGCCGCGGCGAAAGCGGATATCGCTCCATGTCATCACCAGCCCGAACAGTCCCATGAAGAGGGTCAGCGCCAGCATCAGGAACCCCAGCCCGTCCACCGCCAGGAAGAAGCTGATACCAAACCTGGGGATCCAGGCGACTTCCACGCTCTGCCACCAATGGTGTGCGGAACCCGGCGTGGCGCTGGCCCACAACTGTGCCAGTAGTACCAGGCTGACAACCAGGCTCGCCAGTGTCGCCCAGCGGCTGGCTCCCGGCCGGTATCGCTCTACCAGCCAGGCCGCCACCCCACCGAGAAAAAGTACCGCGATGATTGCTGCGAGAGTCATAGCGCCACCAGGATTGCGAGGAACAGGATGGATCCGCCCACCAGGGAAGCCATATACCAGCGCACCTGGCCATTCTGTGTCTGGCTTGCGAGCAGGTGTAATTGGCGGCTGAGGGACGCCGAGCCGCGGTAGGCGGCATCGACGATGTCATTGCGGTTGATGTTTGCCAGCGTTACCAGCGGTTTTACCAGCAACCGGTCGTAAAGCCAGTCGAACCCCCAGCCGCTGAACAGGAAGCGCTCCACCGGGGTAATGGGCGCTTCCGCACGCTGGCCACGGGAGAACATGGTCCAGGCCACCAGGATACCCAGCAGCGGCATGGCAATGGCGACCGCTTCAATAAGCATCGACGGGTGTCCACCCTCTGCTGTCGGGAAAACATCCTGCAGTGGCGGTGCCAGCAGGCCGCCACCGAGTGCCAGCAGCGCCAGCGCGACCAGTGGTATGCTCATGACGCGGGAATTGGCATCGCCACAATGGGCAGAGGCCCGGCCTTCGTCGCCGAAAAATACCAGGAACAACAGGCGGAAACTGTAAATGCCGGTCACCAGTGCCCCAATAATTCCCGCCAGCCACAGCAGGTTGAAACCGTCGGAGGCCTCCCACGCCTGCAGGAGAATCTGGTCCTTGCTGTAGAAGCCGGAAGTAAATGGCAGTGCAGCGAGGCAAGCGCTGCCGACGGCGAAGCAGGCAAATGTCAGCGGAATTTTCCGGCGCAGCCCGCCCATTGCGGAAATATCCTGTTCGTGATGCAGGCTGAGAATCACCGAGCCGGCAGCGAGGAACAGCAGCGCCTTGAAGAAGGCGTGGGTCATCAGGTGGAAGATGGCCCCGGACCAGGCCCCCACGCCCAGGGCCAGGAACATGTAGCCGATCTGGCTGATGGTGGAGTAGGCCAGGACCCGCTTGATGTCGGTCTGTACCAGTGCACTGAAACCGGCTATCAGCAATGTCAGCGCGCCGACCCAGCCCACCGCCAGCATAGCGGTGTCAGAGACCGCGAACAGGGGATGCATGCGCGCGACCAGGTAAACCCCGGCGGTGACCATGGTGGCGGCATGGATCAACGCACTCACCGGGGTGGGGCCCGCCATGGCATCGGGCAACCAGGTCTGCAGTGGTACCTGCGCCGATTTCCCCACGGCGCCGCCGAGCAGCAGCAGGGCTGCCAGAGTCAGTAGATAGCTATCACCCGCACTTCCGGCAGAGGTATTCAGGCTCGCGATATCCAGGGTGGCGAATTCCCGGAACAAGAGGAAAAGCCCCAGGGCCATTGCGGTATCACCCACGCGGGTAACGACAAATGCCTTGCGCGCTGCCGCGCCATTTTCCGGGTTCCGATACCAGAAGCCAATCAACAGGTAGCTGCACAGGCCCACCCCCTCCCAGCCGAGGTAGAGCAACACCAGGTTGTCCGCCAACACCAGCAGCAACATGGCGCAGACAAACAGGTTCAGGTAGGCGAAATAGCGTCGATAGCCGGCGTCACCTCGCATATAGCCGGCGGAATAAAGATGAATCAGGAAACCGACACCGGTAATCACCAGCAACATGACCTGCGTTAGCCAGTCCACATGGAAGTTAAACCCCAGTGAGAGTCCCCCGGTGGCCATCCAGGTCCACCCGGTTACCTGTATGCTTGCGGCGGGATTGCCGATAAACACCGTAAACAGGAGGGCCAGGGATAGCAGCGCGGCGATTCCCACACTGCCAACGCCAATACTGGCAACGAGCCCCGCGGGCATTTCCTGGCGCACGACCAGCGGAGCCAGTACCAGAACCAGGAAGCCCAGCAGGGGAAACAGCGGGATCAGGCCGACGGTCTCAGTCATGGTTAACCCCGCATCCAGTTAAGCTGGTCGATATCCACCGTGTGCCGGCGACGATAAAGCTGCAACACCAGGGACAGGGCGATGGCGACCTCGGCCGCCGCCAGGGTGATCACGAAGATAAACATGACCTGGCCGTCCGCGATTCCCCAGTGGGCACCGGCGACTACAAATGCCAGCGCCGCAGCGTTGGTGCAGATTTCAATGCACATCAGCATGAACAGGATGTTACGCCGTACCAGCATCCCGGCCAGTCCCAGGCAGAACAGGATGGCAGCCAGTGCCAGGCCGTGATACATGCCGCCCTGTGAGAGCATTTCACTCATCATGGCCCGCCTCCAGGTCTGCGGTGGATTTTTGCCGCGCCAGGTGGAAGGCGCCTACAAGACCTGCCAGCAGCAGCATGGAGGCCAGTTCCACCGCCAGCAGGTAGCGGCTGAACAGTGAAATACCCACCTCCCTGGCACCCACATAGCTGATTTCGGCGGCCCCGCCCCCAGCTGTACTTACACCCTGGCCGCCCAGCATCAGTATCAGCTGTAGCAGTAGCACGCCCGACAGGATGCCGGGTGCCACCCAGCTCCCGGGCTGCAGCCAGGTGTTCTCCTGTTCCACGGCAGCGTCACCCTGGTTGAGCATCATGATGACGAAAACCATCAGCACCATGATTGCCCCGGCGTAGACAATCACCTCCAGCGCCGCCGCCAGTGGCGCGCCCAGCTGGAAAAAAATCACTGCGACGGCGAGGAGGGAAACAATCAGGTGCAGCAGCGCGTGCACAGCATTGCGGCTGAAGATCACCATCGCGGTAGCGATAATGGCAACTGCGGCAGTGAGGTAAAAATAGACTGGATACATGTCTTTTCCCTCGGTTAGGGTTGTTATCTTTATCGGCCTTCCCAACGGGAAGTTCACCGCCAGTGACTGTCAAAGGTTCAGGCTGCGCACATCCACGGGGTCCGCCTCATTGATCGCCTCGCCCTTGTCCTTGCCGGAAATGGACATGCCGGCGACCCGGTAAAAGCTGTAATCATGGTACTTGCCCGGACCGCTGATCAGCAGGTCCTCTTTTTCATACACCATGCTTTGCCGGTCGTACTCGCACATCTCGAAATCCGGTGTGAGCTGGATCGCGTAGGTGGGGCAGGCGTCTTCACAGAGGCCGCACATAATGCAGCGGGAAAAATTGATGCGGAAATATTCCGGTCGCCAGCGCCCGTCTTCATCTTCGGTTTTCTGTAACGATATGCAGTCCGGTGGACAGGCGACGGCGCAGAGGTTGCAAGCGACACAGCGTTCTTCACCATCCGGGTCCCGGGTCAGGACAATGCGCCCGCGATAGCGCGGTGCCAGGTAGGGTTTTTCATCCGGGTACTGGACCGTGGCATTGCGGCTGAACAGGTGACGGAAGACCAGCCACATGCTCCGCAGTTGACTTGCAATCATCGCTCCTGCCTCCTTGCCGCGGCCTGCTCCAGCGACCTGTAGTGGTGAATTATCCGAGCCATAGCAAAACGCCCCCGGTTGCCAGCAGGTTTGCCAGTGCCAGTGGCAGCATGATTTTCCAGCCAAACTGCATCAGCTGGTCATAGCGCGGCCGCGGTATAGCAGCGCGCAGCAGGACAAAAATCATTACCAGGAAACCGGTCTTGAGGAAGAACCAGACCATTGGCGGCAGCCACGGCCCGAGCCACCCGCCCAGGAACAGGGTGGTGATCAGGGCGGAAATCAGGATCACCGAGAGGTACTCCCCGACGAAGAACATACCGAACTTCATGCTGGAGTACTCGGTATGGAAACCCGCTGTCAGCTCGTGCTCGGCCTCCGGCAGGTCGAAGGGCAGGCGATGGCTCTCGGCGATACCGGCAATAAAGAAAACCAGGAAGCCAATGGCCTGGGGCAAGATAAACCAGCCACCCTGTTGGGCCAGCACGATCTCCCGCAGGTTAAAGCTACCGGCCATCATCACCACGCCCATCAGGGAGAGGCCCATGAATACTTCATAGGAAACCGTCTGCGCTGCCGCACGCAGGCCGCCCAGCAAGGCATACTTGTTGTTGGAGGCGTAAGCGCCGAGGATGACGCTGTATACCGCCATCGACGACATGGCGAGGAAAAACAGCAGGCCCACATTGAGGTCGATCACGCCCACCATGGGTGCCACGGGAATCACTGCAAAGCCCAGTAACATCGATGCCATAACGATCGTGGGGGCGAGGATGAACACCGGCCGGTCCGCGAAGCGCGGGATGAAGTCCTCCTTGAAGAACAGCTTGATCATATCCGCCACTACCTGGAACAGGCCGAACGGTCCCACCCGGTTGGGTCCCGGGCGGTCCTGCCAGAAGCCCAGCAGGCGGCGTTCGCCCCAGGTCAGCAATGCGGCCAGCAAGACTGCCGCGACCAGCACGCCGAAGATATTGGCCAGCGATATCCAGATCGTGGTGCTCATACACTCTCTCCAGGTTCGACCGGCTCAGGATTTTCGATGCGCGCGATTTCCGCCGCTGCCGGTAGCAGGGCAGCCAGGTCCGGAGCTTCCCGTAGACCCACCGGGACAGCGATTACCCCTGGTGCGATATGGTCCGAAACTGACGCGGGCAGGGTGATTTCGCCACCGGGCAGGCGTAGCTGTAACCGCGCGCCCGGCGCCACGCCAAGGGCGCCGGCATCGGCGGCACTGAGCTGTGCACAGGGGGCATCCGTGAGTCCGGCTATGGCTTCGCTGTAATTGCTTAACTCTCCCGAGCCGAACAATTGCCAGGTGGGCGCCAGGTACATTTGACCGGGCTCCTGGACCAGTTTTTCTCGCGCGAGCCAGGCCGGCATGGGTGCCGGCTCACGCTGCAGGCGAGGGATCGGCTCGCGCCCCCTGCGCGGCCCGCCGACACCCTGCTGGAATTTGTGGATTGCCTGGTTGGAGTTCCAGCCTGGCGACCAGATATTGGCCTGCAGCGGTGAGGCGCCAGCGTACTGCACTCCCTCCATGGTGAAAGTGAAGGGCGAGTCGGGATCTGTCAGCGGCGCCTGCTCGGCGACATGCAAGTGGGCGCGGTTGGCAGTGCGGCCGCTGACGCGGTGGCTCTGCCGGGCCAGCTTCATGCCCTCGATGCGGAAATTCTCGTCCGGGCCAGCCTCTGTCAGGTTCCGGAAACAGGGCAGGGCAGCGGCGATCGCTGCTGTTACCTCGTGGCAGTGCTGCCATTGCCGCAGCAGGGCAGGTGAAGTATCTATACCAGCTTCGCGGCAGGCGGGGTCATTGACGGCGTCCACCAGCCAGCGCCAGCTTTCCTGGATATAGCCGCTGCCTTCGTAGACCATGTAATGACGTTGCAGCATGCCCGCGCTGTTGACCAGCGTTCCCTGGGATTCGGGCGTGGCGGCAGCGGGAAAAACCAGGTCGGCGCGACGGCTGCAGGGCTGTAACAGTGAGTCGAACAATAAAACTTCAGCGGCGCGGTCAAAAAGTGCTTCCACCGCAGCGGTGGGCAGTCGCCGGTACAGATCGTTTTCCAGTACCAGCAGGGTCACCGGTGGATCCACCGAATCGCGCTCGCGCAGGTCCTCCAGTAATTGCTCGAGGGTGCCCTCACCGGGCTCGAAGAACTGTGCCAGCCCCAGGCTGTTGGCCTCCGGGCAGGCGAGATAGGTGGCACAGGGGGAGCCTTGTTTGTCGGCGAGCGCGGTCGCCAGCTTCCCTGCTGCGGCCAGGATATCCGGTTCCCCACTACCGCAGCCCGAAATTACCAGTGGCCGCCTGGCGGAGAGCAGGGTATCCGCCACGCCCCGAAGCAGTTTCTCCAGGTCTTCCGGCAGCGGTGTTCGCCCACTACCTGCTTCATCGCCGGTTGTGGGCCCGTTTGCGGCAGTGATCAACTCGGCGAGACGCCCGGCAAAGCTGGCGATTGCGGCCGGCGATGCTAGTCGTTGCTCTCTGGCGATATCCTCCAGCGATGTGGATGCACTTGAGCCGAGCACAAAGATCGGGGTGTTTTCACCGCGCAACTGTCGCACCGAGGCATCCTGCCACAGCGGGATCTTGAGTTCCCGGGCATGATCGCGCTGCTGATTGCGGGCAGCCTGGCGCACCGCGAGTGCGACCCGCGGTGCAGTACGGCCGATCTCCTCATCGAGTACCAGTATCGCGTCGGCGTCCTCGATGTCCGGCATTGTAGGGATAGAGATTCTCGGGTCGCGCTGGATGCGGTCCAGGGTGTGAAGCAGTTCCAGGTCACGCGCACCCAGGCCGGCGAAGAAGTTGCCGGGGTCCACCAGCTGGCGCAGGGCAAAATTGTTTTCCAGCGATGTGCGTGGGGAACCGACGCCGACCAGGCGGCGACGCCCCCGCTGGGCATCGACGATGGCGGAGGCCAGCAGCTCCAGGGCCGCCGGCGGCTCTATTTCCCGGTGCAGCTTGTCTTTGCGCCTGCCGGTGGTCTCGATTACCTGCTCGCGGCGGGCGATCAGCACGTTCTTGATGCGCAGGTCGCTGTTGGCATATTCGTAGCCAAAGCGCCCGCGGTCACAGATAAAGTAACCATTAATATCGCGGTTGTAGAGGTTGACCACCCGCCGCAGGTTCTCGTCGCGACTGCTGAAATCCATGCGAGCTCCGGGCGCGGTATTACAGCCGACACCGCAGTGCTCACACACAGACGGTGCAGTCTGCAGGTCCCACTTGCGCACGAAGTGACGGCTGAAGGTCTGGTCGGTAAAGACGCCGGTGGGGCAAACCTCCACCAGGTTGCCACTGAAGCCGTTTTCCAGCTTGCCGTCGCACTGGCGCCCGAAATAGACCTGGTTGTTGCGTCCCAAAGCCTCCAGGTCATCGCCACCGGCATAATCGCGATAGAAGCGCACGCAGCGATAGCAGGCAATGCAGCGGTTCATTTCGTGGTTGATGAATGGACCCAGGTACTGGTTGCGATGGGTACGCTTGAGGCCGCGAAAGCGGCGATAGGTATGCCCGGACATCTCTGTCATATCCTGCAGGTGGCACTCACCACCTTCCTCACAGACGGGGCAATCATGGGGGTGGTTGGTCATCAGGTCCTCGATGACTGCACCGCGGAATTCCTGCGCCGGCTGGGCAGCCAGGCTGTAGATTCCTCCGTCGCGAACCTGTGTCATACAGCCCATCACCAGCTTGCCCTGCTCGTCATCGCTGTCCTTGTACTCGATGATGGCGCACTGGCGGCAGGCACCGACCGAGCCCATGGCCGGATGCCAGCAGAAGTAGGGCAGGTTCAGCCCCTGTGACAGGCAGCTGGCCAGCAGGTTCTGGCCCTCTTCCACCTCATACTGCCTGCCGTCTATGGTTATGGTTGTCATGGATCGCAATTCCCCGGTTTGGGCCTAGACGGCCAGCGGAATGTGCTGCCGCTCCTGGTCGTAAGGGCAGCAGCCGCGGGCAATATGGTCATTGAAGTCCTGCTCGAAGAGCTTCAGCGCGCTCAGGATCGGCGCTGCCGCACCCGGTGCCAGGGCACAGAAGGTATTGCCCGGGCCCATCCTCCGGGCCTGCTCCCGCAGCAGTTCCAGGTCTTCGGGTTGCGCCTCACCACACTCGATCCGCATGAGGAGTTTTACCGCCCAGGGCAGGCCGTCCCGGCACGGTGTGCACCAGCCACAGGACTCGCGGGCAAAGAAACGGGTGAGGTTGAGCACCAGCCCCACCGGGCAGGTGTGGTCATCGAGTACGGTGATGGTGCCGGTGCCCATGCGGCTGCCGGCCTTGCCCACGGCGTCGTAGTCCATGGGCAGGTCCAGCTGGTCCGGGCCGAGGAAATCTGTCGAGCCCCCACCTGGCAGGAATGCGCGCAGTTTGAGTCCGTCCTGCATACCGCCGGCGTGTTGCTCAAGGATTTCGCGGATGGGTGTGCCCATTGGCAGTTCCCAGGCCCCGGGATTTTTCACCCGGCCACTGGCGCCAAAGATCTTGGTGCCGCCGTCTTCGCCGCGTCCGAGCTTTTTGTACCAGTCCACACCCAGCTCAATCAGGTGCGGAATATTGCAGAGGGTCTCGACATTATTCACCACTGTGGGTTTCCCCCACAGGCCACTGACCTGCGGAAACGGCGGCTTGGCACGGGGGATCGCGCGCTGGCCCTCCAGGGCATTGATCAGGGCGGTCTCCTCGCCGCAGATATAGTTGCCGGCGCTGCGGTGCACATGAAAATCGAGCTGGAAGTCGGAGCCGGTTATGTGTGTGCCGATGAGGTTTTCCCCGCGCGCTTCCTCTATCGCGGTTTCCAGCCGCGCTGCCGCCAGGTGATATTCTCCGCGGATAAATATGTAAGCCCGGCGGGCACCGATGGCAAATGCGGCAATGGCCATGCCCTCCAGCAGCAGGTGGGGGTCGTGCTCCATCAACAGCCGGTCCTTGAAGGTGCCCGGTTCCATCTCATCGGCATTGCATACCAGGTAGCGGGTTGGCGGGGCATTCTTCCCGCGGGGAACGAAGCTCCATTTCAGCCCGGTGTTGAAGCCGGCACCGCCGCGCCCCCGGACGCCGGCATCCTTCACCGTCTGGATGATCTCGTCAGGCGCCATATGTAGTGCCTTGCGCCAGCCACGGTACCCACCGTTTTCGAGATAGCGCTCGAGCGTGGTGACGATACCCGGTTCGCCGATATTCTTAGTCAGCGGATTGGTCAGCATGATGTTTTTTCTTTTCCTGAATGAACTCGTCCAGCTTGTCTGCCGATAGGTGGCGGTGCATCTCCTCGCCCACCAGCATCACCGGGGCCTTGTCGCAATCGCCCAGGCAGGGTGTTTCCAGCAGGGTGAAGAGCCCGTCGGGGGTGGTCTGGCCGGGGCGTATGCCGAGTTGCTGCTCCAGGTGGCGCTGCAGCTTTTCGCATCCCATGATCCAGCAGCTGGAGCTTTTGCACAGGAGTATCACTTCCTCACCCACAGGCTGGCGGAATATCAACTGGTAACAGGTGGCAATACTTTCCAGTTGCGTGGGGGAGACACCCAGGTAATCGGCTATGGCGTACAGGGTGTCGTCGGAGATCCAGCCACGGTGTTTCTGCACCACCCGCAGTGCCTCCAGGGCCACCGAGCCCCGGTCCTCGTAATGGGAGAATTCGCGATCGATATCCCGTTTTTCCTCGGCGTTAAGGCTGCGCCCTGCAGAGCGAGGGCCGGTATCTTGTTGCTCCATTACTTCAATTGTGTCCGCTGCGATGGTGCTCGACATTGTGTTTCCTCTACCGGTCTCTAACGATCGACATCCGCCATGACAAAGTCGATGCTGGCGATAATGGCAATCAGGTCCGCCACCAGCAGTCCGCGCGACATCAGTGGGATCATCTGCAGGTGCGGAAACGAGGGCGTTCTTATTCTCGTACGGTAGGCGTTGGTGCCGCCGTCGCTGATAATCTGGTAACTGTTCAGTCCCTTGGTGGCCTCCACCGGGAAGCAGGTCTCCCCTGGCGGCATCACCGGACCCCAGCTGTTATTGACGAAGTGCTGGATCAGGGTCTCGATATCCTGCATGGTGCGTCCCTTGACCGGCGGCGTGGTGAGCCGGTGGTCAGACTTGTAGGGGCCGCCGGGCATATTGTCGAGGCATTGCCGGATGATACGCAGGCTCTGGCGTATCTCCTCCACCCGCACGCGGCAGCGGTCGAAGCAGTCGCCGCCGTCAAAGGTGGGGATATCGAATTCAAACTGGTCATAGCCGCAGTAAGGGCGCTGTTTGCGCAGGTCCCACTCATATCCTGTGGCCCGCAACCCTGGCCCGGTAATACCCCACTCTATGGCCTCTTCGCGGTTATACACACCGATGCCTCTGGTGCGTTTCTGTAGCAGTTTGTTGTCGATCACCATGCCGTCGTATTCACGCAGGCGTGCCGGCATGTAGTCGAGGAATTCGCGGATCATTTTGTCCCAGCCCTCGGGCAGGTCCTGGGCCACGCCGCCGATACGGAACCAGGCGGGGTGCATGCGTCCACCGGTAATCGCTTCAACAATGCCAAACAACTTTTCCCGGTCGACAAACATGTAGAAGACCGGAGACATCTGCCCCACGTCCTGGGCAAAAGTGCCGTAGAAAACCAGGTGACTGGCAATACGGAATAGCTCGCACATCATGACCCGTATTACCTGCGCCCGTGGCGGGACCTGGATACCAGCCAGCTGCTCCAGTGCCAGCACATAGGGCAGGTTGTTCATCACTCCGCCCAGGTAGTCGACGCGGTCGGTGTAGGGGACGTAGGTATGCCACGCCTGGCGCTCGGCCATTTTCTCGGCACCGCGGTGGTGGTAACCGATGTCCGGTACCGCATCGACGATCTTTTCCCCATCCAATTGCAGGGCGACGCGGAAAACACCGTGGACACTCGGGTGGTTGGGGCCGAGGTTAAGGAACATGAACTCCGAACTGTCGCTGGCGCGGGCCATTCCCCACTCTTCAGGCTTGAACAGCAATGCATCCTGCTCGCGTCGCTGCTTCTCCGCCGACAGGGTGAAGGGGTCAACCTCAGTGGCACGCGCGTAATGGTCCTTGCGCAATGGGTGCCCCTCCCACGTCTGTGGCATCATGATGCGTCGCAGGTTGGGGTGGCCGGCAAACTCGATCCCGAACAGGTCCCAGGCTTCCCGCTCATACCAGTTGGCATTGGCCCAGATGGATGACACCGAGGGTGCGCACAGGCGCGATTCAGGCAGTGCCAGCTTTACCCGGATAAACAGGTCGCGGGAGAAAGAGAGCAGGTGGTAGACAACGGTAAAATCACTTTCCGGCTGCCTGTTCCCGCCATCAGCCCTGTGGCGCCGCAGGCGTTCGTCAATGGCGCTTAGATCGTAGAGCATGTCGAAAGGACGGGAAATTTCCTGCTTCAGGAAGCGCAGGAACGGCAGCAGGTTTTCCTGACCCACCCAGAGTGTGGGCAGGTCGGGGCAATCCGGTTGCAACCAGTAGCTGTGCAGGCTGTGTTCGCGCTCCAGGTCGGCGACAAATGCCTCCGCCGCCTCCCGGTAGGGACTGGCCCGGTGAACACTTTTTGCTATTACGCCGTCCATACGGTCTCTCTGTTGTTATCGTTTTTCCGTGCCCTCGCGGCAAGGATCACTTGCTCCCCAGCCAGTTGAACCCGACTACTGCCAATAGCGGTTCAGACGGTATCCGGTGTCCTCAGTTTTTCCGCCCGCATACGTTCCTCGCGGTGTTTGTCCCGCTGGCTGGGCCTTGGGGCCGGACGCGGTCCCTGTTCGTCAATCACCCAGCTGACTGGGCGCCGTTGGGTCTTGATGGATTCCTGTAACAGGGTCAGACCCTGCATCAATGCCTCTGGTCGAGGTGGGCAGCCGGGCACATAGACATCCACGGGAAGGAAGCGATCGACACCCTGCACCACACTGTAAATGTCGTACATGCCGCCGGAATTTGCACAGGAGCCCATGGAAATCACCCAGCGGGGTTCCATCATCTGCTCATAGAGACGCTGGATTACTGGTGCCATCTTGATAAACACCGTGCCGGATATCACGATCAGGTCGGCCTGGCGTGGTGTTGCGCGGATTACCTCGGAGCCGAAGCGTGAAATATCGTGGCGGCTGGTAAAGGCGGTAGCCATTTCCACATAGCAGCAGGACAGCCCGAAATTGAATGGCCAGAGTGAATTGGCCCGGCCCCAGGCCACCAGGTCCTCGAGACGGGTTAGGAGTACATTCTTGCGCACCTCCTCAGAAATCAACTCGCCCTCAGTACGCCCGCTGTCGGCGGCGATCAGGTCGCCATCCTGTTGTGCCTTGGTCAGCTTCCAGCGCATAGCCCGTCCTCAAACGATAGGTTTTGTGGCGTCCCGGGGTTCACGTTGCTGCAGGCTGAGTTGCTTGCCGCCCCAGTCCAGCGCGCCCAGCCGCCACAGGTAGACCAGGCCCACCGCCAGGATCAGGATGAATACCGCCGCCTCGATAAACCCGGTCAGGCCGGTCTCCCGGAAAGCGATGGCCCAGCTGAAAAGATAGATTGCCTCCAGGTCGAAGACGATAAACAGGATCGCGACCAGGTAATAGGAAACCGAGATGCGCAGGCGGGCACTGCCCTGGGAGACGATGCCGGATTCGTAGGGCTCGTCAGTGGCATTGTCCCGGCGTCGCTGGCCGAGCACATGGGAAAGGCCCAGCATGACCCCGATCAGGGCGACGACCGCGAAGCCATAAACGAACAGTGTCCAGATTTGGGGGTCGGTCTGGTTTGCAGGGTTCAACTGATTTCTCCCCGTTTCTCTGGCGGGCACGACTGGGCCCGCGGTTCATCGCTGAGACCACCTGATGACTACTGCGTAACCTCGGAGACAAGTGGAAATAAATGGCGCTGCCAGTGGCGGTTCATTGCCAGGTATGGGCGCCCATTATTGTTTGTTTACGGGCATCCCGACTGATACGGCGCCTTTCGTCGCTGTTTTTTTTCAGCGCTGCCAGTTATATAAATGCTGGAGAGGATTAGCGCCAGTAAAACGCTGGAACGATTGATTATCAGTGATTCGCTTTTTATACATTTGGATTCTGTATATTTACGTGACAATCAGTTCTCAGCGGTTGTCCGCCTGGCGATTGGCCGTGGTTTGACGCTTGAAGAAAGGAATGTGATTCGCTGTAACGAGAGGATATTCTGAGCCGTCGGGGCAGGCCAACCGTCTTGCGCTGTCCGCCTGAAAAGCTGTGGCGCACGGGCCTGTACAGAGCTTCCACTGGCCACAGTGGAACAATATCAGCAGTTCGCTGGAGCCGGCTTGCGAAGAAGGGTGGGCAGGTTGCTTTCCTGGTGAGGTAGAAAAAACGGCGCCTGCTGGCGCCGTTTTCAATCGTGTCAGAGCTTGCTGATTTCCTCCAGCTGCTGCTCCAGGCGCTGGCGTGCGCCCTGCATCTCTTCCATCTTGCCGCGCTCCTTTTCGACGACGGCCGCCGGTGCCTTGTCGACGAATTTGGGATTGTTCAGCTTGCCCTCGACACGCTGCAGTTCTTTTGCCAGCTTGTCGATCTCCTTCTGCAGGCGTGCACTTTCTGCCTGCACATCGATCAGTCCGGCCATGGGCACCAGCAGCTCAATATCGCCGGCCAGCGCAGTGGCTGATGCCGGTGCGGTTTCGCCGGGGTTGATCCAGCTGATGGACTCCAGGCTGGCCAGCTTGGCCAGCAGTGCGCGGGCGGAATCCAGGCGTTCGCGGTCATCGCTGCTGCCGCCGCGCAGGATCAGCGGGATCTTCTTGGCCGGGGAAATATTCATCTCGCCACGAATGTTGCGTACCCCCTCGATCACCTGCTTGAGGGCCGCGATAGCTGCTTCCGCCTCACCGTCGATGCGGTTTTCTTCCGCCTCGGGATAAGGTTGCAGCATGATGGTTTCACCACTTTTACCGGCCAGGTCCCTGACCCGCTGCCAGATTTCCTCGGTGATAAACGGCATCAGCGGATGGGCCAGGCGCAGGATCGTCTCCAGCACCCGGATCAGGGTCCGGCGGGTGCCTTTCTTGATCGCATCCGAGGCATTGTCATCCCAGAGGACCGGCTTGGACAGCTCCAGGTACCAGCTGCAGTACTCACCCCAGGTAAAGTCGTAGAGCGCCTGTGAGGCCAGGTCGAGGCGATAGGTATCCATGGCCTCGCGCACTGCCTGTTCGGTACGCTGCAGCTGCGAGATGATCCAGCGATCCGCCAGGGACAGCTCGAAATCGCTGCTGTTGTCCTGGCCGCAATCGTAACCCTCGCAGTTTTGCAGCACGTAGCGCGATGCGTTCCAGATTTTGTTACAGAAGTTGCGGAAGCCCTCGATACGGCCCACATCAAACTTGATATCGCGGCCGGTGGAGGCGAGCGAGTAGTAGGTGTAGCGCAGGGCATCGGTGCCGTAGGCGGCGATGCCCTCGGGGAACTCCTTGCGGGTCTGCTTCTCGATCTTGTCACGCAAGTGCGGCTGCATCATGCCGGTGGTGCGCTTCTGCACCAGGCTCTCGAGGTCAATGCCATCGATCAGGTCGATGGGATCGAGCACATTGCCCTTGGACTTGGACATCTTCTGCCCGTGGCTGTCCCGCACCAGGCCGTGTACATACACCGTATGGAAGGGCACCTCTTTCTTGAAATACAGGGTCAGCATCATCATCCGGGCCACCCAGAAGAAGATGATGTCGAAGCCGGTTACCAGCACCGAGGTGGGGTGGAATGTCTTCAGCTCCTCGGTATCTTCCGGCCAGCCCAGGGTGCCAAAGGTCCACAGGCCGGAAGAGAACCAGGTGTCGAGCACATCGTCGTCCTGGCGCAGGGTTACGTCACTGCCCAGTCCGTGTTTCTGGCGTACTTCGGCTTCATCGCGGCCAACGTAAACCTTGCCGTCGTTGTCATACCAGGCCGGGATACGGTGCCCCCACCACAGCTGCCGGGAGATGCACCAGTCCTGGATATCGCGCATCCAGGAGAAGTACATGTTCTCGTAGTTTTTCGGCACAAAATTGACGCTGCCGTCCTCTACCGCCTTGATGGCTTCATCGGCCAGCGGCTGGGTGCGCACATACCACTGGTCGGTCAGCCAGGGCTCGATCACCACGCCGGAGCGGTCGCCGCGCGGTACTTTCAGGGTATGCGGTTCGACTTTTTCCAGCAGGCCCAGCGCGTCCAGGTCGTCCACCACCTGCTGGCGCGCGGCGAAACGCTCCATGCCGCGGTACTTTTCCGGCACGCTGTCGTTGAGGTTGGCGTCGGCATCGAGGATGTTGATCATCTCGAGATTGTGTCGCTGGCCCATCTCGTAGTCATTGAAGTCGTGGGCCGGGGTGATCTTCACACAGCCGGTGCCGAATTCCCGGTCGACATAGTCATCGGCGATGATCGGGATTTCGCGTTCCGCCAGCGGTAGTCGGATACTCTTGCCGATCAGGTCCCTGTAGCGCTCGTCTTCCGGGTGCACCGCCACGGCGGTATCGCCCAGCATGGTCTCGGGGCGGGTGGTGGCCACCACCAGGTGGCCGGAACCGTCTGCCAGCGGGTAACGGAAGTGCCACAGGTGGCCCTGTTCTTCCTCGTTGAGGACCTCCAGGTCGGAGATGGCAGTGTGCAGTTTCGGGTCCCAGTTCACCAGGCGTTTGCCGCGGTAAATCAGGTCGTCCTCATACAGGCGGATAAATACCTCCTGTACCGCCTTGTAGAAACCGTCATCCATGGTAAAGCGCTCGCGCGACCAGTCCGGGCTGGCGCCCAGGCGGCGCAGCTGGCGGGTGATATTGCCACCGGACTGCTCCTTCCACTCCCAGACTTTCTCGATGAACTTCTCCCGCCCCAGCTCGTGGCGGCTCTTACCCTCGGCGGCCAGCAGGCGCTCGACCACCATCTGGGTGGCAATACCGGCATGGTCGGTGCCCACCTGCCACAGGGTGTTGTCACCCTGCATGCGGTGATAGCGGATCAGCGCGTCCATGATGGATTCCTGGAAGCCGTGGCCCATATGCAGGCTGCCGGTGACGTTGGGCGGCGGGATCATGATGCAGTAGGGATCGGCGCTGGTGTCGCCGGAAGGCTTGAAGTAGCCGTTCTCCTCCCAGGTCTGGTACCACTGCTGTTCGATGGCGTTGGGCTGGTATGTCTTGTCCATGCGCGAGGGGGAACCTTCTGTTGACTGACGGCGGGCGCCGGTACCGGGCCGGGATAGTCCCGCCCCTGGCCGTTATTGTGGCAGACAGGGGGGCGGCGCCAAAAAGGCGGGAATTATACCGCTGGGGCCCGGGCCGGCAAAGTTGCAGGCCCGCCGATGGTATAAAACCGGTGGAGTGCTGCTTGGAACAGCAGCGCAAAAGCAGGTACTCGTGAGGCGGCTTCAGCGCCGGCGCATCAATTCGTCCACCATTATCTCGATGCGCGCGCGCAGTTGGCGCTCCAGCTCGGGTAATTGCCGGGCCACGAGTTTTTCGACCAGCTGCTGGCGTTGCTCCTCCCGCGCCAGGCGCTCGGCGCCAGTTTCACGCCCCGTTGGGTGTTCGGCAGTGCCATCGGGACCCGGCCCGTGCTGGCCAGGTTCGGCGGGGTCTGCCGGGGCTTCATCTGCCACGGGTCGCGCGGCAGTGCTGTCGGCGAGAGATGCGGAAGTCGCGGCCGGCTCGTCCTCCGGGATGCTGGCTGCGTCCACAGGCTGGTCGGTGGCTGGCTCGGGGGCGGTGTCTTCCGATCGCGGCACCCGGCCTCCGGTCAGGCGGGCACGGATATGCGCGGGCAGGAAAGGATTTTCCCTGGCCGGGGTCGCGGTATCCTCGCCGAACAGCTCCTGCTGCTGTTCGCTGCCGGCAGACTTTGCCCGGGGCGGGGTTGTGTCAAGTCCGGACGGTAATGACTCGAGGGGGCGCAGGAGGGCCCGCTCGGTCTCGCTGAGTTCGGTTGAAATGCCCGGCACCGGAGAGGGCGGCACAGCACTACCGGCCGGTTCCTGCCCTTCAGGCTGCGCATCATCTTCAGCCGGTTCTTCGTCCTCCGGAGAGAATAGGGTGGGGAGGTCCGTATCTTCCAGAGGCTGTATCCGGGCGTGGGAACTGGCCGCCGGCCCAGCTGGTGGGGTTACCGGTGCCGGAGCTACAGGTGCAGGGTCTGCAACCTGGTCCAGTAGCGGGATATCGCCGAGCTCTTCACTACCCAGCAGGTCGCGGATGGAGTTGAGCTCGTCCAGCAGTTCCGTGGACTTGCCGCCTTCCCCCTGGTTGCGCTGATGCTGGTGTCGCTGCCCGCGCTGCCTGTTTTTGTTCTTTCGACCGGACATGGTGTGGCGCTGTTGCTTTGGTTAGTTGCTGCCGATTCGGTGGGATTGTAACGGATATCCACGGTCGCGAAAGTGACTGAATCGGGATCGTGAGCGCGCCAGTGAATCCGGTTGCTGCACAACGATTTCTGCCAGGCGTTCGAAGCGGCTGAACCAGGCCGGCACTTCTGTACAAAGATTGATCAGGAGGCCGTGGTGGAGGCCCGGGTCCTCACCGCAATTGATTTCCACTGCGGCCTGCTGCTCACCGGACTGTGGTGCGTGGGGCAGGAAACTGTCCTCGCGGAAGGTCCACAACAGTTCATCCAGCTGTTCGGCCCGGGTGCGGTCATCCACGGCAAGCAGTACCCGCATGCCTGCGCGGAACGCTTTTTCCGCCAGGCGGCAGGCGAACAGGTCGCCCTGCCCGGGCCGGTCGGTAGAGAGGACGTAAAAATCGATGCGGGTCATTACTTTCCGGTTGTCGGGATGGTGCAGGATCTGGGGTTATGGCAACAGGCGGGGGCGTCCCGCCCGGGGACGCTCCCGCCTTTCTGGGCCGGGCTTACTTGCCCAGCAGGTATTCCAGCAGCAGTGGCACCGGGCGGCCAGTGGCCCCCTTGCTGGCGCCGGAGTTCCAGGCGCTGCCGGCGATATCCAGGTGCGCCCAGGTGTAGTCCTCGGCGAAACGGGACAGGAAGCAGGCCGCGGTTACCGAGCCCGCCTCGCGGCCGCCGATATTCTGCATGTCGGCGAAATTGGAATCCAGCATCGACTGGTACTCGTCCCACAGGGGCATCTGCCAGGCGCGGTCGCCGGCGCGCTCCCCGGCCGCGACCAGGGCATCCGCCAGCTCTTCCTTGTTGGCGTACAGGCCGGTGGCGTGGTTGCCCAGTGCGATAACGCAGGCACCGGTCAGGGTGGCGATGTCGATGACCACTTCCGGCTTGAACTTGGCCGCATAGGTCAGCGCGTCACATAGGACCAGGCGCCCCTCGGCGTCGGTATTGAGGATCTCGATGGTCTTTCCGGACATGGAAGTGACCACATCGCCGGGCTTGCTGGCGCGGCCGCTGGGCATATTCTCCGCCGCCGCCACCAGGCCCACCACGTTGATCGATGGCTGCAGCTCCGCGAGGGCATTCATCACGCCGAAGACACTGGCCGCTCCGCACATGTCGAATTTCATTTCATCCATGGCCATGCCGGGCTTGAGGCTGATACCGCCGGTATCGAAGGTAATGCCCTTGCCCACCAGCACGACAGGCTTGTCGCTGGCCTTGCCGCCCTTGTAGTTCATGGCGATCAAGGCTGGTGGTTCGTCACTGCCCTTGGCCACGCTCATAAATGCGCCCATACCCAGGGACTGCATCTTTTTGGCATCCACCACACTGGTGGTGATTTTTGCGTGTTTTTTCGCCAGTTCCTTGGCCTGCCCGGCCAGGTACATGGGGGTACAGATATTGCCCGGCAGGTTGCCGAGTTCCCGCGCGACGTTGCTGCCGGAGGCCTGCGCTCCACCCAGCGCTGCGCCCTGCTGTGCGGCCTTGAGCTGCTTGCGGTCGGGCACATGCACCTGGAACTTGGCCAGTGGATTGGGTTTGGCCTCGCTCAGGCAGCGGGTGAATTTGTAAGCGGCGAGCCCGGCAGCCAGCGCGAGCTGCTGCGCCTGCCAGCCGATATCGGCGTCGGTTACTTCTGTTTCCGTCAGGTAGCTGGTGGCGTCCTTGAAGCCCTTCACGGCGCCGGCGGCGGCGCGGGCGAGTTTGCGGAACTCTGCCTGGTCAAGAACACCGTCGCCAGTGCGCACCAGCAGGATGCGGTCTGCCTTGCCCTCACTCGGGGTGAGCAGCAGGGTGCTGCCGGGCTTGCTGCCGAGGTCGCCGCGCTTGAGGATGCGGCTGATATAACCACCAGTCTCACCGTCGAGGCTGCTGCCGCTGGCGGTCAGGCGGTTCTTGCTGTCTGCGGGGAGAATTGCGCAGGCGCTGCGCTGCTTGGTGATATCAGAGACCTTGGCGGTGAACTGCATCATTCCTTTCCTTTTACTGAAAACTGGATCAATGTCCCCGAACCGAGACATTGCTTGCGATTTTGGTGATAATGCGCCGCTCAAGTTTAACCCGGTAGCGATTGTAATGCTTAACTGGGTTTGCACTTGTGCAAATTTTGTCCGGCCGTACGCACTGCTGTTACCAAGGAAGCCATTCGTCCTGTGATTATTTTCCGCTATCTCTGCCGCGAGCTGCTTTATGCCACGCTGGCAGTCAGCGCCGTACTGCTGCTGATGGTGATGAGTGGTCGTTTTGTAAAGTACCTTGCTGAGGCGGCTGCCGGAGACCTGTCTGCCAGTATTCTTTTCCCGGTGATGGGTTATCGCCTGCCGGGTTTCCTGGAGGTGCTGCTGCCGATGGGGTTCTTCCTCGGCATCCTGCTCGCCTATGGGCGTCTGTATATCGAGAGTGAGATGACGGTGCTGCACGCCTGTGGTTTCAGTGAGCGGCGCCTGCTTACCTACACCCTGGCGCCCGCATTGCTGGTGGCGCTGGTGGTGGCCTCCATGAGCCTGTACCTGACGCCCACCGGCCTGGAGCGCTCCTCCGGCCTGCTTACCGCCGACAAGTCCCGCAATGAATTCGATCATCTGGTGCCGAGGAAATTTGTCGCTACCGAGGGAGGCAGGGCGGTCTATTACGCCGACTCCCTGAGCGAGGACCGCTCCACCATGAATGAGGTGTTCCTGGCGGAACTGGGCTCCGCCCGGGCACAGACGGAATCCGACTACCAGGTGGTGATTCTTGCCCGCGAGGGAGTACAGCAGATCGACCCGGAGACCGGCCTGCGCTACCTGGTGCTGCGCGACGGATATCGCTATGAGGGTGTGCCGGGGCAGCGCGATTACCGCCTGATGGAATTCTCCAGCTACGAAACCCTGCTGGAGATGCCGCGGCTGCGGGAGCGCGAGAGCGATCGAATCGAAAGTGCCTCCACCCTGGACCTCTGGCGCAGTGATAAACCGGAGGAGCGAGCCAACCTGCACTGGCGCTTCAGCCTGCCGGTGCTGGTGCTGGTGGTGGCGATCCTGGCGGTGCCGCTGAGCCGTACCAATCCGCGCCAGGGCCGCTACCTGAAGATGATCCCGGCAGTGCTGCTGTACATGGTCTACCTCTACAGCCTGATCTGGGTGCGCGGCGCGGTCGAGGACGGAGACATCAGCAATCCTGCAGCCCTGTGGCTGGTGCATCCGCCTTTCCTGGTGCTGGGGCTGCTGCTACTGGGCGGGGGCAGGTTCCGCCGCTGTCCCAGGCGCAGTGGCCTGAAGCCGGGGGAATCCGGTGGAGAAACGCGGGGAGAGACAAGCAATGATGGGTAAGCTGGATCTCTATATTGGCCGCACGGTGGCCGCAGCGATTGCCGGCGTACTGCTGGTCATCCTGGGGCTGGATATGATCTTCGCCTATATCGATGAGCTGCAGGATATCGACGGCAACTACCAGCCGGCGGATGTGGTCCGGTACCTGCTGTGGACGATTCCCGACCGGGCCTACGAATACCTGGGCTTTGCGGCCCTGGTGGGATGCATGATCGGCCTGGGTACGCTGGCAGGTACCAGTGAACTCACCGTGATGCGCGCGGCCGGTGTCTCCATCGGCCGGCTGGCGTGGGCGGTGATGAAGCCGGTGCTGGTCCTGATCCTGCTGGGCCTGGTGCTGGCAGAGTTCGTGATCCCGCACACCAGCCAGACCGCGGAAACACGCAAGGCGGTGGCCCTGGGTGAGTTGCAGCGGGGTGGCCTGGAGCAGGGGCTGTGGCTGCGCGAGGGCGGGGAGTTTGTGCATTTCAATGCCGCGATGCCCGGTGGGGACCTGTACGGTGTGACCCGCTACCGCTTCGGTAGCGACCGGGACCTGGAGCGGGTGACTTTCTCCGAGCGGGGGCAGTTTGCCGACAATCAATGGCAGTTGGTCAATAATCGCTCGACCCGTTTCACCGAGGAGGAGGCGATCGCGGAGACCAGCGAGAAGCAGGGGTGGGAAACCGATATCCTGCCAGAGCTGTTCTCCCTGGTGGTGCCGCTGCCATCGGACCTGTCACCGCGCAACCTGTGGTCCTACGGCAACTTCCTGGATAACAAGGGTGAGGATGCCAGCCGTTACTGGCTGGAGTTCTGGAAGAAACTGTTGCAGCCGCTGACTATTGCCAGCCTGGTGATGGTGGCCATTTCCTTTATCTTCGGTCCCCTGCGGGAGGTTACCACCGGTCTGCGAGTGTTCACCGGGGTGATGGTGGGCATTGTCTTCCAGACCCTGCAGGACATGCTCGGGCCGTCTTCACTGGTGTTTGGCTTCCCGCCGTTTATCGCCGTGCTGGTGCCGATCCTGCTCTGTTTCGGCCTCGGCTGGATGCTGTTGAAGCGGGCGCGCTAGCCCCGCTGCGCCCTGTAGCAGCTACCCGGGAAGGCCGCGCCGCAGGCGCCTGGATCCCGGGGGCGGCCCCGGGAGGCCGAAATCGACCCGTATTATCCCGATCCCTATTTTTTCTTCTTGGGCAGCACGCGCACCTGGGTGCCGGAGAGCAGGTCGTGCCAGCTGGCGCGGTCGGCCCGGGTCCAGGACCAGAAGAAACCCGCCCCCAGGGTCACCAGTGACAGCGGTCCCACTAAAGCGCGGATAGCGCACTGGCGCCAGCTCATCTGCACGCCCTCGGGGCTCGCCAGCAGTAGGCGCCAGGCGCGCATGCCAATGGTCTGTCCCGCGGCACGCCAGGACCAGATAAAGTAACCGGCGATTACCGCCAGTGCCCCCAGCCGGAACAGTGGTTCGTCGCCACTGACACAGGGGGTGGAGTAATCCTGCGCCCCGGACTGGCAGTCTAGGCCCACCACAGCGGATGCCACCATCAGGGCGATAAAGCCGTAGACCATCAACAGGCCGGCAATGATCAGGCTGTCATAGAGCAGGGCCGCCAGGCGACGGCCGACGCCGGCCAGGGGCAGGTCATTAAAGCTTGCAGGGGGGGTAGGATTGCTCACGGGAGGCTCCGCCAGGTTGGACTGGCGGAGATTCTAACAAACTGCCACGCCTGTGTGCGTTGCGGAATTTCGTGAGCTCCAGGTTGGCTTCAGAACTCGTATTCGAAGCTCACCTTGAACTTGTCGTCCGACAGGCGCACATCGTAATCCATCGACTTGCCAATGCGACCATGGCCGGCGTTGGAGTATCGCAGCAGCGGGTTGGACGAGTTGCGCTTGTTTTGCTCCCGGTACGTATCCCAGCCCATTTTCAGGATCTGGTTGAGCGCCCGGCCACCCATGGTGGGCTTGAACTTGTCCGGATGCGTGTGCATCTGCAGCCACTGGTAATTCAACTGGCGCTGGACGTTGCTCATGGAGTTGTTGCGCAGGTTGTCGGCCGCCTGGTAGAGAGCGGTGTTATCCAGCGCGAAGGCACTGTCGACGAAAAAGGCGTTATCGGCCTGGAGGTTGAGAGCGTGACTGGAATCGGGAATGAAAAGATCGTCGGCGAGGCAGGTAGCTGGGAGCAAAAACAGCCCGAGCACCGCTGTCAGGTGCCTGGAGCTACGGAAACGAGTACTGCAGAGTTCCATTGGATTTACCCCGGGGGTGTCTGTTTTCCTGTACGGTTACTGAACAACCGCTGTAATTATTATGGCTCACCCAGAACAACAAGATGTATCTCACAGAGCCGTCAGCAGTTGCAATGGAAAAGCGTGGACCAATGGGGGTTTTCAGTCAGTTTTTTCTGCAGCCCGCGCCACTACTCACCTCTCACATTGTTGACCAGCCTTGCCTGGCGGTGGGGTGCAAAGCGTCAAAGTTTTTTATTGCGCGGCTATGGCGTCCGGACCTTTTTTATAAAAACTTGATCTAGTTATCATTGCCGCCAGACGCTAAATTCATCAAGTTGCTCGCAAATTGATCAATCCTGGGGCCGCTGAATTGAAAGCCCGGCCCTGAGAGGGCCACAGGAAAACAGCAATCAAAGTTAAGCGCTATTGACAGCGCTGTCTTATTCGCTATCTTGGCCGACAAAGACAATAAGCAATGAGAAGCCCATGGCCACAAAACGACCCGCCAGACTCCTGTCCACGCTGTTTACCTGCCTGCTTGCCGCTTCCTGCAGCGATTCCGGCCGGGGCCCGGCCGCGGATTCGGCGGCGGCGCGCATAGCCGGCAATGTCGAGGTGCAGCAGGCGGTGCTGGTTAACTTCCAGGCCATCGATGCCGACCTGCGCGAGCGCTGCAAGCGGGCCGGGGGCAGTGGCGCAACCTGTTCCACCTATCGCATCTCGCTGACCAATAATGGTCCGGCCATTGCGCCCGGCGAGCGGGACTGGACCCTCTACTTCCACAGCGTCCGCCGGGCACTGGCTGTGTTGAATCGCGACGACCTGGCCCTGGAGCACGTGAAGGGAGACCTGCACCGGCTGCGACCGACACACGGGTTCACCGGTCTGGGTGCGGGGGAAACACTGGATATCGACCTGCTGGCGGAGCACTGGCTGCAGGCAGAGTCAGACCTGATGCCGCGTATGTTTGTGGTGGATGGTAAAGGGCAGGCCAGGGTAATCGAGTCCACTGATAGCGATGCGATTGATGCACTGGTGGCACCCATCAACGCCCACCACCAGGACAACTGGAAACGCACCGCCGACGATGCCAATACCCTGGCCAGCGCCGCCAGTCGCTACGAGGAATTTTCCGCCGAGGAGCATGGAGCCGCGGCAGAGTGGCGCCACCGTATTATCCCCCGGGCGCAGGAGACCCGTGTCACCGGTACAGCCGTGGCGATTGATGCGGGCATTACCCTGGATGCAAACGCACTGGCTCCGGCAACCCGCGCCGCGATCGAGGCGCGACTGCAGCAACTGGGACTGGCCGCCGGCGATAGCGGCGCCTACCCGGTAGCAGTGACTGTCGACCCGGACGTGTTTAGTGAGGGTGCCGGGGAAGAGGGCGTAAGTGGTGCAGGGAGTGTCGCGGGCGCATACCGGCTGGAGACCCGTGCGGATGGCGCCGAGATCGTCGGTTTTGACGTGACGGGGGCTTTTTATGGCGTGCAGTCGCTCCTGGCACTGGCAGATCCCCGCAGCGCAACTTTGCCTACTGTGTCAATTGCAGATGGGCCACGGTTCCCGCATCGCGGTATGTTCCTGGATGTGGGGCGCAACTTCCACAGCAAGGCACTGGTGCTGAAACTGCTGGACCAGATGGCCGCGTACAAGCTCAACCGCTTCCACTTCCACCTGTCCGACGACGAGGGCTGGCGGTTGGAAATTCCCGGCCTGCCGGAGCTTACCGAGGTGGGGGCGCGACGCTGCTTCGATCCGGGCGAGACCCGCTGCCTGCTGCCGCAGCTGGGTTCCGGGCCAGGTACTGACAATAATGGCAGCGGCCATTTCACCGTGGACGACTATATCGAGATTGTTCGCTATGCGGCTGCGCGGCATATCGAGGTCATCCCGGAATTTGATATGCCGGCCCACGCCCGTGCGGCTGTCGTGTCGATGGAGGCTCGCTACCAGCGCCTGGCGGATGAGTCGCCTGGGAAGGCCGGCGAGTACCGGCTGGTGGACCCGGAGGACGATACCCGCTACCTGTCAGTACAGTTCTACGATGACAGTTATATCAACCCGTGCATCGATTCCACCTACGCCTTTGTCGGCAAGGTCTTGCGCGAGGTGCAGGCCATGCACGAGCAGGCCGGGCAGCCCCTGCGCAGCTGGCACTTCGGTGGTGATGAGGCGGTCAACATCCTGGCCAGCGATGCCTTTGAGGCGGGCCCCGGGAATGACCCGGGCAAGGGCGATGTACCCGCCGAGTCACGCCGCCAGCCCTGGTCGGGCTCGCCGCGGTGCGAAAAACTGATTGCCAGCGGGGCGGTGGACAGCATCGATGAGCTGGGCGCCTATTACGCACAGCGTGTCAGTGCCCTGGTGGCAGAGGCGGGGATTGAGACTTTTGCGGCGTGGAATGACGGCGTCAAAACCATCGAGGATGCCGGTAGCACCCTGTCCACGGATGATAATTACGCCAATGCCTGGGCACCGTTGTTCTGGGGTGGCGGAGACGAGAGCGTACACCTGGCGGAGGCCGGGTTCGACGTGGTGCAGTCACACTCTGACTTTCTCTATTTTGATATGCCCTACGAGCTGGACCCGGAAGAGAGTGGCTACTACTGGGCGTCGCGGGGCACCGATACACGCAAGACCTTCAGCTACGCACCCCTCAATACCGCACAGCTGGCGGAGATCTCGCTGAACCGCGATGGTGGTTCCTGGTCCGCCACTGCGCCGGCGCCATCCTTCGCCGAGCGGGTGCGCGGTGTGCAGGGACAGCTGTGGAGTGAAGTGGTGCGCACCGATGCGCTGGTGGAGTACATGGTGTTCCCCAGGCTGCTGGCACTGGCAGAACGGGCCTGGCACGGGGCGGAATGGGAGCTGCCCCTGCAGGCCGGGCAAAAGTTCTCCGCCGAATCCTCCCACGTCGATCGCCGGGCGCTGGAAGAGGACTGGCGGGGCTTCGCAACTGTGCTTGGCCATCGCGAGCTACCCAAACTCGACCTGGCTGGTGTGGGTTACCGGGTTCCGGTGCCGGGTGCCGTCGTCAGTGGCGGTGAACTGCGTACCGCGATGCCTTTCCCTGGCCTGCAGCTGGAGTATTTCGATGGCGAGCAGTGGTATCCACTGGCTGCCGGCGAGTCAGTTGACGCCGGGGGCGTCCGGGCTGTGCGCGCACTCAGCGCCGACGGGCGCCGCCAGGGGCGCGCTGCGACCCTGGCAGCTGCCGGGCAACAGGGACAAGACCGGCCACAGGCTGCTGCGGCCGACTGAAGCCCGGCTGGTGGGCCGGGCGGCGGTCACTCGCTGCGACTGCCCACCAGTATCAATGATGCGGGCTGGCCGGTCTCGGGATGCAGCGGTTCGCGCAGCGCCACCCGGTCCAGCCCATTGCGCTGGAATAACTCGACCCAACTTGTGATTGTGCGAAAGTACCAGGGCGCAGGATCAGAAAACCCTGCGCCAAACCCCTTCCAGGACCCGCTGCGCCAGCCATCCCGGTAGGGTTCCCCACCAGTAGTAACAGTCGGGTGCAGGGTCTGCACCACCAGCCGGCCGCGCTGCTTCAGCAGGCCGGGAGCGCTGGCAAACACCTGTTCCACCGACTCCCTGCCCAGCAGGGAGAAGTTACAGGCCAGGGCGTCGAATCGACGTCCCTGGTAGCCGGGCTCCAGCCCTTCGTAGGAGACCTGCCGGTAATTTTCCAGCGGCCCCGCCTGGCGGCGGGCCGCCTCCACCAGTTCCGCGGTGGCATCGATCCCCCAAACCCTTATCCCGTGCGCGGCCAGCGCCCGCCCCAGCCAGCCCTCGCCACAGCCAACGTCGAGCACTGTCCCGGGTTTGCCCTCGAGCAGGGCGGCTACAATTTCTGCATCGGTGACCAGCCTGCGGCTGGCAATCTCACCGGCACCGACAGCCCGGGTCCAGGGCGAGGCGTTGACCTCCCAGCTCTGCAGGATCTTTTTATCGCTGAATTCGGAATCGGTCATGGCAAGCTTTCCATTCGCCTTGGAGAAGGAGCGCGCCAAGTGTACCTTGAAGGTAAAACAGAGAATAAGAGAGAAACAGTAAATGCCCCGCCAGATGATTTTCGATTATGTCATTGTGGGTGCCGGTTCCGCCGGCTGTGTGCTCGCCAACCGCCTCAGTGCCCAGGAACAGAACCGGGTCTGCCTGCTGGAGGCGGGCCGTCGCGATCGTAGCCTGATGATCAGTATTCCCGCCGGCATCAGCTACCTGGTACCGGGCCAGCGTTATAACCTGCACCATCATACGGAGCCCCAGGAACACCTGAACGAACGGCGCCTCCTGTGGCCCCGTGGACGTACCCTGGGCGGTAGCAGTGCCATTAATGCCATGATCTACATACGCGGCAATGGCGCGGATTACGATGCCTGGGAGGCGGCGGGCAACCCCGGCTGGGGGTGGCGCGATATGCTGCCTTATTTCCTGATGGCCGAGGGCAACGAGCGTGGCAGCGATGCACACCACAGCGGCTACGGCCCCCTGGCGGTGTCGGATCTCAAGTGGAAGACCGAGTCCGGTCGTGCTTTCGTGCGCGCGGCGCAGAAAGCCGGGCACCGGCTGAACAGCGATTTCAATGGCTCACAGCAAAATGGGGTGGGGTTCTACCAGGTGACCCAGCGTCGCGGCCGGCGCTGCTCGGCAGCCGCTGCCTACCTGCACCCGGTGATCAACCGCCCCAATCTCAATGTCCATACGGGAGCCCAGGTGGCGCGGCTGCTGTTTCACGGCGACCGGGTCACCGGTGTGGAGCTGCTCGATGGCCGGCGCATCATTGCCAACCGCGAGGTAATCCTGAGTGCCGGGGCCATCCAGTCGCCGCAGATATTACAGCTGTCCGGTATCGGGGATGTGGCCGAGAGCAAACGGCTGGGTATCACACCGCAGGCGCACCTGCCCGGCGTGGGTCGCAACCTCCAGGATCACCTGGACATCACCCAGGTGGTGGAAGCCAATGCGCCGGTGACTTTTTCCAATTCGTTCTGGCCGATAGTGAAAAACGCACTGCGCCTGCCGGAACTGTTACTGCTCAACCGGGGCCCGCTCAGCAGCAATGTTGCCGAGGCGGGCGGTTTCGCCAGTTCCAGCCATGCCGGCGGGCAGCCGGATATCCAGTTCCATTTTTGTGCTGCGCCCCTGTTCCAGCACGGGCTGAAGAAGCCCGGTGGTTATGGGTACTCGCTGCACGCGTGCGGCCTGCGCCCGGCAAGCCGCGGCACAATTTCACTGGTTTCCCGCGACCCGGCGGCGCTGCCGCGTATCCAGCCGAATTACCTGAGTGAGCGCGAGGACCTCGATGTGCTGGTGGAGGGATTCGAAATGGTGCGCGATATTCTCTCCCAGGCGGACCTGCAACGTTACCAGAAACGCTGGTGGAGCCCGGAGGGCGCGCTGGCGACGCGGCGCAAGATCGAGGCATTTATTAGAGAAAACGCGGAAAGTATTTATCACCCCGCCGGCACCTGTAAAATGGGCAGCGATGATATGGCCGTGGTGGACAATGAGCTGCGGGTACGCGGTGTCGGCGGCCTGCGAGTGGTGGATGCATCGGTGATGCCCACGCTGGTGAGCGGCAACACCAATGCGCCGGTCATTGCAATTGCAGAGAAAGCCGCCGATATGATCCTGCAGCGGGAGCCCGCGCAGGCGTACCCAAGTGAGGAAAAAGAGACAGGATGATCTGGTTGTGCCCGGTTTGCCAGTCGGCTATTGAGAACACCCGAGACAGCTGGTGCTGCGCAAACGGCCACAGCTTTGATCGCGCCCGCGAAGGCTACGTGAACCTGCTGCCGGCAAATCGCAAGCGCAGCCGGGAACCGGGCGACTCCGCGGACATGCTGCGGGCGCGTCGCCGCTTCCTGGAGGCGGGCCACTACCGTCCACTGGTTGATGCCATCGCTGCGCTGCTGCCGTATCGCAGTGGGCGCCAGCTGTTGGACATTGGCTCCGGCGAGGGGTTTTACACCCGCCAGCTGCTCCGGGCCGGCTGGCCCGCCGGGGCGCTCGGGGGGCTCGATATCTCCAAGGCGGGTGCACGTATGGCCGCCAAAGCCCAACCGGATATCCAGTATGTGGTGGCCGGCAGCTATGCAATCCCGGTGCAGACCGATAGTGTGGACCAGCTGTTACGGGTGTTTGCCCCGGCGGCGGACAGCGAGCTGAAACGGATTGTGAATCCCGGCGGCACGCTACTCGATGTGGCGCCGGGACCGGTGCATCTCTGGTCGTTGAAGCGCGCGCTGTATGAAGAGCCGCGGGAGCATGCGCCACCGAAACCGGTTGAGGGGTTTGCGCCGGAAGTGGAAATGCGCTGCAGCTTCCGCTTTGTACTGGATGGGACTGCAGCCGTGGCCGACTTCCTCGCCATGACGCCGTTTGCCTGGAAAGGTGACAGCAGCGCCCGCGAGGCACTGGAGCAGCAAGAACGACTGGAGCTGGAAGGCGACTTCGTCCTGCGCCGCCTGGTTGCCAAACCCTGATCGAGAGACAATGGCGACACCGAAAGACTACACATTTATGCAGCACGCCCTGGAGCTCGCCCGCATTGCCGCGGAGCGCGGCGAGGTGCCGGTGGGCGCGCTACTTGTCCGGGATGGGCAGATCATCGGTGAGGGCAGCAACCGCCCCATCGGTAACTGTGACCCCAGCGCCCACGCGGAAATTGTCGCCCTGCGCCGGGCGGCGGAAAAAGAGCAGAACTACCGGCTGCCGAAAACCACCCTGTACGTCACCATCGAGCCCTGCACCATGTGTTTCGGGGCCATGATGCACGCCCGGGTTGCGCGGCTGGTGTATGGCGCCAGTGAGCCCCGTGCGGGTGTGGTGGAGAGCCAGCTGCAACTCGGTGAGGCGGGTTTCTTCAACCATCGCATCGCGGTCGAGGGCGGCGTGATGGCAGAGGAGGCCGCACAGCTGGTGCGGGAATTTTTCCGGGGCAGGCGCTGACATGCTGTACGCCATGTTTATCAATAGTGCCCTGGTGGCAACGGTGGTGGTGATTCACCACGAGGCGCTGAACGGGCTCTTCCGCCTGGGCCAGAGAATCACCGTGCACCGCAACCTGGCCCTGCTGATCGGGGTGTTCGGCGCCCTGATCGCCCATGTGATTGAGATGTGGCTGTTTGCACTGGGATACTACTACATGGTGCATTCAGACCGCTTTGAGATGCTGGAGGGCAATTTCGACGGTTCCCTGCTCGATTGTGCCTACTTTTCCTTCACCACCTACACATCCCTGGGGTTCGGCGATATCGAACCCCACGGCTACGTGCGCTTTACCGCCGGCCTGGAGGCACTGACCGGCCTGGTGATGATTACCTGGACCGCATCCTTCATGTTCCTGAAGATGCAGAAGTACTGGGTCCACCAGGATGACAATTCTCCGGCTGGTCACAAGCGGGGCTAGATGCCGTAACATCGTCAACCGAGTTCCCTCCCGCTGCCGGTGCAGTCCGCAGTCCCGTTGAGCCAAAGAGAGTTTATGAAACCCGGATTTATCAAGATGGCCCTGATCCTGGGCCTGCTCAGCTGTGTCGGTCCGTTTGCGATTGATATGTACCTGCCCGCGCTGCCGCAGATCGCGGCCAGTCTCGATGCGCCGGTGGAAGCGGTGCAGTACACACTGATGTCCTTCTTTGTGGCCTTCGGTGTCTGCCAGCTTTTCTACGGACCGGCGTCGGACATGTTCGGGCGCAAGCCGCCGCTGTATTTTGGCCTGGGGTTGTTCCTGCTGGCCTCCCTGGGGTGCGCCTTCGCGCCCACGATCGACTGGCTGATCGCGCTGCGTTTCCTGCAGGGTGTGGGTGCGGCGGCGGTGATGTCGATCCCGCGGGCGATTATCCGTGACCAGTACACCGGCAACGAGGGCACCCGCCTGATGACCACGGTGATGCTGGTGATCTCCATCTCGCCGATGCTGGCGCCACTGGCGGGTAGTGCGGTAATCGGGTGGCTCGGGTGGCCATCGGTCTTTATTGCCGTAGCCCTGGCCGCGGTGGTGAGCCTGCTGCTGACACGCTGGAGCCTGGAGGAGACCCTGGCACCGGAGAGCCGGGTGCCATTCCGGTTGTCGTCGATGCTGGAAGCCTTTGGCGTGCTGTTCCGTGACCGGACTTATATGGGCCTGACACTGATCGGTGGGCTGGGGATGTCGAGCTTCTTTATCTTTATCTCCACCTCGTCATTCCTGTATACGGAGTTCTACGGATTGACGCCGACCCAGTTCAGCCTGGCCTTTGCCCTGAATGCCCTGGGCTTCTTCACTTCCAGCCAGTTCGCTGCCACCCTTGGCGAGCGCTATGGGCCCCAGCCGGTCGTCAGGGTTGCCGTGGCCGGTTTTGCGGTGGCATCCCTGGTAATGGTCAGCCTCGTTAGTGCCGGGTTCGACAGCTTTGTATTGCTGGTGACCCTGCTGCTGACCGGCAACACCTTCCTGGGCCTCGTGGTACCCACGTCCATGGTGCTGGCCCTGGATGACCACGGCCCCATTGCCGGCACTGCGGCAGCCCTGGGCGGTGCCCTGCAGATGTTGCTGGGTGCGGTGGCGATCGTGCTGGTCAGCCTGGTTTTTGATGGCACACCGGTGGTGCTCGCGGCGAGTATTGCCATATGTTCTGTGCTGGCGGTTATCCTGTCAGTAACAACCCTCCGCCGGGCAGTACCACAAATGGCCTGAACCTGACTTGATCGCGGAAGGTGGAACCTGGGGTAGCTCGTAATTGCAGCTCTCGACAAGCCGAAAGCCGCAATGGAAAAGCTTTGACAAATTGGTGGCAGAGTCAAGTGTTCCTGTGTGTGGCATTGAAGCCCCCGGCAGGCACTGCAATTGGTTGTACCGGAGACCGGGTGAATGACTGCCGGAGCCCCCTTTTGTGATGGATTTTGCCAATCAATCCTTCAATATTTCACGGGCCGCATTATGTCCCGGAACCCCGGTTACGCCGCCGCCCGGGTGAGTACCGGAACCGCACAGATAGAGTCCCTTGATCGGGGTGCGGTAGTCGCTGAACCCCATAAACGGGCGATTGCACCAGAGCTGGTCGAGGCCCAGTGCACCGTGGAATATGTCACCGCCCACCAGCCCGAACTTGCGCTCCAGGTCCAGTGGTGAGTGGATCTGCCGGGCTATGATTGCATCGCGGAAGTTGGGGGCATACTCAGTCACCGTGTCGATGATGGTGTCCGCGGCCTGCTCGCGATAGTCGTCCCAGTCCTTGCCGCCCGGCAGCTCCGGTGCGAATTGCTGGCAGAACAGGCTGGCTACGTGCTGCCCTGCAGGCGCCAGGGTGTCGTCGACAGTGGAGGGGATCAACATTTCCACGATGGGCTTTTTCGACCAGCCGAACTGTTTCGCATCCAGGTAGGCCTGTTCCAGGTGCTGCATGGAGGGGCCGATCACGATACCTGCCTGATGGTGTTGCTGCAGTTGGGTCCCCGGACGACAGGTGAAGTCCGGCAGCTCTGATAGGGCGACATTCATGCGGAAAGTGCCCGAGCCCACCTTGAACCCCCGCACCCGGCGGCGGAATTCCGGCTCCAGGTGCTGCTGGTCGAGAAGCTTGCCGAACAACAGTTTCGGGCCCACGTTGGAAACCACTTTGTTTGCATGCAGCACCTCACCGTCGGCGAGTCTGACGCCTTTTGCCTGTCCCCCATCGATAATCACTTCCTCGACTCCGGCTCCGGTAACCACCTCGACGCCGAGGCGCTCTGCCTCTTTCAGCATGGCCTGGGTAATGGCCCCCATGCCGCCGATGGCATGGCCCCACGCGCCCTTTTCGCCATTCACTTCACCGAATACGTGGTGGAGCAATACGTAGGCCGAGCCCGGTGTGCTGGGCGCGGCGTAGTTGCCGACAATAGAGTCAAAGGCGAATGCCGCTTTGACATGGTCGTTTTCGAACCAGGCGTCCAGTACGTCGGTGGCGCTCTTGGTGAACAGGTCGAGGGCATCGCGGCGCTGGGCCATGCTGAGCTTCCTGGCACGCATGCCGAAGCTGCCGGCGCGGATCAGGTCAGCCAGTCCGCCGCCGACGTTGGGCGGTGTCCGCAGCAGTTCTTCCCTCAGCACATCGGCGACCGTTTCCAACATCTCGTAGAAAGCGGGTAGGGCATCGGCATCCCTCTGGGAGAAGCGTGCGATCTCCGCCTGTGTTTCCGCGGGGGTCTTGTAAAACGACAGGCTGTCATTGCCTGAAAGGGGAAAGAAGTTGGACTGGGGACGCAGCTTTACCTGCAGCCCGTGTTCGTGCAGGTTCAGGTCCCGGATGATCTTCGGGTTCAGCAGGCTGACCGTGTAGCTGGCCACGGAGTTGCGAAAACCGGGGTGGAATTCTTCGGTGACCGCGGCGCCGCCGACGATGTCGCGGCGCTCCAGTATCGTGACTTGTTTTCCTGCTCTGGCCAGGTAGCAGGCGCACACCAGACCGTTGTGCCCGCCGCCGACAATCAGTATGTCTGTCATTGTTATTCTCTTTACTGCATGGATGTAACGAGGTTATGCCAAAGTTGGCGCAAAAGGGAAGGGGCACCCGGTGGAGGAGGTGGACTGGAGAGTTGACTGCATTGGCATGGCGGGTGTACCCCTGCGCGCACCGCATTGGGGTGTCCCAGCCGCTGGAGTGGTTGGTCGAACCGGAGGGCGGTTCTCGCCGATATTCAGTGGGACTAGAGCCACGGTTTGTCGTCGGGCGAGGATCCTGAAGACCCTCGGCCGGACTAACCAGAAAAGCTGTGGCTTTCTGGCCCTGCGGGCTTCGCAACCTGCGGTTGCTCGTTATTGATTGCGCCCCCAGGGTGGCAGGCGATAGGCGCAACCGGTCGAACCGGGGGGCTGCTCTCTCCGGCCCCTGGTACTATAGGAGAAGAGTTCGCGGGGGCAGAGGATTCAGTTTTCTTCAGCCGGCCGGAGTGATCGCATCGGCGTTGCCGATGCGCCCCTGCGGGCTTCGCTGTCGCTCGTCGTTGATTGCGCCATGGGGCGCAATCGATCGAACCGAGTGCCGGTTCTCGCCGACGCTCCGATTCCAAACAAAAAAGGCCCGCTTATGCGGGCCTTTCTGTTTGGTACCAGAGGCCGGACTCGAACCGGCACGGGTTTTACCCCAACGGATTTTGAATCCGTCGTGTCTACCAATTTCACCACTCTGGCAGCGGTTCGGGGCGTGTTGTGCCCGCTTTGCGGGGTGCCCCGGATAGGGGTGTTGATTATAGCGATGGCCGGTTGGGGGTCAACCGGATTTGGCGGTGGCGGGGGATTCCGGTACTCTTCGCGCCACTTCCCAACCACCTAAACTGAAACCATGCGTCGCCAGGATTTTCATTTCGATCTGCCCGATGAGCTGATTGCCCGCGCCCCTGCAGAGGAGCGGCGGGGTAGCCGCCTGTTGTGCCTGGACGGGCCCTCCGGTGCGGTGAGCCACCGCCGCTTTGCCGAGCTGCCCCAGCTGGTGAGGCCGGGGGACCTGTTGGTATTCAATGATACCCGGGTGATTCCCGCGCGCCTCTATGCGCGCAAGGAGACCGGTGGCCGGTTGGAGATCCTGGTGGAGCGGGTGCTCGACGAGTACCGGGTGCTGGCGCATGTCCGTTCCAGTAAGTCGCCCAAGCCCGGCAGCCGCCTGCTGCTGGAGGACGATACGCCGCTGGAGATGGTGGCGCGCCACGAGGCGCTGTTCGAGCTGGCGTTCCCCGGTGAGGGTGTACTGCCGGTGCTGGAGCGGCTGGGGCATATGCCGCTGCCACCCTATATCGACCGTCCCGACGAGGCGTCCGACCGCGAGCGTTATCAGACAGTCTACAGCCGCGAGCCGGGTGCCGTGGCGGCCCCCACCGCCGGGTTGCACTTTGACGATGACATGCTGGATACGCTGCGGGATATGGGCGTGGAGACTGCCTTTGTGACCCTGCATGTGGGGGCGGGGACCTTCCAGCCCGTACGGGTGGACGATATACACGACCACCAGATGCACAGCGAGGTGCTCAATGTACCCGAGTCTGTCTGTCGGGCAGTGGCCGACTGCCGTGCCCGTGGCGGCCGGGTGATTGCCGTGGGCACCACCAGCGTGCGCGCGCTCGAGAGCGCGGCAGGTTCAGGGGAGCTTCGCCCGACGGTAGGTGAGACCTCGATCTTCATTTATCCGGGCTACCGCTTCCGGGTGGTGGACCGGCTGATCACCAACTTCCACCTGCCGGAGTCGACGCTGATGATGCTGGTGAGCGCCTTTGCCGGTTACGAGCAGACCATGAACGCCTACCGGGAGGCGGTGCGGGAGCGCTATCGTTTCTTTAGTTATGGCGATGCCATGCTGATCGAGCGTAATCCCGACGTTAACCCCTGGTAGGGGTGGACCTGCTGTCTGCCTTGCCACGGGGCCTCTTTGCCGGGCGAACACAAGGTTCGCCCCTACGTTACGAGCGGGTTATGTCCTGGGCGGATATTGTCGCCGCCCGGCAGAACCCCGTTTCAGAGAAAATCCAGGAGCTTCCGTTGAGCCGCCAGTGCTTTATGCAGTTTGAATTGGATACCACCGATGGCCACGCGCGCCGGGGCCGCTTGCGCTTCCCGCGCGGGGTGGTGGAGACCCCGGCCTTTATGCCGGTGGGTACCTACGGCACCGTGAAAGGTATGTTGCCGCGGGATGTGGAGGCCATCGGGGCCCATATCATTCTCGGCAATACCTTCCACCTGATGCTGCGACCCGGTACCCAGGTGATCGAGGAGCATGGCGACCTGCACGACTTCATGCAGTGGCAGGGCCCCATCCTGACCGATTCCGGCGGCTTCCAGGTGTTCAGCCTGGGCAAGATGCGCAAGATCACCGAAGAGGGCGTGTCCTTCAAATCGCCGGTGGACGGCAGCCCGGTATTTATGGACCCTGAGGAGTCCATGCGTGTGCAGAAGGCGCTGGGGTCCGATATCGTCATGATCTTCGACGAATGCACCCCGTACCCGGCGACACCGGATGAGGCGCGCAAGTCCATGGAGCTCTCCCTGCGCTGGGCCGAGCGCTCTAAGCAGGCACACGGCGACAGCCCGTCGGCGCTGTTCGGCATTGTGCAGGGGGGCATGTACCCGGAGCTGCGGGATGTGTCCCTGCGTGGCCTGACGGAGATCGGCTTTGATGGTTATGCCATCGGCGGCCTGTCGGTGGGGGAGCCCAAGGAGGAGATGATCAAGGTGCTGGACCACCTGGCCCACAAGATGCCCGCCGACCGGCCGCGCTACCTGATGGGCGTGGGTAAACCGGAGGATATCGTCGAAGCGGTGCGCCGGGGCGTGGATATGTTCGACTGTGTCATGCCCACCCGCAATGCGCGCAATGGCCACCTGTTCACCTTCGAGGGGGTGGTCAAGATCCGCAATGCCAAACACCGCCATGATACAGGCCCGCTGGATCCCGATTGTGACTGCTATACCTGCCAGAATTTCTCCCGCGGCTACCTGCACCACCTGGACCGCTGCGGTGAGATCCTGGGCTCGCAGCTCAATACCATCCACAACCTGCGCCACTACCAGCGCCTGATGCAATACCTGCGCGACGCCATTGCCGCCGGGGCGCTGGAGGACTATGTGGCCAAATTTTATGCAGGGCTGGGGCGGGAGGTGCCACCGCTGGCCGCCCAATCCTGAGCCTTGCACCTATAGGGGCGGATCTTGTATCCGCCCGTCCCTGCAGATCCCCCTTCCGGCCGGGCAAGAGGTTTGACCCCGTCGGGTCCCGGCTGATTTGTACCCTCAGGCGATCCCCGTATAATCAGCCCCCGATTCGGTTGTGACGCCCGCCTTGCAATTCCCGGCATGTGCCCGCATATCTGCCGAAATCGCCAGCTTTACCGGCCCACAAGGCCGCATTACAACAACGAGAGCAGCATGAATCGCTACCCCATCTGGAAGTACCTCCTGATTCTCATCGTCGTGGCGCTCGGCTTCCTGTACGCCGCGCCCAACCTCTATAAACCGGATCCGGCGGTGCAGATCTCCGGCCAGTCGAGCGCCATGGAGATAGGCGAGGGCGTCCTGGAAAGGGCGCAGAAAGCCCTGGATGAGGCCGGTATCGAGCACTTCGGTGGCGAAGTGGGGGACAAGGCGGTGCTGCTGCGGCTCGATTCCGTCGAAGACCAGCTGCCCGCCAAGCGTGTCATCCAGGAGTCCCTGGGGCACAGCGACTTCGTGGTGGCCCTGAACCTGGCCTCCACCACCCCGGACTGGCTGAGCGACCTGGGTGCCAGCCCGATGAAACTGGGCCTGGACCTTGCCGGTGGTGTGCACTTCCTGATGGAAGTGGATACCAACACCATCGTGCGCACCAACATGGAAGGTTATGAGCAGGATGTGAAGGCCAAGCTGCGGGCCGCTGACGCCCGCTATCGTGGTGTTGACCTGGTGGATGAACGTGAGATCGTGGCCCGCTTCCGCACCGAGGAGCTGCGTGACAAGGCGGTTTCCACCATGCGCAAGGAATTCCCGCAGCTGCAGCTGACCGAGGCCGGCAGCGGCGACAACCTGGAGGTGCGGGCGACCCTGGGGGACCAGGAGATCAAGCAGCTGGAAGATTACGCCGTCAGCCAGAACCTCACCACCCTCCGTAACCGGGTGAACGAGCTGGGTGTGGCGGAACCGATCGTGCAGCGCCAGGGGCGCAACCGCATCGTGGTGGAGCTGCCGGGCGTGCAGGACACTGCCGAGGCCAAGCGCATCATCGGCAAGACCGCCAACCTGGAATACCGCATGGAGGCCCGGCCCGACACCCTGGTCACCAATAAGGAATACTTCGAGTACCGCAGCGAGCAACAGCGGCAGGCCTACGGTGGTGCCTGGCTGGAGCGCAAGGTGATCATCAAGGGTGACCGCGTCACCGATGCCCGCGTGGGCTATGACGAGAGCGGCTTCCCGCAGGTGAACATCACCCTGGATGCCCGCGGTGGTGAACTGATGCACCGTGCCACCTGGAAGAACGTGGGTCGCCGCATGGGCACCCTGTTTATCGAGAGCCGCTTCACCCCCGAGACGGTGGTGGATGCAGAGGGCAACGAGACCGTGGTGCAGAAGCGCACCGACGTGAAGAAGATCATCAGCCTTGCCACGGTACAGAGTGCCCTGGGCCGGCAGTTCCGCATCACCGGCCTGGACAGCCCGGCCGAGGCCCAGGAGCTGGCGCTGTTGCTGCGTGCCGGTGCCCTGGCGGCACCCATGTATTTCGTCGAGGAGCGGGTAATCGGCCCGTCCCTGGGTGCCGACAACATCAAGGTGGGTGTGAAATCGGTGCAGATCGGCCTGATCGGCGTGCTGATCTTTATGCTGATTTTCTACCGGGTCTTCGGCCTGGCGGCGAATATCGCCCTGGCAGTTAACCTGGTACTGCTGGTGGCGGTGATGTCGATCCTCGGCGCCACCCTGACGCTGCCCGGTATCGCCGGTATCGTGCTGACCGTGGGTATGGCGGTGGACGCCAACGTGCTGATCTTCTCGCGAATAAGGGAGGAGTTACGCAATGGCATGCCACCACAGACCGCAATCAGCGCCGGCTTCGACAACGCCTACAGCACCATCGTGGATGCCAATATCACCACCCTGATCGTGGCGGTGATCCTGTACGCCATTGGTTCCGGCCCGGTACAGGGCTTCGCGGTCACCCTGTCCATCGGCATCCTGACTTCCATGTTCAGCGCCATCATGGGCACCCGCGCACTCATTAACCTGTTTTACGGCGGTCGCCGTGTACAGAAGCTGTGGATCTAGGAGACGAGGCGACCATGAGCGAGACAAAAGTAAAAGAAGGCAAGATTACCGAGTATATGGGCAAGCGCGTGTTTGAATTCATGCGCTGGCGCAAGCTGGCCGCGGCGCTGTCGATCGTGGCAATAGTCGCCTCCATTGCCGCCCTGGCGATGAACGGCCTCAAGTTTGGCCTGGACTTCACCGGTGGTACCCAGGTGGAGGTTGGTTACGAGATTGCCCCGCAGATCGAGGATGTGCGCGGCCAGCTGGCCGATGCCGGCTATGAAGGCGCCACGGTGGTCCGTTTCGGCTCCGACAACGAGCTGCTGATCAAGCTGCCGCCGGAAGTGACCGAAAAGCAGGTGCAGACCAGTGCCCGTGACGAGGAGGCCACCCAGTCCATTGGCGACAAGGTGGTAACCGTATTGCGCCAGAATACCGAGGGTGATGTTGACCTGCGCCGCGTGGAAGTGGTGGGGCCGCAGATCGGTGAAGAGCTTCGTGACGACGGCGGCCTGGGTATGCTGTTCGCACTGGCGGTGGTGATGGGCTATGTAGCCCTGCGCTTCCAGTACAAGTTCTCGATCGGTGCCGTGGCAGCCCTGATCCATGACGTGGTGTTGGTGCTGGGCTTCTTCGCGCTGTTGCAGCTCGATTTCGACCTGACGGTGCTGGCTGCGGTGCTGGCGGTGATCGGTTACTCGCTGAACGACACCATCGTGGTGGCAGACCGGATCCGCGAGAACTTCCGCAAGGTGCGCAAGGCCGATTCCGAGGAGATTATCAACATCTCCCTGAGCCAGACCCTGGGCCGTACCTTGATGACATCATTGACGACCCTGCTGGTGCTGTTTGCCCTGCAGTTCTTCGGTGGTGAGCTGATCCACAACTTCTCCCTGGCGCTGGTGGTCGGGGTGCTGGTGGGTACCTACTCGTCCATCTACGTGTCGGCGAATATCCTGATGGCGCTGGGTATCACCAAGGAAGACATGATGCCGCCGGTGAAGGAGGGGGCTGAGCTGGAGGAAATGCCCTGAGGCACCAGGTCCTGTAGCGGGGCGGCCGGCGGCCGCCCGTGCAAGCTTCTCAACAGGATCTGCAATGGATCCCTGTGTGGGGATCCTGGCGGGATGGAATCAGGCGCGGGGCTTCTTGTTGCCCAGGGTAATGTGCTTGGGGCCGGAGGTGTTGGTCTGCCCGCTTACCCCCTTGGGGACCTGCTGGATTTCTCCGCCGGAAGCGAGAAAGGCCTGTACCTGTGCTTCGATACTCTCGCTGGTTTCAAGGGCGTTTGGCTGCTTGCGCTTGGCAGCAGAAGTCGATTTCTTGGCCACAATCATTATCCGGTTTCTGCGTGAGCGGGCTATTCTACAGCAGTTTGCACAAAAAATCACCTTTTCGCCAAATGCCACTCCGTTGCGCGCAGATCGCAGCATTTCCTGCCCCGATGTTTTCCATTGGCAACATAAAAAAGCCCGGCTGAATACCGGGCTTTTGAGCGGGGCTTTTTCTGGCTTGTGGGTCAGGTCAGCCGCCGGGGCAGCCACCCACTGACCAGCTGGTGCCATCACTACTGGACAGGGTATTCAGGCCCCAGGTGGAGCCGGGCATCGGCTCGTCGGTGCCATTGGCGTAGTAGTCCGGGGAGAAGTAATTCCCGCTGCTGTACGCGCGGCCCGCAGTCTTGTGGTAGTAGTTATAGGTGCTTTCCTCCACGCAGGCAGAAGGGTCCGGCCCGTCGCCGCTATCGTCCCCACCGCCACCACCAGTCTCGCTGCCGGAGCAGGCCACCTGCGGGCCGACACAGCTGGCGTCGTCGTCCCGCCACTGGCATTGCCCGCCGCTTGCCGGATACTCGTCGAGCCGGAAGGGGGCCGTGCTGTATTCCAGGTAGCAGGTGGAGTAGCCGGTGTAGTCGAGGCGCCCGGCGGCGATATGGGCATCCAGGTCCGCGGTAACACCGACATCCACGGTAAAGCTGACTGTCGCGCTGCTGCTCTGGCCGGCGAGATCGGTGGCGGTCACAGTAGCGCTGCCATCCCCTCCAGGCAGGTCACAGCGCTCGGCACTGAAGCTGGTGCCGGTGATGGCGGCCGGGCTGTCGCCGGTGGAGTAAGCCACCACCACGGTGTCCAGGTCCAGGTTGTCATCCACCACCTGTCCCGAGACAGTGACGCACTGGCCGGCGACTTCCGCCGCCAGTCCGCTCAGTACGGGCGGGGCGGACGGGGGCTCGGGGCCAACGCGCACGGTTTCCTCATAGGGTTCACTGCCAGCGCCGCTGTCGTCGGTGGCGGTAACGGAGACCAGGTAAAGGCCGTCCGTCAGCGCGGCGCTGGCCAGGCTAAAAAAACCGTTGCTATCGACCCCGCCACTGGTACTGCTGGTGGTGGAGTCCGTGGAGAAGGAGGCAGTGACTTCGCTTACCATGCCGTCGGTGTCACTGGCGTTGCCGCTGACCAGGACCTGGTCGCCACTGGTGGAGATATCCACCTCGCTGACCACCGGCGGCTGGTTGCGGTCGGCCCGCTGGTTGTTATCGAGAAAGAACTGGCCCAGGTAGCGGGCATAATTGATACCGGCACCACTGATGTAACTGCCACTGGCGCCCTCGCCACCGGACCAGGAGTGATCCACCCCGTCCAGCCACAGCATGGAGACGCGCCCGTCCTGCCACAGGGTCTCGTCTGCGGTGCGGCTACCTTCGGTCACGGAATTGGTGCCCGGCAGCTGGGCCACGCCGTAGACGCCGGCCATGCCGCTGGCGTTCTGCTCGTTGTAGCAGGCGTTGACAGTGGTGTCCTCGGTACCGTGGGCAACGGAGGCCACCTGGGTTTCGAAGTGGCTGGCATAGCTGCCGGCATAGGTGCGGCAGCGGCTGGTCACGTCGGCGGATTCGCAGGGACCCAGCGCGCCATTGGAGCTGGTGCCGATACTGGGACCGGCGCTGACGCCGACGCCGGCAAACACATCCGGCGCCAGGCAGGCGGTGGTATTGGCAAAGCTGGCGCCGGAGGAGAGGCCGGCGATATAGACCTGGTCGGGGTCGATGTCCCGGCCGGTGTCGCCAGACAGGGTGTTGGCGAGCTGGATCAGGTTGCTGTAGTCACCGGCGCCGCGGGATTTCGTACCTTCCCAGTAGGACCAGCAGCTGTAGCCCGCCTTGTTCATGGCATCCGGCACCGCTACAACCATGCCGAACTCCTCGGCCGCTTCCTCGAGGTTGGCGGTCAGGTAATTGTCGATCGGCTGTACGCAGCCGTGCAACACGATCAGCAGCGCCTTGCCATCACCGATGCTGGAGCGGCTGTCCGGGGTATAGATATGGACATTGTTGAAACCACCGACAGCTGCATCTTCCTGCCAGCTGCCGGCTGACGCGGCTGCCGGTGCGCAGAGCGCAGCGGCGAGCGCCAGCGCGCGGCCTGTGCCGCGCCGGGGATTGGGGGTCATCATCGCATTCACCGTTATTGTTGGAGTTGTGCACCGGCCAGACTAGGTCGGTCCAGTCGCGGGGGGAATGGGACTTTGGTTGTAGGCCGGAGGGGCGCCGGGGCGGAAGGCTGCGGCCGCGGGAAGATCAGTCGGCGGCTTCAAATTCGGGCAGGCCGCCGGGGTCGGGGACAGCCGGGTTGGGGAGCTGCTCCCGGCCTTCAGCGGGGGCCCCGTCCCGGCATTCCCCGCGCAGGGACAGGCGTCCCCGGGTTACGGTCCGCTCCAGTTCCATATAACCCTCGGGGCAGTAGCCGGTCTCGGCCAGTTTCGCCCGCGCGCCCTCCTGCAGTGTCAGGTTCATCTGCTCTTCGTACTTTTCCCTGATTTCCCCAGCGCGCGCCTGCATGCCGGCCCGGTTGCCGCCACCCATGCCTTTCCCCTTGCCCCGATCCCGGCGTTCCGGGGGCTTTATATGCATGGTGTACTCGAACTGCTTGGAGCCGTTGTCACTGATTTGGGTGTTGAAGAACTCCCGCATTGCGCGGTCGTTTGCAGTGGAACTGGTGGTGCAGCCCGTTGCGCCCAGAATTGCGGTGGTAACTATCAGCGGAATAAGTGGTCGCATGGTGACTTCCCCGTTGCCCTATCTGGCTTGTACTTGAGCGGGGCAGTCTATGCGGGGCGGGGGAGTGGCGGTGTTTAGAAACGAAAAGAAGTGTCAGGCGGGGCCCTGAGTGCCCCCGCCGGCTGCGGACAGGGGCGGGGGCAGTCGCGATCAGTCTTCCTCCGGTTCGCCAGCCGCTCTATCGGGCAGCGGCCAGCCGCCCAGTTCGCGCCACTTGTTGACGATACCGCAGAACAGTTCGGCGGTTTTCTCGGCGTCGTACTCGGCAGAGTGGGCGCTACTGTTGTCGAACTCGATCTTTGCCACCTGGCAGGCCTTGGCCAGCACGGTCTGGCCATAGGCAAGCCCGGCCAGGGTGGCGGTGTCGAAACAGGAGAAGGGGTGGAAAGGGTTGCGCTTGATACCGCAGCGGTCCACCGCTGCGTTAAGGAAGCCCAGGTCGAAGTGGGCGTTGTGCGCCACCATCACTGCGCGGGTACAGCTGTGTTTCTTGATCGCCTTGCGGATCTTGCGGAACAGCTCGGGGAGGGCGATCTCCTCGGGCCAGGCATCCCGGTCCGGGGATTCCAGGTCGATACCGATAAAGTCCAGCGCCGACTGCTCGACATTGGCGCCCTCGAAGGGCTCCAGGTGGAAGCTGTGGGTCTCTTCGGCGAACAGGTGACCATCCTCATCCATGTCCAGGATGACTGCCGAGATCTCCAGCAGGGCATCGGTACTGTTGTTGAATCCACCGCTTTCCAGATCCACCACAACGGGCAGGAATCCGCGGAATCGCTGGGCCAGCAGGCTTTTTGGTCCGGTGGGTTCTTCGGCGGGGGTCACTGGGACTCCTTAATCGCTATTACTTGGTTTTCTGGGCTGGCCCGGGTGTCGGTGGCCGTTTGCTCGACGGCCTCACCGGCAATCGTCTCACAATTGGCCCCCCGGCACCCGGGCCTTCATATATTGTTGTGACGGTACGGATGCCTTTCCGGTGGCCGGGCGATTACGCCAGCCGCCAGTTCAGGGTCTCGCCCGCGGCCAATGGGACCAGCTGCTCACTGCCCATCGCCAGGCTCGCCGGCAGCTGCCAGGGTTCGCGGACCAGCGTGATGGTGTCCTGGTTGCGCGGCAGGCCGTAGAAGTCGGGGCCGAACTCGCTGGCAAAGGCCTCGAGCCGGTCGAGCTTCCCGGCCCGCTCGAATACCTCGGCGTAGAGCTCGATGGCGCTGAAAGCGGTGTAGCAACCGGCACAGCCACAGGCAGTCTCTTTCTTGTCCTGGGCGTGGGGGGCGGAGTCGGTGCCGAGGAAAAACTTCGGGTTGCCGCTGGTGGCCGCCTCGATCAGCGCGGACTGGTGGTAGCCGCGCTTGAGGATTGGCAGGCAATAGTAGTGGGGGCGGATGCCGCCCACCAGCATATGATTGCGGTTATACAACAGGTGATGGGCGGTGATGGTGGCGGCGACACCGTCGCGCGCCTTGCCCACGAACTCCGCCGCATTGGCCGTGGTGATATGTTCCAGCACGATGCGCAGGGCGGGGAAGTCCTCCACTACCCGGGAGAGGATCTTCTCGATAAAGACCTGTTCGCGGTCGAAGATATCGATATCACTGGTGGTGACCTCGCCGTGCAGCAGCAGCTTCATACCGCATTCCTGCATGGCTTCCAGCGCCGGGTAGATATTGGTGATATCGGTCACGCCGGAGTCCGAGTTGGTGGTTGCCCCGGCCGGGTACAGCTTGGCGGCAACCACGCCCGCCTTGTGCGCCAGCTGGATGACCTCCGCATCGGTCTTGTCGGTGAGGTAGATCACCATCAGCGGCTCGAACGGGTTGCCTGCCGGTATCTGCTCGCGGATACGGAGCTGGTAGAAGAGGGCGTCCTCGGCATCGACCACCGGCGGCACCAGGTTGGGCATCACGATGGCGCGGCGGAACTGGCGCGCGGCGTCGCCGACAGTGCGCTCCAGGGCGTCGCCATCGCGCAGGTGGATATGCCAGTCATCGGGGGCGCGAAGAGTGAGTTTTTCCATGGGGCTGTACCGCGGGATATCTGTCTCAGGGCTGTTGGGGCGCCGATGCTAACCGAACCGCCGGGAAATTGCGACGGCGCCGCCTGCTTAAAAAATAATCAGTGTTGTATCTTAATGCAGTGAGATCAGCATAGGTGCTAGTCGATCGCGGCCTGAGGCGCTACAATCGCGCCCCGAATACGGCGGCGGGACCGTCGTACCTGGGCGCACTTCTAATAACAACTCCCCCCAGAAACACACCATCAACACGTTTTCGCGGCGCGGATTGCTGCCCTGCGGGCCTGTTTATGGTGCTGGCATCACTCCTGGCTGAGGAACGCAATGAGCAAGATCGATAAGGTTGTACTGGCATATTCCGGCGGACTGGATACATCGGTAATCGTTCGATGGCTGCAGGAGACCTACGATTGCGAGGTGGTGACCTTCACTGCCGACATCGGCCAGGGGGAAGAGGTCGAGCCGGCGCGGGCCAAGGCTGAGGCGCTGGGCGTCAAGGAAATCTATATCGACGACCTGCGCGAGGAGTATGTGCGGGATTTCGTCTTCCCCATGTTTCGCGCCAACACCATCTATGAGGGTGAGTACCTACTGGGTACCTCCATCGCCCGCCCGCTGATTGCCAAGCGCCTGATCGAGATCGCCAATGAGACCGGCGCCGATGCCATCTCCCACGGCGCCACCGGCAAGGGCAACGACCAGGTTCGCTTCGAGCTCGGCGCCTACGCACTCAAGCCCGGCATCCAGGTGATTGCCCCGTGGCGCGAGTGGGACCTCAATTCCCGCGACAAGCTGATGCAGTATTGCGAGCAGCACAATATTCCCGTGGATTTTTCCGGCAAGAAGAAAAAGTCCCCTTACTCCATGGACGCCAACCTGCTGCATATCTCTTACGAGGGCGGCATCCTCGAGGACCCGTGGGCCGAGGCGGAAGAGGACATGTGGCGCTGGAGTGTCAGCCCGGAAGCGGCGCCGGATATCCCGACTTACATCACCCTGGAGTTCGAGAACGGCGACCCGGTCGCGATCGACGGCGAGCGCCTGAGCCCGGCGACCATGCTCGAGCGCCTGAACAAGCTGGGCGGCGCCAACGGCATCGGCCGGCTGGACATCGTTGAGAACCGCTATGTGGGCATGAAATCCCGCGGCTGCTACGAGACTCCCGGCGGCACCATCCTGCTCAAGGCGCACCGCGCCATTGAGTCCATCACCCTGGACCGGGAGGTGGCGCATATGAAAGACGAGCTGATGCCGCGCTATGCCAAGCTGATCTACAACGGCTACTGGTGGTCCCCGGAACGCCGCATGCTGCAGGCGGCTATCGACGAGTCGCAGGCGGTGGTGAATGGCGAAGTGCGCCTGAAACTGTACAAGGGCAGTGTGTCCGCCGTGGGCCGGCGCTCTGCCGACAGCCTGTTCGATGAGCGCATTGCCACTTTCGAGGATGACGCCGGGGCCTACGACCAGAAAGATGCCGAAGGCTTCATCAAACTCAATGCCCTGCGGTTGCGGATTGCCGCGGGCAAGGGGCGCGACTTGATCTAAATCAAGTTTGGCGGGCGAATGATGCGTTTAAATCGTCGCCTGCTGGCGGGCTCTGTCTATCGTGTAGGGATGGAGCCGAGTAACCGAGGGGCGGGCCTGCGCTCGTTTATTGGAATTTAATTCAATAAAGCAATGGAAGTAACACAATGACGACAAGCGTGGTAAGGACTGGCCCGGTGCCAGCCTATGACTACAAGATCGTGCGCCAGTTCACCATCATGTCGGTGGTCTGGGGTATCGTTGGAATGGGGGTGGGTGTGCTCATTGCTGCCCAGCTGGCATGGCCGGCGCTGAACGACCTGTTCCAGCCGTTCACCCACTTCGGGCGCCTGCGTCCCCTGCACACCAACGCGGTGATCTTCGCCTTCGGCGGCAGTGTATTGTTCGCAACCTCCTATTACGTGGTACAGCGCACCTGCCAGACCCCGCTGTGGGGTGGCTGGCTGGTGCCGTTTACCTTCTGGGGCTGGCAGGTTGTGATCGTCGGGGCTGCGATTACCCTGCCGATGGGGCTGACTTCCGCGAAGGAGTATGCCGAGCTGCAGTGGCCGCTGGACATCCTCATTGCATTGATCTGGGTCGCCTACGCGCTGGTATTCTTCGGCACCATAGCCAAGCGCCGCACCTCGCACATCTACGTGGCCAACTGGTTCTTCGGCGCCTACATCATCACAATCGCCGTGCTGCACATCATCAATAACCTGGCGATTCCCTATGCGCCGTTCATGGCTTATTCGATGTTCTCGGGCACGACCGACGCGATGATCCAGTGGTGGTACGGCCATAACGCGGTGGGCTTCTTCCTGACCGCGGCTTTCCTCGGCATCATGTATTACTTCGTGCCCAAGCAGGCGGGCCGCCCGGTATATTCCTACCAGCTGTCCATCGTGCACTTCTGGGCACTGATCTCCATTTACGTCTGGGCCGGTGGTCACCACCTGCATTACTCGGCGCTGCCTGACTGGACCCAGAGCCTGGCGATGATCATGTCCGTGATCCTGCTGGCGCCCTCCTGGGGCGGCATGATCAACGGCATCATGACCCTGTCCGGTGCCTGGCATAAATTGCGCACTGACCCGACCCTGCGCTTCCTGGTGGTATCCCTGTCCTTCTACGGCATGTCCACCTTCGAAGGCCCCATGATGTCCATCAAGACCGTGAATGCCCTGTCCCACAATACCGACTGGACCGTGGGCCACGTACATTCCGGCGCCCTGGGCTGGGTTGCCATGATCTCCATCGGTGCCCTGTACCACCTGGTGCCGGTGCTGTTCGGGCGCAAGCAGATGTACAGCGTGAAGCTGATCAACGCGCACTTCTGGCTGGCCACTGTGGGCACCGTGCTGTACATCGCCGCCATGTGGGTAAACGGCATCACCCAGGGCCTGATGTGGCGCGCCTTCAATGCCGACGGCACCCTGACCTACAGCTTTGTCGAGAGCGTGATCGCCAGCTACCCGGGCTATGTGGTGCGCTTTATCGGTGGTGGCTTCTTCCTGCTTGGCATGCTGCTGATGGCCTACAACGTGTTCCGCACGGTGACGGACAAAGAGAACGCCGCCCGTGAAGACAACATCGTGCCGCACGCGCAGACAGCATAAGGAGGCCAGATCGTGAAAAACCATGACATCGTAGAAAAAAATATCGGTCTGATGGTGGTCCTCATTTGTGTCGCCATCAGTTTCGGCGCGCTTGTTGAGATCGTCCCGCAGTTCTTTATCAAGGCCAACAACGAGCCGATCGAGGGCCTGGAGCCCTGGAGCCCGGTAGTGCTGGAAGGGCGCGACATCTACATCCGTGAGGGCTGCCACGTCTGCCACACCCAGATGGTGCGGCCGCTGCGCGCCGAGGTTGAGCGTTACGGCCACTACTCCATGTCACAGGAGTACGTCTACGAGCACCCGTTCCTGTGGGGCTCCAAGCGCACCGGGCCGGACCTGGCGCGCGTGGGCGGCCGCTATTCCGACGAATGGCACCGCGCGCATCTGTACAACCCGCGCAACGTGGTGCCCGAGTCCAATATGCCGGCCTTCCCCTGGCTGTTCGACAATGTCGTCACCGGTGACCAGACCGCTGCCAAGATGCGTGCCATGCGCGCCGTGGGCGTGCCCTACACCGATGAGGACATCGCCAAGGCAAGCGAGCCGTTTGTTGGCGGTCGCGTAAAGGAAATCGATGCCCTTGTGGCTTACCTGCAGCAACTCGGGGTGCTGGTACAGCAGAAGCGCTAACGGAAGGGCGGTAATTGCTATGGATATTTTGCGTCAGATTGCTGTTGTACTGGGCGCGGTGGCCTTCCTGGCAGTGTGCTGGTGGGCCTTCTCCCCGAAGCGTCGCAAGCGCTTCGAGGAGGATGCCAAGCTACCGTTTGCTGACGAAGAGCTGTCGCAGCGCTCGGCTGAGGCGGCAGACGATAAAGACACTGAAGAGAATTCGGCGGCTGTGAACCGGGGCGATGCCGGTTCAGCACCCGCAGACAAGAACAAGGGGCAGGACGAAAAATGAGTACTTTCTGGAGTATTTGGGTAATTGTGCTCACGCTCGCCAACCTGGCACTGGTGATCTGGGTACTGTTTGCCAACCGCAAGGTGGCGGTGGATGACCAGCAGGAGCCGGGTAACCAGACTACCGGCCACGTCTATGACGGCATCGAGGAGTACGATAACCCGCTGCCGCGCTGGTGGTTCCTGATGTTTGTGGGCACCCTGGTGTTCTCTGCCCTGTACCTGGTGGTTTACCCGGGCATGGGTAACTTCAAGGGCGTAAGCGGCTGGACTTCCGTGGGCGAACTGGAAAACAGCCAGGAAAAAGCCCTCGAGCGGTTTGACGAAACCTTCGGCAAGTACGCTGAAATGCCCATCGAGCAGATCGCCGACAACCGCGAGGCGCTGAAGATGGGCGCCCGTATTTTTGCCAACAACTGCGCGGTCTGCCATGGCGCGGACGGTGGCGGTAACTACGGTTTCCCCAACCTGACTGACGAAGCCTGGCTGTATGGCGGTACGCCCGAGAAAATCCTGGAGACCCTGTACAAGGGGCGCCAGGGCATGATGCCGCCGCAGGGCCCGATCATCGGCGAAGAGGGCGTCAAGAATGTGACCGAGTATGTTCTGTCCATGAATGGTCTCGAGCACAACGCCGAAATGGCAGCGGCTGGCAAGCAGGTGTTCGGCACCGTCTGCATGGCCTGTCACGGTATGGACGGCAAGGGCAACCAGGCCCTGGGCGCTCCCAACCTGACCGACAATATCTGGCTCTACGGCAGCAGCCGCGAGCAGATCCAGCACACTGTCCGGGGTGGCCGCAGCAACCAGATGCCCGCCCAGAAAGACAAGCTGCGCGAAGACAAGATCCGCCTGGTGGCGGCCTATGTCTACAGCCTGTCACGCCAGCAGGAAGCGGCGCAATAACTACCAAGTAACCATAATCCAGCCCCGCCTCCGCGCGGGGCATATTCAGGACTCGGGCGCCACAGGGACGAAAAAGAAAAGCCTCATCGTTTGTTACCAGACCAGAGTGCCCGTCCACCCAGGCATCCGGGTATAAGTGAGGTTCCGTGAGCGATCTGATACCGACCAGGGAAGAGCAGGAAGGTGATGGCGAAGTCCGCTATCGCATGCTCTACGAGTCCGAAGACAAAGTTTACACCCGCCATATCCGCGGTTTCTTTACCCGCGTGCGCAAATATACCGGCCTGCCGTTGCTGGCCGCGTTCTTCTTTATCCCGTGGCTGAACATCGAGGGGCGCCAGGCGGTCCACTTTGACCTGCCAGAGCGAAAGTTCCATATTCTCTGGAGCACATTCGGTCCCCAGGACGGCTTCCTGCTGGCCTGGCTGCTGATCATTGCCGCGTTTGCATTGTTTGCGGTCACCACCTGGCTCGGCCGGGTGTGGTGCGGTTTCACCTGCCCGCAGACGGTCTGGACCATGATGTTCATGTGGGGCGAGCGGATCTGCCAGGGCGACCGCAGCAAGCGGATGAAACTGGATGCCGCTCCCTGGGGGGTGGAGAAGGTGCTGCGCAAGGGCGGGACCCACCTTATCTGGCTGTTGATCTCGTTTGCCACGGCGCTGGCATTTGTGGGGTATTTCTACGGTATCCGCGACCTGGTTGTGGACCTGGCCAATTTCAGTGCCCATCCACAGGGCGTGTTCTGGACCGCCTTCTTTACCCTGGCTACCTATTTCAATGCCGGTTTTATGCGCGAGCAGGTGTGCAAATACATGTGCCCCTATGCCCGTTTCCAGTCGGTGATGTACGACAAGGACACCCTGGCGGTGTACTACGATGCCGACCGCGGCGAGGTCCGTGGCCCGCGCAAGAAGGGCGTCGACTACAAGGCCGAGGGTATGGGCGACTGCATTGACTGCTACTGGTGTGTCCAGGTCTGCCCGGTGGATATCGATATCCGCGATGGCATGCAGTACGAGTGCATCAACTGCGGCCTGTGTGTGGATGCCTGCAACAGCGTAATGGACAAGATGGGCTATCCCAGGGGGTTGATCCGCTTCACTTCCGAGGATGAGCTGGAGACCGGCAAGACCAATTACTTCCGCCCGCGGCTGTTCGGCTATGCCTTTGTCCTGCTGGCCATGATCGGCCTCTTTACCCAGCAGGTGGTGACCCGCAGCCCGATCGAGGCGGAAGTCCTGCGCGATCGCGGTGCCCGGATGTACCGTGAATACCGCGGCGATATCCAGAATGTCTATACGGTCAAAATCAACAACATGGACCGCGCCGGTCACGAATTCACCATTCGCGTCGAGGGCGAGGAAGGGTACGATTACTCCCTGCGAATGCCGCGGGAGATTTACCTGCAGGAAGGCGAGATCTATTCGGTGCCCATCCGCGTGAGCGTCCCCAAGGAGCAGCTCACCGAAACCAAGCACAGTATCTCGATTATCGTGCAGGCGGTGGACAAGCCGGAACTGGTTGACCGGCACCGCACTGTCTTTATCGGCCCCAAGCAGTAAACCCTGATATTGCGGGCCCAGGTCGGGAAGACCGGCAGTATTTCCTGATTCAACATGAGCGTGAACGTGACTGAACATTCCCCGAAATCCTCTCCCCGTCCCTGGTATCGCGAGCCGTGGGCGTGGATGGTGCTGGCGCCCCTGATCCTGGTGGTGATTGCCTCCACTGTTTTCGTTTCCATTGCGGTGCGGTTCGCTGACGACACTGTCAGCGATACCTACTACAAAGACAGCCGCATGTATCACTTCAGCGAGGAGCAGGATCGCCGCGCGCAAGCGCTGGGCCTGGCCGGCCTGGTGAAATTTGCCAGTGGCGATCAGCTGGTGACTCTGGAGCTGAACGGTGACCTGGAGTATCCGGAACAGTTGCTGCTTACCCTGAGCCATCCGGTGGAAGCGGATATGGACCGCCACATCCTACTGGAGGCTGTCTCGCCGGGGCGCTACCGCGCCAGCCTGCCAGAGCCGCTGAAACACCGCTGGTACCTGCGCCTGATGCCCGAAACCGATCCCGGCCAGCACCTGCAGGCGGAGTGGCGCCTGAAGGGGGAGATCAATTTTGACCTCGGGGATGCCGCCCCCCTGACTCCCGCCCGCTGATGACCGCCCGATCCTGCTTCCATTGCGGCCTGCCGGTGCCCGCCGGCAGCCGTCACTCGGTGGTGATCAACGGCAGCGAACAGCCCATGTGCTGCCCCGGCTGTGAGGCCGTGGCCGGCGCCATCGCCGCCGGGGGACTGGATAATTTCTATCGCTACCGCGATGCCAGCAGTGAGCGCCCCGAAACCGCGCCCCCGGCAGATCGCTGGTCCGCCTATGACCTGCCCGAAGTACAGCGTGAGTTTGTACGCGACTGGGAGGACGGCCGCCGGGTGGCCAGCCTGCTGGTGGGTGGAATCACTTGTGCGGCCTGCGTGTGGTTGATCGAACAGCACCTGGGTGCCATTCCCGGCGTGGAGAAGGTGTCGGTCAATGCCAGTACCCATCGCGCGCAGCTGGTTTTCGACCCTGGCCAGGTGACTCCCTCATCGCTTTTTGCGGCACTGGCGGATATCGGCTACCGGCCGGCACCGGCCACCGCTGCCGGCAGTGAGCAGTTACTCCTGCGTGAACGCCGCACCGCCCTGCGGCGCCTGGGCGTTGCGGGGCTGGGCACCATGCAGGTGATGATGTTCGCCATCGCCCTCTATTTCGGTGGCAGCTCCGGGATCGAGGCGGAGATGGAACGGTATTTCCGCTGGGTGTCACTGCTGGTGGCGACCCCGGTGGTCCTGTTTGCCGCACAACCTTTTTTCCGTGGCGCCTGGCGCAGCCTGCGCAACCGCCACCTGAGCATGGACGTACCGGTGTCCCTGGCTATCGGCCTCGCCTACGTCTCCAGCCTTTATGCCACCGTATTCAATACGGGAGAGGTGTACTTCGAGTCCATCTCGATGTTTACCTTCTTCCTGCTGCTGGGGCGCACGATCGAGATGCGTGCGCGCCACCGTGCCGGGCTCGCCAGCGGTGGCCTGGCGCAGCTACTGCCGATTACCGCCACCCGGCTCGATGGTGATACCGAGATCCAGGTTCCAGTTACCGCGCTGCACCCGGATGACCGCATCCTGCTGCGCCCGGGCGATACCATCCCGGCTGACGGAGAGGTGCTGGAGGGCTGCAGCGGCGTGGATGAATCCCTGCTCAGCGGCGAGTCCGCGTTACAGGCGAAACAGGCCGGCAGTCGCGTATACGCCGGCAGTGTGAATGGCGACTCCTCACTGGTGGTGCGGGTCACTGCCGCCGGGGAGTCGACGCGCCTGTCGGCGATCGAGCGACTGGTGGAGCGGGCCCAGCTGGAAAAGCCGCACCAGGTGGCGTTGGCAGACCGGGTTGCGGGCTGGTTCGTGGCAGCAGTGTTGCTGGCAGCCGGCGGCGCCTTCCTGTTCTGGTGGCAGGTGGAACCGGAGCGGGCATTCTGGATTGCCCTGTCGGTACTGGTGGTGACCTGTCCCTGTGCGCTGTCCCTGGCCACGCCGGCGGCGCTGGCCGCGGCGACTCTGCGGTTGCAGCAGCTGGGACTGCTGGTAGCGGGCGGCGGGCTGCTGGAGACGCTGCCGCGCATCAGCCGGGTGGTCTTCGACAAGACCGGTACCCTGACCCGCGGGGAGCCCCGCGTGCTGGATATCCAATGCCGGCGCGACGACTGGGATGCGCAGCGGGTGCGGGATGTGGCGGCGGCACTGGAATCCCACAGTAATCACCCGCTGGCCCGGGCATTTCGTGCCTGGCGGGGCAACGCTGTGGCCTCTGGTGTACAGGTTCACACCGGGCGCGGCCTGGAGGGCATTGTGGGCGGCCAGCGGCTGCGCCTGGGGCGCGCCGATTTTGCCGGACGGGGTGAGGAACCGCCGGGGAGAGAGGGTCAGTGGTTGTTGCTTGGGGATAACACTGGCGCCATCGCCTGGATCGCCATCGGCGATCGCCTGCGCGCCTCGGCTGCGCCGGCTGTGGCGGCACTGGGAAGCCGGGGCCTGGATGTGGAGTTACTGAGTGGCGACCAGTCGGCAGAGGTGGCCCGCGTGGCCGGTGCGGCAGGTATCGATGAGCACCGTGCGGGTGCTGCCCCCGAGGACAAGCTGGAGCGGGTGCATGAATTGCAACGCGCCGGCGAGCGCGTACTCATGGTTGGGGACGGGCTCAATGATGTGCCAGTACTCTCCGGCGCGGATGCCTCGGTGGCGCTGATGTCCGCCGCCGACCTGGCCCAGTCCCGTGCCGATGCCATCCTGCTGCGGGGCGACCTGCAGGTGCTGCCACAGGCACTGGAGCTGGCACTCCAATGCCGGCGCATTGTGCGCCAGAACCTGGCATGGGCGCTGGGTTACAATGCCCTGGCATTGCCGCTGGCCGTCTGTGGCCTGGTGCCGCCCTGGGTGGCGGCCCTGGGCATGTCGGCCAGCTCGCTGATTGTGGTGCTCAACGCGCTGCGCCTGTCCGGGTGGCAACCCCCGGCGGTGGGCGCCCGGGTTGGGCCTGAAGCTGTGATGGACAGCGCGAGGTAAACCAATGGACAGCCTGTACTACCTGATTCCCATCGCCATCGTATTCGTGACTGTCGCGGTAAAACTGTATTTCTGGGCGGTCAACAATGGCCAGTACGACGACCTGGAGACCGAGGGGCGACGCATCCTGTTTGATGACGACGACCCGCTCGACCCGAACCGGGTGCCCGCAGAGCCCGACAGGCAGCCGGAAAGCGATAAGGAGTCCGGACGTTGACGGGAGAATGGGGGTTCCTGGCGGCGGCCCTGGCAATCGGTTTCCTGGGTAGCAGCCACTGCATTGGCATGTGTGGCGGTATTTCCGGTGCGCTGGGGATGGCCGTACCCGGTGGCCAGCCAGCCTGGAGCCGGCTGCTGGGCTACTCGGCAGGTCGCCTGGCCAGTTATGCGCTGATGGGGGCGCTGGCAGGGGCACTGGGCGCAGTGGTGCTGCCTGCACTGGGACCGCTGCGGGTGTTCGCGGGGATAATGCTGATTGCCATGGCGCTGTACGTGGCCGGCTGGTGGCGCGGGCTTGTGTGGCTGGAAAAGGGTGGTGCGCGCCTTTGGCGCCATGTCCAGCCGCTGTCCGCACGCCTGCTGCCGGTGCGCTCCACGCCCCAGGCAATGGCCCTGGGATCCCTGTGGGGCTGGTTGCCCTGCGGGCTGGTCTACAGCGCGCTCACATTTGCCCTGGCCCAGGGCAGTGCCCTGCGCGCGGCATTGGCAATGTTTGCCTTCGGGCTGGGTACAGTGCCGGCGGTGGTGGCGAGTGGTGCGGCGGCGGCACGGGTGCGGGGGCTGGTGCAGCGGCCGTCGGTGCGCCTGGTATTTGCCGGCCTGATCCTGCTGTTTGGCGTCTGGACCATCTGGGGTGGCCTGCCCCACGGAGGGCACGGCGCCCACGCCAATATGGAATCCCCGGCCCCTTCCAAGGAGGATGGTGGCGGACACCACCATCATCACTGAGTCGTCTCAATAGCACCCGGCCGCGCTGACTGTACTTTGCCCGCCAGCTGATTCTCAGGCCCGGTCGACAATTTCGTCGTGCCCCGCGCGTGCGGCGCAGTGGGCGCAACAGAAGAAATCCCCTCCTGCCTCCATACCATGGCCGAGAATACGACAGCTGCACTGGGCACAGCGGGGCGCCAGGGCCTGAATGGCGCACTCGAAGCTGTCGAAGGTGTGATCCTCATTGCCGATCGTGATCTTCATGGCTTTGTCGTACTCGTTGCCGCAGGTTTCACACTGGCTCACTTTGTAGTCTCCGATGGATTAGGTGGGTTGCTCCCGTCCGGGAACGGCCGCAGTTACATTGATCATGAGTTGACCGGGTATGGGTAAATGGTAGGAAAGATACCCCGTGCCGGCGGTATTCCCGCGCGCTCGACAGCGCCAATTTCCGGCGCCATTCTCCTCCCCGGGGGCGTCAGCGCTCCGCAGCCGTCTTACACTGTGCTGGTCAACAGGGATAAATGGGGTTTGCCATGAGCAAGGAAGACGATAAAAGCGCTTTCGAGGAAAAGGTCGCCGCACAGCTGAAAGAGTGGAACGCGAAAATTGATGAGCTGGAGGCCAAGGCCGACAAGGCGGAAGCGGATGCGAAAATCAAGTACCGCGAACAGCTGGATGATGTGCGCAAAAAACGCGACGACCTTCGCCACAAGCTGGATGACATGAAAAGCAAGAGTGGTTCGGCCTGGGACGAGGTGAAAGGGGGTGTCGAGAAGGCCTGGGATGAATTGAAGAAGTCAGTCGACCACGCCCGTGACCGGATGAAATAGCGTATCGCAGTAAGGGCCGGCCCTGCGAGGCCGGCCCCGGTGTGCATCGTCTTTACATATCGATGCGCAGGGACAGGTCGACGGCCTTCAGGTGCTTGGTGAGGCTGCCCGAGGAAATAAAATCGACCTCCAGCCCAGCGAGCTTTTCCAGGCGCTCGCTGTCCACACTGCCGGAGATTTCTATCTTCGCCCGGCCACGGGCAAGCTCGATGGCTGCGCGGGTATCCGCATCCGAGAACTCGTCCAGCATCACCACGTCGGCGCCACTGTCGAGCGCCTGTTCCAGCTCCTCCAGGTTTTCCACTTCGACTTCAACCAGGGCACCGGGCTTGATGACTCGCGCCTGGCTCACCGCCCGGTCTATGCCGCCCGCAGCGGCGATATGGTTCTCCTTGATCAGGAAGGCATCGTAGAGCCCGATACGGTGATTGTGGCAGCCGCCACACAGGACTGCGTATTTCTGCGCGCTGCGCAGGCCGGGAATAGTCTTGCGGGTATCGAGGATCCGGATTCCCGAATTTCCGGCAAGCTTCGCGTAGGTTGCTGCCGTGGTCGCGGTGCCCGAAAGGGTCTGGAGAAAATTCAGTGCGGCCCGCTCACCAGTCAGGATAGAACGTGCATTGCCCTGCAATTCGAAGATCACCGCCTCCGCCGGCACGCGGTCGCCGTCATTGAAGTGCCAGTCCAGGTCCAGTGCCGGGTCGATCTGGCGGAAAACTTCCTCTACCCAGGCGCGGCCCGCCAGGATGCAGTCCTCGCGGGTGATGACCCTTGCACGGGCGTCCCGGTCGGCCGGAATCAGTTGTGCCGTTATATCCCCATCGCCGATGTCCTCGCGCAGGGCAAAGGCAACCAGCTGCTGTAAATCCTCCAGGAGGTTGGGGATGGCGGTATCTTTCGGGTGCATAGGCGGAACCTCAATCTTGACGGCGCAAGTTTAACAAAATCGGTCGCCGTGGGGCGCCTGTCACTGCCTTACCGGGTACGACAATTAATCGGCGTCAACTGTGACTGGGGTCGCAAATGCAGGTCAATGACCGTTTTATTCCCAAAGCCGCGCGCTAGAATGGCCGCTAAATCATCGCGCGGTGGTTTGGGCCTATGGCAGCCATCGCCCGAAACAAACCCGGAATCCGAAAACTGACGATTGGCCCGGTCCCCGGCCCGCACGCCCCGGCGTGAGGCCGCGAGGGAGCCAGGGATGTTAAGCGACGTGCCAATGGAAAAACCGGACAAGGTGCTCTCTCTCGAGCTGGCCCGGAATCGCGCTGCGGCGGGAGAGCCGCGCCCGGGCGACTCTAAATCCAGGCCCCCCGAGACGATCCTCGATTCGTTGCATGAACGTGCGCGGGAATTGCTCCTTGAGCAGCTCAAGAGCCTGTTCGGGCGCGTGGATGACTCGCTGTTCGCAATGGCCGAGAGGGCGCATGGCCAGGCCGAGCAGGATGGCCTGTTCCAGGCGTTGCGGCTGTTACGGGTGGAGCGGCGCAGCATCACCCGGCGTTTCGGCGAGAACCTTGCCGATACTTTCAGCCTCAAGAGTGTCACTACGCCGGAACGCGAACCCGATTCCCGCAGCGGGCTGTCCCTGGTGCAGAACGACGAGCTGGAACAGCTGGTCGCTGTCGACACCATGGTGAACAACGCCGGCCGCGATTACTCCTCACTGATTTCCGAGCTGTGCCTGCGCCTCGATACGCTGTACCGGGACAAGGTTTACGAGAAGAACCTGCCCATCGGCCCGACAGCTCTTTGTGATGCCTTTGTCGCTGCCATCTGGCCACTGGATATCCATATCCGTGCCCGCCTTACCCTGCTCAAGAAATTCGAACTGGAAGTGATGCAGCGGCTTGGCCCCCTGTACGAGAGCTGTAATAGCCTGCTGGTGGAGCAGGGCGTACTGCCGGACCTGCAGCAGCAACGAAGGGTAAAGAAAGAGTCGGCGCCGACGCCGCAACCCCGTACCGGTGGGCCTGCTTCCGGGGCTGGCAATATGGCAGCCGGCGGGGGGATGGTCTCCGCCAGCGCCATGGGGCTGCAGCCGGGACTGGTACCTGCCGGCACTGGTCTCGCGCCAATGCCGGTGCCCGACCTGCTTACTCATTTGGGCGTCCTGCAGGAACAGGTGCCGGGCCAGGCCGGGGCAGAGCTCAAGCCGCTGGACGTGGCGGCATTGCTACAGCAACGATTACAGGACGCCGACCAGGCCGCCTCGCTGGCCAAGGCTGACACCGACGTTATCAAGCTGATGGAGATGCTGTTCTCGTTTATTGTCGAGGATCGCAATCTGGCTGCGCCGGTAAAATCCCTGCTGGGACGCCTGCAGTTACCGTTGCTCAAAGTCGCCATTGCCGACCGTACGTTCTTCAGTAAAGCCGGGCACCCGGCACGCAAGCTGCTGAATGAACTTGCCGATGCCGCCACCGGTTGGCATCCATCCTCCGACGTGGGGCAAGACCCGCTGTACCGGGAGATGCGTTCTGTGGTGGAGCGGGTGATCGCCGAGTTCGATCGGGATATTGGCCTGTTCGAGACATTGCTGGACCAGTTCCGCAGTTTTGTCCGCAACCAGCGCAAGCGAGCGCAGGTGCTGGAAAAACGTATCGTTGACGAGGCTGGCGGCCGTGCCCGGGCAGAGGCCGCCAGGGCGCGGGTGGAGGCGGTGATGGAAGCCCTCACCGCCGACCGCGAACTACCACCGGTGGTGGGGGAGTGGCTGGATAAGGTATGGCGCCGCGCATTGTTTCTCACCTGCGTAAATTCGGGACCTGACAGCGAGGCCTGGAGTAACGAAGTGCGCGCCGTCCGCGACCTGGTGTGGAGTGTGCAGGTGCCGATGCCTGCGTATGCCCGGCAGTTACAGGCATTACTGCCCTCACTGCAGGTCCGCCTGCGCGACAGCGTGCAGGCGGTGTCCCTCAACCCGTTTGAGGCGCGGCGACTGTTCGCGGACCTGAAGGAGGTCTACCGACAGAAGTTTGATGTTGCGCGGGCAGCGGTAGAGCAGCGGGAGGATACGGCCGGGCCCGGCGAGTCCCCGGGCAGTGCGGGCAGCGAAGTCAGGGATTCCCGGGAGGAAAGTGGTGGTGATGTCCTGCCCCAGGTCGAGGAACTCGAGCAGGCTGCCGCGGCTGTCGATCCGGTAGCGGAGCAGGTCGGCGAAGAGATGGCCCCGCTGCCCGAAGATGACGCCCACTGGAAGCAGACCTTCCGCCTGTCCCAGGGCAGCTGGTTTGAATTGCAGCGCGGTGAAAGTGAACAGTTTCGCTGTCGGTTGGCCGCAGTGATCCGCGATATCGACCAGTTTATTTTCGTCAACCGCAACGGTGCCAAAGTCGCCGAGTTCACGCGCCTGGAGCTGGCCTATGCACTGCGACGCAGCCAGTTGATGCCCATGGACGACGGTATGTTATTTGAGCGCGCGCTGCAGTCAGTGATTGGCAGTACCCGGCGCAAGCGTGACGACCAGGGTTGATGTTGAAGGCCCATTGGCCAGGCCAGGCCAGGCCAGGCATCCGCGGGGGCTGCTACCTCCCCGGTAGCGGGGTGACTCCCTGTACCCAATCCCGCAGTCAGCTCCGGTAGCCTGGCCCGCCCGGGCGGCGGCGGACCGATACCCTTTTACACCCTGATTCCCCCTGTCTAATCGGTACTAACGTACTAAGTTGGCGTTTCAGTTGATTGTCAAAACTGACTTTAATTCTATACCTAGAAAAAAATCGACTAACTTGGCGTAAAAGTGTGCCCCGGGACCTTGCCAACAAGACGCCAGTGGCGGATATTTCAAAAGCGCACCAATAGTCATAAAAAGTGTGAGGTTCGTCAGGTTTTGACCGTGCAATTTTCGCACAAACGTCATGCGATAACCTACGGCCAAGCGAATTTCACCGGTGCGAAATAACCAGAATGAACAAAATGTAGACAAGCCGGCATTCCCCCGAATCGCCGATAAAACGGAATTTGCCTGAGTCAGGACGACGATTTGAGGCTTATATGAGCACTGATGAATTTCCCCGCGTAGTCAGCTTTTCCCGCGGCCGCCCAGGCCCCAGCAATACCCGCCCGGTCACGCTTCCCCGTGAGGTGAGCGCTGTACGGGACACCGCCGTAAGCTGGTTATTCGCGCGTATGAAAGAAGTTTTCGCGGCGGTTGACGACAGCCTGTTCGAAACGGCGGAAAAGGTGAACCGCCAGGATGAGCAGGATGGTATTTTCCAGGCCCTGCGTAGCCTGAGGCTCGAACGGCATCGCCTGATCGACCGCTTTGTCAACCTGGTGGGGCAGGGCTTCGCCGAGATCCCCGAGGCCGGGGCCGATGACAGTACGCTGGAGGAGGCGGAAGAGCCGGCTGAGCCCGGGCTGGCGCTGGTGGAAGATGAAGACCTGGAGCAGCAGGTGGCCCTCAAGGGCATTATCGCAGCGGCGCGGCGGGATTTCGCCAGTCCCATTGCGGAAATGTCGCTGCGGCTGGATACCCTGCTGCCGGTGAAAGTCTACGACGGCAATATGCCGCTGGCCCCTGTGGCCATCTGTCGCGCCCTGCGCAAGACCCTGAAGCCCCTGGATATCCACCTGCGGGCGCGCCTGATCGTCCTGAAAAAGTTCGAGAAGCTGCTCGCCGTGCGACTGGGTGAGCTTTACGGGAAATGTAACCAGGTACTGGTCGAGAAAGGTGTGCTGCCGGACCTGAAAGACCCCTTGTTGATGCGGCGCGCGCAGTCCCGCGGCTCGCGGACTCCGGTGGCGCCGCCGGGCAGCCGGAGCACACCGGCCCAGCCTTCAGCAGGCCCGGTTCCCGATGGGCAGGGGGATGTCGCCGGGGCGCAATCACCGGGCTTCCCGGGTTACCAATCCAATTCTCCAGGGGGTGTCCCCGCCGCCGGCGGCCATGCATCCGGAGCGCATGGGACTGGTGCTGCCCCTGTCGGTGGCGGCTATGCTCCCGGAGCCCAGGGGGCTGGCGGCTACGGCCTGGTCCCTGCCGCCCCCGGTGTAGCCTCGCTGGCCACCCCGGACCTGTTGCAGCATCTCGGTGAGCTGCAGGTAACTGTACCGATGGAAGCCTCTTCCCTCGGCACAGTGCTCAACGTCAATACGCTGCTGGAACAGCGGCTGGTGCAGGCGCAGCAGAAAGCCTCGCTGGAGGAACTGGACACTGAAGTCATCCGCATGGTGGACATGCTGTTCTCCTTCATGCTGGAAGACCGCAACCTCGCGGAGCCGATCAAGGTCCAGCTGATCCGCCTGCAGCTGCCCCTGCTCAAGCTGGCTGTGGCCGACAAGACTTTTTTCAGCAAGGGCGGGCACCCGGCGCGCCGGCTGTTCAACGCACTGGCCGATGCGGCGATCGGCTGGCAGGCGCGGGATAATTACCGCGAGGACCGCTTCTATCGCGAGGTCTGCCAGATTGTCGAGCGGGTCCTGCAGGAGTTCGAGAATGACGAGGGCGTATTCCAGGAATTGCTCCAGGATTTCGATACCTTTGTTTCCCGCGAGCGCGTGCGCGCGCGGATCATGGAAAAGCGCACGCTCGACGAAGTGCAGGGCAAGGCCCGCATCGAGGCGGCCAAGGCGCGTGTCGCCGCAGTATTCGACGCGCTGACCGCTGAGCGCCAGCTGCCCAGGATTGTCCATATCTGGCTCAACCGGGTTTGGAATAATGTGTTGTTCCGCGCCTGCCTGAAAGAGGGGACTGACAGCGAGAGCTGGCGCCGCAGTGTTCTGACGGCCCGCGACCTGGTCTGGAGCGCCGTCGCCCCGATGCCGGAAAGCAGTTTCAAGATGCAGCAATTGCTGCCCGGGCTACGGCAGAGGTTGAAGGACGGGGCGGAATCCCTGTCCATTAACCGGACCGAGCTCGAGCGTCTCCTGGGTGGGCTGGATACATTCTACCGAGAGCGCCAGAGCCTGGCCGACCGGGTCGAGTCCGAGCGGGAGCGCCGTACCCGCGAACGCCTGGTGCAAGAGCTGCTGCGCGAGGCCGACAGCGTAATGAAAATCCCGGCGGTGCAGCCGGGGGCGGAAGAGGCTCCCTTGCCCGACCGTGAGCCGGACTCGCACCCTGGGGCTGAAGCCGCTGCCAGTGCGGACAATGTTGAGCTGGAGGACAGCGAGACGGACCTGCCGGCCCCGGAAGAGCTGGATCGCCTGTCGCGCGAGGCGGTGGTTCCCCCACAACAGGAGCTGCCTGCCATCGCCAACACCGATGAGCACTGGCGCCAGACCTACCACCTGAAGGGCAGCTGGTTCATGCTGCAGCCTGGGGACAGCCACCCAACCCGCTGCCGCCTGGCGGCGATCATCCGCGACCTGGACCAGTTTATGTTTGTAAACCGCAGCGGCGTGAAGGTGGCGGTGTACTCGCGCCTGGAGCTGGCCCATGCGCTGCGCAGCGGTAACCTCAAGCCCCTTGAGGATGGGCCGTTGTTCGAGCGGGCCCTGCGTTATGTGATGGGCAATATTGGCGAGACAAAGATTGCGGTCGAGGTGGGTGAGCCCGCCGCGGAGCCGGTGAGTTAAAAGGGATCCGCTGCCCCGCGGGCAAGCCTTGTGGCAATGCTCCCGGGGCTTCCCTAGAATGTCCTGCAACCGCGATTGGAGTGCCAGTGTTTGAAGGAGGGCAGGGCGTGGACCAACAGGTAGAATCCGGCTGGCTTAGCGGCGCCCGCCGGGTACCCAGCCCCCACTGTAACGAGCGCCCCGCCGGGGGCGACATAGACCTGCTGGTAATCCACTGCATCAGCCTCCCCCCGGGGCAGTACGGTGGCTCCTGGATCGACGACTTCTTCCAGGGTCACCTGGATACCTCGGCCCACCCCTACTTTGAAGAGATCGGCGAGCTGAAAGTCTCGGCGCACCTGCTGATCAACCGTACCGGCGAAGTAACCCAGTACGTACCATTCGACCGGCGTGCGTGGCATGCAGGACAATCCAGTTTCTGTGGCCGGGAAGGGTGCAATGACTTTTCCATTGGTATCGAGCTGGAAGGCCTGGATACGGATACCTATACCGACGCCCAGTACCACTCCCTTGCGCGTGCCACCGTGGCGATCATGCGTGCCTACCCGGGAATTACCCCGGAAACCATCACCGGCCACTCCGACATAGCTCCCGGTCGCAAGCTCGACCCGGGCCCGGGGTTTGACTGGCGGCGATACCTGGCCGAGGTGGAGACGCTGCGCCAGACAGCCGGCTGATCTCCCCCGGATTGGGCACTGGCGGGCCGGGGAGGTTTTTTCTGCTCGCCCATGGCGTTATTCTCTGACTCTGGGAGAGCTTATATTGAGAATAACGTATGGCACTGATCATCGTTTTACTGACCCTGGCCCTGGTGCAACTCTGGGGCTCCGGGAAGCCGGTTCACCATGACGGCTGGTTCGCGCGCTGGCGGCAAAACATTGCCGGCCGCAAGGCCATGCAACAGAACGCGGGCCTGCGCCTCGCAGCGACGGTATATCCGGCGGTTCTGTTGGCGGCGGTGCTGATGGTACTGGCAGAAGTCGCCATGGGCTGGCTGGGTACGCTGGCACTCGGCGTAATCCTTCTTCTCTACTGCCTCGGCCGGGGCAACTTCAACGAAATGCTGTCCGATTACCTGCGGGCCTGGTACCGCGGCGACCTGGAGCAGGCCCGGGCGGCTGCGGCCCCCCTGATCCGTGACCTGCACGAGGAGCCAGGTGGCCCGCAGCAGTTGCATGAACAGGTTTTCCGTGGCTCCGCCTACCTGGCGTTCGAGCGACTGTTTGCCGTGCTGTTCTGGTTCCTGCTGCTGGGGATTCCCGGGGCGTTACTGTTCCGGTTGAGTGCGCTCTACGCCGACGAGACGCGGGGTACCGCTGACGAGGCCACCGCGTCACGCTGGCTGTGGCTGCTGGAGTGGCTGCCGGTCAGGGTAATGGGGTTCAGTTTTGCCATCGTGGGCAACTTCGCCGGTTGCTACCAGGCCTGGCGACAGTGCCTGACCTGCCGCGAGCGTGATACCGCGGAGGTGCTCGAAGCCTATCTGGAAGGTGCGCTCGGCGGTATCGATGCCAGCCAGTGCAGCGTTGGCGGGGAAGTGGCAGAGGCCCAGAGATTCTGTGGAGCCCAGCTCGAGGGCCTGCAGTCGCTGCTGTCGCGCTCACTGCTACTGTGGGTGACAGTGCTGGCCCTGGCGGTGCTGTTCGGCTATTGATTTTGGCCTGTCAAGGCTGGAACAGGTTTTGGTGAACTGGTGCCTAGTTTAGAACTTTGTTCCTTTTTGTGCCTTGACTTGCCCCCGGGCGGGCTCGGATATTGCCGCCTGAAGGCGAGCGTAATGGACACCAGTTGGCTGTGCACAAACTGCTCTGTACCGATAGAAAAACAATGACAACACTGATGAAGGGCGAGCAAATCTAGATGGAAGCTGAAACCCTTGAGCCCCGGCTGGGCTCTGACGATGGATCCGGCCAGGGCCCATCCCCCAATTCCGCTGCGCTGGTTGGGGGCCTGCGCACCTATTTCAGCAGCGGCACCACATCCAGCCTGTCCTGGCGCCGGCAGCAGCTGCGCCAGCTGCGCAAAATGCTGGTGGAGAATGAATCCCGATTCCTGCAGGCACTGCGGGAAGACCTGAACAAGGCTCCCCAGGAAGGCTTTATGACCGAGGTCTCCGCTACCTGCGGGGACATCGACCATGCACTCAAGCGCCTGAAAAACTGGGTGAAGCCGCGGCGGGTATCGACACCACTGGTAGCACAGCCGGGGCGCAGTTATGTGCAGCCCGAACCACTGGGAGTGGTGCTGATCATCGGGGCCTGGAATTATCCGCTGCAGCTGTTGCTGTCGCCGCTGGTCCCCGCGATTGCCGCCGGAAACTGCGCGGTAATCAAGCCCTCCGAAATGGCGCCGGCCACGTCAGCGCTGGTGGCAGGGTTGCTGCCACGCTACCTCGACAGCGATGCCTTCGCCTGTGTTGAGGGGGGCGTGCCGGAAACCACTGACCTGCTGGAGCAGCGCTGGGACCATATTCTCTATACCGGCGGCGGGCGCGTGGGCAAGATCGTCATGCAGGCGGCCGCCCGCCACCTGACTCCCGTCACCCTGGAACTGGGGGGCAAGAGCCCCTGTATTGTCGCCGACGACGCGGACATCACGGTTACCGCCCGGCGTATTGCCTGGGGCAAGTTCACCAATGCCGGGCAGACCTGTATCGCCCCGGACTATGTGCTCTGTACCCGCGCCACGGCGGAACGACTGGTGCCGGCTATCGAGGCGGAAGTACGCAGCATGTTTGGCGAAGACCCGCGCCAGTCCCCTGACTACGGGCGAATCGTCAATCGTCGCCATACCGAGCGGCTGGCGGCGTATGTGGCGGAGGGTAATGTTGCCTGGGGCGGCCAGGTCGATATCGCTGACCGCTATGTTGCGCCGACACTGCTGCGCGGTACCGGCATCGATGCCAAGGTGATGCAGGAAGAAATTTTCGGCCCGGTGTTACCGGTGATCGAGCTGGACGATTTCCGTGAAGCGGAGGATTTCGTCAACCGGCGCGAGAAACCGCTGGCCCTGTATGTGTTCTCCGATGACAGTGCCACTGCCGATCGCATCCTGGCGCGTTGTAGTTCCGGTAACGCGTGTGTGAATGACTGCATGATGTTTATGGCCGTGCACGAACTGCCGTTTGGCGGCGTGGGCCAGAGTGGCATGGGCGCCTATCACGGCGAGCATGGTTTCCGGACTTTCAGCCACTACAAGGCGGTAATGAAGCGCGGCTATGCCTTTGACCTGGACCTGCGCTATGCCCCGTTCACCGCCCGCAAGTTCAAGCTCTTGCGCTGGTTGCGTTGACGTTTCGATAAGGTTGCGCCGAGCGCCCGGCCGCGGCAGGGTGCGGTAAACTATTCAGAGACTTGGATTTCCCGTACCTGCTATGCCTGATGAAAATCTCGACTTGCCGGGCAGCGCTGACATTTTCAGCGCTGCCCAGGCGATTGCGGAGCGGATTCACCGCACACCCCTGATCACCAGTGCGCAGATCGATCGTATCTGTGGCGCTCATCTCTTTTTCAAATGTGAACACCTGCAGAAGACCGGTGCCTTCAAGGCCCGCGGTGCCAGTAACGCCCTGTGCCATTTGCCCGCGGGGACCAGTATGGTGGCGACCCATTCCTCCGGGAATCACGGCGCCGCGCTGGCCTGGGCAGCGGCTGCGCGCGGCCTGGCCTGTACTGTGGTGATGCCGGACACGGCGCCGCTGGCCAAGCGCGCGGCGGTTGCGGGTTACGGCGCCGAGATCGTGCTCTGCGGCCCGACCCTGCAGGACCGTGAGGCAGCGCTGCGCAAAGTGGTGGAAAGTACCGGCGCCCATGTTGTGCCGCCTTTCGACGACAGCCGCATCATCGCGGGGCAGGGCACGGTGGCACTGGAAATAATTGAGCAGAGTCGCGCCCGGGGTTTCAACCCGGATATCGTCCTCACGCCGGTCGGCGGTGGCGGCCTGCTGGCGGGTACCGGGCTGGCCATGGCAGCCATGGCACCGGAAGTGCTGGTGCTGGGCGCCGAGCCCGCAGGCGCGGATGATGCCCAGCGCTCATTGCGCAGCGGCACCCATGTCACTTCGCAGACTGCGGATACCATTGCCGATGGATTGCGCACGACCCTGGGGCAGCGCAACTTTGCCCTGATCCGGGAAACGGTGAAGGATATAGTTACCGTAAGCGAGCAGGGCATCGTCGATGCCATGCAGCTGCTGTGGACACGCACCAAGCAACTGGTGGAGCCGTCTGCGGCAGTGCCACTGGCAGCGGTGCTGGAACATCCTGCCCGCTTCAGGGACAAAAATGTGGTGCTGGTACTGAGTGGCGGCAATATGGACCTGGAACGCGCGGCGTCCCTATTTGCAGAGGAGGCAACAGAATCATGAAACCTGGCCAAGCTGTTTCATCGCAGCGCCGCATCCAGCCGGTGCGGACTGCTAAACTGGTGGCGTCCGCCATCCTGGCGTTGTTTGCCGCATCAGTATCCGCCGCCGAGCTGGTACTGTCTTCGGACAGCCTCGGTCCCGGTGAACGCATGCCCATGGAGCATGTGTACCATGGCTGTGGTGGGGAGAACCTCTCTCCGCAGCTGAGCTGGAGTGGTGCGCCCGAGGGAACCCGGAGTTATGCCCTGATGGTGTATGACCCGGATGCGCCCACTGGCAGTGGCTGGTGGCACTGGGTGATGTTCAATATCCCCGCTGGCACCACCAGCCTGGCGGAGGGGGCGGGTACCCCCAAGAATGGGCTGGTGCCGGAGGCAATCCAGGTGCGCAATGATTACGGCAGCCCGGGCTACGGCGGTGCCTGTCCGCCCAAGGGCGACGGCGACCACCGCTACCAGTTCCGTATCTATGCGCTGGGGGTGGAGCAGTTGCCCCTCGACCAGGATGCAACGCCCGCGCAGGTGGGTTTCCAGGTGAACGCCAACAAGCTGGCGGAGGCGGAGCTGGAAGTGGTCTGGGGGCGCTAACGGTTAGTGCCGGCACCGGATCAGTTGGTTTGCAGGAAACAGTCGACCGGGAATTAACGGATAACAAGGACAACGCAGCGGCATGCCAGAACAGACGCTTTCTTGGGGACAGGCAATGCGGGTTTACCTCAAACCCCGTGTGCTGGCGATGTTTTTCCTCGGCTTTTCTGCCGGGCTGCCGTTCCTGCTGGTATTTTCCACCCTCTCTGCCTGGCTGACCGATTACGGTGTCAGCAAGACCACCATCGGTTTCTTTGCCCTGGTGGGCCTCACTTACTCGATCAAGTTTGCCTGGGCACCGGTTATCGACCACCTCCGCCTGCCGTTCCTTACCCGCTGGATGGGCAAGCGCCGCAGCTGGATGGTGGTGTCGCAACTGGGGGTCGCGCTGGGCTTACTGGCGCTGTCCCAGATCAATCCGCAGCTGGCCCTGGTAAAGATTGCCGTGGTGTCGGTGGTCATCGCCTTCTGCGCCGCTTCCCAGGATGTGGTGATCGACGCCTACCGGATCGAGTCTGTGCGGGAAGAGCTGCAGGGGGCCATGGCGGCCAATTATGTATTCGGTTACCGGGTGGCGTTGCTTGTGGCTGGTGGCGGAGCGCTATTCCTGGCGGATATCTGGGACTGGTCTTCTTCCTACATCAGCATGGCGGGCCTGATGGCTGTGGGCATCATCACCACCCTGTTGATCGCCGAGCCGGACCATACCCGCGCGGAGAACCTGGCCGAGCCGTTCGAGCACACCTGGGTCGACCGGATCATGGGCAGTGGCACGCACGGGCCGATCAAGGAGTGGTTTGTCCGCGCGGTGGTATGTCCCTTCCTGGAGTTCTTCCAGCGCAACGGCCGCTTTGCGCTGGTGCTGCTGCTGTTTATCGGCATCTACCGTGTCAGTGACCTGGCCATGGGGGTGATGGCCAACCCCTTTTACCTGGACCTGGGGTTCTCGAAGACGGATATCGCCCAGATCGTGAAGGTATACGGCTTCTTCTTCTCCATCCTGGGGGCCTACCTGGGGGGCTTGCTGGTGGTGCACTACGGCATCCTGCGGCCGCTGATCCTGGGTGCGATACTGGTGGCTGCAACTAACCTGCTGTTCGCCAACCTGGCCCTGATCGGCCCGGAGAAAGCGTGGCTGGCGCTGGTGATCAGTGCGGATAACGTCAGTGCCGGGATATCCAACACTGTCTTTATTGCCTACCTCTCAAGCCTGGTGAACCAGGAGTACACCGCCACCCAGTATGCGCTGTTCAGTTCACTAATGACCCTGCCGGGCAAGTTTATCAGTGCCTTCTCCGGGATCGTCGTGGACACCCAGGGATATGCCGAGTTCTTTGTTTACGCGGCAATCCTGGGCATACCGGCCGTCCTGCTGGCCACTTATATCTGGTGGCGTGACTCCCGCCTGCAGTCGGTCGAGCCCTCTACCGGCGCGGGATAAAGACCCCTGGTGTCCCCTGGGCCGCGGCTCACGGACTCCAGCGGTATTTGCCCAGGTCTACCCGCCCACCAATCAATACTACCCCCTCCCGCTCCAGCCGCTCCTGCTGGCGCTGCGCAGCGGGTTCGGGCAGCGAGATCCGGCCCTGGGCATTGATGACCCGGTGCCAGGGCAGCTTGCTGCCCTGGGGCAGCCGGCGCAGGGCCTGGCCGGCAAACCGCGCCGCGCGGGGGAACCCGGCCATCTCTGCCAGGTCCCCATAAGTAATGACCCGCCCCCGGGGAATCTCCGCCAGTACACGGCAGATCCTCGATATGGCATCATAGTCATGATTTTGCGCTTTGTTCCCCACTAAAAAATTCTCCCGAAACCAACCTATCTAACAACAAGGTCTATTTGTGCTTGTAGTAATAAAACGCTTGCCCATATTTTTGCTGTTCCTGGCACCTCTGGTCGCATCAACAGCCCTGGCCGGCGTGCTGACACTGGATAATGGTGACAGGATCCACGGCCAGCTGGTCGTAGTGGAACAGGACCACGTGGTCTGGCAGTCCGAGAACTTCGGTGAAATCCGGATTGAGAAAGCCAAGGTGCTGTCTCTCGACACTGACCAGGACCTGAAGATCGCCGGGCGCGATGAACCCTGTGCCCTTGCCGGCCACCGCCGCGAACAGTGGGAGCTTTACTGTGACAGCGGCAGCGGCTGGGTCATGGATTTTCCCGCGATCAACCGCGCTGAACCTTACATCAATTACATCGGCAAGCCCTACACCCTGCATGGCAACGTCAGCGCCGGCGGTGTATTTGAGCACGGCAACCGCGAGCGCGAGGACCTGGACGTCAACATCAACCTGGACCTGCGCCACGGTGACTTTCATCACCTGCTGAATGCGCTCTACCAGAGCCAGAGCAACCAGGAGGTGGACTCACTGGAAAAGTACCAGTTGGGCTACGACCTGCGCTGGATTTTTTCCGAGAAATGGTTCGCCGCCGCCAACACGGCCGCAGAGAAGGAAGAGGCCCGCAACCTGGACCTGGGTACCACCGTCGGTCTGGGCCTGGGTTACCTGTTCTTTGATACCGAAAAAGCGGCGCTCTCCGTCCAGGGCGGTGTGAGCAGCCTGCAGGAAAACTTTATCAATACCGACCTGAGTGAATCCCAGGACGACCGCTACGCAGCGGCACGGGCGGCGATCAACTATCGCTACAAGTTCGCCCTGGGGCCGGAGATCTATTACGACCAGGAAATCCTGCAGTCAGTGAACAGCAGCGAGGACTACCAGACCAACGTCAAGCTTGGCCTGCGCACGCCCCTGATGGAAAACCTGATGATGGAGATCGCCCAGCACTGGTTGTACGACAATACACCTTCACTGGAAAGCGAAAAGGAAGACACCAAACTGACCATCGGTGTCGGCTACCAGTGGTAGGGCGGCAAATAATAATCAACCAAGAATAACGAGACAGTAGACGAGGATTACCCATGCAGATCGCAAACAGCGTTGTGGTTATTACCGGTGGCGGCCAGGGCCTGGGCCGTGCCATGGCAGAACACCTGGCAAAACAGAATGCCCGGCTGGCGCTGGTGGATGTGAACGAGGACGCCCTGCAGGCGAGTGCCGAGGCCTGCCGTGAGCTTGGTGCCGATGTGCGCACCTATGTGATCAACGTGGCCGATGAAGCCGAGGTGGACCAGGGCTTTGCCCGTATCCGCGATGACTTCGGCGGGCTGCACGTGCTGGTAAACAACGCCGGTATCATGCGCGACGGCATGCTGCTGAAGGTGAAAGACGGCAAGGTGACCGACCGCATGTCCCTGTCCCAGTGGCAGTCGGTGATCGACGTGAACCTGACCGGTGTGTTCCTGTGTGGCCGCGCCGCCGCCGGCATCATGGCCGAGAGCGGGCAGGGCGGTGTTATCGTGAATATCTCCAGCCTGTCCCGCGCGGGCAACATGGGCCAGACCAACTACTCCGCCAGCAAGGCGGGCGTGGCCACCATGACGGTTTCCTGGGGCCGCGAGCTGGCCCGCCACGGCATTCGGGTGGCCGGTATTGCGCCGGGCTTTATCAATACCGATATGGTTGCGCAGATGCGCCCCGAAATTCTCGAGGGCCTGGTCAAGCAGGTGCCCCTGCGCCGCCTCGGCGAGCAGGAGGAGATCGCCTCCACTGTGGCCTTCATCCTCGAGAACGACTACATCACCGGGCGTGTACTGGAAATCGACGGCGGTGCACGCCTGTAACTGCCACAGGCACGATCCCTGAAACCGGGGAGCGACGACACCCGTAGGGGCGGACCTTGTGTCCGCCCTTTCTCGTTGCCCGTCAGGCCGGGCGATCACAGGGATCGCCCCTACAGTAGAGCAGGGTGCGGCAGGACCCGTAGGGGCGGATCTTGTATCCGCCCTTTTCGTTGCCCGCGAGGCCCTCAGGAGACCCTGGCGACGCCCCCTTCCACCCTGTCAGAGAACATCCACTGCCACAGCTGGATATGCCGCGCGCGGAAGGCGCCGGCGCAGGACAGCAGGTAGTAGCGCCACATACGGTAGAAACGCTGGCCGTAGCGATCGGCAAACTGGTCCCAGTGCTGCTCGAAGTTGGTGTGCCAGGCCATCAGGGTGTGGTCGTAGTCACTGCCGAAGTTGTGCAGGTCCTCGGTCACCAGCAGCCGGTCTGCCGCATCGCCGATCTGGCCCGCCGAAGGCAGCTCGCCGTTGGGGAAGATATAGCGCTCGATCCAGGGGTCGGTGGCGGAGTGCCGCTGGTTCTTGCCGATGGTGTGCAACAGCAGCAGGCCGTCCGGCTTCAGGCAGCGTTTTGCCACCTTCATGAAGGTGCGGTGGTTGCGGTGGCCCACGTGCTCGAACATCCCCACACTGGCGATGCGGTCGAACTTCAGGTCCAGGCTGCGGTAATCCTGCAGGTGAACGCTGATGGGCAGGTCGGGGTATTGCTGGTGGATCCAGGCCTGCTGCTCCCGCGACACAGTGACCCCCACACACTCCACACCGTAATGCTGGGCGGCGTAGCTGACCAGGCTGCCCCAGCCACAACCGATATCCAGCAGGCGCATGCCCGGTTCCAGCCCCAGTTTGCGGCAGATCAGGTCCAGCTTGGCCTCCTGGGCCTGTTCCAGGTTCTCCGCACCGGCACGCCAGTAACCACAGCTGTAGACCATGCGCGGATCCAGCATGGCCTGGTAGAAGTCGTTGCCCAGGTCGTAGTGCCGTTCGCCCACCTCGAATGCGCGATGGCGGCTCTGCAGGTTGACCACGTAGCTGCGCAGCAGCCGCAGGGCGTTGCGCCAGGGGCGCACCAGGCGGGTGAGGTCGGCGCGCAGGATCCGGCAGAAGAACTGGTCCAGTGCCTGGACGTCCCAGTCCCCCAGCATATAGGTCTCCCCCAGCCCCAGGCTGCCGCGGGCGAGGATCTCGTCCAGCGCCTCCTCCCGATGCAGCTGCAGGTCCCAGGGGCGGTCGCCGTTGATGCGCACCCCGGCCCCTGCCAGGGCCTCATCCAGTAGGTGACGTCTGCGTGCCAGCACCGGCGCCTCCACAATATCCTGTTGGTTGCTCCCCATCAGTGCCTCCTTGCTGTTGTTATTCGATTATCGGTCCCCCGGGACCCGCAGGCCTTGAGAAATCACGCGACAGGCCGCATTTAAACGGTTGGGTATGCGATACCCTGACTCTATCGAAAATAGCAGTTTCGCCGAATCCCTCAAGCGAACTGCCCGGAGGAGCCCTATGCGCCCGCTGTTATTGCTGTTTATTGTCGTCCCAATCATCGAGATGTGGCTGTTGATCACCGTTGGCCAGCAGATCGGCGCACTGCCGACCATCGGCCTGGTGCTGCTCACCGCGGTGGTGGGACTGGCCATGCTGCGCCGCCAGGGCCTTTCCACCGTCATGCGCGCCCAGCAGAAGATGCAGGCCGGCGAACTGCCCGCCCGGGAAATGGCCGAGGGAATCTTCCTGGCGGTGGGGGGCGCACTGCTGCTGACCCCCGGGTTCTTCACCGATGCGCTGGGCTTTGCCTGCCTGGTGCCGGGCCTGCGCCAGCTGTTACTGGGCCGCTTCCTCAACCGGGTGATCGTGGTGCGCTCCTACGGGCCCCGGGGCCCGGGCGCAGGACCCTACCGACGGCCGGGGGATGACGACATCATCGAGGGGGACTATTCCCGGGATGACGCGGGAAACGGATCTCGCGAGAAGCCCGGGACTCGTGATCGCGATCGCCTTGAATAAAAAATGAGCAGTCCGGTCTCCCGCTACCGAGGCCGGCCCTCGCGAGTTTCCCTGCCGACACTTGTCGGCAATTTTTTTACCCCAGACTGTTGAAATCTCCCTTGCCGCCCATAGATAGGGAGCACCCTGAGAATTTGTCCCGATCCTGGCGACAGGAGCGGGCACCCGGGGCCGGAGGTCGAGCGGACCAAGGGTCCCCGGTCTGGAAACCCTAAAAACGACTCAATGGAGAGCCTATCCATGAAAATTCGTCCTTTACACGACCGCGTCGTAGTACGCCGTAAGGAAGAAGAAGAAAAGACTGCCGGTGGCATCGTGCTGCCGGGCGCTGCCAAAGAAAAGCCGAACCAGGGCGAAGTGGTCGCCGTGGGCGAAGGCAAGCTGCTGGACAACGGTGACGTGCGCGCACTGTCTGTGAAAGTAGGCGACGTTGTGGTATTCGGCCGTTATGCCGACAGCAACACCCTCAAGGTGGACGGCGAAGAGCTGATCATCATGAGCGAGGGCGACATCTACGGCGTGCTGGAAGGCTAAGCCCAGCGCACTCGATACGCACACAAAGAATTTGAGGAAAAAGAATCATGGCAGCAAAAGACGTTAAATTCGGTGACGACGCCCGCCAGAAGATGCTGGCCGGTGTAAACATCCTGGCAGACGCCGTTAAAACCACCCTGGGCCCGAAAGGCCGCAACGTGGTGCTGGACAAGTCCTTCGGCGCCCCGACCGTAACCAAAGACGGTGTATCCGTAGCCAAGGAAATCGAGCTGAAAGACAAGTTCGAGAACATGGGCGCCCAGATGGTGAAGGAAGTGGCTTCCAAGGCCTCCGACACCGCCGGTGACGGCACCACCACTGCCACCGTACTGGCCCAGGCCATCGTAACCGAGGGCCTCAAGTCCGTGGCCGCCGGTTTCAACCCGATGGACCTGAAGCGCGGTATCGACAAGGCAGTAATCGCCGCCGTTGACCACATCGCCGGCCTGGCAACCCCGTGCGAAGACAGCAAGTCCATCGCCCAGGTAGGCACCATCTCTGCCAACAGCGACGCCAGCGTCGGCACCATCATCGCCGAGGCGATGGAGAAGGTAGGTAAAGAGGGTGTAATCACCGTCGAGGAAGGTTCCGGCCTGGAGAACGAGCTGGACGTGGTTGAAGGCATGCAGTTCGACCGCGGCTACCTGTCCCCGTACTTCATCACCAACCAGGAGAACATGACCGCCGAGCTGGACGACCCGTTCATCCTGCTGGTAGACAAGAAGATCTCCAACATCCGCGACCTGCTGCCGCTGCTGGAGCAGGTAGCCAAGGCTTCCAAGCCGCTGCTGATCGTTGCCGAGGACGTGGAAGGCGAAGCGCTGGCCACCCTGGTTGTGAACAGCATGCGCGGTATCGTGAAAGTTGCCGCCGTCAAGGCACCGGGCTTCGGTGACCGCCGCAAGGCCATGCTGCAGGACATCGCCATCCTCACCGGTGGTACCGTGATTTCCGAAGAAGTTGGCCTGGAACTGGAAGCCACTACCCTGGAGCACCTGGGTACCGCCAAGCGCGTGACCCTGTCCAAGGAAAACACCGTGATCGTTGACGGTGCCGGCTCCAACGCTGACATCGAAGCGCGCGTCAAGCAGATCCGCGCCCAGATCGAAGAGTCTTCCTCCGACTACGACAAGGAGAAGCTGCAGGAGCGCGTAGCCAAGCTGGCTGGCGGTGTTGCGGTAATCCGCGTCGGTGCTGCCACCGAAGTGGAGATGAAAGAGAAGAAGGCACGCGTTGAAGACGCCCTGCACGCTACCCGCGCAGCAGTGGAAGAGGGTGTGGTACCTGGCGGTGGTACTGCCCTGGTGCGCGCCGTTCAGGCCATCTCCGTGACCGGTGACAACGAAGACCAGAACCACGGCATCGCCGCCGCGCTGCGCGCCATGGAAATGCCGCTGCGCCAGATCGTCGAAAACGCTGGTGACGAGTCTTCTGTAGTCGTCGACAAGATCAAGCAGGGTGAAGGTAACTACGGTTACAACGCTGCTACCGGCGAGTACGGTGACATGCTGGACATGGGTATCCTGGACCCGGCCAAGGTAACCCGCTCTGCACTGCAGGCGGCTGCCTCTATCGCCGGCCTGATGATCACCACCGAGGCCATGATCGCCGAGATCCCGGAAGAGAAGCCGGCTGCCCCGGACATGGGCGGCATGGGTGGCATGGGTGGTATGGGCGGCATGATGTAAGCCAGCCTTTCCGGCCAAACCCCAAGAAGAGCCCCGCATTTGCGGGGCTTTTTTATTGGCGTCATCCCCCCTGTATCTCCCCCTTATCCATTCCGACACCGTCCCCAGTCACCAGCACCCGGTGAGCCCGCCCGATAGAAAGCCATGTCATTCCGGCAATCGACAGCCGGCCTCGTGGCTGTTGAATAAGATTCGTTCGAGCAAAGGTGCCACGCTCACTCCGATAGTGATGCCCTGAAAGCTGCCTCAACGCCCATTACTGTCTCCGCCTGCTTATACACGGTTGTTTTTTGCACGGGAGCGGTATTAAGTAGCTGCTGATACGAGACCCGGATGCGCCAGGATTACGAGACGCGTCGCCTATCTGCGCAAAAAGCGCTCTAACTCGTTGACTTGAAAGGAGTGGCCCGTAAGATCAATTGACAGGGATGCAGGCTAGTTCAAGCGACGCGTCGTGCTATTCCGTAGCTTTCTATTGCCGAGGAGGCTGTAACCCTTTGATATTAAGGGTGATTCTATAAATTTTCGGCGTCTCGGCTCTGTAGATACACGACGTCTGGATATAAAGACGCGTCCTTTGAATAAACTGTTAGTTGTATAAAGATTATGTGGGAAAAGACAATACCAAAAAGAGCTCTAATCCTTTCAATCGTTACGACGATATTAATAATGGTAGTCGTTGCTTTTAAGATGTTAGTGACTGATGTGGTAGGGACGCCACTGGAGGCTTTTGGAAGATTCATATTAGCAGCACTTTGCTGCCTCTCGGGTTTTTGGATTTTTTACATCGTATATCTGTTTTTCAATCCGGGCTTCGACCATGAAAACAACTAACAAGGCCATGAACTTTGCGCCTATCGGCGCCGGACAGCCTACGCTACGCTCCGGCTGCCGGTTATGGCGGCGTTAAGCGTAAGACTTACCCACGATTAGTAGACACCCTGTATAGTTAGGTTTCGGCCTAACACGGAGGTGTACCATGGGTAAGAAGAGAGCTCAGGCGTATACGGAAGAGTTTCGCAGAGAGGCGGTCAAGAGGGC
>NZ_JBISER010000004.1:0-310838 GCF_044383805.1 Microbulbifer sp. JSM ZJ756 | reverse complement strand
GTGTTTGAATACATCGAGGTTTTCTACAATAGGATTCGTAGGCACTCTGCGATCGGGCATATAAGCCCAGCAGAGTATGAGCGCAAATGCGCCTAGTTAGAGTGTCTACTTTTTGTGGGTAAGACCAACCTCACGTGGAATCGATGACTGAGAAAAAACTTACCATTCCAGCCGATTATGGTTGTTTAGCAATTCTTGATCCAGAAAGCTATGTCGGCTTCGTATCTGAGGATTGGGCTATTGAAGGATTAAAAAAGCACTTCATTGATCAAAATAAATGTGGCTCTCTAATCTCTTGGGGCTGCAGCTACGGAAATTGGATTGTTAAATTGGTTTTTGGTTCATCTAATGAGGTAGGGGTTCGATCATTCTTCTCCGGCCTTAAAACAAATGGAAAATTACTTATCACAACATACGATAGCTTAACGATGGCAGCTCAGTTCGAAGATGTTTCTCTTCCGGAGGCACACGAAGTCGAGCGGGTTATTGAGGTGGCGCCAGGCAGCTATAGAGTTACAGTAATTCAGTGCTTTAAAACTGAGCAAGCTGAGTCTGACGACGTGTTTAATCAAACAATACCGCATTACATAGTTGCATTAGAGCCGGTAAATGAAGAAATTCCCCCTATTAAGGACGTGCCGTGGTTCGAAGGCTATTAAGGCATAGCAAGGTGCTGCTAGGGACAAACCTACGCTGCGCTTCGGCTGCTGGTTATTAGGTCGTTAGATTCTGTCCGCCTCGGAGGGACTGGATTTTGGATCTTAGTAGAAATAAAATACTGAATATGAAGACGGTAACAAAGTAAAAATTAAAATTCCTATATCTACCAGCGGGGTGTGGGGCGGAATCTGTGGGCTAATCTTCCTACTACCATGGCGCAATAGCTGGATTAACCGTGGTTTTTTGCTGTCGCTGATGTGCCGCCGGCATTTTGTTGCTGCTGCTTTTGCCGATGCGCGGCTTTGGTGTCGGTGTGCTGGTACTGGTGACACTGACGCCCCTGGTTATCATTCTGGTTTGTGCTGCAGGTGGTATTGCGGGCTCAGGCTGGCTGCGCGCACAGGGAAAATAATCTGGCTCAATTGACTGGCAACAGGATGCACTGTATGAAACGCACACTATCCATCGCAACATTATTGGCAACGTTCTCGCTGGGGGCAGGTGCTTCAGAGCAGGAGATCCGTCACCTCATTGGGTTTGGTGCCCTTACATTTGCCGACAATTGTGTGAAGTGTCACAAGATAGACGGCTATGGTGAGGAAGCGCTGTACCCATCCCTGCGAGATCCCGCGTTGCTGGCAAACAAGCCACTGCTCATTGACACGCTGTTGCACGGCCGCTCGGCACCCCGCCGCAATGGCGGTGAAGAGGATCTGATGCCGGCGCTGGAGTTTCTGACGGACCGCGAAATCTCGGCGATCATCGCGTTTATCACCAATACCTGGGGTGATGAGGTGTTGCTGGTGAGTGAAGGGGAAATCAAGGCGGCGCGCTGAATCGGCTCTACTGAACCGGGCGGAACGAGAGAGCGCTCTGCATAAACGAAAAAAGGTCGGCCCGGGGCCGACCTTTTTTCGTTTATGCAGCGGGTTACGCGGGCTTTCTTGCCAGCGGCTGGCACATACAGTGCACGCCGCCACCGCCGGCGGTGATCATAGAAATGGACAGTGGAATTGCTTCTAAAAGGAAGGTGACCGTCAAAAATTTTTCATGTTACCGTGAAGCGTTGCTTCCACTCGCAAGCGCGATTGGTTGCGGACGTAAGCCTTACCTCACGGGAACGCGTTTTGCCGCATCTACTATCCCTTCCAGTAGTAACTTCACCTCCACACAGTTTGACGGGCCTCGCTTTCGCAGTGGGGATTTACTAGGTGCCAGGGGCGAGCTCATAATGTTCGCTGCGGCAAAATATAACAAGACGCCGAACGATACGCAGCGCAAGCGCTACGATCGTTGCCTATGTCGTTAGGGCGCCAAGTGATAAAAAGTACGAAAGTACTCGCGCCAAATACGAGATTTCAGCGTCAAAATTTTAACCTACTTGAAGATTTAGTTTTGCTCGTCTTGTTGCTGCAGTCTGCATTGTGGTTGTATGAAGAATATTCGAAACGTGTGTGTCTATTATCTGCAGTAATCTCAGCAGACGCTGTGAGTACATATAGCATGGAAAATTAAACCGATAAAATGAAAGTTATCGTGACAATAAAGTTAATTGTATTTTCAGTGCTCACTATATTTTCTAGTTCTTTGTATGCAGACAGTCTTTTTACACGTGAGCCAAAGGAGAACTGTAGCGCTAGTTGTTATTATTTTGATCAAGTCGGTAATGTTCTCTTACTTGTTTTAAAGGATGATGCTGGAGAGGTGGTGCAAACTAAAGTTATATCAAATGAACTTCCCCCGGGGATTAGTCTTGATAATCCGAGCAATGTTTACCACTCTGGTCAATCTAAAGAGTGGAGGCCTGGCGATACATCTGGAGCCGTCCAGCCCCAGAGTACTTCTTCAGTCCATATCGAATTTGATTCAAGCGTTCTTCCATATAGTGGGGGAGCTCTAGGAGCTGTAGTAATCCGCCTTACTCATGGTTATGGAGGTAATGCATTTTTCTTTGAAGTATTTTCTTGTACTAGGAGTGAGCCAGAAAAGCTGGGGACAAGTGAGCGTGATTGGGATATAAGCACCCACCACTATCATGGGGTTTTTGGCACAAAAGTACATGCTGCAGTGGTTGCTCAGCTGAAGGTTAATGGAGTTTTGCTAGAGCCTTGCGCCTATTCTAATAACATTGAGATACCTGACCCAACTCCAAATCCGGAGATTTAGTTCGCAGTACCGCCTAACAAGCGACTGTGGTGCCAAACAGCCATTTTGAAACTACCTACCTGCGGCTTCTAGTGAGCCGGCCGAGGTGATTTCGTGACCCTAGATCCCGCTAACTGGTCCCTGACCACCAGTATTATATTGCTCTGTACAGCAGCTACAGTTATCGGCGTGTGTGGCGTGAAGTTGACGCGCCGCGCCGAAATCCTCGCCCAGTGTACAGGAATGGGCCAGGCCATCATGGGCACCCTGTTTCTCGGGATGATCACTTCCGTCGCTGGAGTCATCACCTCGATAAATGCGGCCTGGCAGGGGGCGGGGGAGCTGGCTGTCAGTAACGCCATCGGTGGCATCGCCGCGCAGACTACCTTTCTTGTATTCGCCGACATAGTCTACCGGCGCGCCAACCTGGAACACGCCGCGGCCTCCGAACAAAACCTGTTTCAGACCGTGCTGGTCATGCTTATGCTGGGCCTGGCGATACTCGCCAGCGCCGGTCCCGGTTATACCATCGGTCATGTCGACCTGTTTTCTCCACTGCTATTAGCAGCCTATATTGGCGGCGTTCGCCTGTTGTCTGCCGCCGGAGACTACCCCATGTGGCAACCACGCCAGACCGCCCTGACCCAGCGCGAACCAACTGAGCGTGAGTCAGCACCTGTTGATCTCAGGCAGCTCTGGTTGACCTTCGCAGCGCTGGCCATGGTGGTGGCCGCGGCCGGCTGGGTCACCAGCCACGCCGGCATTGTCATCGCGCGGGAGTCAGGGCTGTCGCAGACAATTGTCGGCAGTCTGTTTACCGCCGTCGCCACCTCCCTTCCGGAGCTGGTTATTGCCCTCACTGCAGCCAGGCGCGGCGCTGTCACATTGGCTGTCGGCAATATTATTGGTGGGAACTCCTTCGACGTACTTTTTCTGGTCGGCTCCGATATGGCCTTCCGCCAGGGCTCTATCTACACCACCATCAACCAGCAGCAGACCTTCTGGCTGGCCATGAACATTGTCCTCAGTGCGATTATTATGATGGGGCTGCTGCGCCGCCAGGCCCACGGATCAGGAAATATCGGTTTTGAAGGGATTGCGGTACTGGCATGCTATTTCAGCGGGGTGGCATTGTTGTTCTGGGGTGGGTGAGCGCGCGTGCGGCCTGGCAGTGTTTTCCCCTCATTCCGGATATGGTGAGCCCTGTTTCCGAGTCGGGTGAGGCCGGGTAAGGGGAATTGAGTTGGCCAAGCAGTATAGTTTGAGAAAGCAGACTTGCCATTGATGCGCGATGCCATAGGCATGGTCGGTGCTTCCTGTGCAACTCTTGCCTGTCGACGACAAAGTTACGATTTCTCATTGGCGGATGGGGTTGCTGGTTATCAGCAATGACCTCTCGATTGACCTTTATCTCAGCAGGTTCTGTTCTCGGCTCGAGCCTGAAAAGGTGTGTTGCCATGATGCTCGACCGCATCGGGACTTCACTGTGCTGTAATGTCTTGTATCGGGGTGTTACGCCTTGACCAAATAAAGGAAATTCCTGGGGTTAGAGGATGAAACCACTTCTCGCTGCTGACGCGGAATCAAGCGAAGAGGCGTTAAGGGTGATCGCCCATATGCCGACCAAAAGCCTGCCGGTGCTAATGGGCAGTGACTTTGCCCGTGGACTGACAGATGCGGATTTTATGCGTATTGCTGTGTTCCTGGCCCATAAAAGCTACGGTGAGGGCGGTTGCCCCATTGGGGCGGTGATCATTGATAATTCGACCAGGCAGATCGTAGGGAAGGGGCACAATACCCTGGTTCAGGAAAATCACCCCTATAACCACGGCGAGACTGCCGCTATCAGGGATGCGGGGCGGATCGACTTCGGCCGGACAACCCTGTTTACCAGCCTGAGCCCCTGTGACGTCTGTGCGACCCTGATCTACATGCGGGGCTTCAGCCGCGTGGTAGTAGGGGATGTAACCAACGCGGCCGGCAATGAAGCGCTGCTGCGGGCAAAGGGTATCCCGGTCGATATTCTCGAGGACAGCCAGGGAGCAGGGCTTTATCGTAGATTTCGCTCCGAGAAACCTGACCTGGACCTTGAAGATTGGCGAGGGCTGGGGGCACTGCAGAAGGGACGCAATAGGCCACTGTGATAGTGGCCCTGGAAGCTCCCCGGCGATGACTGGCCGTTCAGGCAGTTTTCAGGCTTATCGACTACCCATCCAGCCAGTCCATGCGGATTTCCCTCCCCCCATTGCGAAGATTATAAGCAAGCTTATAATTGGCGCCCTTATCGGAGGGGGCATGACCGTAAACAACAATTCCGTCCAGCAAATTCCCGCTGTGGATTCCGCAACCCAGGATATAGCCGCGCAGATGAGCTTCGAGCTCCACAGCGCCGCACGCCTGCTGCGCCGCAATTTCGACCGCCGCGCCCGCGCCCATGACCTGAGCCGCTCCCGCTGGCAGGTGCTGTGGTACCTGTCGCGGGAGCAGGGTCTGAAACAGGCGGAGCTGGCAGAGCTGATGGATATTGCGCCCATCAGCCTGGGGCGGCAGCTGGACAACCTGCAGGGGGAGGGGCTGGTGGAGCGCCGCCAGGACCCTGACGACCGCCGCTGTTTCCGCATTTTCCTGACCCGGGCGGCGGAGCCGGCACTGCAGGTGCTGCGGGGGCTGGCCCAGCAGGCCCGTGCCCAGGCCCTGGACGGGTTCTCCACCGAGGAAGTGATACAGCTGCAGGGCCTGCTCAGCCGTCTGCGGGACAACCTGACGCGCGAGGAGAAGTGAGGTGGTAAAGAAACTGGAGCAAGTGGCCGGCAGGCTGGCCGAGCGCGCGCCGCGCCGCTTCGGGGTGCGCCAGGCGGGATTTGCCGCGGGCATCCTGGTGGCGCTGCTGGTGGCCGGCTGGTGCCTGTTCGGCGGCGGCAGCACCGTCGAGACCGAGAACGCCTATATCAAGGCCGACAAGATCGCGCTGGCGCCCGAGGTCAGCGGTGTTATCTCTATCGTCGCGGTGCGTCCCAACCAGCCGGTGAAGCGCGGCGAGTTGCTGCTGAAGCTGGACGACACCCCCTTCCGCCTGGCGGTGGAAGAGGCCGAGGCGCACCTGGCCCAGGTGCGCAACCAGCTGCTGGCCCGCCGTGCCGAGTACGCGGAGGCCGAGGCAGCGGTGGAGCAGGCGCGCAAGGATGCCGACTTCCTCCGGCGCCAGCTGGAGCGCAATGAGAAGCTGGGTAGCAAGGCGCTGTCCGAGGCGGAGCTGGACGAGTCGCGCCAGAAACTGGAACACGCCCGCGCCCAGATCTCCATCAATACCGAGAAGCTTTCCAGCCTGCGTGCGGAGCTGGGCGGCAACCCGATGATCCCGCTTGAGGAGCAGGCGGATCTCAAGGTGGCCCAGGCCAAGCTGGACAAGGCCCGCTACCAGCTGTCCCGCACCGAAATTACCGCGCCGGCCGATGGCCTGATCGCCAACGATGTGCCCCAGGTTGGGGAGATGGCCCCCGCCGGGGTGAGCCTGGTCAGTATGCTGGGGGGCGAGGGCATGTGGGTCGAGGCCAACCTGAAAGAGACCCAGCTGGCGCGCGTGCGTGCCGGGCAGCAGGCGGAAGTCACCCTGGATGCCTACCCGGGCTTTACCTGGCAGGCGCAGGTGGACAGCCTGAGCCCGGCCAGCGGCAGCGAGTTCGCGCTGATCCCGCCGCAGAATGCCAGCGGCAACTGGGTCAAGGTGGTGCAGCGGGTGCCAGTGCGCCTGCGCCTCTACCCGGCCAAGGACTCCCCGACCCTGCGCGCCGGTATGAGCGCCGAGGTCACCATCGACACCAGCGAGGACGACAAGCTGGTTTCCGCCCGCGTTTCCGGGGGTGACGGCAGCCGCGTTGTCCTGTCGGAATGACGGAAACCCGCCGCAGACTGATCACCGTGAGCATCATGCTGGCAACGGTGATCCAGGTACTGGATACCACCATTGCCAATGTGGCCCTGCCGCATATGCAGGGCAGCCTGGGCGCGGGCAGCGACCAGATCAGCTGGGTGCTCACTTCCTATATCGTGGCGGCGGCGATCATGACGTTGCCGGTAGGCTACCTGTCCCAGCGCTATGGCCGGCGCAAGCTGTTCCTGTGGTCGATAACCGGGTTTACCCTGGCGTCGATGCTGTGCGGCCAGGCGGGCAGCCTCAATGAGATGATCCTGTGGCGCCTGGTGCAGGGCGTTTTCGGCGCCGCCCTGGTGCCGCTGTCCCAGGCCACGCTGCTGGATACCTACCCGCCCGAGCGGCACGCCTCCGCCATGAGCCTGTGGGGCGTGGGGGTAATGCTGGGACCCATCCTGGGGCCCACCCTGGGCGGCTGGCTCACCGAGTACTACTCCTGGCGCTGGGTCTTCTACATCAACCTGCCCCTGGGCATCCTGTCCCTGGTGGGGGTCTATCTATATTTGCCCAGGGGCAAAACCGAAAAACCGCGCTTCGACGCCCTGGGTTTCGGCCTGCTGGCGCTGGCCGTGGGGGCGCTGCAGATGCTGCTGGATCGCGGTGAGCAGGTGCACTGGTTCGAGTCCCTGGAAATCCAGCTGTACGCCATCGCCGCGGCGCTGGGGCTGTACCTGTTTGTGGTGCACTCCATGACCAGCCGCAGCCCCTTCCTGTCGCCGGGCCTGTTCCGCGACCGCAACTATGTCTCCGGGCTCGCCTTCATTTTTGTGGTGGGCATCATCCTGCTGGCCACCATGGCGCTGCTGCCGTCTTACCTGCAACAGTGGAAAGGCTACCCGGTGGTGGCCACCGGCATGATCCTGATGCCCCGCGGGGTGGGGGTCATGCTGGCGATGCTGGTGGTGGGGCGACTGCTGAAGTATATCGACGGGCGGCTGCTGATCCTGGTGGGCATGGTGCTGGTGAGCCTGTCCCTGTGGCAGATGGCCGGGTTCAACCTGCAGGTGGGCCAGCGCGCCCTGGTGACCACCGGCGTGCTGCAGGGGTTCGGCCTGGGGATGGTGTTTGTGCCCATCTCCACGCTCGCCTACGCCACCCTGCCGGGCCATCTGCGCGGCGAGGCCACGGCGCTGTTCAGCCTGTCGCGCAACCTGGGCAGCAGTGTCGGCGTGTCGATCGTGATGGCGGTGCTGACTCGCAACCTGTGGATCAACCAGCAGCAGCTGGCGGAACGGGTGCAGGTGCCGGGGGGCATGCTGTCCGGCACGCCGTCTGCGGAGCAGCTGATGGCGGTGCCGCAGGCACTGGTGAACGAGATTTCCCGGCAGGCGGCGGAAATTGCCTACGTGAATGATTTCCAGATGCTGATGTGGATCAACCTGGCGGCCATGCCGCTGGTATTGCTGCTGACCAACCCGGGACGGGAGCCGCAGGCGGCCTGATAGGGTTGGGGTTTGTGACGAACTGCGGGGGATCCTGAACCGGGGCGAACACGAGGTTCGCCCCTACGAATCACCAGCACTGAGTCGGCGAAGCTTGTGTTCGCCTGGTTGTGCGTTTGCCGCCCGGCGCTCCGCCGGACGGTCGCAGCCAGCGGCCGCTCCTACGCCACCATTGCCACTGTTATCGCGCCGGGACAACCAGGTAGGATTGGGCCGCGTAGGGGCGAACCTTATGTTCGCCCGGTAATGCGGCCGCGTGGAAGGGGTTATTCGACCCGCTGCCAGCTCTGGGTGCGGTAGAAGAAGCCCAGGTAGCCGCGCACCTTGAGGGTGTTGCCCTCGCGCCACATCTTGCAGTCGTAGACCTTGCCCTTGGTGGGGTCGAGGATCTGCCCGCCCTCGTAAATATCGCCTTTCTTGACCATGCCGGTGATCACGTTCATACCGACAATCGGCTTGCCCTGGCGCTCACCCGGGCACTTGTCGCACAGGGTGTCGTCGGGCTTCATCAGCAGGTCCACCACGCGACCGTAATAGCGGCCATTACTCTCGTAGATTTCCACGATGGACTTGGGCTGCCCGGTCTCGTCGTCGATGGTGCGCCACTTGCCCGTTACTTCGGCGGCGGTGGCGCTGAACGCGAAGAGCAGGCCGGCGGCGAAGGTCAGCAGACTTCTCATCATCTTTCTATACCCGTGATTGTTGCTTCAGGTGACCACCATCTTACAACAGGTCACCACAGGAGCAGGAATCTGTTTTCAGTTTAGCTGCCAGCGGAGCATCCTGTTTGCCCGGGTTCAGGAAGAACAGCTGATGGGCATGTGTTTGCCCGAGTCCGGCGGGGCGGCGGCCCAGGTCTCGTGGTCCGGGTGTTCGTCGAACGGCGCCTGCAGCAGCCCGAACAGGGTCTCCAGGGGCCGGAAATCATTGTTGCCGGCGGCATCGATCACTTTCTGTGCCAGGTAATTGCGCAGGATGTACTTGGGGTTGGCCGCCAGCATGGCGCGGTTACGGCTGCGGCTGTCGCGCTGTTCGTGGGCCAGCCGCTGGTCGTAGTGGTTGAGCCAGTGATCCAGGGCCTCGTGCTGCGCCACCGGGATCAGCTCCTGCAGTGCTGCGGGCGGGCGTTCACCCCGGTAGTGGGCCAGTGCGCGAAAGAACAGGGTGTAATCGGCACCGGCCTGCTCCAGCAGTTGCAGCAGTTGTGCGCACAGTTGCTGGTCGGCATCATCGGCGCTCTCCAGCCCCAGTTTGCTGCGCATGCGCGCCGCGTATTCCTCGATCAGCAGCGGCTGGAATTCCTCCAGGCAGTCCTTCAGCGTATCGGCGCTGACAAAGTCCGAAAAGGCGTGGGCCAGGGCGTTCAGGTTCCACAGCACGACACCGGGCTGCTGCTCGAAGGCGTAGCGGCCGGTGTGGTCCGAGTGGTTGCAGATAAAACCGGGTTCGTAATCGTCGAGGAAACCGTAGGGACCGAAGTCGAAGGTGTCACCGATAATCGACATATTGTCGGTGTTCAGTACCCCATGGGCGAAACCCACTGCCTGCCAGCCGGCGGCCACCTCGGCGCTGCGGCGGGTGGCGAAGCGCAGCAGGGCCTCGGCCTGCTCTGCGGCGGGCAAATCGACTGCTTCGGGCAGGAAGCGCGCACAGGTGAATTCCACCAGCCGGTGGAGCGCCTCCAGTTGCCTGGTGTAGAACAGGTACTCGAAGTGGCCGAAGCGGACATGGGACTCCGCTACGCGGATGAGCATGGCGCCGGTCTCGATCTGCTCGCGGGCCACCGGTTCGTCGCTGCCGACAATGCACAGGGCGCGGGTGGTGGGGATGCCCAGCCCGTGCAGGGCCTCTCCAGCCAGGTATTCGCGAATGGTGGAGCGCAACACCGCGCGGCCGTCACCGAAGCGCGAATAGGGTGTCTTGCCGGCGCCTTTCAGGTGCAGTTCCCAGAGCCGGCCATCGTGTTCCACCTCGCCGAGCAGCAGGGCGCGGCCATCCCCCAGGTCCGGGTTGTAAACGCCGAACTGGTGGCCGGTATATTTCATCGCGAATGGCCGGCTGCCGTGGAACAGCCGCTTGCCACAGCCGAGCTCCGCCCACGCGGGATTACCGGCCTCGGCCGGGTCGATGCCCAGCCGCGCCATCACCGCCGGGTTGGCGTGGATAAGGTGCGGGCGCTCGAATGGGGCGGGATCGACCCGGCTGCCGAAGGCGTCGCCGAGATCCGCAAAGTGATGGCTGAGGGTGACCTGGTCCAGTTTTTTCATAGTGCCTTTAATTGTAGGGCTCCAGTAGCAGCCCCGGCGAACGTGACTGCCAGTGCTCCGCTTCCTGGTACAGCAGGTCCTCGATCGCCGGATTGCTTTCCAGCCACTGCCGGGACAGGCGCAGGCGGTAGTGTTCCCCGCCCGCACTGAGTTCTACGCCATCGAGGTCGTGGTCGGCGTGGTCGCGGTGCACGATACAGGCCAGTCGCAGGCACAACAACAGGTCGGGATTGGGGTGGAAGCCGTAATGCTCGCGCGGCGGCTTGATGCGCCCGCGCTGGTTGCGCACCAGGTGCGCCAGGTGCTCCTGCTCACTGCGCCCAAACCCGGCCAGGTCCGCCTTCTCGATCATATAGGCCCCCAGCTTGCGGGAATTGCTGTGGGACAGTGCCAGGCCCAGCTCGTGTAACTGTGCCGCCCACTGCAGGCGCCGCCGCTGGTCGTGGGGGCATTCCGGGCGCAGCATCAGCAGCAGGTCCTCGGCGGTATTCACCACCCGGCGTGCCTGGTCCGGGTCTATCTGCCCCCGCTGCATCATATCCGCGACGGTATCCGCGCGGCGGTCGCCGCCGTGCAGGCGCCCGGCCAGGTCGTGGACGATGCCCTCGCGGATCGCGTAGGGCGAAACCCGCATGCGCTCGATATCCAGCTCGCGGAACACCGCCAGCAGGATCGCCAGGCCGGCGGCGAATACCGGGCGGCGCTCCTCGTCGAAGTCCGGCAAGTCCAGGTCGGCGACGGTCTTGCAGGCTGCCACGCGTTCTGCCAGCCCCTCCAGCGCGTCGCGCTCAATGTCGAGCAGTTCGCCATTGTTCAACACCCGCGCCACCGCCTTGATGGTGCCCGAGGCACCGATGGCCTCGGCGTTTTCGGCGAAGTGGCGCAGGCCCTGGAGTTCGGCGCTGGCGGCGCGGCGCGCGCGGGTAAAGCTGTTTTTCCTGGCGGCGTCTATTTTGCCGTCGGCAAAGAAGCGGCGGTTGTAGGCCACGCAACCCATGTAGAGACTCTGCAATTCATGCGGTACTTCGCGCCCGCGCACCAGTTCTGTGGAGCCGCCGCCAATATCCACTGCGCAGCGCAATCGTGGCGGGCCATCCGCGGCGGCGATGACGCCGGAGTAGATTAGCCGCGCTTCCTCGATACCGCTGATAATGTCAATCGGAACCCCTAGAATCGCCTCGGCCCGCTCCATAAAGCCATCGGCATTGCTGGCGGCGCGCAGGGTGTTGGTGCCGACTACCCGCACATGGTCCACAGGCAATTGTTCCAGCACCGGGCGGAATCTCTGCATGGCTGCCAGGGCGCGTTCGGCCACCTCCGGGTCCAGGTTGCGCTCGTCGTCCAGCCCCGCGGCGAGCCGTACCATGGCGCGGTCGGTATGCAGGCGCACCATGCGCTGGTCGCGGAATTCGGCCAGCAACAGGTGGAAGCTGTTGGAGCCGAGATCCAGTGCCGCGTAGCGTTCGGCGTCATGCAGCATTATTGTTCCTGTCAAAAAATTGTCATCTGAATGTAGCAAACTGCCCTACTATTATCCGGCGATACAATAAAACCGGGCCCGCCGTCACCTGCGAGCATTGCCAGTGGAGCCGGGCAGAATAATCGCTGTACGTAAAATACTGGCGCAGATACGCGAGCGGGGCAATGTGGATAGAGCTACAGGGTAGCGGGGGGCCTTTGCATCCGCCGCATCCATTCATTGCATCCACCGCATCCGCCGGGCCGTATCATCTCAGTCGCCCAAAAGAATCTAGCAAGTGGTACATGGTTAACAATACACCGGTATATCCCAAAGAGCTAAGCTGGCTCTCCTTCAATGAGCGCGTCCTGCAGGAGGTGGAGGACGAGCGCGTACCCATTATCGAGCGGGTGCGCTTCCTGGGTATTTTCTCCAGTAACCTGGACGAATTCTATCGTGTGCGGGTTGCCGATGTGCGGCGGGTAGCGACTTTTGCCAAGAGCGCAAAAAAGAAGCAGTATTTTTCCGAGCTGCTGGCCAGTATCAATGAGAGGGTACTGCGCCTGCAAAGGCGCTCATACGCTGCCTATACCAAGGTGCTCTCGGACCTGGGACAGCATAATATCCACCTGGTCAGCGAGAACCAGCTGACAGACAAACAGCGCACGTTCGTGGAGGAGTATTTTCACAGCGAGGTGCTGCCGGAGCTGGAGCCCTTCTTTATCGATGACCGGGAAAATATGCCGCTGCTGAATGAGGCGAGTATTTACTTCGCTATTTACTTAAAGCTGAAAGATGGTAGTGAGCGTTTCGCGGCCCTGGAGATCCCTACTGATACACTGCCACGGTTTGTGGTGATCCCGCCGCGGGAAGGACATCACGAAAAGGTTTATATCGTCCTCGATAATATCATCCGTGCCTGCCTGGTGGATGTTTTCCGCTATGTACTGCCCATCGAGCGTGCGGAAGCCTTCATGTTCAAGATCAGTCGCGATGCGGAACTCGAGCTGAGTGAGGAAATCACGCAGAATATCGTCGCGCGTGTGGCCAAGTCCCTGAAAAAACGCAAGCAGGCGGACCCGGTACGGATGGCTTACGATGCGGCCATGCCGGAAGTGGTATTCAACCTGGTGAAGAAAAAGCTGCGGATGGGCAGCTTTGACAGCTATACCCCGGGCGGGCGCTACCATAATTCCAAGGATTTCATGAAATTCCCGGCGGAATCTGCCCGGCATCGCTACAAGCCGCTGCAACCACTCGAGACCCTGCCGGAAAAGGAGAGTGTCTTCGGGCTGCTGAATGTCCGTGACCAGTTGCTCTACTATCCGTACCACGACTTCCGGGCGATCAGCAACCTGCTGATTTCCGCGGCCATCGACCCCCAGGTAAGGGAAATTCGCATCAACCTCTATCGGGTGGCCAGCAATTCCCGTGTGGTGGCCGCACTGATCAATGCGGTGCGCAATAACAAGCGCGTCGTGGCGGTGGTGGAGCTGCAGGCACGTTTCGATGAACTGGCCAATATTCACTGGTCCAACGAACTGCGTGATGCCGGTGTCGAGGTGATTTACGGGGTGCCAGGGCTGAAAGTGCACTGCAAGCTGATCTCGATCCTGCGGGAGGAAAACGGCCAGCAACGATTCTACAGTCACCTGGGCACAGGCAACTTCAATGAGAGCACCGCGCGCGTCTACTGCGATTTCAGCCTGTTGACCAGTGACCAGAGGCTGGGGCAGGACGTGTACAACGTGTTCGAGTTCATCCAGTACACACACCAGCGTCCCGAGTACCGGCATATTGCCGTGTCACCCTATACCAACCGGCCGGCGTTGCTGTACGCCATTGACCGGGAAATCCAGGCTGCCGAGCGCGGTGAGCGAGCCGAACTGTTTTTCAAGTGCAACAACCTGGTGGACAGCGAAATCATCGCGCGGCTCTACCGTGCCAGTGGTGCCGGTGTGCGCATTCGCCTGATTGTGCGCAGCATGTGCTCACTGGTCTGCGAGACGCCGGGCCTGTCTGACAATATCGAGGTGATCAGCCTGGTGGACAAATACCTGGAGCATGCACGGGTGTATATGTTCCACAACGGCGGCGAGGAAGAAGTGTGGCTGTCGTCCGCAGACCTGATGACCCGTAACCTGGATCACCGGGTAGAGGTCACCTTCCCCATCTGGGACCAGAAGCATCGTGATACGGTGCGGGAGATCATGGAATTGCAGTGGCGTGACAACCGCAAGGCCCGGATACTCGACCGCGACCAGAGCAACACCCGAATCGCCGGCCACGGTGCCCGTGGCTGCCGGGCGCAGGATTCGGTCTATCGCTTCCTGAAGAAAGCCCAGGACAGGCTGCCGCTATCGACTGAAGCCGACCAGGTGGCCGCGACTGAATGAGAAGCGGTAACGCTTGCCCACTTTCAGCCGGTCGCTGCACTTCGACTGGATCGTGATACGGGGGTACTGAGGGGTGACCACCCAGGTGCTGAATTCATTGCCGGGGCCGCGCTCGATCAGCCAGTAGTGATCCCCCGCCGCGCAGTCGCCGGAGGCACCGCACTTGCCGTAGCCCCATACGTAGGCGTAAACGTCATACTGGGCGGGGTGTTCACTGGTTTCCACGAAGGGAGTATCCCGGTCGCCGGTGGTGCGATACAGGCGGGAGAAGCTGACCTTGCGGAAGCCACGCGCCGGGGCGTCACAGCTGGTGGTGTGCTGCTTGGCCACCACCCGCGCATGCCCGCGGTCGCTTTTCTTGCCGCCATTCAGCTCGCTGGGCAGGTAACCGCAGCCGGGACCAGCCACTGCCATGATGCCAACCAATAATGCCGCGCCGTAAAACTGCACAGTCAACTCCTGGTACGGTTTAGATGCGGGGCGCCTCCCGGGAGAGCCCTGTCCCTTTCACTATAGCCGCTACCGGGGTGCTGTTATTGCGCCTTCGCTTTCTTGCCGGAGCGACGCCTGAAGCGCCATTTGCGGCGGTAGGGGAAGGCGCTTTCGATATGGCCGTCGCGGATGCGGTCCTGCAGGCGCTGCCAGTAGCGGTAGTCGTAGAGGTCGCTGTGCTGTCTCTCGAACGCCTTCCGCGCAAAAGGGTTGCCGGAGAAAAACAGCCGGAATTCCTCCGGGAATACGTCTGCTTCGGCCACGGTATACCAGGGCTGGTCAGACAACTCCTGCTCTGCGGTCTGGGGTTCCGGAATCTTGCGGAAGTTGCATTCGGTCAGCGGGCACAGCTCGTCGTAGTCGTAGAACACCACCCGGCCGTGGCGAGTGACGCCAAAGTTTTTCAACAACATATCACCCGGGAAGATATTGGCGGCCGCCAGCTGCTTGATGGCGTTGCCGTACTCCTCCATAGCCTCGCGTACCTCCTCATCACTGGCGTCCTGCAGGTAGAGGTTGAGTGGCTCCATGCGCCGCTCCACATACAGGTGCTTGATGATCACCCATTTGTCGTCGATCTGCAGCTTGGAGGGAGCCAGCTCCTGCAGCTCTTCCAGCAGCTCGTCGCTGAAGCGGTTGCGGTAAAAAATGAAATTGGTGTATTCCTGGGTATCCGCCATGCGCCCGACCCGGTCTGACCGGGATACGAACTTGTACTTGTCCTTGACGATTTCCTCGGTGACCGTCTTGGGCCGGTCGAACCTGTCCTTGATGACCTTGAATACCACCGGGTAGGAGGGGAGCGTAAATACGCTCATCACCATGCCCTTGATCCCCGGGGCAATGATGAACTTGTCATTGCTCACCTTCATATGGGCCAGGATATGGCGATAGAACTCGGTCTTGCCGTGCTTGTGGAAGCCGATGGAGTTATACAGCTCCGAACGCTCCTTGAGTGGCATGATGGTGGAGAGGAAACGCACGAATCGCGACGGGATGGGGGCGTCCACCATGAAGTAGGAGCGGGTGAAACTGAAGATAATGCTGGCGGAATCGTTACTGTAGAGCACCGTGTCCACGAAAATGGCGCCGCGGCCATTGTTCAGGCACGGCAGTATCAGCGGGATCACCTCACCACCGTACATCAGCCTGCCCACCAGGTAAGCGGCCTTGTTGCGGTAGAACACCGACTCCAGCATATCCACGCGCAACTGTTTTTCATCGGTCACGTGGGAGAGTGGCCTGGCCCGCAGGGCCTCACAGATATTCTTGATATCCCGCTCTTGGTTCTCCCAGGGGATCGAAAAACCATAGTCGTTGAGGATGTCCTCGATCATGCACTCGAGGCCGTGCTTGCCGCTGTAGCTGATATAGATGCTGTAGTCCCGCAGCGGCTTGTCGTCCGGTGGCCGGGAGGGTTTCACAAACAGGTTACTGTCGTGAATATGGGCATGCTCGAACTGCTTGCAGAAAACCGAGTTGAAGAATGTCTCGGCAATTTCATAGTTGCTGTGGTTGGCGATCAGCTGGGCGAAAGTGGCGCGGGCCTCGCGCCACAGCTGCAGCATGGTGGTGTCCTTGCTGGTAACCGAGTGCACCAGCTTTACCACCTGGTTGACCTTGGTCTTGTAGAGGTCGATGCGCTCCTTGTTGGCGTGGTGGACGCCCTGCCAGGCGGCAGTCTCAAAACGTGCCTTGGCCCCCAGGGTAATATTCTGGAAGTCCGCGAAATAGGCGTCGAAGCCATTGAGGATGGTCTTGGCGATTCGCCGGGCTGTCGGGGAGTGGTTGGTCATGCACTAGACTTCGTATTTCAAGGCCATTGCCGTAGGAGCGGCCCATGGCCGCGACAGTTCCCGGTCCCGGGTGGATCGCGGCCATGGGCCGCTCCTACAAGTGATTCCTAGCCGATAGTAGCACGGTGCGCCGGAGCAGCCATTGAACGATTGGATCAGCAGCTTTGTCTTTTTCTTTGCCGTAATCGACCCGGTGGGCACGCTGCCGGTGTTTATCGCCGTGACGGCGCGGCATGCGGAATGGCAGAAGCGCAAGATCGCGATCATCGCGGTGCTGGTAGCCACCGGTATCCTGCTGTTCTTCCTGCTCGCCGGCCAGTACCTGCTGGAGACCATCGGCGTGCCCCTGTCGGCCTTCCAAGTGGCCGGCGGTGTGGTGCTGTTCCTGTTTGCCCTGACAATGATTTTCGGTGAGGGCAAGCCGGAGCAGGAAGTCGAGATCGCCAGGAGTGGCCACGAGACGGCGATATTCCCGCTGGCGGTACCTTCCATCGCCTCGCCCGGGGCCATGCTGGCGGCAGTGGTACTGACCGACAATTACCGCTTTGACCCGATCCACCAGATGCGCACCGCCACTTCAATGCTGGCGGTGCTGGGGATCGTCCTCCTGTTGCTGCTTACCGCACAGTGGATTCACCGCTGGATTGGCAATGCTGGCGCCAGTATCGTCAGTCGGGTCATGGGGCTGATCCTCGCATCGGTTGCCACCACCAATGTGCTGGTGGGAATCCAGCAGTTCTTTTCCATCTGAGTGCCGACCGCGATCCATTTACGAGCCAGCAGCCAACCTGTCAGCTTCCCACTACGCCGCCATCTTTCCGGCTGATCGCCAGCACACTGGGCCGCGGCGGCAGGGCCGGGTCATTGTCCGGCCAGCGATGCATGGGGTTGTCGAAGCTTGAGCGGCCACCGTCGGCGGGATGCTGCACGGCGATAAAAAGGGTGGTGCCATCGGGGGTGAATTCCGGCCCGCACACCTCGGCGCCCTGCGGGCAGCCAAAGAAATGTTTCGGAGCGGCGCGTAATTCACCTTCGGTGGCCATGGCCCAGAGGCCGTCATGGAAGCCGAAGTCCTCGCAGCCGTCGGTGGCAACCCACATATTGCCGGCGTGGTCGAACGCAACATTGTCCGGGTTGGCGAACCAGCCGTGCGGCGATATAGCCCCGGTCACCTGCTGGCCGTAGGCGCCGCGCTCGTTCGGGTCCTCGGCGTTGGGGTTGCCGCCGAGCAGGAAGGTATGCCAGCGGAAAATGTCGCTGGTGTGGTCGCGCTCGCCATCCCGGCCCGGCGGTACGATTTCCAGCACGTGGCCGGCGGCATTGCGTGGGCGGGGATTGGCGGCGTTGGTGTCGTCGGCGCCGCGTCTCTTGTTCTTGGTCAGCATGACGTAAGTGCAGTCGTTGACCGGGTTGGTCTCCACATCCTCCGGCCGGTCCATGGGCGTGGCGCCCAGCAGGCTGGCGGCGCGGCGGGCGTCTACAAGGACGTCAGCCTGGTTGCGGAAACCGTTTTCCGGTGTCAGTGGACCCTCGCCAAAGATCAGCGGCAGCCAGCGGCCGCTGCCGTCGGCATTGAATTGCCCGGCAAACAGGGTGCCTGCCGTAAGCAGGTTGCGATTGGCCCGGTGGTTTCCGGGGCGGTAGGCCTCGGCGGAGACGAAGCGATAGACGAACTGGCCCTCGTCGTCATCACCACCATAGGCCACCACTGGCTGGCCTGGCTTGCAGGCCAGGGTAAACCCCTCGTGTTCAAAGCGTCCCAGTGTGGTCAGCTTGCGCGGGCGGGATTCCGGGTCGTAGGGATCAAATTCCACCATCCAGCCGAAGCGGTTGGGCTCATGCGGCTCGACGCCGATATCAAAGCGCGGGTCATGGTCACCCCAGTTGCGATTGTCCGGGGCAATGCCAAATGCATGGTGATTGCGGGCCTCTACCGGGTCGGCAATGGCGTCCGGGTCTCCCTGGAAAGCGCCACCGAAGCCCTCTTCGGCAATCAGTACCGTGCCCCAGGGGGTCTTGCCGCCGGCGCAGTTTCCCACGGTGCCGAACACCCGGGTGCCACTGGGGTCGGCGGCGGTCTGCAGGCGCGGGTCACCGGCGGCGGGGCCGACGATATCCATTTCGGTGCCGAGGGTGATGCGGCGGTTGTAGGGGCTGTCCAGCACTGCCTGCCAGCCAGCCGGGGTTTTCTCGATCTCCACGATGGCGTGACCACAGGCGGCCTGCTCGATGGCCACATGTTCGGCGCTCACGCCGCGGGTGGCGCTGTACTCATCGTTGTAGCCAGGAAACATCAGGTGCGGCTGGGTGTATTCGTGGTTGACGCACAACAGGCCGCGCTTGCTGCTGTCGCTGCGGCAGTGCCTGTCCCCATCCCCCGGGCCGGCGTCCTCGGCCAGTGGCATAAAGGCAATGAAGTCGTTGTTGTAACCAAAGCGTTGCTGCTGCTCTGCCGCGGTCAGCCCTTCCGGGTCGAATACACCGGCCCCCGCCTCGATGGGATCCCCCCAGCGCAGCAACACGTCGGCGCGATAACCCTCGGGCAGGTGATGGCTGGCATCCAGGCCGTGGGGGACCTCGGTAAAAGTCAGCGAAGCCCGGTCAAACCCGGGGCTTCGATTGCACGCTGATAGCAGGCCACTGGTGGCACCGGTTGCACCGAGGGCACCTATCGCTTTGAAGAGAGTGCGGCGGGACGGGTCTGGCGGCAGCTTTTTCATTTTGTCTCCGGCTCTTTCTGTGACAGTGACCAGGGCTCGCTGTCACAGATTTGCAACCTCATAGTAGTTTAGTGGGCATCGGAGTCTGCCAGTGTCCCGTGACAATTCAGTGAACGATCAGTGATGCCTGCGGTGCCACAATTTTCAACAAAATGTCACCCAACAGTCACGCCCGACGTCTAACCTGCGCCCCATCGAACACCTGCCATAAAAAGGAATGGGGACCTTATGAAAAACCGATCGACCCGGGTCGCACTCGTTACACTGCCGCTAACGGCAATCGCTGCTGCGGTTATTTCTGTGAATGCAGTGGCACAGGCTGGGGAAGGCGCCCTGGAAACCATCGAGGTGACTGCCCAGGCGGCCAACGCCAGCAGTGATATCGAGCGCCAGCGCCGCTCCAACAAAGTTGTTGCGGTGCAGACTTCCGATGCGATTGGCGAATTGCCAGACGCCAACGTCACCGAAGCACTGCAGCGCATGCCAGGTGTATTTATCGCCCGCGACCAGGGGGAGGGGCGTTTCGTCGGTGTGCGGGGTATCGACCCGAACCTGAATGCGGCGACTATTAATGGGGTCAGCCTGCCCGCGCCGGAAACCGACAGCCGGGCCGTGGCCATGGATGTGATCCCCTCCGACCTGCTTGCCAGCCTGGAAGTATTCAAGACGCTCACGCCGGATATGAGCTCGGACTCCATCGGCGGTGCCATTGAGATCAAGAGCCTGAATGCCCTGGACCAGGATGGCCAGCAGTTCAAGCTGAGTGTCGAGAACAGTTACAGCACGTTGCAGGAGGAGAACAGCCCGAAGCTTGCCGGTACCCTCACCAGGGTATTCGAGCTGGATGGCGGTCGCGAGCTGGGGGTAGCGATTGCCGCGAGCCACCAGGAACGAAAATTCGGCTCTGAAAATGTGGAGACAGATGGCATCTGGGAGGAGCTTACCGCGGAGGATGGCAGTGAGGCCTTTGGGGCCGCCGAGATTGAGCAGCGCGATTACACAGTGACCCGCGAGCGTACCGGCCTGGCCGCCAATTTCGACCTGAGCCTGGGCGAGACCAGCCTGCTTTACCTGCATACCCTCTATTCCGATTTCTCCGATGAAGAAGAGCGCCAGCGTAATTCCTGGAAGCTGGATGAGGAAAATGATAATCCGGCCACTATCACAGCCAGCTCTGCGGTATGGAACGACGCGGCACTGGAAAAGTCGTTGAAGGACCGCTTCGAGGAGCAGCAGATCCTCTCCATGGTCTTTGGCGGAGAGCATGACCTGGATCAATGGGGCGTTGAATATGCGCTGGGCTACTCCCATGCCGAGGAAGCCGAGCCACACCGCCGCGATACAGATTTTGTACAGGAAGGCTTGCAGCTGGGCTACACCAGTGCCGGGGAAAAACCCACCCTGGCCATCGGTGCTGGTGATGTCGAAGCGGCGATGGATGCGTCCAATTACAAGCTCGACGAGATTGTGATCGAGGACAATTTTACCGAGGATGAGGAGGTCAGCTTCCGCATCGATATCAGCCGCGAAATACAGCTGGCCGGTAACCCTTCCGAGCTGAAATTCGGTTTGCACGAGCGACGCCGGGAAAAGACCGGTGACCTGAATGCCGTGGTTTACGATGATTTTGGTGGCGACTTTACCCTGGCTGATTTCGCCATGAACAATGTCGACTACAGCCTGGGCCGCTTTGGTCCCGGGATTAATATGGGTGGCCTGAATAACTTCATCGACGCCAGCCTGTCCAGCTTTGCAGTGGATGAAACCGATACCGCCCTGGACTCTGCACGCGACTATGCCATGAACGAGGATATTTCTGCGCTGTATGTCATGAACAGCATTGAGATGGACCGTGCCCAGTTGGTATACGGCGTTCGCTACGAGTCGACCGACTTCTCCGCCGCGGGAAGCCAGGTGGTTGAGTCCGGTGAAGCCATTCCCGGTGCGGAGCAAGTTGCCGAAGACGTTTATGTTTCCCCGGTGAGTTTTGCACAGGAGTACAGCAAGCTGTTCCCGAGTGTGAACTTCAAGTACGACTATAACGATAATATCGTTCTGCGCGCCGCCTATACCGAGTCCCTGTCGCGACCCGCGTTTGGTGCACTCAACCCGTCACCGGAAACCATTGAATACGATGAAGGCGAGCTGGAGGTGGAAGCAGGCAACCCGGCACTGGATCCCTATGAAGCGCAGAACCTGGACTTCACTGCGGAGTATTACGCCGATGCCCTGGGCATGTTCTCAGCGGGCATTTTCCACAAGCGTATCGATAACTTTATCGTGACCGCAGACGTGGCCAGCACTACGGACTTCAGCCGCTATGTGGGCAGTCTGCCGGTAGAGGACGCGGAAGTCCTGCAGTCGATCAACGGCGACACTGCAACCCTGACCGGCGCCGAGCTGTCATGGACCCGCGGTTTCGATAACGGCCTGCTGTTGCGTGCCAATGCCACCTTCGCAGACTCGGAAGCCAGCCTTGGCCCCGGGGCTGGTGCCGGGCGCAACGACGAGATATCACTGCCCTCACAGGCAGATATAGTGGGCAACTTTATCGTTGGTTACGAGCGCGATGCACTGAGCCTGCGCCTGGCCACCACGTTCAAGGGCGAGCGCCTGCTCGAAGTGGACCTGGAGGATGCCGCGGGAGACCGGTATGAATCCGACCACATGCAGGTAGATTTGTCGGCCAGGTACCGCTTCAGTAACGGGCTCCAACTGACCTTCAGCGGTGTCAACCTCACCGACGAGCCGTTCTTTGTCGAGAACTCTGGCTATAACGGCCAGTATGAGGAATATGGTCCCACCTACGCGCTGGGCCTGACTTACAGCACCTTCTAAAGTCTAGAGTCGGGACAGCAGCGGGATAGAGCCGGGAGCGAATAGCAGCAGAAGCCGGGCCCCCGGGTTGGGGACCGGCTTCCTGTTGCTGATGGGTTGTAACCTGCCAGCCGTGGACCGGGGCAGGAGCTGTCGACAGGTCCTGCCGGCCCCATTCGTTTTTGCCTGCCAGTTTTATTTGCCTGGATTTTGGCGCAAGTTCGCTCATCATTTTGTTTGCTCGCCCCTGTCATTACCCCGACCAGGGACCCCTCGGGCAGCTGGTGGTCACGGGACTATCCCGGCGCGGCGCATAGAGCCCCGCGGGTCATTCTTTTGCCACAAAGCTGGCGTAAATTTGTCATATTCTTAAAGATACTTTGCGGAAAAACGAAGACGATGGCACTCAATATTCTGTCGAAAATCGCGCCGGTTGCCGCTGTGGTGGTGTTGCTGGCGGGCTGTGATAGGCGACCCGGAGAATCCGTGCAGAGCTCGCCCCAGGCCCTCCAGGCTTCCGGCACCCTCGAGCTCTCCGGTGTGGTTTCCAGCCAGGTCGCCCCGTTGGCACTGGGTGGGGAAAATTACCTGCTGCTGGCGAGCGAGGTGCGTGGCCTGGTCCTGCTGCGGGAAGACGGCAGCGAGGCCGCTTCCCTCGATGGCGGCAGTGTCGAGCGCTTTGCCGTGCAGTCGCGCGCGGACGGCAGCTGGCTGGTCGCGGCCTTCGATGAGGACGACGGCCAGGTGCACCTGCGATCACTTGAAGTCGAGCCAAGTAGCGGCCAGCCGGGGATGAAATACCTGGGCATGCTCAAGGTTGCGGCACCGCAGACAGCGCTGTGCTTCTCCCGCCAGGGCAATCGCTCCCACCTGTATACCATCGATGAAAATGGCCTCGGCCATGAATATGTGGTTCACCCGCGCGACCAGGCCTGGTTGTTCACCGAGCTGCGCCCGCTGCACTTCGGCCAGCAGGTCAACAGCTGTGTAGTGGACGACCAGCGCCAGCGGCTGCTGGTATCGCAGCCGCCGCTGGGGGTCTGGAGCCTGAATGCCAGTGCGGAACGCGACGAGGAACGCGCGGTATTTATTGCCGGCGATACCCTGGGCGAGCAGTTCGGCGGTTTGTGGCTGGACGCCGACCGGGACCTGCTGTGGCTGGCCAGCGGCGACCGTGTGGAAGCCTTTCCACTGTCAGGGCCGCGGGGCGAGGCGATCTATAACCGCGCGTTGCAGGAACTGGAACCGGTCTCCATCGCACGGCAGAGCGATGCGCTGTTTGCCCTGGAAGAGGAAAGCAATGCTGTACAGCGTTATGCGGTGCAGCTACCGGAGCCCGGGCCTGCGGAAGAGTCACCGACTGCGGCAACCGCCGCACCGCAGATCCCTACCGTTGGCGCAAGGGCACAGACAGTACCGGTGGCATCCGGTGGCGATGCCGCCGATGACCCGGCAATCTGGGTCAACCCGAAGGACAGCAGCAAGAGCCTGGTACTGGGAACCGACAAGAAGCGCGGCCTCAATGTATACAACCTGTCCGGCCGGCTGCAGGAACAGTTCGTTGTCGGGCGGGTAAACAACGTCGACCTGCGACCGGTGGACAGCGGCCGCTTTGCTGCACTGGCGGCCACGTCGAACCGAACCACGCCGGGCGTAAACCTGTTTGGTATCCACCGCAGTGGCGATGTGGAACACCTGGGGTTACGCGAGATGGGATTGCAGGACCCGTATGGCCTGTGCATGTACCGCAACGACGGGCGCACCATGGTATGGGTATCGGACAAGGATGGCGCCCTGCACCTGGCGGAGATCGAGCTGGGCGATGACCCGCTGGAATGGCAGTTGCAGCCGCGGGCAAAACTGCCGGTGCAGAGCCAGGTGGAGGGTTGTGTCGTGGATGACGAGCGTGGCGTATTGTTCTTCGGTGAGGAGGACCGTGGTATATGGCGCCTCGATATCGCCGCATTCCTGGCCGGCAATGCGCAACCGGAATTGCTGGTGGAAGTCGATGACCGGCAGCTGGTGGCGGACGTGGAGGGTATCGATATTTTCCACGATGGAGAACGCGGGTACCTGGTGGTCTCCAGCCAGGGCAATGACAGCTACGCCCTCTATACCCGCGACGGCAGCGAGTTTATCGGCCATTTCCGGGTCGATATCAACCTGGCGCTGGGTATCGACGGGAGCTCGGAAACCGATGGCCTGGCAGTGACCAGTGCGGCCCTGGGCGATGACTACCCGGGTGGCCTGCTGGTGGTGCAGGACGGGCGCAAGCGCATGCCCGCGGGGCCGCAGAATTTCAAGCTGGTGTCCTGGGCGGATATTGAGGAACAGCTGCAACTGCAGTAACTTCTCCTGTCGGCCCTGTGATGTGTTGGTCGCGGGGTGGGCTGTGATGGATAACCCGGTGATCACCTATGGAAATCGAAGAGAAGATCCCGCTGCTGGAAGAGATACTGGCTGACTGGCGGGAATGTATTGGCCCGGAATACCCGGGCTACCGTAATCACGTCTACCGCATGCTGCATTTCTGCTTTGCACTGCGTGAATGCAGCGAGGAAGAGCGGCAGAAGCTGGTGATTGCCGGCGCCTTTCACGATATCGGTATCTGGGTCGATGATACCGTCGACTATCTCCCGCCCTCTATTACCCCGGCGATGCAATACCTGAAGCACAACGGTCGGGAAGGCTGGTGCGATGAGGTGCGCCTGATGATCAGCGAGCACCACAAACTGCGCCGGTATCGCGGCGAGTACGCGCCGCTGGTGGAACTGTTCCGCCGTGGTGACCTGGTGGATTTTTCCTGCGGCCTGGTCCGTTTCGGGCTGGACGCCGGTCTGGTGGAAGAGGTGCGTCGCGCTTTCCCCAATGCGGGTTTCCACAAAAGCCTGGGCAGGCGCGCCCTGCGCTGGCTACCCCGGCATCCGCTGCGGCCATTGCCGATGATGAAGTGGTAGGATAACAATCGCGGCCAGCGGCCGCTCCTATGGCACTTAACACGATCATGTAGGAGCGGCCGCTGGCCGCGACAATTCCCGGGTTATAACCAGGCAGAATTCCAGAACGGATATTCCCCGACGTTTTGTATGAGCCCCGCGCGCAAAGGATTGGCAATCACATACCGTGCCGCTTCGATAACCCCTTCTTCTTTTCGTAGTGCGCGGTCATGGAAGGCGCGCTCCCAAATCGCTTCTTGATGCAGACACTGGTTAACCTGGTATGCACTGGAAGATTTGAGACGCTTGATAAGTTCACTCAAGTCAAAGGAATTTCCAAGCTGTATCAGCCAGTGCACATGATCGGGCATCAATACCCAGGCGAGCATCCTGGCATCGCCCAGTAATGAAGGGTCCTGAAAAGATGTGCAGGCCTGCCGTGCCAATGTGAAATCTTTGAATATTGGTAGGCGCTGGTGAGTGCAGGTGGTTACTAGGTATACCTGCCCGGGCATGGAAACCCGGCCCCGGCGTAGTGAACGATGTCCTTTTCGTGAGTGAGCTATCGGCATATCCATATGCGTGCCTGAGTCGCGGCCAGCGGCCGCTCCTACGGAGTGGCTGGGTTTTAGCGATTGTTATGGCCTAAAAATGCATACTCCACCCCAGCGATGCGGTCTCCACGTCGAACTCGCCGCGCAGCTCGCCGCTGCCGATATCGCTGAAGGTCTCCCACTCGGCCCGCAGGGTCCAGTTGTTGTGGTGGCGGTAGCTGATGCCGGCGCCGTAGCCGTAGTGGAAGCCGTTATCGGTTGCACCACTGCTGCCGTTTACCGGTACCAGCTCTTCGGTGATAGTGCCGTCTTCCTGCTGGAACCGGAACAGGAATTCACCCGCCTGGCGCTCGGACAGCTCCATATTCCAGGCGCCGCCGCCGACCTTGGCAAACAGGCTCAGGCCGCGGTATAGCGGCCAGTGCCCCACGGCGTAGGCGTTGACCAGGTAGGTCTCGAGCTCATCCTCGAGGCGCAGGAACTCGCCGCGCGCATTGCGGAATTCGAAGTCCAGGTCGCTGCTGGCCAGTTGCTGCAGGCTGGCTTCCACCGCGAAGTAGGGGCTCCAGCGCCAGCCGGTGTACAGCTTCCAGGTCTCGCCGCCCTCGCCGCAATTGAGCAGCCGGGCCGGTTCGCCGTTGAAGCTGAAACGTTGCACCCGGTCCGACGCCTGTGGGCAGAAATTACCCTGGCCGGCGTCGCCGACACTGACGCCGACATAACGGTGGGAATAAAAGTCTGCACTGGCGGGCAGGGCAAGGGTAAGGGAGGTGAGTACCGCGAGCAGAACATGGGGCCTGGGCATGGCAATACCTGCATTCGGTTGATATCGGGGTCTATCTTCCCCCAACCCTACGCGGATTGTTTGCCACGGGATGAAATTTGGCGGTTGCTTCCTTTTATCGGCCCGGACGGGCCGGGCGCGAGAGGGTCTCTAGAGTTCCAGCTCTGCCCGCAGTTGCGCCATGCGCTCGGCGTTTTCCGCCTTGCTCAGTGGCTCGCCGGGCTTTTCCTCCAGCAGGGGCTGCTCGGGTGCGGGCAGCGCATCGCCCTCCAGCACCCGGGCGCAGATCTTGCGGTAGTGCTCGGCGAACACCGGGTAGGCCACGTGTTCCGGGTTGTTGGCGAGGAAGAACCAGTTGGCCTCGCGGCCGGCGTGGTAGACCGCCGGGTGGCTCCAGTTGAACGCGGCCTTGGGGCTGGGGGCGTTGCAGGCCTCGCGATAGGCGGCGCGGGCCTCGGGCAGGCCGTTGTCGCCGGCGGCACACAGCTGCAGCATCTTGTGTACCGTGGGCAGGTATTCGCTCTGGCGGATAGCGCGCTTGGCCCCGGCGACGATCTGCGCCGGGGAAAAGGCCGCCAGGGACTCCAGCCACAGGCGCTTGGCGTGGTTCAGGGTCTCGGTGTCGGGGAAGGCCGAATTGAACTGGTTGTGATAGCTCAGTTTCAGCAGGCCGAAGACCTCGTTCAGGGCCCGCTTGCGCTCGTTCAGCTGTTCGTCGCCGGCTCCGCTACCAGTCTGTGTCCGTGACGATGTCGAGGACGGAGCGGTCCCGGGTTCTCTGGTTGTCGGTGTGTTGCTGCGTGCCATTGGTCTTTCCTATCGCCAGCTTGTTGCGCTCTGCCCACTGGTAGCGCGCATGGCGGACGAACACGGCGTCCCAGCTCTTGCGCGCCGCATTCTGGCCCCGCCAGTAGATAATAAATTCGGGGACCAGCGACAGGGCGAAGTCGCGGTCTATTTCACACTGGTTTACCAGGTGGCTCAAGCAGTCACCACCGGGTTGCCAGTTGCGTGTTATGGGCTTGGCTACCGGGTTCTTTTCAATGCCCTGGCAGTAGTAGGCCCATTCCTCGCGTGCGTACTCGATAAACAGCTCCCCCCAACGGGCGCTGTGGCCACCGCGCTCCAGCCACTTGTATATAAATTCGGGCAGCAGCTCGGCGGCAAAACTTGGGTTGATCGCCAGCCGGCGCAGCTGCTCCCAGGTGTGCTCGCTGGGCTGCCAGTCACGGGTCATTGGGGTGGGCTTGCGCTTCTCGATAAACGGGGTGTCCTGCTTCTCCCAGTCCTCGGTGACCCAGTCATTGAACTCCAGGTCCCAGGAGATGGACTGCTTGCCGCTGGAGCGGTGGTAGTCGACGAAGCGCTGCAGGGCCCGCTGCACGAAGGTGCTGGGTACGCCCTCGTCCGCCAGCTTGCGCAGGGTGTCCTCACCCGGGTACCAGCCCTGCGGCAGGGGCTGCTTGCGCTGGGCGGTGGCGCGAAATGCCTCCCAGCGGCTCTTGACCTGCTTGAGGAACAGCGAGCCGAAGGAATGCCGTGGTTCGCCGCGCTCGCGCCAGTAGGTGACGAATTCCGGCAGCTGCTCGCGCCAGAAATGCTCGGGCACTCCCAGCTGGGCGATACGGGCCTGGGTCTCCCGGTCCGGCTGCCAGCCGGGTCCGATGGTATTGGCGCTGCGGGCGTTGTGTTCCGGGGGCGGTGGCTCCTGCATTCGCGGGGAGTGGTCGATGTGGCCTGTGGGCTCCGGGCGCCGGTGTTCGCCGGGCAGGGCAAACTTGAGCTGCATGCTGGTGCCGTAGGGGGCTGAGCCCAGCAGCAGGGCGCCCTGGTTGCGCAGGCTGGTGGCCACGCGCTGGATGTCCGCCGGCTCCCAGAAGGGCAGCAGCAGCTGCAGCTGTTCTCCCTCGGCGGTGTACCACTCCCGTCCCGGGTGCGATTCCGGCTGCAGGAAGGGCAGCAGGTCGCCGAGTGCCGTGAGCAATACCGCCTCCTCCAGGCCGATGGTGGCGGCCAGAGTAGGGGACAGGCTCAGGGGTCTTTCCGGTAGCAGGGGGTGTTTCATGGCGCGATTCTATCACCCCCGCCGCCCTCCCGCAGAGGTCTTCCGGCACCGAAATTGGCCCGTTGCGGGTTTGACTGCCGGGTCGGGGCTGTGTTGTTCTCCGGCACAGTACGTGGTTTCCCCCGATAGGGGGGACCGGGTTTCGCTAAAGTGAAAGTGCGGCCCGTCGTGGGTCGGCCGAACTGGAGACTCGACCATGCAGGCATTCCTGTCCACCTGGCACGAAGCGGCCGTCACCACCCTGGGCCTGTTCTGGATGGCTTTCTGGGCTTTTGGCCTCGGCTACCTGATCAGCAGCATGATCCAGGTGTTTGTGACCCGCGAGCGTATGCGGCGCAGCATGGGGGAGGCGGGCGCCGGGAGTGTGGGACTGGGCACCTTCTTCGGGTTTATTTCCAGTTCCTGTTCGTTTGCCGCGCTGGCCACCACGCGCGCCCTGTTTGCCAAGGGCGCCGGGCTGGTGCCGGCACTGGCCTTCCTGCTGGCGTCCACCAACCTGGTCATCGAGCTGGGCATCGTGATCGCGGTGTTCCTGGGCTGGCAGTTTGTGGTGGGTGAATATGCCGGCGGCGTGCTGCTGATCCTGCTGATGTGGCTGGTGGTGCGGTTGACGGCACCGAAGGGATTGGTCAAGAAGGCACGCAAGCGCGCCCGCTCTGCCGAGGAGTCCAGCGACGACGGCGGCGAGGTGCCCGACTGGCGCGAGCTTATCCGCAGCCGCGAGGGCTGGCGCATGGTGGCGAGCAAGTACGTCATGGAATGGCACATGGTATGGAAGGACGTCACGGTGGGTTTCACCGTTGCGGGCATCATCGCTGCCTTCGTGCCGCAGTCATTTTTCCGCAGCCTGTTCGTCGGTTCCGGCGAAGCGGACCCCGCTTTCTGGGAAGTGCTGTTGCAGTGCCTGGTGGGGCCGGTGGCCGCCTTTTTTACCTTTATCGGCTCCATGGGCAATATTCCCCTGGCCGCGGTGCTGTTCGATAACGGGGTGGCCTTTGCCGGGATCATGGCGTTTATTTTCAGCGACCTGGTGGTGCTGCCGGTGCTGCGTATCCAGGCGCAGTATTACGGCTGGAAGATGGCGCTGTATATCCTCGGGGTATTCCTGCTGATCCTTGTCAGCACTGCGCTGCTGTTGCACTACGGGTTCGCCGCCCTCGACCTGCTGCCGGACCCGTCGTCCGCGAAGACGGTGACCGACCGCGAATTCTTCAAGGTGGACTACACCCTGTTCCTGAACCTGCTGTTTGCCCTGCAGGGACTGGTATTCCTTATCTGGCGCTGGAAGGCAAAAGGGCTGCCGGGGCTGAAAACCGACAGCCTGAGTGAGCGTATCTTGCTGGTGCTGGCGACGTTGGCGGTTATCTGGCTGGTGATCGGGGTGCTGCTGCCGGCATAACGCTGCCTTCGATTCCCCATTGCGGTGTCAGGATGCTTGCCCTGCCCCCGGGGCAGGGTTTTATTCTCTGTCGCGTGTCCAAAACATCGAACTGGTCCGCTTGCCTGTGGGCGTAAGTCGCAGCCACGAGAACGCGTCCAGTTGATAACGGAGAGAACATGAGCGCGGAAACAACGACAACTTCGCCCCGGACTTTTCGCCTGGAGGGCGTCACCTGCGCCGGCTGCGTGCGCAAGATCGAGAATTCACTGGGGGCTGTCGAGGGCGTAGCCGAAGCGCGCGTCAATCTGGCGGACCGGACGCTACAGGTGTCCGGTGAGGCCAGTGACGCGGAGTGCATCGCCGCGGTGGAGTCCGCCGGTTACGGTGCCGAGCGGGTGCGCGCCAGTGAGCGGGAACGCCGCGAGCAGCAACACGAGGAAGAGCAGCGCCATTACCGCTCTCTGCTGCTGCGCTGCGCCCTGGCGCTGGGCCTGGGTGTGCCGCTGATGGCGTGGGGATTGCTCGGCGGTGACATGATGGTCAATACGCCGTCGCAGCAGCTGGCCTGGGGCGCCGTGGGCCTGCTGACCCTGGGGGTGCTGGTCTACTGCGGCGGGCATTTCTTTACCGGCGCCTGGCGTGCCTTCCGTCACCACAATGCCAATATGGATACGCTGGTGGCGCTGGGTACCGGCGCCGCCTGGCTGTTCTCCATGGCGGTGGTGCTGGCCCCGCAACTGCTGCCCGAGGCGGCGCGGCATGTCTACTTCGAGGCCAGCGCCATGATCATCGGCCTGATCAACCTGGGGCAGGCACTGGAACTGCGCGCCCGCGGTCGCACCAGCGCGGCGGTGGAAAAACTGCTGGAGTTGCAGGACCCCACCGCGCGCGTGGTGCGCGACGGCGAGGAGCGCGACCTGCCGCTGGAAGAGGTGCGCGTGGATGACCGCGTGCGGGTGCGGCCCGGCGAGAAAATCCCCGTGGACGGTACCGTCGAGGAAGGCAGCAGCCTGGTTGACGAGTCCATGCTCACCGGCGAGCCGGTGCCGGTGAAAAAGGGTGAGGGGGATTTCCTGTCCGCCGGTACCCTGAACAAGAATGGCACCCTGTTGTTTCGTGCGGAAAAAGTCGGCGCCGACACCCGCCTCGCGCAAATTATCGAGATGGTGAAGAACGCCCAGAGTTCGCGGGTACCCATCGCGCGGCTGGCGGACCGCATCTCGGCCATCTTCGTGCCGACGGTAATGATCATTGCGGTGCTGGCGGCGCTGGCGTGGTTCAATTTCGGCCCGGAGCCGCGCGCCGCCCATGTGCTGGTGGTGATGACCGCAGTACTGATTATCGCGTGTCCCTGCGCGCTCGGCCTGGCGACACCCATGTCAGTGATGGTCGGCGTGGGCAAGGGCGCCGAGCACGGGGTACTGATCCGCAATGGCAAGGCGCTGCAGCAGGCGAGCAAGCTGCGCACGCTGGTGGTGGACAAGACCGGCACCCTGACCGAGGGCGAACCGAAACTCACTGAAATCGAAACTGACGATGGCTTCGCCGGTAGTGCCGACGACCTGCTGCAACTGCTGGCGAGCCTGGAGCAGGGCTCGGAGCACCCGCTGGCGGCAGCGGTAGTGGCCGCTGCCCGTGACCGGGATGTCGAATTCCTGCGCACCGAAGAGTTCGAGGCGATTACCGCCCACGGCGTTACCGGCCGTGTCGACGGCAAGGTGCTATTCCTGGGCAACCGCAAACTGATGGAGCGGGAAAAAATTGACGCCGGCCGCTGGCGCGAGCGGGTACAGGAACTCGCGGGTAAGGGCCGCACGGCAATGTACGCGGCGGTGGATGGAAAAATGGCCGGCATCATCGCCGTGTCAGACCCGCTGCGCGAGGATGCCAAAACAGCGGTGACGCGCCTGCAGCAACTCGGCCTGCGCATCGAAATGCTCACCGGTGACAACGAGGGCACGGCCCAGGCGGTGGCACGTCAGCTGGGCATCGACCGGGTGCACGCCGAGCTGCAACCGGAGGACAAGGAAAAAATCATCGGCGAACTGCAGGGCAGTGGTGAGCAGGTGGGTATGGCCGGCGACGGTATCAACGATGCCCCGGCGCTGGCACGCGCGGATGTGGGTTTTGCCATTGGTGCCGGTACCGACGTGGCCATCGAGACCGCGGACGTGACGCTGATGCGCTCCTCGCTGCATGGTGTCGCAGATGCGATCGAACTGTCCCGGGCGACGCTGCGCAATATCAAGCAGAACCTGTTCGGGGCCTTTATCTATAACACCCTGGGGATTCCCATTGCCGCCGGTGTGCTGTACCCGTTTACCGGTGCCCTGCTGAGCCCGGTCATCGCCGGCGCAGCCATGGCCATGTCGTCAGTAACGGTGGTCTCCAATGCCAACCGGCTGCGCTTTTTCAAGCCGCAGGGCAGTGGCAAGAGTAATACAAATGAACCGGCGACCGGAGGGCAGGCGCAATGATGACATTACTGGTGAACGTTACCGGGCTGGTACTGATCGTGGCGATCGTCTGGTGGTTCTGGCTGGCGGAAGCCGGTCGTGAATCGGAACCAGTCCGCGCCACGGATGAGGAAATGGAAGTCCTGGTGAAAGACGGCGTCTACGAGCCGGACCATATTCGCCTGCCGGCGGGCGAGCCCGCCACACTCTATTTTCGCCGCGAAGATCCCAGCCCCTGCGCGGAGTATGTCTTGTTCCCCGACCTGGAGGTCAGTGCACAGCTGGCCGTGGGCGAGCGCACGCCGGTAAGGCTGCCCGCAGCAGAGCCCGGCAAGTACCCGTTTACCTGCCAGATGCAGATGTACCGCGGGTCGCTCAGCATTGAGTAGGGGTTGAATTCGGGCGCGGCCACCTTCAGGTCTGTTGATAAGCGCGTGGGCCAGGCTGTGGCCCCGCACCGGAATTTCCCGATAAGGTGGAGGAACCATGCGTACCGAAACCCTGCAGGATGTCATTGCGCGTACGCGCAGCTTCCATGAGCAGTTGAATAAACGATTACAGGAGGGGCGCGAGGCCAGTGATCGCAGTCGCGTCACGCTCTTGCTGGACTACCTGGCGCAGTTCGAGCAGACCCTCGCCGAACTGGTGACTGCGATAGAGCGGGGCGCGGACGGCAAGGCCCTGAATACCTGGTGCTACGAGTACCTGCACAAATACCCGATCGATCATATCGATGTCACGAGCATCCCGTCTCTGCAGGAGGACCCGGACCGGGTCATGGAAGTGGTCATGAATTACCACAATGAGGTGATTGGTCTCTATCGTTTCCTGCACCGGCGCATGGAGACCGAATCCTCGCGCGAATTGATGGCCAACCTGAAAACGCTCGAGGAGCAGCAGACCATGCAGATGATGCAGGCTGCGAACCGGCTGCAGGACGCCTGAGGCCGGCGCCGAAGCGTCAGCCTGCGTAGTGTGGCGGCGGTACGTTCCGCTGGTGCGTGCCGTTCCCTGGCGTCCTGCAAAGGTGCTTTCTGCACCCGCTGGTTGCAGGCTGTATGTCGCGCGAGGGGCCGGGTATTCCTCAATTGGTAACCTGTTGATGCAAATCAATCGTTGCGGGCGCGAGGAGCGGTAAATTTCCAGACACCGGGTGCCCGTGACCGATTCGGGCGCTACGATAACAACTGTTCCATTTACGATTGTCCGGGAGTCCCGATGCAGGTTGAAACTCTGGAAGATGTGCTTGACTGGACCACGGCATTGCACCGGAACCTCTCCGGGTGCCTGGCGGATTGCGCAAAAGCGAACGACGATAAACGTGCCAGCATGTTGCTGGATTACCTGGCCGAGCATGAGCAGCGGCTGTCTGGGCTCGTCGACCAGTTCGAGGTTGGCGCTGAAACCAGGGCGCTCAACACCTGGTGCTACGACTACATGGACAAGCATCCAATCGTTCACAGCACGCGCTGCGACGCGCCCTTCCAGGACATGGACGCGAAAGAGATCATGGATGTGGTCTCCGGCCAGCACCAACAGGTGATCGACCTGTACCGCTATCTTCACGCCAGGGCCGACATCGATGCGACCCGGGACCTGATGGAGAAGCTGAAGTCACTGGAGGAGCACGAGGCCATGCAGATGACCCAGGCTGCCAATCGCCTGCTGGACCTGTAACAGGGTTTGTATTCGGCGTAAGTAGCTGGGGTTTCGCGCCGGGAATCACAGCAAACGCAGAGGGAGACAGGATGAAACTGAACGCCGCCAAATTTGGTCTTGCTGCAGCGATCAGCTTTGGAAGCGCATGGCTGGTCTGTGCGCTGCTGGTGGTGCTGATGCCAGGGATGATGATGAGTATGTCCGGGGATATGGTGCATATGGACCTGGCCGGTATGGGCTGGGACCTGACTCTCCCCGGTGTGCTGGTTGGCCTGGTGGCCTGGTCGGTCAGCGCCGGTTTAATTGGCTGGCTACTGGCCCGGGTGTACAACCGGCTGGTCTAGAGGCCGGTGAGCGGTTCCGTTCTGTCGCTCTTTGCGCCGGCCCTGGCCTGATCCGGTTGTGGCAGTGGGTTGAACTTATTTGCTGGACCAGTGTATCTGCACAATCTTCCATCCCGAGTCCATGCGCCTGAGTACCAGTGTCTCCATGGCCAGCAGGTCGAGGGGCTTGCCCTGGTAGTCACCCTGCAGCCTGCTGCGGCCGTAGGCGTAGGCCAGTTCCCGGCCCTCCTGTACCTGCAGCTCCAGCTGGGTCGGTTGTAGCTGTTGCAGGAATTTCATATCCGCACCCAAGTGGTGGCCGGCGTATTCCTCCCGGGACCGCTCCACCTTGCCGCCCTCGAAAATGACCACATCCTCAGCCAGGGCGGCGAGCACAGCTTCCCGGTTACCAGTGCGCAGTGCGCGGTGGAAGGATTGCACTGCCCTGCCGGCATCCGAGTCCTGGCCGGAATACAGTGGGGTATCCGCTTGCTGTGCCTGCTTGTTTCCGTGTGCGGCGACGCCGAATGGGAGCAGGGCCAGCAGCGTGAGCAGCAGGACCCGGGTGGTGGTGCCCGGTAAAGGATCACGCGTCATAATGTTGTTCCTTCAAGTTTATTTATTTTTTTTGCGCTGGCGATCAGTGCCCCGGGCCGGTCAGTGTGGACAGCAGGGCGGTGGCCAGGAGGATCGCAGTCCCCACCAGCATCTCGGCGCGGATACTTCCGGAGAGCCCGGCGGCGGTGTTGGGCAACTGCGGCACCAGCCGCCATTTGTTCTGGGCCGCGAGCAGCAACAGGCTGGCGACCAGGGCAAGTTTCACCAGCATCGCCAGTCCGTAACTGCCCTGCACCAGGGCGCCGAAACCGCCGAGCAGGGAATACAGCACCCAGGTCCCGCAGATAACCAGCAGCGCTACAAGCCAGGAGGCCTGCTGTCCGAAGCGGGCCATGGCAGCGCCATACTGTGCGGGATCACCCTGGCGGCTCAGGCGCCAAAGGGGGTAGAGGGCACCCATCCACCAGGCGGCGAGCCCCGCGTGCAGCGACAGGGCGGCACGTACCCACAGGGAGGACTCGGCAGTATGGCCGCGCCAGCTGAATGGCAACAGCAACAGCACCGCCGCTACCAGCCACAGTATCGCGGCAGCCCGGTTCCTCCCCTGCAGCAGGCAAATGGCGGCAAGCGCCGCCACGGCAAAACCGGGAACCAGCAGCAAGGCCACTTCGCCCGCCGGGGATTCCCACAGGATTGACAGGTAAAGCGGGTCGAACATGCCGGACAGGCCGGCTTCCGCGAATGTGCCTACCTGGAGCAGGAATCCCGAGACGGTGAACAGCAGGCCGGCGATCGCGGCGGGCAGCAGGTAGGTCCGTGCCTGCGGGCGGACATCACCCCGCGGTGTCCACTGCAGGACGGCGGCTGTGCCACCCACACATACCGAAAGCGCGCCGTAGAGCAGCCACTTGTTCAGCGCAAACGCTGCGGCCCACACGACTTATTTTTCCGCGACGATCTTGAACGAGAGGTTGCCGGTCATCTTGTGGCCGTCGCCTCCCATCGCCATCCAGGAAACCGTATAGTCGCCCGCGTCCAGGGCCGGCAGTGGCAGGCTGATATCTCTCTCCGCCACCGCGCCGGGCATAAAGGCCAGCTTGACTTCACCCCGATCGGTCTCTTCCAGTGAGACCCGCATCAGGCGGACCTTACCGGAAAATTGCAGTTTGAGTTCCACCGGCGGTTGGCTGAGTTCATCGCCGTCAGCCGGGCTGGAACCCTGCAGGCCGGTATGGGCGAAGAGCGCGGTACTGAAAAGCAGTGTGCCCAGTGCCAGCAACCTGGCGAATGAAGCTTTAAGCATGGTTAAACTCCCACGGGTTGTTTGTGCATTATTGGAATCGGTGGGGCCCCGGGCACCCGGGGAGCAACGTCCCGAAAGGTGCCCGGTTGCCCGGCCTAGAACCAGGCGTGTAGCCCGACCACCCAGGTGGTCTCGCCGGTGGACTCGCCCTCCGCGCGCAGGAAGTCGGCGGTGTTGCCGAATTTCTTCTCGTAATTCACGCCGATATAGGGCGCAAACTGCGGGGTGAATTCATAGCGCAGGCGTAGACCGGCCTCCACATCCGACAGGCCGGATCCGGTGTTTGTGTCCGGATCGTCCTGGCCATAGAAATTCGCCTCTACTTCCGGGCTCAGAATCCACTGTTGCGTAAACAGCAGCTCGTATTCCGCCTCCAGGCGCAATGCCGTATCACCATCATCACTGACAAACAGTGCCGAGTCCACTTCGAAGAAATAGGGTGCCAGGCCGTTAAAGCCGATTGCGCCCCAGTTCTTGCTGTCACCATCCTCCAGCTGGAAATCATGGCGTACGCCTACCTGCAGGTCCCAGTAGGGCGCGATCGCGCGGCTGTACAGGGCCTGTAATTCGGCGTTTTCGGTGCTGCCTTCCTCGCGCTCCACTTCGGTCTTGAGCCACAGCTTGTTCCTGTCGCTGCCAAACCAGGCACTGCCCTCAAGGGCGCTGCCCTCATGCTCGCGTACTTCCAGCTGGTCAATGGTGACCTTGGTCAGCAGGACCTCGTGATCCATGACATGGTCGGGCTGGTCAGGGGCATGCTCCAGGTTAGCTGCCGCCGGCACCTGCATATCGCCATGGTGGCCGTGGTGCTCCCCGGATTGCGGCATGGAGTGGCCTTTGTGGGCCCCGTGGCCACTTTCACCTTTCGGCTCATCGCCCGCCGCAGTCGTTGCTCCGGTGTTATGTGACTCGTGCGCGCCGTGACCCTGGTGATCCATGGCATCCTGCGCCAGGACCTGGGATGTAACGAACGCGCTGCAGAAAAATAGCAGTGTTTTCAATTTCATCATCGCGCTCCTTATACGACCCGCACTTCGCGGAACATTCCCGGCATGTGGTACAGCAGGTGACAGTGGTAGGCCCAGCGGCCGTAGGCATCGGCGGTGACCAGGTAACTGACCTTGGAGCCGGGCTGTACCAGGATGGTGTGCTTGCGCGGAATGTATTCGGCGTCGCCGGTTTCCAGCTCGCTCCACATACCGTGCAGGTGGATCGGGTGCGTCATCATGGTGTCGTTCACCAGGGTGATGCGAATCCGCTCGCCATATTTCAGCACCAGCGGCTCGGCATCATTGAACTTGATGCCGTTCATCGACCACATATAGCGGTGCATATTTCCGGTCAGGTGCAGCTGTAATTCCCGGGTGGGTTCGCGTCGGTCGAGGGTCGGCGTCAGGTTGCGGATATCGCTGTAATTGAGTACCCGCCGGCCGTAGCGCTCGGCGTGGTCGCGCAGCCCGATACCCGGGTCGTGCAGGCCGTTGGCCGGCATTTCCGAGCGCATGTCCACGCCGTAGCCGTGCTCACTGGGCAGGTGGACGATCGGGCTGTTACTGCCGTGGCCGGCCCGCCCCAGGTCGTTTGTATGCCAGACCCCCTGCATGCCGCCGAGTTCCGGGCGACCGCCGTGCAGGCTGTAACCCTTCATGTCCGCCTTGTGCTGGCTGTGGTCCATGCCATCCATGGTGCTACCGTGCTGACTGTGGTCCATACCGCCCATGTCGGCACCGTGCTGGCTGTGGTCCATACCACTCATGTCGCCATGGCCGCTGTGGTCCATTTTGCCTGCCGCCTTGTTCATGTCGTGGCCGCCATGGCTGCCGTGCCCCATGCCCATGTCGCGGTGTCCCAGCACCGGGGCGTAATCCATCGCCGGAACCTCGGCCCGCAGGGAAGGGTCCGCGGTCAGGGTGCCGCGGGCGTAGCCGCTGCGGTCGATGGTCTGGGCAAACAGCGTGTAAGCGTGGTCGCCTGCCGGTTCCACCACCACGTCGTAAGTCTCCGCAACACCGATGCGGAATTCATCCACCGTGACCGGCTCGATATTCTGGCCATCGCTCGCCACGACAGTCATCTTCAGGCCGGGAATACGAATATCGAAAATCGACATGGCCGAGCCGTTGATAAAGCGCAGGCGGACTTTTTCGCCGCGCCGGAACAGGGCGGTCCAGTTGGCGTCCGGTGTCTGGCCATTCATCAGGTAGGTGTAGGTGTAACCGGTAACGTCGGAAATGTCGCGGTCGGACATGCGCATGTCGTTCCACATTTCCCGCTCGCGCCAGGTCTGCGCCACCCCCTTTTCGCGAATGTCGCGCCACAGGTCTCCCGCTGTGCGCCGGCGACGATTGTAGTAGTGGCCTTCCTTTTTCAGCCTGGCGTAGATGTCGTGCGGGGATTCATCGCTCCAGTCAGTCAGCATCACTACGTAGTCGCGGTCATAGGCCACCGGGTCGGGTTCGGCGGGATCGATGACGATGGCCCCGTAGTGGCCCTGTTGTTCCTGGAAGTCGGAATGGCTGTGGTACCAGTAGGTGCCACTCTGGTTTACCGGGAACTGGTAGGTAAATGTTTCACCGGGCTTGATGCCGTTGAAGCTGAGCCCGGGGACACCATCCATATTGCTGGGCAGGATCAGGCCGTGCCAGTGGATGGAAGTGTCGTGGGCGAGATGGTTGGTGACATTCAGCGTGACGGTCTGGCCTTCTTTCCAGCGCAGGATCGGCGCCGGTACACCACCGTTCACCGCCACTGCGGTGCGGTCGCGGCCGGTAAAATTCACCGGGAGGTAATTGACGCTCAGGTCAAACTGGTTTCCCCGCAGGGTCTGGGGAGCGGGGTTCGTTCTGGGCGCACCCGCGGTGAGGCTGCCAGGCATGCCCAGCAGCGCCGCCCCGGCGGCCATACCGGTCACAAAGCGGCGCCTGGAGATCTGCGGGAACCCGACCGGTTGAGGATCTGTTTTTTTCATTGCACACCTCAGTACTGTTGTTCTGCGCTGTCGATCTGTGCGTACACGCTCTCGCTGCCATCTTCGTGCAGCAGCATGATGGCGTAGGGAGTGAAACGATCGCCCACTTCCATGCCCGGGCTACCCAGGGGCATTGCCGGCACGGCCAGGCCGCGCGCACCGGCGGGCGGGTGTTGCAGGAACTGGCGGATGTAGCGGGCCGGTATATGGCCCTCGAACACGAAGCCTTCGGCTGACACACTGGTGTGGCAGGACTGGTGCCGCGGCGCGATCCCGTGCTGGCCCTTGACCGCATTCAGGTCGTCGACATTTTTTGCGGTCACTGCAAAGCCATTGTCGCGGGCGTGTTCCACCCACTTCCCGCAGCAGCCACAGGTGGCGCTCTTGAAGGTTGTAATGGGGATGTCTGTCGATGCTGCGGCAACGGCCGGGCCTGCCGCACCGGCTTTCTCGCCGGTACAGGCGGCAAGGAGGAGGGCTGCCAGGCTGCCGAGCAGGGTGGCTTTCACTTTGCGATACATAACTGGATTTCCATAAATATAATTCGGGTGGTCGCAGCAATGGCGGCACATGGGGCCGGCCTGCAAACGCGCGCATGCCGGGGCAATGCCGTCCTGCTACGGAGTGTTCGGTTGGGATTGCGCCTTTTTACGGGCGCACTGCCCCTGTGGTCAGGCAGTTATGGGCGGGCGGAACTCGCTTTCCGGGACTGGAGAGGAGACGATTTCCCGGTAGGTGCTGTCGGAAACGGGGCGCAGCGGTTGCGAGGCGCAATCCTCCGCGACGGGAACTGCCGAGGCGCAGTGGCCAGGACAGCAGGTACATTCCTGGGTGCAGTCATCGCCGGCGGTGGCCGGATCCGCACAGTGGTCCCGGTTGTCGCTCACCGGGTCGATATTACTTTCACCGCAATGATCCATGCCTGCCATGCCGGCAGTGCCTTCCGCAGGAGAGGCTTCTCCCGGGCCGGAAAGGGACACCGCCGCGGGAACCTGGCCGTGCATGTCCACGCACGCCTGGGCCGCCACCTGTCCGAAGACGGTGACCAGCATCAGCAACAGCAATGTCCGTGCGGTGAATTTGTACATTAAATGTCTTGTCCCGTAAGTCCGGAAGCCTGGTTCGCGAAGAGACCCGCCGGAGATTAGTGGCTGCGGGAGCGCATTGCAAGGCACTCCCGCAGCCGACTGCTCAGCGGTCAACCGCTTCAGCAGCCGAAGTCATCAAACGCGATCTGTTCCCGCGGTACGCCCAGTGCCGTGAGCATGGCGATGCTCGCCTTGAGCATGGCCGGGGGGCCGCAGAGGTAAAACTCGCACTCGTCCAGGTCCTGGTGTCCGCGCAGGTACTGTTCCGCCGCAATATCGCTGATGTAACCGGTAGGGCCGGACCAGCGGTCATCCGGGTGCGGTTCCGACAGTCCCAGGTGGCAGTGGAAATTGGGGTGCTCGGCCGCGAGGGTATCAAACAGGTCCCGGTAAAAAACCTCGCGAAGACTCCGAGCGCCGTACCAGAAGTGGATCCTTCGCCGGCTACCGCGGTTGCGCAGCTGGTCCACGATGATCGAGCGCAGCGGTGCCATGCCCGCGCCACCACCGATCAGGATCATTTCCCGGTCGTTGTCGCTGGCGTGGAAGCTGCCAAAGGGGCCGCTCAGCTGTACGCGGTCACCCCTGGTGAGGTTGAACATGTAGCTTGAACCGGCGCCGGCAGGCACTGCGGCCTGGCCCGGGGGCGGGGGCTGGATGCGCACATTCAGGGAAATGATGCCCTCTCCGTCGGTGCCGTCGAGGGCCTCGCCGGGGGCGCTGGCCATCGAGTATGAGCGCCGCAGGGGCTCGCCGTGCGCGCCGGCAGGGGTGTCGTGCCACTGTTGCCAGTCGTCGCGGTAAGCGGGCTCCACAATCATTTCTCCCAGCCGCAGCTGGTGTGGGGGGATCTCCACCTGCACAAAACTGCCGGCACGGAAGGAAAAGGGCCCGCTGCTGTCGGGGCGCAGCCGGATTTCCTTGATAAAGGGCGTCAGGAAACGGCTTTCAACCACCTCGGCCTCGAACTGGCCGGCCTGCAGCACGCTGTCATCCAGCACCAGGCGGGTTGCGCCGCTGGCGCGCTGCTGGCAGGCGAGGCGGTAACCGGCGGAGAGCTCGGATGGGGACAGGAGGGCCTTCTCATTGCCGGTGACTGGCGTGTCCGCCGGCATCTGCACCAGGCAGAGGCCACAGCTGCCACCGCCGCCGCAGTTGGAGGGCAGCTGCACGCCGTTGGCGGCGAGGCCCTCGAACAGGCTCACGCCGCTGGGCAGTGCCAGCTCCTGCACCGGCGCGGCGGCCCGGTCAAGCAGGGTTACGGCCACCTTACTGCGGCGCAACTTTGCCACCAGGTTGAAGTCGTGGCGGCTGAAGCTGGAAAACAGTAGCAGGCAGCCGGAGATCGCCATCAGCAGGGCGCCGATGCCGAAGGCGATCACGAACGGGTTGTTGAAATCCTGCCGCTCGGTGTAGTCCATGATGTGCAGCATCCAGAAGATGTCGAACAGCCGCCAGCTGTCATTGCGGCGCTCCAGCACCTGCCCGTCCCGGGCAGAAATGTACAGGGTCGTGCCGAACTCATCGGCGACATCCACCCGCCAGATGGGACCACTGTGGCCACGTGTTTCCATGGTGGCGGACTCGAGCATGACGGGTTCGCCGACCAGGCTGTCGTCACCGGCATAGTCCCGTGCGGCGATATCGGCGGCCGTGGTGGCGTCGATGGCCAGCAACCCGCCGCTGCGGGCATCGCGCAGCTGGATTCCCTCTGCAGTTTCCACCCGGTAGACCGGGCGGTCCAGGCCCGGTTGCAGGCGAATGGAGAATACCGCCCCGCTGTCCAGGCGGCGGGCAATTTCCGCATGGGAGAGCAGCGATTGTTGCGGCGCGATAGCCTGCGCCGCCTGCCGTTCGGCCAGGTGACGACCGCTGACCATGCTGGAGTCCAGCAGGGCAAAGGCGAGGCCACTGGCCAGCCAGATCGCGAGCTGCAGGCCAATGACCAGGCTCAGCCACTTGTGGGCTGTCTTGACGAAACTCATCGTGCACCTCCCGCCTGCGGGCTCGCAGTCACGCTATCGCGGCGGCGCCCGAAACTGTAGAACAGCAAAACCAGGCCGGCGATAACAGCACTGAGGCTCACCAGGGTGATGGTCAGCAGCAGCGGGTTGTGGATGTCCGCGCGCTCCTCGTAATCCATGATGTGCAGCATCCAGAAGAAGTCGAACGCGCGCCAGTAATCATGGCGCCGGGTAACCAGCGCACCGGTGTCCGGGTGGATATAAAAACTGGTGCCGTAGCGATCGTCGAAGTCGACACGCCACAGGGGCAGCAGGCGCGACTGGAGCTCGGTGGGAGGGTTTTCCTCGATCAGTTGCGCGCTTCCGGCAGCTATCTCGCCGGTATAGTAGTGCTCCGCCAGCTCAATGGCGCGGTCCCGCTCTATGGGGGATACCTCGATACCACTGCGGGCATCAACCAGGTGCGCACCATCGTTATCGCGCAGGATGTAGAACGGTTTCCCCTGGATGGCCTTGAGCTGCACCGACAGGGGGTCGCTGTACTCGCGCAGCAGGTCTTCGGTGGGAACGAGTTGCGCAGTGTTGTCCGGTAGTGGCTCACGCAGGTTTTTTACCAGGTGGTCGCCGTGGATAAAATCCAGGTCCATCACCACCATGTAGACGCCACTCAGGGTCCACAGCAGGGCCTGGATACCGACAAACAGGAACAGCCATTTGTGGATCTTCCTGGAAAGTGATGCCGTTTTCATGATTATTTTTCTCTGGGTTACAGCTGGTGAGAAAGTAAACAGCAGGCGGGAGTGTACCTCCCGCCGCCGTGAATGTCCCGGCTGCTTCAGTCGAAGCGGTAGGTCATGCGCATATAGCTGCGCATGCCGGCCAGGTCATAGGTCATGGTATCGGTATTGCCGTCCGTCCAGCTGGCAACCCGCGGCGCTTCCTGGTCGAACAGGTTGTCCACGCCCACGCTCATCCGCAATGCGTCGCTCAGGGCATATGAGAACTGCACATTGTGGTAGAAGATATTGGGCATGCTGGAACCGATGCCGCTGTCCGCATTGAAGTCGTCACCCTCGCCGATCATGCGGATCGAGTAGGTGCCGCTCCACTGGTTGCCGCGTGTGGTCAGCGAGGTGTTGGTGCGCCAGTGCGGGTAGCCCCCGTTGCCACTACCGATGTAGCCGGCGAGCACAAACGGGGCGTCCCCCTCGAACGCCACGGTCTCGTACTCCTGCAGGTATGAGGCCTTGAAGTCCAGGGTGTGGGACAGGCCGGCGAAATCGAAGTCGTACAGCGCGCCGAAGTCGATGCCCTGCATGGTTTCCCTGCCGGTGTTGAACTTCTGCGTGGACAGGTAGTTCACATCGCCGTTGACCGGGTTGCGGGTGTGCTGGTCCGGTGCGCAGAAAGCGTGGCCGAGATTGGCCGACTCATAGCACATGGCAAGCTTGGTGGAGCCGGACACTTCGCGGATGGCATCGTCGATTTCGATATCGAAGTAGTCGAGGGTCAGGGACAGGCCGTCCAGCGGCTGCAACACCAGGCCCAACGTGAAAGTTTCGGCGCTCTCCGGCGTCAGGTTCTGGTTGCCGCCCCGGTCGGTCAGGATAGTGGTGCCCAGCTGGGTATAGTTCAGCGGCACACCGGCATCCCGGCAGTTCTGGTAGACAGTGCTGGACGGGTCCAGTGAGGCGTAGTCCGAGCAGGGGTCGACGGTGGTCAGGTTGCCCTCGGAAACGCCGCCGAACAGCTCCGGTACATTCGGCACGCGGAAGGCGGTGGTCATGGTGCCGCGCACCTTGAGCATGTCGTTTACCTGCCAGTTGAGGCCCGCCTTGTAGGTGTCCTCGCCGTCGAACAGGTCATAGTCGGAGTAGCGCATCGCCAGGTCCAAATCCAGCGATTGCACCAGTGGCAGTCCGGCCAGCACCGGCACCAGCATTTCCGCATACACTTCGCGGGCCTCGGTGGAGCCGGAGATCGGGTCCGCCTGGTTGCCCAGCGCGTAACCCGCCTGCACAAGTGAGTCGGGTTTGCGCCAGCCGCTGTCCTCGCGCCATTCGATCCCGGTGGCAAAGCCGACGGTACCGGCAGGCATTTCGAACAGGTCACCATTGACGTGAGCACTGATGCTCTTCTGTTCGTTGCCACCGGTGCCTTCCTGGTTGAAGACGATATAGTCGAGTACATCGCCGGTCACGTCCCCGTAGCCAAGGAAGTCAGCGCAGGGGATACCGTCCATGCCGCACAGGCTGGGGTCGAGGGTTTCGCCCACACGCTGCATGTTGATGTTGTTGGCGATAGCGTCGGTGGCAGTGTTGCGTCCCCAGTTGAAGGCGACCTCATAGCCCCAGTTGCCGTTGATATCGCCCTCGATCCCGGTTACCGCGCGCCAGGTATCCACCTCCTGGTAGAAATCTCGCGCGCCGTTTTCCAGCAGGCGACGACGCTCCAGCACGAAATCAGTACCGGTGGGGTTGGTGGGGTGGTCCGCGGAGTAGGCAATGCCTGACAGGCTTGCCGGGGAGGCCGGCTGCATGGACTGGCGGTTGGTAAACATCAGTTCGGTGAACAGGGTGGCCGAGTCGGTTATGTCGAAGTTGCCCAGGGTGGTGAAGCTGAAGCGTTCGATCGGCTGCACCGCATTGAAATAGGGGTTGTAATTGAAGCCGTGTTTGGCGCCATCGTAGCGCTCGTAAAAGTCGCCGTTGCCACCCGGGTCCTGGTTGAAATTGATCCGGGTGGGCTCGGTCAGCACGGTACCGTCGGCCAGCACGGCCCCGGCCGGCAGGGTGGCGCGACCACCAATGGTCGATGAACTGCCGCTGCACTCGGTATAGCTGTCACCGGTCAGCGGGCAGGGTACGCGGTCGACCAGCGGCGAGGGGCCGTTGTCCTGGTAGCTCATGTTGACCATCAGGTTGCCGCGGTCACCGGAAACGCCCCAGGTCAGGTCGAGCACGGTTTCCTCGCCATCGCCGAGGGCAGTCTGCCCATACTTGCCTTCGATCTCCAGGCCATCGAATTCCTTCTTGGTGATCAGGTTTACAACGCCCGCGACAGCGTCAGCGCCGTAGGTGGCCGAGGCACCGTCCTTCAAAACCTCGATGCTGGAAATCAGTGACATGGGAATCATGGACAGGTCGACGCTGCTGTTGGCGCCAGTGCCGCCGTTGACAACCCGACGGCCATTGACCATTACCAGCGTGCGATTGATGCCCAGGCCGCGCAGGTTGATCTGCGGCGTGCCCCAGCCGTTTGACGTCCAGTAGGCATTGGTCTGGTTGCCGCCGAAGCCCGCTGCCGCAGGAATGGATTGCAGCAGGTTCTCCAGTGAGCTGTGACCGGTGGCTTCGATGGAAGCCTCGCTCAGGACGGTTACCGGGCCGACACCCTCGATGTCAGCGCGCTTGATACGTGTGCCGGTTACGTTCACTTCCTCTATCTCCGGCTTGGCAACAGTGCTGTCGTCCTGTGCCAGCGCCAGCTGGCCATAACCAGCGACTGCAGTGGCGAATGCAAGGAAGAGAGGCGTTCTTGTCAGTGTTTTACAGGGACGAGTCATTGAGTTGTCCTCTAGTTCTAATCTGTTATGCCTGTCGCGGGGCGACAGGTTGCACGCGTCAGCCAGGTGTTTGGCAACGCGGCCCTAAGACAGGGCGCAATTTATGCGCGGGATTCCAGGCGTCGGAGGTGCCCCGGTGCAGGAGTTGTTTACTGCGGGCGCACCAATCCTGCTCAGGTGGTAATGGGGGGCCGCAAGGCAGCTTCGGGGAGAGGGGATGACTGGAGTTCTGCGTAGAGTGTGTGCGCTACAGGCGCCTGCGCTGCGGGGCCATGGACACTCTGGGCAGTGATCGCACTCGCGCAGTGGCCCGGGCAACAGCTGCAGGCCTGCTCGCAGCTTTCAGGGCCGCTATCCTGGATTGTGGAGGCCTGGGACGTTGCGTCACAGTGATGGGATTCCGGGGCGCAGTGTTGTGCTGCCTGCCCGGCCTGGTGATGTTCACCGCCGTGCTCGCCACCACTGTTGCCCCCGGCACAGGGTGCCGCGAAGGCCTGGCCGTTCAGGGCCAGTGCCAGCGTAATCAACAATATACGCGTGAGGGCAAGTGACATCAGGTTTTTCAGGGCTATGTAATTATTATCATCAGACAGCTCGAGAATAAGCGGTAACAGTTGTCTATACAAGCCCGGTGGGCCGGTGGTGTTACGCCAGATACCGGATGGGGAGGCTTATGTCGGGTTCGGCGACAGGCATGTTTAAATAATTTTTGCGGTGTCCCGGCTGTCCTGCGGATAACCATCCTTTCACATTATTGTTTTGTGTTATCAGCCTGCGAAATTGTGCAGTGCTTGTGGGAATAGACTGAAGTGGCCAGCGGGTAACTCCCCGGGGGAAGCAATGAAGGGCCAGAAGCAGGGTGAATGGGATCGCAAAGGGGATAGAGGAGGGTACAAGCGACAGCTGCGGGACCTGCAGGTGCGGCTCGTGTCCCTGCAGCGCGAGCTGATCGCGAATAACCTGCAGATCCTGGTGCTGTTTGAGGGGCGCGATGCGGCCGGGAAGGATGGCACCATCAAGCGAATCGTTGAACACCTCAGTCCGCGCGAAACCCGGGTGGTGGCGCTGGGTAAGCCCTCGGACCGGGATAACGCCAGCTGGTATTTCCAGCGCTGGGTCCCGCACCTGCCGTCAGAAGGTGAAATGGTGCTGTTCAATCGAAGCTGGTACAACCGCGCCGGGGTCGAGCGGGTGATGGGCTTCTGCACCGAACACGACTACCGCCAGTTTATGACGTCGGTGGTGCCGTTCGAGCATATGCTGGTGAGCTCGGGTATCCAGATTATCAAGTACTACCTGGATATAGACCGCGAGGAACAGGCGCGTCGCCTCGCGGACCGGCGTCGGGATCCGCTCAAACAGTGGAAGGTCAGTCCGGTTGACGAAGTGGCACTGGCACACTGGGACGAATACAGCCTGGCCCGCAACGAGATGCTTGCCCGCAGTCACACAGAGCTGGTGCCCTGGACCGTAGTCCGAGCAAATAACAAGAAGCAGGCGCGGCTGAATGTGATCCGGCACCTGCTGCGGTCGGTGGAATGTCCCGGGAAGGATCATTGCGGGGGAAAACCCGATCCGGACATTGTCTTCCCCTATGACGGCCGCGAGTTGCTGCGGGGAAGGATCGCGCCCTGAACCCGCCAGCCCGGGGTTCTCCCGCGGGGCCGGGTTCGGGGGTCACTCCCCGGGCAATCCGCGCACCAGGTGCAGCTGCTCCAGTTCCGGGTCCTGTCCCGCTACCGCCAAGTAGAAGTCCCGGTTGTGCCTCTCGGGGTTTTCCACGCAGTAGAATTGCCAGGGCATATCGCCCTCGAGCTCCGGATCAATCAGTGCCTGGTGATCGCGGTCAAAAGTCGCAAAGTTGATTCGCCCCATCCCCTCAGAGATACCCGTGCCCCGGGCCTTGAAGAAAGCTTCCTTCAGTGTCCACAGGCGGTAGAACTGGCGCTCGGTGTCCGCTGCGGGCGGTGCCTCCAGCAGCGCACATTCGTCGGGGTGAAAGTAGCGGTGCGCAATGCGCATGACATTGCGCCGGGGGCGGGGCTGCTCGATATCGATACCCACCGGCCCCTGCTCACTGACCGCCAGCGCGATCCAGTCACCGCTATGGCTCAGGCTGAATTGCAGGCTGGGCTCGTCTGCCAGAATCGGCTTGCCGCTGGGCATGACGATAAACCGGAGTGACTGCGGGGGGCGGCCGGTGACCTGGCCCAGGACCCTGCGGAGCAGGACGCGACTCAGCAGGAAGCGGTGCCGGGCCTCACTGCTGCCAAGGCCGGTAAGCCGCTTATGCTCATCGGGCGTCAGCAGCCCGGCAAATGCCGCCGCCCTCCGGTCGTCGGGGCGAATATCGTCCAGTTTTAACAGCCAGGTACGGGTGGTCATGGTCCGGGAACTCCAACACAGTAGCCCAATGCTACCCGCTTGGCCCGAGCAGGTGCCACTGCCACGGTTTTCCCCGGCCCGTGCGGGCAGGTAAACTCTGCCGCCTGTTGTGAGTAAACCCGGTGGGGGACTGGCCGTGGCCAAGAAAAGCAAGACCGCCTTTGTATGTAACGAATGCGGAGCCGACTACACCAAGTGGGCCGGCCAGTGTAACGCCTGCGGCACCTGGAACAGCCTCAGCGAGGTACGCCTGGGTGCGGAACACACCGACAGCCGCGCCGCCAACTTCACCGACGCCCAGACTGGTTATGCCGGCGCCGCCGGTGCCGGCAAAGTGCAGAAACTGTCCGAGATCGACCTGAGTGAACTGCCGCGAATTCCCACCAACGCCGGGGAAATGGACCGGGTACTGGGCGGCGGCCTGGTACCGGGTTCCGTGGTGCTGATCGGTGGCCATCCCGGTGCCGGCAAGTCCACCATCCTGCTGCAGACCCTGTGCCACCTGGCCCGGCAGATGCCGGCACTGTACATCACCGGTGAGGAATCCCTGCAGCAGGTGGCCATGCGGGCCAAGCGGCTGGGGTTGCCGGCGGACGACCTGCAGATGCTGAGTGAGACCGAGGTCGAGCGGATCTGCCTGGCGGCCAGGGATGTCAAGCCGCGGGTAATGGTGGTCGACTCCATCCAGGTCATGCATATGAGCGATGTGCAGTCGGCCCCCGGCTCGGTGGCCCAGGTGCGCGAGAGTGCCGCCTACCTGACCCGCTATGCCAAGCAGACCGGTACTGCGCTGATCCTGGTGGGGCATGTCACCAAGGACGGCAGCCTCGCCGGCCCCAAGGTGCTGGAGCACATTATCGACTGCTCCATCCTGCTGGAGGGCACCCACGATTCCCGTTTCCGTACCCTGCGTGCCCACAAGAACCGCTTCGGTGCGGTCAATGAGCTGGGGGTGTTCGCCATGACCGAGCAGGGCCTGAAGGAGGTCTCCAACCCTTCCGCGATTTTCCTGCAGCGCGCCGAGGAAGTGGCAGCGGGATCGGTAGTGACCTCGGTGTGGGAGGGTACCCGCCCGCTGCTGGTGGAACTGCAGGCGCTGGTGGACGACAGCAGCCTGGGCAACCCGCGCCGGGTGGCCGTGGGCCTGGACCAGAACCGGCTGAATATGCTGCTGGCGGTACTGCACCGCCACGGCGGCGTCCTGGTCGGGGACCAGGATGTATTTATCAATGTGGTGGGTGGCGTGAAGGTCATGGAGACAAGCGCGGACCTCACCCTGTTACTGTCGGTGGTGTCCAGCTTCCGCAACCGCGTGCTGCCGCGCGACCTGATGGTGTTCGGTGAGGTGGGCCTGGCGGGTGAAATACGCCCGGTGCCCCACGGTCAGGAGCGCCTGCGGGAGGCCGCCAAGCACGGCTTTCGCAAGGCCATCGTCCCGGCCGCCAACCGCCTCAAGAGCGATATCGAGGGGATGGAAATAATTGCGGTCAAGACCCTGGCGGAAGCACTCAGCGCGATAGAGATGAGCTGAGCGCCCCGGTTGCCTCCTCAGGCTGGCTCAGGCTGGCTGTTGCCGTGAGAACAGGTGCATGGCCAGGTAGCCCAGGCCAATAGCGAACGGCAGCGTGGCTATTGCCAGTAGGGCAAACATGGCGTGATTGCTCGGGTCAGGGACAAAAACGCCAAACGCCGCGATGCCGGCGGCAACGGCGATCCAGACAATGCCACGCCGCAGGTCCTTCAACGGGTGCGGCTTGTTGTTGGCTCCCAGGTGCTCAATCAGGTCTGGTGTCAGCTCGACGCCCTTTTCCAGGGCCAGGCGCAGGGTGTTCTGGATCTCCAGGTTCCTTTTGGCGCGAAAGTTCAATACCAGCCAAAGTGAAACCCCGATCAGCAGGAAGACCCCGAAGGGGACCAGGAGTGCAAGAGTTGCTTCGTTCACGGTGTTCTCCGTCTTTTTCTTTGTCGTTAACTAATTGCCCATGCAATCGGTATGATGCATCGACAGGGCAATTCAGATGCACCCTCCGTGCGCGGGACCTTCGGGAACAGTGTTTCCTTATCGCAATGCGCCCCGGTAACAGATTGTAAAGGAAGCCACAGCAGCGATGCATTTCGTGTCCCGGATACTGCTATTACTGGCCATGGCCCCCGGCGCCCTGGCCCAGGAGAGGATTGCGTCGCTGAACCTGTGCCTGGACCAGTTGCTGCTGGAATGGGTGGCACCGGAGAAGATTGTATCGGTGACCTGGCTTGCCGATAACGACCACTACCGCCGCGCGCCCCTGCCGGTGGGCATTCACCTGAACCGCGGGCGTGCGGAAGAGCTGCTGAAACTGGATCCCGACCTTGTGCTGGCGGGGCAGTACGGCGCCGGCCGCGCGGCGGCACGCCTGCAGGAGCTGGGGGTGCGGGTGGTCAAGGTTCCCGACGCCTACAGACTGGAACAGCTACTGGAGCAGCTGCAGTCATTGCGCTCGGTACTGGGTGATAACCCACAGCTGGACTCTCACTATAAAACGCTGCAGTCGCTGCTTGCAGGGCAACCCCCGGCAGTGGCGACAGAAAAAGCCGGTGGCGATCCGACCGCATTAATCCTGTCGGCGAACAATATTACCTATGGCAGTGGCATGCTGGAGCACCAATTGCTGGAGCGTGCCGGTTTCCGCAACCTGGCCGCCGAACGCGGCGGCGAGCAGTTACAGAAGGTGAGCCTGGAAGAGGTGATTGCCGCACAGCCCGACCTGCTGGTGCTCTATGGCGGTGAGCAGGAGTTCGCCCTGGCCCACCTGGCGACCCGGCACCCGGTCATCCGGCGCTATATCGAGCGCGGCCATGTGTATACCCTGCCGGCGGAACTGGGTTTCTGTCCCGCCCTGGTGGCGGGGGCGACCCTGGAAGAACTCACGGAAAAGAGAGCAGAGTTTGTTAAATCGCAGTAACGCAATACTGGCCCTGATGGTGCTGGCCCTGCCGCTGGCACTGCTCGGTGCCCTGGCCAGTGGCCCGGTGGACATCGACCTGGCTGGCGCCCTTACCGATGGTTGGCATGCGCAGGGCAGTGATGCAGTCATCCTGTGGCAACTGCGCCTGCCCCGGGCATTGCTGGCGGTGCTGGTGGGGGCCGCGCTGGGGATGGGCGGCGCCGCCATGCAGGGTATGCTGCGCAACCCGCTGGCAGAGCCGGCGCTGCTGGGGGTGAGCAGTGGCGCGGCGCTGGCGGCCATCCTGCTACTGTATTACGGCCTCGCCTGGCAGGCCGGCTGGCTGCTGCCGCTGCTGGCGATTGGCGGCGCCTTTCTGGCTGTCGCCTGTGTCTGGCTGCTGGCCGGTCGCGGGGCCAGCGCCAGCCGGCTGGTCCTGGCCGGGGTAGCCATCAACGCCTTCCTGTCCGCACTGATGGCCCTGGCCCTCAACTACGCGCCCAGTATGTTCGCCATGCAGGAAATTGTCTTCTGGCTGCTGGGCTCACTGGCGAACCGGGGCTGGGACCAGCTGCTACTGGCGCTGCCGTTCGTTGTGGTGGGTGCAGCGCTGATGTTCTGCGGGCGCAACTACCTGCGGGCCCTGTCCCTGGGGGAGGCCAGCGCTGCGTCGCTGGGCTTCGGCGGGCGCCGCTATCCGCTGGCGATCCTGCTGGGTATTGCCGCCGCGGTAGGGGCCGCGGTGGCGGTAGCGGGCACGATTGGATTTATCGGCCTGGTGGTGCCGCACCTGGTACGGCCGTTGGTCAACCAGGATCCGGGCCGGCTGCTGTGGGCCAGCGCCCTGGCCGGTGCGCTGCTGTTGTTGCTGGCGGATATCCTGGTGCTCAACTTTATCGGTGCGCAGGAACTGCGCATCGGTGCGGTGACTGCCTTTATCGGCGCACCATTCTTTTTCTGGCTGATCGTGAGCGCGCGGCGGGGGTTGCAGTTATGAGCCGGGGAGCGCTACCAGTCAGCGTGCACCAGCTGGCGGTCGACCGGCATCGCCAGCGTGTGCTCGAAAATCTCAGCTGCCGCTTTCAACCTGGTGAGCTGACTGCGGTGGTGGGCCCCAACGGTGCGGGCAAGAGCAGCCTGTTACAGGTGCTGGCGGGAGTGCTGGCGCCGGCCGCGGGAAGGGTCGAGATCGATGGCAATGACGCGGCGAAAATCCCGGCCGGGGAGCGCGCACAGTTGTGTGCCTACCTGCCCCAGGCCGAGACGCCCGCCTGGAGCCTGGCCGCCCGTGACCTGGTGGCGCTGGGCCTGCTGCCCTGGGGCAAGCCGGCCGACCGCGATAACCGGGTGCACCGGGCGCTGGCCCAGGTGGACGCTGTGGAATTCGCCGACCGCCCGGTAACCCGGCTGTCGGGCGGTGAGCTGCGCCGGGTGCAACTGGCGCGGTTACTGGTGGGCGAGGCGCCCGTACTGATCGCCGATGAGCCCACCGCGGCGCTGGATATCCGCCACCAGTTGCAGTTGATGCAGAACTTTCGCCAGCAGGCGGACAGCGGGCGCACGGTAGTCCTGGCCCTGCACGACCTGGCGCTGGCAGCCCGTTACTGCGACCGCATCCTGCTCCTGGAGGGCGGCCGCCTGCGTGCCACGGGCACCCCGGAGGAGGTCCTCACGCCTGACCTGATCGGCGAGGTGTACGGAGTCAGTTGCGAGTTCCGCTGGCGCGATGGTGTGGCGGATTTTGTGCCGCTGGACCTGCTGTAGGCGGGCGGGTTTCGCCGGGGTTAATCCCGATCGTTGGCTCCACCGGTTCCCGGTGGCTTCCCACCCGATTCCTCCAGCGCCTTCTCCAGCCGGCGCACGCGGCTCCGTGCGGCCTCGACCTCCCGGCGGTACTTGTCGGCGTTGCCCTCGCGAGCATTTTCCCAGCGCGCTTCCGAATCCTGCAATTCCTGCTTTGCCAGTTCCAGCTCCTTGAGCATGCTCATCTGCTCACCTCCGCCAGTCGCATCTACGGGGTTGCTATCGGGTAGTCCCTGTAACGGTAGCACCGGATCGTGACCTGCGGTTCGCCGTGGGGTGCTTCACTGCTATACTGCGGCCCGCTTTGGGTGCCCGGCAGCGTCTTTTCCCTCGGGGGTGGCGCTTGGTCGGGTTAAACGGGAAGTCCGGTGAACTGGTTCCAGTGAGTCCGGCGCTGCCCCCGCAACGGTGAGCCGCTAACGCGGTAAGCCCGATACCGGCCCTCGGCATTCGTAGGATAAAGCGGAGGGCTTTGTCTGGTCTGTGTAAGGCGACCGCTGAAGCCCGCTTCCGGTCCCTGTGGTAAGCACCGATTGCACTCACCCTCCCTCAATCCGTCCTTTTTCGAGATTGGGGAATCACTGTGAACAAAACTCTTCTCCCGGCGGCGCTACTGCCATTGCTGACCGCCACCAGCCAGATTGTGTCCGCCGAAGACAACGGCGAACTGGAACAGGTTTCCGTTACTGCCAGCCGCGTGGAAATACCGCGACGGGAGCTGGGGGTATCGGTGTCGATTGTTACTGCCGCCGATATCGAGCGGTTGGGCTATGCCAGGTTGCTGGATGTCATTCGCACTCTGCCAGGGGTTGCTGTCAGCAATAACGGTGGCGCCGGCAAAGTGAGCAATATCTACCTGCGCGGTGAAAGCAATTATCGCACCCTGGTATTGCTGGACGGTGTCAACATTGCCGATCCCGCGAACACCCAGGTGGCCACCCAGTTCCAGCACCTGCTGGCGGGTGATATCGAGCGAGTGGAAGTCCTGCGTGGCCCCCAGGGCATGATGTATGGCGCCGGGGCCGGTGGTGTGATCAATATCATCACCAAAAAAGCCGATGCCCCGCTGGGTGGGTCCCTGGCAGTAGAGGCGGGACGTTACGGTAGCCGCGATACCAGCGCCAGCCTCTACGGCGAGGGCGAACAATGGGATTACCGGATCAACCTGGGGGTATTCGATACCGATGGTTTCAACAGCCAGGTGGCGGATGCCAGCGGCGAACGGGACGGCTACAGCAATCGCACCGCCAGCGCCCAGCTGGGATACCAGGTCAGCGAGAACCTTGCCCTGCGTGCGCAGGTACGTCACACCGGCACCGAGTCGGCGTTTGACGGCTGCTTCGCCGGTTTTTCCACTTCCAATGACTGTCTCGACGAATACACCCAGGGCAGCTATCGCCTGAGTGCCGACTACCGGGTCTCCGGCATCGGCAACCAGTTGGCGGTGGCACGACAGGAGATCGAGCGGGACAGCCTCGCGGTGGGTGCAAGTACCTTTGCCGTGGATGGTGGTATCGACGAGCTCAACTATGTGGGCAATACGGCGCTTGCCGGCGGTGAGTTGCTCTGGGGTGCGGAGTACGAACAGCAGGAGTTCTCCAGCGCCTTCGATGCCCGGGAACTGGATAGCCTGGGAATCTTCAGTGAATGGCGTGCCGACCTGGGAGGGGTAATCCATTACTCTGTAGGTGTGCGTCGCGACAGCCTGGAGACCGAGGATCACGACAGCTGGCGCAGCTCCCTGGCCTACCCGATCCTGTTGGGTGATGAGGTGGAGGCCAAGCTGCGCGCGAGCTACGGCACCGGTTACCGGGCGCCCAGCCCGTTCGAGCTGGCGTATAACGTGGGCGAGGGTGCTGAGACGGTGGGGCCGGAGACCAGCCGCGGCTATGAGCTGGCCGCCGAATACCGGCTTGCCGACCGGCTGCACCTGGAGCTGGTTTATTTCGACCAGCAGATCCAGGACGCCATCATCTTTGACTACAGCCTGGGCAATTCCGGTTTCGGTGCCTACGGGCAGGATGACGGTGTAAGCCGGTCCGAGGGCATCGAGTTGGTCATGTCTGGAAAGCTTCTGGATAGCCTGGACTGGTACTTTAACGGAACGCTCCTGGATGCCGAAGACACGAATGGTAGCCAGCGCCTGCAGGTACCGGAGCAGGTCTATAACCTGGGTGGGAATTATCGCCTGCTGGGGGACCGCCTTGCAGTGGGAGCAAACTGGCGCAGGGTCGCAAACCGGCTGAGTCCGAACCCGGATTTTTTCGGTCCAGTGGTCACCCTGGATGATTACAGCGTGCTGGACCTGAAGGTGTCTTACCGGATTTCCGAGTCCCTGCGGCTGAACCTGCGTGGTGAGAATATCCTCGATGAGGATTACCGCGAGGTGGCCGGCTACAATACGGCCGGGGCGGCGGTTTATGCCGGAGTCGAGATGACACTTTGAGTCTGGTGTAGGAGCGGCTCTGGGCGGGAACGCTATCCCTGCGACGCTGGAGGGGTGTAGGGGCGAACCTTGTGTTCGCCCGGACTGCGATCCGGTTACTACCGGCTGCGCGGGACTGCAGAGTGCGATAATTACCATGTGTCGCGCCGAGTATCCTTTCGGTCGCGACCAGCGGCCGCTCCTACAGCTCTTGAGTTTGCGAGCAATTTTCTAACGCGGAGTTTTGTCCATGACCGATTCGGACACCGGTAAAAAGGCCGAGCGCCATAAGCGGCGTATGCAGCAGCGCAAGGAAATTGTCGATGCGGGTGTTGCAAAGGCGCTGGAAGAGCGCGGGATTGCCATCCTCTACACCGGTGACGGCAAGGGCAAGACCACCGCGGCAATGGGTACGGTCACCCGGGCCCTGGGGTATGGCTACAGGGTAGTGGTGGGGCAGTTTATCAAGGGAGCCTGGGAGTGCGGGGAGAAAAACCTCCTCACGGGACTGCCGGCGGAGCAGTTTCCCCTGCAGTGGTTTGAAATGGGCACCGACTTTACCTGGGAGACCCAGGACTTCGAGGCCGACAAGGCTGCGGCCCTGGCATTGTGGGAAAAACTTTCCGCGGCGCTCGCGGATGAGTCGGTATACCTGGTAGTGCTGGATGAGCTCACTTATGCCCTCAATTACAAGTGGCTCGATCGAGATGCAGTGATCACCGCTATAGAAAACCGCCCGCGTGAGCAGACGGTGATCATTACCGGGCGTGGCGCAAAGCAGTACCTGAAGGGTATTGCCGATACGGTTACCGAGATGCGGGCTGAGAAACATGCATTCGAAAAAGGAGTTGCCGCCCGCAAGGGTATTGAATGGTGATTGCCTAACCTGTCATTGTATTCAAACCTTTTGGCCCTTCTTGAATCGTGCAGAAAATAATGTAGTAAATGGTCGATCAACCGGCTGTATGCCGGTTATCCTCTTTCCCGATTTAGTAAATCCAGCCTAAGTGTTTAGGGATATAACTATAAAGAAATCGGGATTGGGGGTTGATATGAATTCAAGTTGCTTGAAAAGCCTATTTGTTACAGTTTGTCTCATCGTTGCAGTGGGTGTGCGTGCGGCAGACTCTGGAGCATTCAGTGACCTTCCATTGGTTAACCAGGTATCAGTTTCCCCAGATGGAAAGAACCTGCTGGCTGTAGTCAACTCAGAGAACAAGACTCTTGTGGCAACAGCCCCCTACGGTAGTAAAGAGGTGAACTTTCTTGTTGGACTGGAGGAGGGCAAGTTCAGGATTGAGTCCGTAAGCTGGCTCAATAATGAGCGTGTGTTGGCGGCAGTCTCGCAACCAGAGCAACTGCGGGTGGGGGGGCGCAACGTGCGGGCCCGGTTGACCACCCTGTACTCAATCTCAATTGATGGAAAGTCCACAATTGAGCTGAAGAAAAGGGATGTTGCAGAGAGTGATATTGACCTCCTGAGGTTGAATCCATCGGTAGTAAGCCTTTTGCCTGAGGATGACGAGCATATACTCGTCGAGGTTGCCGATCCGCGGGATAATTATTTTTCCTCTGTGTTCAAGGTTAATGTTGAAAACGGGGATTTCGAGAAGTACTTGCCCAATGATCGCCAGATATTTAGCTGGGGAGTAGATCGCAAAGGTGAGGTTCGGCTCGCCATGGGGCGTGACACCAAGAGAGAGTCGCGCGTTAATCATGTCTACTTCCGCAAAAATGCCAAGGAGGACTGGCAGCGCATCGCCAGCTTTGATGCCTATAAAGATGACAGTTTTTATCCATTTTTTTATGAGGATGAAAGTCACACACTCCTGGTGATCAGCAATCGCAAGCTGGGGAAGAGGGCCATCTGGCGTTACGACATAGAAAGTGGGCAGTTTTCCGGTTTGGTCGGGGAGGCACCGGCCACTCTCGATGTGGAGGGTCCTATTTTCTGGAGGGCGGGCGATGCCAATGAATTTATCGGCTTCAGTTACCTGGATAATTTTGTAGAGCATAAATATGTCAGTGCGCAGAAATCCAATATTTCGCAGCAACTGAGGCTCCTGTTCCAGCGGCAGGGGTTGAAGTCCCATATTGTGAGCAGGGATAAGTCCGGCAACCGGATGGTGGTATATGCAATATCGGATCACTCCCCCGGGAAGTATTATCTGTTTGACCGACAGAAAAAGACCCTGGATTTCTGGTTCAGCCAGTTTCCGAAGCTCGAGAACAAGAGCCTTGCGAAAGTTGAGCCTTTCAGTTTCGAGGCCTCTGATGGGATGGAGCTGAATGGGTACCTTACTCGCCCTGGGGGTGTTACCGATGCTCCGCTGGTTGTATTTCCCCATGGTGGCCCGCATGCCCGTGATACCCAGTACTTTGATCCCTGGGTGCAGATGTTTGCAGATCGTGGGTATGCGGTATTACAAGTGAACTTTCGTGGTTCCTCCGGGTTTGGCGATGATTATCTCGTTGCGGGATATAAGCAATGGGGTAAGGCAATGCAGCAGGATGTTATTGATGCTGTAAGCTGGGTAGAGCGGAACAAACTGGCTGACACCGAGAGGGCCTGTATCGTTGGCGCCAGTTACGGCGGGTATGTAGCTCTTACCGCTGGTTTCAAAACGCCGAAAAGGTTCGATTGTGTGGTCAGTTTGGCTGGCGTCAGCGATATTCCCAGCATGATTAATTTTGATTTCGTGCGGGGCTACAACCGTTACTACGAGGAGCAGCTTGCTGATATTCATTCCCCGGAGGAAAGGAAGGATATCGAGAACAATTCACCGGTGAACCATGCCGGAAGTTTCAGTGTCCCGGTATTGTTGGTGCATGGTGGGTTTGATACACGGGTTGATGTTGGCCAGTCGAAAATGATGGCCAAGGCGCTGGAGCGAGAAGATAAGAGGGTGCGTCTGGAAGTGCTTGACCATGGAACCCACCATTTCAATGAATCTGTAAACAGAAAAGCGGCAATGTCGGAAGTTATCGGTTTCCTGGACCAGCACCTCAAATAAAAGCAGGCAGGCCGGCGCCCCCACAGGGGCCCCGGCGCGTGCTTGCATGCTGGCTTACAGTTTCCAGCTGAAGCGCATGCCCGCAGTGCGCGGCTGGCCCCAGACACCGTATCCCCAGTCGCTGCCGAGGGTATTCTGGTAGGTGAAATACTCCTCGTCCGCCAGGTTGTTCACAAACGCCTGCACGCTGTAGCGCTGGGAGGGTGAATACCAGCTGACGCTGGCGTTGGCCAGGCCGTAGGCTTCATGGCGGGAGTAGGGGTCGTTCTCGATCTGCAGGAAGTGGTCATCCTGCCAGGAGTAATCACCCTGGAATACCAGCTCGCCTGATTCTCCCAGGGCCTGGTAGTAACGCGCCACCAGGTTGTAGGTGAAGCCGGGCGCAGAGGGCAGTTCATTGCCGTCCAGCGTATAGCTGTCGCCGGCCACGAAGAATATCTGCTCCGAGTCGAACTCGGTGGACAGCCAGCCGGCGCCGGCGATCACCTCGAAGTTGTCGGTAATCGGCGCGGTCAGTTCGATTTCCGCGCCGGTTCCCCCTACATCCCCCGCGTTGGTAATCACGCTGCCGTCGGCCACCGTCAGGAAAACCTGCGCCTGGTAGTCTTCCACCGTGTAGTGGAACGCTGCCGCGTTGAGTCGGTAGACTTCTGCCAGGGTAGTTTTCAGCCCTACCTCGAAGTTGGTGATCTCCTCGGCGCTCACCGGGCGGGTGGCTTCCAGCGAGGCGTTGTAGCTGCCGGAGAAACCGCCACTCTTGAAACCAGTGGAAAAGCTGGCATAGGCGAGGGTGTCATCACCGGGACGCCAGTCGAGCCCCAGCCTGCCGGTGGTGGCGCTTTCACTCAGGTCGTCCCGCACAGAGAGCGGCTCGTAAAAGCTGGGGCCGGAATCCTGGGCAAACTCCCGTTCCTCTTCGGTATAGCGCAGGCCGCTCACCAGGGTCAGGGTCGGGGCCAGGTCGTATTCCACCTGGCCGAACAGCGCCCAGGATTCGCTGTCGAGGGCGACGATTTCCTGGTGCCAGAGGCCGTCGGCGGTTGTCGGGGCTTCCGTGACCAGGCCACGATCATCCTTGTAGTAGTAAAAGCCGGTAACCCAGGTGGCATTATCGGTGGCGCCATCCAACCGTAATTCCTGGGTATATTGCTCCGCGTCCACGGCATACTGCTCGTCAAACCAGACCACTTCGGTGCCATCGCCGTCATCCTGCAGGAACTTGTCCAGTTCTTCGTAGGCGGTGATGGAGGTCAGGGTAAAGTCCTCGAACTCCCAGTCGAGGGTGGCCGACGTACCATAGGTGTCAATCTGGGTGATCAGGCCATTGGCGGCACCGCTGGCCACATGCTCGGGATCAAATTTGCCGTCCACGGCCTCTGCGCCGGTAAACCCGAAGGTATTGCTGGTGCAGCCACCATCCTGGATGCGGGAAATGGAACAGGTCGCGGCATCTTCACTGGCCGCTTCCAGGTAGCCCATATGGGCGAAGCCAACCGAGTTCTGGTCCGCCTCGCTGCCATGGAAATTCAGTAGTAGGCCGCCGCTGTCACCGAGGTCGAAGTCAAGCTGGCCGCGGTAGCCGAAGCTGTCAGTATCGTTCAGCTTGTCACCGGTAACAGTGTTGGTCTGCCAGCCATCATTGGTGGTGCTTTTGAAGGCGAAGCGACCGCGCACGCCGTCGGCCAGCGCGCCGCCAACCGCGCCCTCCAGGATCTGCTCGGAATAGCTGCCGAGGCTGGCGCTGGCGCTAGCGGTAAATTCATCGGTGGGTTTGCGGGATACATAGTGCACAAGCCCGCCGGTGGTGTTGCGGCCATAAAGGGTGCCCTGGGGCCCGCGCAGCACTTCCACGCGCTCCAGGTCGAACAACTGGATAGCAGAGCCGGCAGGATTACCTCGATAGACGTCATCCACATAGATGGATACCGGCGACTCCCAGGAGTCGGAAAAATTCACCAGGCTGATACCGCGCAGGCTGACGGACGGACTGGATGCCTCGCCGAAGATAGCGAAGAAATTCATATTGGGGACCTGCTGGGTAATGTCCAGGCCCTCCTCGAAACCCATTTTCTCGATAGCATCGCCGGAAAACGCGCTGACAGCGACCGAGACATCCTGCATCGACTGTTCACGTTTCTGTGCTGTCACCGTGACTTCTTCGAGCACCGATTGTTGCTGGGCAGTAACCGGCGCGCTGATTGCGAGAGCCAGTAGTGCCGGGAGGAAGTGGCGATGGGAAAGCCCCTGGCGGATAACCGCAGTTCCTGGGCGGTTGATGGTGGTGGCGCGTTGCATATTGCTCTCCTTGTCGTGCGATATTCTTATGCCGTGTTATTTTGAATTTTCGCTCTCACCTTTTTATTGGTTTCTTGTTATTGGCTTTTTGTTCTTGTTTTTATGCCGGCGCCATTACACGCAATTACAGCCACCGGAGTAGCAGGGGCATGCCGAGGCACAGCGGCAAAGTATTGCCGTTGTCGGGCGCAATAGAATCAGAGTTGTCTGTTGTTCTTTTAGTTGAACTGCGTTCGAGCTTGGCGCTGGTAAACAACACCTCGAGATAACAGGCAGCACATTGGCGCGGCGCTCCGGGCTGCCGGGGGAAACCAGGCTAAACCGGGCTGGAAATGACTCGATGGCCCGATCTGGTGACAGGTTTATTTCACCTTAACCAGAATAAAGGACTATCGCAAGGCGTCGGGCGGGAATCTGCGGCTGCCATGGATGGTCCTGGCAGTATTATTTTCTTTTCGCGTCCTGAGGATAAATCGTATCTGTATCAGAAACGATATCCGATGCCTACGCTGTATACGAAGGGGTCGATCTCCACTTCCGTTTTAATCCGGGAAACTCCGGTCTCGGTGGGAAAGCGAATCTCCGCGTCGGTGTCGATGTCCAGGTACCACATGGAGGCATTAAACAGCCAGCGGCTTTCAGGGCCAAATTGCACGTCTACACCCAGCTCGCCCGCCAGCCCCCAGGAATCATCGAGCTCAAGTCTCGCATCCCGCGTGGCACCGAGCATGTTGAGGAAATAGCCATTGGCGATGCGGGCAACGTCTTCGTCGACAAAAGTGGTGTAGTTGACGCCGAAGCCGACGTAAGGCTGGACCCATGACTCTACACAGACCGGGAACCACTGTACCGTCAGCGTCGGGGGCAGGTGCTTGATGTCACCCAGGGGTACAGTGCCAATCGAGAGCCCATCTGCGCCCGGCAGGCCGCGGACATCCAGGTCGTGTTCAAACGGGGTGGCCAGGAGCAAGCCCAGGCCCCAGTGGTCGGCAAACACCCAGGCGCCGGTAAAGGTGGCGGCATATCCATCATCTACCAGGACGCGGGTGCCCGGCAGGAGGGCGCCATTCAGCCTCAGCTCCTCGGACATGTCATCCGGTATTGTCGCCCCGGCCCCGGCTCGCAGGATGAAATCCCCCTGGCGGTTTTCCGCCAGGACGCTGTTGCCGGCCAGTGCCAGCGCCAGGGCGGAGGTCAGAAGTGCCGTGGATCTCATTTTCGGTTCGCTCCATGAAGACTGCGGTTCCCAAAAGTCAGTCTAGACACTGGGCGCAGGCGCCGAGGGGATGCTGTGGTACCGGACGCCAGACGGGGCCGGGATATGCCATAATCCGCCACCTCAGTAGTCAATTCAGCGGTGAGATAATGAAAATAGGCGTGTTGAAAACCGATGATGTCCGCAAGGAGCTGGTGGGTGAATTTGGTGAATATCCGGAAATGTTTGCCCAGCTGCTGCGGGACCAGGATCCATCCCTGGAGTTTGTGACCTATGAAGTGCAGCACGGTCACTACCCGGATGACGTCGATGAAGTGGACGCTTACCTGATTACCGGCAGCAAGACTGGTGTCTACGAGGACAAGCCCTGGATCCCGCCCCTGATGGAGTTTGTGCGCATGCTGCGGGAACGGGGCAAGCCCACCATCGGCATCTGTTTCGGTCACCAGCTGATCGCCCAGGCCCTGGGGGGCAAGACCCGCAAGTCCGACAAGGGCTGGGGTGTCGGCGTCCATACCTACGAGCTGCAGGAGACACCGAGCTGGATGTCCGAGCCGCTCGACCAGTTCAGCCTGCTGGTCAGCCACCAGGACCAGGTGGAAACCCTGCCGCCCGGGGCCCGGATCCTGGCGTCCAGCGACTTCTGCCCCATGGCCATGGTGCAGGTGGATGAGAATATGCTCACCTTCCAGGCCCACCCGGAATTCACCAAGCCCTATTCCAATAGCCTGATGGAGCTGCGCCGCGAGGCTTTCGGCGGGGATGTGGTGGAAAAGGGGCAGGCTTCCCTGCAGAACGATATCCACGAAAGCACCGTGGCCAAGTGGATGCTGGAGTTCCTGCGCAAGCAGTAATCACCGGTTGATGCGGTAGGAGCGGCTGCTGGCTGCGATCACCCAAAGGCGGGTGTATTCACGGCCATGGGGCGCTCCTACAGGGCAACCGGGGTCCGGTTTACTTCCATTTGATATTGCAGCCGACGGACGGCGTCTGGTCCGCGTCCGGCTGCTCCCCCCGCAGTACCGCATCTGCCGCCGCGCGCAAGTCAGAGCCGTCCACTGGCTCGCCATTGCCCGGTCGACTGCTGTCGAACTGGCCCCGGTACGCCAGCTTGCCATCCCGGTCGAAGAGGAAGAAGTCCGGCGTACATGCTGCGTCGAACGCCCTTGCCACTTCCTGCCCTTCGTCCACCAGGTATGGGAACCGGTAGCCCCTTGCAGCTATTTCCTCGCGCATCTTATCCGGGCTGTCGTCCGGGTGGCTGGCAAAGTCGTTGCTGTTAATGGCGACAATGGCGAGGCCAGCGGGAATATATTGCTCCGCAAATTCTGACAATGCGGCGGCTATATGTTTTACAAAAGGGCAGTGATTGCAGATAAACATCACAAGCAGCGGCTTGCCCGCCATCTTAGCACTCGACAGCATCCCGCCATTGGTATCGGGAAGGGTAAATGCCGGCATCTCGGTGCCGAGCGGAATCATGCTTGATGGGGTAAGAGCCATGTGCGGTCCTGCAATCAGCTGGTTAAGGAATCATTCTCCATACAGGTTACTGTTCCGGGGGCCGGTGTAAAAGGAGGAGTGCATGCGTCCCTGTCATAACCGGGCTGGTTGATTTTTATTCGTTACCGGCGGGCGGGCATATTTCTTTTGCCCTGTGATCATGCTGCCCTGTCCTGTTGAGGTTCTCCAGGGAGTTCTCGGGCACCGGCCTGAAAGTCGGTCCGCAATGATACAAAGCGGCAGCCTGTTTAATTTGTGAGCTTTTTGAGAGTTTTGATCACCCGTTAAATCAAAACTTTGCTGACTAAGCTGAATATGAGCCCCTTAGTGTAAAGCCTGACCCTTATGGGATAGGTTTATCGATAATATGCCGTTTTTGAATTTATCCTGCTCTCTTTTGCATTCGGTTAGGAGCTGATGTTCCAGGGATAGTGCCAATATGGATGCATCTGGCATAAAAATATTTTCGTTTTGTGACTTTTTTACAAAAAAAGTTGAGTAAAACTGTTCCTCGCTCGTCTTGGTACTTGTGTTGGGAAAGTGATCGCTGGGGGGCGATCACGTTCAATAAATACAACTCACACAACAACTTCCTATAAGAGAGGGGTCAATATGAGCTCAAATAACAAGCTCAGAATGCACCTGGCCAAGAGCGTCCTGGCTCTGGCGATCGGTGCTACCACTGTCGCCAGCCCGACAGTATTTGCCGACGACACCACCGGCACCATTCGCGGTTCCGTGGTGGGTGTCGAGAATGCCAAGACTATCAAGCTGACTGATACCGCTCGTGGTATCACCAAGGAAATCAGTGTCGATGCCGACGGCGAGTTCCGCTTTGGCAGCCTGACTCCGGGCAAATACCAGCTGCAGGTATTCAATGACGGCGGTGTCGTTGATACGCAGACTGTTGTCGTTAGCCTTGGCGGCACGGCTACCATCGTCCTAGGCTCCGGCGCTGAGCTGGAGCAGGTTGTCGTTAACGGTGAGCGTATCTCCCAGGTAGACGTGGGTATCGCAGAATCCGGCATGGTAATTTCTGCCGAGGAACTGAACGAAATCCCCGTAGCCCGCGACCTGACCTCTGTTACCCTGCTGGCCCCGAGCGTAACGCGCGGTGACCAGACCTTTGGTAATCATGCCAGCTTTGCCGGTGCGTCAGTTGCGGAGAACGTGAGCTACATCAACGGCCTCAACACCACCAACTTCCGTAACGGTCTGGGCTTTTCTGAAGTTCCGTTTGAATTCTACGACAGCATCCAGGTCAAGACCGGCGGTTACTCCGCCAAGTTCGGCCGCTCCACCGGTGGTGTCATGAATGCCACCTCCAAGAGTGGTACCAACGAATTCAAGTTCGGTTCCAACTTCTACTACGATACCGAGGTCGAAACGGCACCGAATACTTACGCCGCCGATAACGACAAGGACGAATACTCGGAGACCAATGCCGATATCTATGCCTCCGGCCCGATCATCGAAGATCGCCTGTTCTTCTACGCGCTCTACAGCAACAAGAGCGAGGAGCAGGAATATTACGGCATGCTCAGCGGCCGTGGTTACAAGGCCGAGCAGGACACCGATTTCTGGGGCGTAAAACTGGATGGCTACATCAGTGAAAACCACCGTGTTGAACTGACCGCTTTCAGTGACGAGCGCGAGACCATCGAAGGCTCCTACGAGTACGACTCTGCCACTGAAACTGTTGGCAACTACCTGGGTGATACCCTGTACGAGCGCGGTGGTATGAACTGGATTGCCACCTACACCGGTAACCTGACTGACACTGTCACCCTGGCCGTGTCCTACGGTGAAAACGAGGCAAACCGCACTACCGCTCCTGCCACTGCCGATATCCCGGTGGTGTACGAGTACAACGGTGGCTTTATCGCTCGCGGTGACTGGACCAACTTCACCGTTGAAACCGGTGAAGATACACGCGAAATGCTGCGTGTTGACCTTTCCTGGGACCTGAATGACCACTTCCTGGAAGTGGGCCTCGACCAGGAAAACAACACCTCTACCAGTGCGACTGTGAACTCTGGTGGCGTCTACTGGCTGCTGGATCCGAACAACACTTACAACGAGTGCTCCCTGGCTGAGTGTCCCTCCGGCGCGAACGTTCGTGAGCGTATCTATAACGTAGGTGGTGAGTTCGACGTAGAGTCCTCAGCGTTCTACATCCAGGACACCTGGCAGGCAACCGACCAGCTCTCCCTGCAGCTGGGTCTGCGTAACGAGACCTTCAAGAACAACAACGGTGCCGGTGACGCGTTCATCGAGATCGACAACCAGTGGGCACCGCGCCTGTCAGCGGTATTCGACCCGACCGGTGCCGGCAACCAGAAGATCTTTGCCAACTGGGGTATGTACTACCTGCCGATCGCCTCGAATACCAATATTCGGATGGCCGGTAACGAGACCTATATCCAGAACTACTACGACTGGGACGGCGAGTGCCTGAACGCCGACTTTACCCCGTGTAACGTCGGTGGCCAGTTCGACCAGGACCTGTTTGGTGACGGCACTGTGCCGGATACCCGCAGCCTGGTGGATACCAACATTGAGCCCATGTACCAGTCTGAGTTCATCCTCGGTTACGAATACGTAATGGAGAATGGCATGGAGCTGGGTGTCAAGGGTATGTACCGCAACCTGGAGACCTCCATCGAGGACGTGGCGATCGATGCTGCCGTTATCGATTACTACAACACCGAGGGCAACTGGACTGCAGACGGTACTGTTGAAGATGCCTTCACTGGTTTCCACCAGTACGTACTCACCAACCCGGGTAACGATATGCGTATCTACATCCCGGAGACCGATGAGTTCGTGAACCTTTCCGCGGACCAGCTGGGTTACCCGGAGGCCAAGCGTCAGTACGGTGCGCTGGAATTCACTTTCCGTCGTCCGTTCGATGGTCGCTGGATGGTTGATGCGTCCTATACCTGGGGCCACAGCTGGGGTAACAACGAAGGTTACGTGCGTTCGGACAACGGCCAGGACGATGCCGGCCTGACCACTAACTTCGACCAGCCGGGACTGCTGGATGGTGGTTACGGCAACCTGCCGAACGATCGCCGCCACACCCTGAAGGCATTTGGTACTTACCAGTTCGACATGGGCCTGCGCCTGGGTGGTAACTTCATGTGGCAGACCGGTCGTCCGAAGAACTGCTTCGGCGTTCACCCGACCGACGTGTTTGCCCAGGCCTACGGTGCTGAATCCTTCTACTGCCAGGGTGAGCTTCAGCCGCGCGGTAGCCAGGGTCGCACTGACACCTACTGGAACCTGGACCTGAATGCCCAGTACCCGGTGCAGTTCGCCAACAACCAGGAGCTGATGCTGTCTTTCGACGTGTTTAACGTGTTCGGCAACGACGCTGTCAGCGAAGTGGTTGAGACTGGTGACACCGACGGCGGTCTCGTCGATGAGTTCTACGGTGAGCCGGTTTACTACCAGGCACCTCGTGCCGTTCGCCTTGGCGTTCGCTACGAGTTCAACTAAGTCTTAAACGGCTTTTGTTGGAAAATCCCCGCCGTTCGGCGGGGATTTTTTTATTCCGGCTACTACTCGAATAACGACGACGCGACATGCCGGTAGGCGGCGTTTTCGTAAAACTCGAACTCCTGCTGACAGCTGTAGCTCAATTTGATGATGTGATCATCATCACTGCGGCATGCTTTCTCCCTTATCTCTTGCCACGCCTTCACTTGCTCCACTGCGTCACCGCGTGCCCCCGCTGACACGATTGGTTCTGGCCCGGTGCTGAGATAGGCAATGACCAGCCCCTCCCAGAAATACCGCATGGCAACCTCCCGATCGGGACAATAGGGCAATATCAGCCGCAGGGCATGACATCCCGTCACGCCGTGCAGAAGGGTAAAGCTTCCCGTGCCGGCATAGGCCTTGAGGGCGATTGCGGCGATATCCTCCAGTCCCAGCTGCCGCGGCTGGATCGGGGTGTCCATCCAGCCATCCTGGCCCATGACCGCATGCATGTGGTCACTGATATTGCCCGGGGCTACCTCTACCTGCGGATAGCGCTGGCTGACATCCGCAATCACCTCGGCCGCCGCCAGGTCTGTGCGTTCACCAGAGGACTCCAGTGGGTAATACTCCAGATTCCAGTACGCGAGACCCATCGCGACCTCCTCCAGGTGCCTCGCGTCGATACCGTAAGCAGTGCGAATCAGGCCGTGGAAAGCGGCGGTCGCTATGGAGGGAAGCAGCGGCGGCAGCTCGCGTCGCAGGCAGTCCGCGATTCCGTGTTGCTCCAGCTGTTGTTCGTAGTACTGCAGCGCGCTAGGGAATAACTCTTCACTGTGCCGGCAGGTGGTGATATCGCTGACAGGCTTCACCGGGCTCGCCGGCCTGAGTTGCAGGTGGGGGGTGGAACGGTCGAATGCATATTGGAGCTGCTCGCGGGTAGCACCCATCTGGTCCAGCGCGATCAGCACCATTGGCAGGTGGTTTGCCAGCCTGTCGCCATAATGGACATGGAAACGACTCGCCGATTCCAGCAGTTCCGTACAGTATCGCGTGATGGCCATCGGATCCCTCCTGCCTGCAGGTGTGGCCCGCTAGATTGCTTCCACCCTGTCGCCCAAGTTTATGGTGCCGGTAGCAGTCGCTCCACTAATTGGCGCCAGGTTCACGCCGAAATAGACCTGCCCATCCTCCCCGCGCCGATACCGGGCAAGGGTCCGCAGGGGTTCCCGGCGCACTTCACCGGTCAGTGGGTCGAGTCCGGGAATTGCACAGCGGGCACAGGGGTGGGTGCACTCGAACGCGGCGGGCCCGTCACGGGTATGCACGATCATGCGTGTCCACTGGTCCTCGGCGAAGGGTTCGCAATCGCTCACTACCAGGTTGGGCCTGAAGTTGAGCATGGAGACCGGCTCTGCGAGACGTGCGTTGAGGTCGTCCAGGGACGCCTGGCTGATCACCAGCAGCGGCGCTGCATCGGCGAAGCCCACCTGCCGGTCTGCCCGCGGCGCTGCCAGTGGGCGGTGGAATTCCGCGCCCATCGCCACCAGTCGCACGCTTGTTTGTAATCGCTCACTCAACCAATGGGCGGCCATATCCCCGGCGTCCCGTGCCAGGACCGCGTCATCCCAGACCGTGACACGGAGCACGGGCGCAGACTTGCCTGGTTGCGTGATCTCAATCTCATCCCCGTCCCGATGCTGTATCCGCACGCCGGTGGGTGTGACGGTGGCCCGCAGCTGTGCCATATGGCGGATTCGCCGCTGGGTCACAAACCGGTTTTCGGCATCCACCAGCATCCAGCGCCGGTCATCGACAGCGCCGTAGCGATCGAGGGACAGGCTGTCGGTAATGTGTCCCTGCAGGGACTTCACGGGGAACAGGTAGAGCGAGTCAATCTTCATCGAGGTCACCGGTGCGGCGGAAAAGGTGAACTGCTGATACTAACAGCTCGCCATCGGCCTGTTGGCAGGATTTCCACGGCAGGGTGGAGGCAGACAGGGCGAATCACTGTGATAACATCCTGAAGTGTCAGGGGTAACAGTGGCCATTGGAAAGGCCGCCGGCTAGAGGACAATCTATCCCTTGCGCCCCGTACAACAAGATCCGCTAACAAGAACAAGACGGGAAGGCAGGATGCGAGTTGCCGCGGTACTTTCGGGGGTACTTTTACTCTGCGTGGGCCTGGTTGTCCGGGGAGAGTCATTATCCATAGAGCCGGGCCAGGAACCCCGGTCGCTGGTTCCCGCCATGCGTCTCCTGGAAGACCCGGACCACTCCCTGACTTTCGACCTGTTACAGTCGCCGGACGGCCAGGCCCGACTGCAACCCTGGGGAGAAAAATCCGCCAACTTTGGCTATAGCCGCTCCGCTTACTGGGTGGCATTCACCCTGGTTAACCCCAGCGACCAGTCCCTGCCCCTGCTAATCCGGCAGGACTATCCACTGATTGACCACCTGGATTTCTGGGCCCCGCGCGAGGATGGCAGCTGGCAGCATATCGCCACCGGCGACCGGCTCCCATTTGCCAGCCGCCCACTGGAGCTGCGGAACTTTGTATTCCCGGTAACCCTCCCGCCCAATACCGAGCGCACTTTCTACCTGCGCTATGCCACCCAGGGATCAATGAATATCGGCCTGGAGGTCAGCAGCGAGAGGGCGTTTATCCCGCACCTTACCCTGGACCAGTTCCTGCTCGGGGTTTACTACGGTGGATTTCTGGTGCTGGTGATCTACAACCTGTTTCTCTTCCTGGCAGTGCGCGACCGGGCCTATATCTATTACATGGGCTACGCGCTCAGTTACGGCCTCTACTTCGGGGTGCTGAACGGTGTGGCTTTCCAGTTTTTCTGGCCCGGGAATCCCTGGCTGGCGAATGAGAGCCTGGTGGTGCTGCTGGGTATTGTGCTGGTCTGTGCTACCCAGTTCGCCCGCTCAATCTGCTCCGGCCGGCAACTGGCACCGCGACTGGACCGGCTGGCGCGCCTGCTGCTGGTGGTGACGATTCCGCTGACGATCGTGTCACCCTTTGCCGGCTACCGGCTGATGGTCACCCTTTTTACGGTGCTGATCCTGCTGGCGAGCTTCCTGTTGCTGGCCATGGGCGCCGTCAGCTTGCTGCGGGGATCCATCCCCGCACGCTATTTTATGGTGGGCTGGAGCACCCTGCTGGCCAGTGTGATTGTCTACGTGCTGAAGACGTTCGGCTGGCTGCCCCACAACGCCATCACCCACAACGCATTCCAGGTGGCCGCCCTGGTCGAGATGGTGTTGCTGTCACTGGCGCTGGGTGCGCGGGTGCGCGAGATCCGGCGGCGCGGATACACCGACGAGCTTTCGGGGCTCAGTAACCGGCGCTATTTCGAGGAAATGCTGCCCCGGGAATTCGAACTGGCCCGGCGCACCGGTGCACCGCTCTCGTTGCTGTTTATGGATCTTGATCACTTCAAGGCCATCAACGATCGCTACGGGCACGCCCGTGGTGATGAGGCGATCCGTGCGATCGGCGAACTGATCGAGCAGGAGACACGCCGGCCGATGGTGGCCTGTCGTTATGGTGGCGAAGAGTTTGCGCTGCTGTTGCCGGATACCCGCGGCGAGCAGGCGCAGGTACTGGCCGAGCGCCTGCTGCGACGGGTGCGGGAGCTGGACCTGTTCGAGCTGCCCCTCACCATCAGTATCGGCGTGGCGAGTTTCGAGCGCGGCAACCTGGGTGCACCGGTGCAGCTGCTGGAGGCGGCGGATGCGGCGCTTTACCGGGCCAAACAGGGGGGGCGTGACCGCACAGCGGCGAGCGCGGCCCCGGTTGCGTTTGCAGAAGCTGAGACCTCCTGAAATCGCACTTTCGCCGGTAGGGCCGGCCAGGCGATACTGCCGGGTTCCCGCCCGCCGGCCTCGCCGGAAACTGCGGTCCTTTGGTGTGCCGGCCCGTCCCGGTAAACTGTGAAGGGGTTTCAGCGGTTTACGAAACGGAGCTTGGCATGGGCAGTGAGAGGCGGGACAGCGAGCGGTCGAACCTGCGCCAGTGGTTTTGCCAGCTCGACCAGCTGCTCGCCGGCGCTGCCCGGTGGTGGCAATTCCGGCCCTTCCATCACCGCCAGTGGCGCTGGCTCGATACCCATCCCGAACTCTGTCAGGCCCTGGATTCGCTGGAAGACGACGTTCTCCGGCAGCTGGAGGCGGATATGGTCGAGGCTGCCGACTGGCTCTCCCCCTGGCTGGCCGAAGCGCCGCCGCTGCTGGCACTGAGCCGCCTGCCCCGGCTGGAGGCCCGCGTGCTGGCGCCACCGGAGCGACTGGACCACGGGGTACCCGGGCGCAAGTGGCAGCAGATCCTGGCTTTTGCCGGATGCCTGCCGGAGTCGCAGGATCCGGTCCTGGAATGGTGCGCCGGTAAGGGCCACCTGGGCCGGGTGCTGGCCACCTGCGATGGGCGGCCGGTGACCAGCCTCGAGTGGCAGGCGCGTCTCTGCGACGAGGGTACCCAACTGGCGCAACGCAGTGGCGCGCCCATGCGCTTTGTGCATTGCGATGCGTTCGCGCCGGAAGCGGCGCAGTGGGTGACCGGCGCCGATGCGGTGGCCCTGCACGCCTGCGGCGACCTGCATACCACCCTGATGCGGCACTGGGCCCACGGCGGCGGGCGGCACCTGAGCCTGTCACCCTGCTGCTATCACCTGTTGCGCGGTGAGGCGTTCCTGCCGCTCTCCGAAACTGCCAGGGTGGCCCAGGTGCGGCTCAGTCGCGACGACCTGCACCTGCCCCTGCAGGAAACGGTTACAGCGGGTGCCGGCGTGCGCCGCCTGCGCCAGCGCGAACTGCACTGGCGGATGGCGTTTGACGAGCTTCAGCGTGAGCTCCGCGGTGTCGACGAATACCTGGCGGTACCGAATATACGCAAGGGTTTACTGACCGGACGCTTTGCCGATTTTGCCCGCTGGGCGGCGGAGCGCCGGCAGCTGTCGTTGCCGGCAGATATCGACGAGGAGCACTGGTTGGCGCTGGGCCTGCAGCGGCGGCATCGCGTGCGGCGCATGGAGCTGGTGGCCCATGTTTTCCGCCGGCCGCTGGAGTTGTGGCTGGTGCTGGACCGGGCGCTGTACCTGGAAGAGCAGGGCGCACGGGTGGAGATCGGGGAATTCTGCGATCGCGAAATCACGCCACGCAATATCCTGGTCCGGGCAACTCGCCCATAAAAAAGGCGGCCATGGTGGCCGCCTTTTTTGTCTCTCGCTTCAGGACCTGCCGATCAGGTCTTCAGCTTCTTGTACTGCATCCGGTGCGGGGTGGCATCCTCACCCTTACGCTCCACGAAGTCCTCGTGGTATTCGGTGTAGTTGCCCTCGAAGAACACCACATCGCTCTCGCCCTCGTAGGCCAGGATATGGGTCGCCACCCGGTCCAGGAACCAGCGGTCGTGCGAGATTACCAGGGCGCAGCCGGGGAAGTTCAGCAGGGCCTCTTCCAGTGCGCGCAGGGTCTCGATGTCCAGGTCGTTGGACGGTTCGTCCAGCAGCAGCACGTTGGCGCCCTGCTTGAGGGTGTAGGCCAGGTGCAGCCGGCCGCGCTCACCACCGGACAGTTCGCCCACGCGTTTCTGCTGGTCGCTGCCCTTGAAATTGAAGCGCCCGACGTAGTTGCGGGAGCCCACTTCGTAGTTGCCGATCTTCAGCATGTCGTGGCCGTCGGAGATGGCTTCCCACACGGTCTTGTTGTCGTCCAGGTTCTCGCGGCCCTGCTCGACGTAGGCCACCTGCACGGTCTCGCCGACCTTGATCTCACCGGAGTCCGGTTTCTCGCTGCCGGTGATCATGCGGAACAGGGTCGACTTACCGGCGCCGTTACCGCCGACGATACCCACGATGGCACCTTTCGGCACACGGAAGGACAGGTCGTCGATCAACAGGCGGTCGCCGAAACCCTTGCTTACGTGCTCGAACTCAATCACGTTGTCGCCCAGGCGCTCACCCGGCGGAATGTAGATCTCGTTGGTCTCGTTGCGGGTCTGGAAGTCCTGCGACTGCATTTCTTCCAGCCGCGACAGGCGGGCCTTGTTCTTGGACTGGCGGCCCTTGGGGTTCTGGCGCGCCCACTCCAGCTCCTTTTTCATTGCCTTCTGGCGGGCCTGCTCGCCGCGCTGCTCCTGCTCCAGGCGCTTTTCCTTCTGCTCCAGCCAGGTGGTGTAGTTGCCCTCCCAGGGGATACCGTGGCCGCGGTCCAGTTCCAGGATCCAGCCGGCGACATTGTCGAGGAAGTAGCGGTCGTGGGTGATGGCCACCACGGTGCCATCGAAGTCGTGCAGGAAGCGCTCCAGCCAGTAGACACTCTCGGCGTCCAGGTGGTTGGTGGGCTCGTCCAGCAGCAGCATGTCGGGGCGGGACAGCAGCAGGCGGCACAGGGCCACGCGGCGCTTCTCACCACCGGACAGCAGGTTTACGTCGGCGTCCCAGGGCGGCAGGCGCAGGGCGTCGGCGGCCACTTCCAGGCGGTGCTCCAGGTTGTGGGCATCCCAGGCCTGGATCACGTCCTCGTACTGTTGCTGCTTCTTGGCCAGGGCATCGAAGTCGGCGTCCGGCTCGGCGTAGTCGGCGTAGACCTGCTCCAGGCCGGCGAGGGCGTCGATGGCCTCGCGTACACCGTCTTCCACATTGCCGCGCACGGTCTTGGCCGGGTCCAGCTGGGGCTCCTGCGGCAGGTAGCCCACCTTGATGCCCGGCATGGCCCGGGCCTCGCCGTTATAGTCCTGGTCCACGCCGGCCATGATGCGCAGCAGGGTGGATTTACCGGCGCCGTTCAGGCCCAGCACGCCAATCTTGGCGCCGGGGAAGAAAGACAGGGAGATATCCTTGAGGATTTCGCGTTTGGGCGGCACTACCTTGCCCACCCGGTTCATTGTGTAGACGTATTCAGCCATTGATAGAGGGCTTCCCGTAATCGGTTGCAGGATCGGTCAGAAATTGCGCGCAACTTATCAGTTTGCCGGAAAAGTGCAACCGGCCCGCGGGCCGGCCGGGCTTGATACCGCGGGCCTGGCCGATAATGTGGCATCCACAGGCAGCGGCCGGACCTGTAGGGGCGGACCTTGTGTCCGCCTGTTCGACCACGCGCCGTTGCTCCCGGCGGTCATTTGGGCACCCGGCTGACCCGCCCGTCGATCTGTGGTTAACTGCGGCGAACATGAATAGCACTAGATGAGAGCAGTCGAGATGGAGCGAGAAGCCAGCAGCGATTCCCCGGTCACCTTCCGGCGCCACGGCGCCCTGGCGCAGGCGACCCTGAACCTGCCAAAGGCGCTGAACGCGCTCAACCTGGAAATGATCGACCTGTTGTCGGCCCAGCTGGATGCCTGGGCCGAGGACGACAGCGTGGCCTGCGTGTGGATCGATGGCAGCGGCGACAAGGCGTTCTGCGCCGGTGGCGATGTGATCGCGCTCTACCGGGAGTCGGCCAGCTACGCGGAGGCCGCGGCGGGGGAGGGCAGTACCGAGTTCACCTCAAAGTTTTTCTCGCATGAATACCGGCTCGACTATCGCATCCATACCTACGAGAAACCGATTGTGGTCTGGGGTGGCGGTTACGTGATGGGTGGCGGAATCGGTGTCATGGCCGGCGCCAGTCACCGGGTGGTCACCCCGTCGACGCGCCTGGCCATGCCGGAAGTGACCATCGGCCTGTTCCCGGATGTGGGCAGCAGCTGGTTCCTCAACCGGATGCCCGGGCGGCTGGGGTTGTTCCTGGGCCTGACCGGGGCGCAGTTCAACGGTAGCGACGCACTCTTCGCCGGCATGGCGGACCGGATGCTGGCTGACGATGCGCGTGAGCGGGCACTGGAAGCGGTGGCCGGGCTGGATTTCACCGGCTCCGGCAAGCCCTTCCACCAGCTGGTGAGTGATTGCCTGAAAGGCCTGCAGCTGCCCCATGAAGAGCAGCCGGCATCCCCACTGCGCGAGCACTTCGACATCATCCAGCAGCTCACCGATTTCGCCACCCTGCCGGAGGTGTGGCACTCCATTACCGGTTATGGCGGGGATGATCCCTGGCTGCAGAAAGCAGCGAAGACACTCGCCGCCGGCTCACCGATGACGCCCTGGGTGGTCTGGGAGCAGCTGCAGCGTGCCCGGCACCTGTCGCTGGCGGATGTGTTCCGCATGGAGCTGGCGCTGGCGGTCAACCTCTGCAACAGCGGTCACCTGCGCGAGGGCGTGCGTGCGCTGCTGGTAGACAAGGACCGCAACCCGCAGTGGCAGCCGGCCGGCCTGGAGGAGGTGCCGCTGGGCGAGGTCCTGGGCTGCTTCCGCGATCCCTGGCCGGTACACCCGCTGCGGGATCTTTGAGGCCCCGCACCGGACAGCCCCTCGACCAATGGATAAAAACACAATAAAAGGATGGTAAGAGATGCACAAAGCAATCGAGAAAGTGGCCTTTATCGGCCTGGGCCATATGGGTGGCCCGATGGCGGCCAACCTGGTGAAGGCAGGTTTTGCGGTAACTGCCTTTGACCTGTCAGAAGCGGCGCTGAAGCAGGCCGAGGCAGAGGGCTGCAAGCGTGCGGGCAGTGCGCAGGAGGCGGTGGCCGGCGCCGACGCGGTGATCTCGATGCTCACCACCGGCGACGTGGTCAAGGGCGTCTACCTGGGGGCCCGAGGCCTGCTGCAGGCAATGGATGACGGCACCCTGGTGGTCGACTGTTCCACCATTGCCGCCAGTGATGCACGCCAGCTGCTCTCCGCCGCCCACGAGCGCGGCCTGCCGGCCATCGAGGCGCCGGTATCCGGTGGCACCGCCGCGGCGGAGGCGGGGACCCTGTCATTTATGTGCGGTGGCGATGCCTCTGCGGTGGACGCGGCGCGGCCCCTGCTGGAAGCCATGGGGGCAAATGTCTTCCACGCCGGGCCGGCGGGGTCCGGCCAGGTGGCGAAAATCTGCAATAACATGTTGCTGGCGATCCATATGATTGGCACCGCCGAGGCCCTGCAGATGGGGGTGGATAATGGCCTGGACCCGAAGGTGCTGTCCGACATCATGCGTGCCAGTTCCGGCGGCAACTGGTCACTGGAAAAATACAACCCGTATCCGGGCGTGATGGAGGGAGTCCCGGCATCGCGGGATTATGAGGGAGGGTTCTCTGTGCAGCTGATGCTGAAGGACCTGGGGCTGGCGATGGACACAGCCGCCGGCAGCGCTTCCTCGACGCCCCTGGGAGCGCTGGCGAAAAACCTGTACCAGCTGCACGGTGGTGACCCGTCGAACCGGATGCTGGATTTCTCCAGCATCCAGAATATGTTCCGCCGGCCGGCTGGCGACTGAAGGCGGCTATTGCGCGGGCCGGCGCTCAGGCGAGGGCGCGGTGCCCGGTTGCCTCTCCCCGGGTGCCTGTCAGCCACGCCAGGGCAGCGCCCTCGCTGCGGAAGTAGCGCAGTTCCGCGCCGGTAAACCAGTTGGCGACCCGTGTGGCCAGCTCCTGCCAGTTGCCGTTACCGAGCAGGGCCACCTGCGAGAATTCATTGCCGTGGCGCAGTCCCAGTCTCAGGTCATCCCAGGCCGCGCGCCATTCCCACCCGCTCAGCTCCCGGATATCCACCAGTGCCTTTACATTCGGGTGTGCCACCGAGTCCAGAGCCTGCTCCAGCAGCGGCGTGATGATCTCGTAGTCCCAGTGGGTCAGTTCGCCCGAAACCCGGATATGCAGGAAAAACTCCGAGTCTACCCGTTCTATCCCCACGGACAGGCCATGGCGCTGGAAATCTTTCATTAAACTCTCCCCAAACTTTCCCCGGTACAGTGATTTTGTGATTCAGGCGCCGACGCAGGCATCGAACTGCAGGCTGGCAAGGTAGTGCTGCAGGGACTCATACAGGTTGCGGATTTCCGCATTGAACAGGGGATCCCGCTGGCACTGCAGTTGTTGCTCTATGGCCTGCCAGTCTTCCCGGGTCAGCAGTTGCTCGAACTGCGGGAAGATCTCCCGGTTTTCCCTTTCCATATGCTGTCGCTGCAGTTGCAGGTATTCCCGCACGGACCGGAACAGCTGGTTGCGTTCCACGGCTGCATCGTTGGCAATGGCGTAGAAGAGGGTGCTCATGTGGCGGGTGGCGGCGGTAATGGCCCGGTGCTCCGACAGGGTTGTTTCAACCGGGGCCAGGCTGGCACCGGGTTTCGCGCGCAGGCGCTCCATGGCCAGGTCCTCCACCGGGTGATGCCAGCGGTCGGGGTACACACTGATGTAGTCCAGTGCGTCGAGGATCAGCCCCAGGGTTCCCGGGTCGCGCTCCTGCCGGGCAAAGTCGGCCAGCAGCTGGTCGAAGGCATCCAGCAGCTGCTGCATGTTGCGGTGATCGCGGCAAAGCTGGCGGTAGAGATTGTGCATGGTGGTCTCCATCCCCGGGTCAGTTTCTGGTTCCCAGTATTGAAGCCCCACGGCAATGCGGCCTTGACCTGAATCAAGTGGCCGGCGCTTTGCGGTGTAGATCTGCGCCGACGGGCACCGGGGAAACTGGAAGAGAGCCCCGGCGGCAGGGGACGCGGCCCGGAAAGCGCTAGTGGCCACCAGAAGACTCTCCCCGTCGATTGCCCGCCAGTCATAAACCCGCCCGATTGATTTACATCAATTGCCCCTCTTTCCATTTGGTTAACCTGCGCTCGTCCCGCTCGCATGCTGGCAGTAACAAAACCAATAACAGGATGTTCTCGTGCGGGTGGGCTTTAAGACAAAGGTATGGAGAACCCGAATGAAAGTATTTGCCGCTGTTGCCGGCCTTCTCGTTTCCCTGCAAGCCGTGGCCTACCAGCCCGGTGAGGTCATCGTCCGCAGTGGTGCGGCCACGGTCAGCCCGGATGTCAGCTCGAGTGCGCTGTCCCTGTCCGGCACGGAGCTCGCCGGCACTGCTGCAGACGTCGAGGACGGCACGGCACTGGGCCTGACTGCCACTTATATGCTCACCGATACATGGGGCCTGGAACTGGTGGCGTCCTCACCGTTCAGTCACGACCTTGCTGTCGAGGGGCTGGGAGAGACCTTCGCCCTCGGCGAGACCCGCCACCTGCCGCCCACACTGCTGCTGCAGTGGTATCCCCGGGTGGCGGGAGAGGTGGTGCAGCCCTACCTGGGGCTCGGGGTGAACTACACGGCGTTCTTCGACGAGCAGGTGGACGGGGCGGCCGATCGCCTGTTCGCAGACCTGGGCGCAACCGGCAGTGCCGACTTGTCGCTGAAGAATTCCGTGGGTGTCGCCGCGGAAGCCGGCGTGGATTTTGCCTTCGGCCAGGATCGCCGCTGGCTGTTGAACCTGAGTGTCTGGTGGATGGATATCGATACCGAGGCCAGCGTCCGGGTGCCCGGCCTCGGCAACATCGAGGCAGATGTGGAGTTCGACCCACTGGTCACCGTCGCCGGGCTGGGTTACCGATTCTGAGGCCTGCAGGCCCCTGGCTACTCGGACTGAACGTGAGCCGGCTGCGGCCGGCGCCTTTACTGGGTGAAGCATTATGATCGCGTCGTACCAACAACCCGATTCGGCCCTTTCGGCGGAACTACTGTCCCGCTATAGCGGCCCCTGCCCGCGCTACACTTCCTATCCCACGGCCGACCGCTTCGTGCCGCTGGGGGAGGGCATGGAGCCGTGGGCGTCACTGCGGGATATCGACAGCCTGTCGCTCTATGTGCATATCCCGTTCTGTCACTCGCTATGTTACTTCTGTGCCTGCAACAAGGTGATTACCAACCAGTACGGCCTGGCCTCCAGTTACCTGGACCGGGTGCTGGAGGAAGCGCGCTGGTACCGGGAGCGGGTGGCGCGGGTGCCGGTGGTGCAGTTGCACCTGGGCGGTGGCACGCCCACATTCCTGACCGACTCGGACCTGTGTCGGCTGGTGGAGGGCCTGGGGGAGATCTTTGACCTCCGCCGCGACGACGCCAGCGAGTACAGTGTGGAGGCGGATCCCCGTACCTTCCGGCTGGAGACCCTGGATACCCTGCGGGAGCTGGGCTTCAACCGCCTGAGCCTGGGTATCCAGGACTTCAACCCGGTTGTTCAGCGGGCCATTAACCGTATCTGTGATGCGGAGGCAGTGGAGCAGATTACCCGTGCAGCACGGGAGCGGGGCTTCCGCTCGATCTCCTATGACCTGGTCTATGGGTTACCGCACCAGACGGTGGCCACCCTGGAGCAGACCATCGGCCGCGTGGCACAGCTGGCGCCGGACCGGATCGCGCTCTATCACTACGCCCACCTGCCGCAGCGGTTCAAGGCCCAGCGCCTGATCGACAGCGATGCCATGCCGGCGCCGGCGGAGAAGATCGCCATGCAACTGGCCGCGGTGGAACAGCTGGGCGCGGCGGGTTACGAATTCCTGGGCATGGACCACTTTGCCCTGCCCGGCGATGAGCTGGCCCGCGCGGCCAGAGAGGGCACGCTGCAGCGTAACTTCCAGGGCTATACGTTAATGCCGGCAGATGCCCTGATCGGTCTGGGGGCCTCGGCGATCAGTTACAGCGCCGGCGGCTACTGGCAGAACCAGCATCGGCTGAAGGAATATGTCGAGTCGATCCGCGAGCGTGGCTTTGCCGGCTTCCGCGGCTGGGCCATGTCGACAGATGACCGGTTGCGCCAGTATGTGATCATGGAGCTGATGTGCCGTATGCGCGTGGACAAGGAGGATGTTGCCCGGCGCGCCGGCGCGCCGTTCGGGGAGGCCTTTGCCGCGGAACTGGAGCGGTTGCAGCCATTGATTGCCGATGGCCTGCTGCGCGAGGATGACCGGTCGCTGGAAATCACCGGGCGCGGCCGCTGGTTCACCCGCAATATTGCCGCGGCTTTCGATGCTTACCTGCATGCGACGGCTGGCGAGTCGCGCTACTCGCGTGTGCTCTGAAAAAGTGTTTGCGACCAGCTGGCTAGCTGGCCAGTGACCGCGACGACAGGTTTCCGAGGGAGTACAATGCCGCTATCGCAACCAGCCCGGAGCATCCCATGACAGACAGCCGCCACGCAGTGCAATGCAGCGATTGCTCGGTTCGTCGCCTGTGCCTGCCCGCCGGCCTGCCGGAGGCGGATATCGACCGCCTCGAGCAGGTGACACGCAACAAGCGGCTGGTCAAGGCAGGGGAGAACCTCTACCGCAGCGGCGATCCGTTCCACAACCTCTATGCAATCCGCTCCGGCAGTTTCAAGACCGCGGTAATCGCCTCTGATGGTGACACCCAGGTGACCCACTTTGCCCTGCCGGGTGAATTGCTGGGGCTGGATGCCTACAGCAGCCGTGCCCATCCCAGTTACGCCGAGGCGCTGGAAGACAGCAGTGTCTGTGTGCTGCCGTTTGGCCAGCTGGAGTCCCTCGCGCAGCAGGTGCCGGCATTGCAGCAGCAGATTTACAGTATTTTTTCCGAGGAGCTGCGGCAGGAAAACGAGATCCTGCTGTTACTGGGTAAGCGTTCCGCCAATGCCCGCCTGGCGGCACTGCTGGTCAATATTTCCAGCCGCTATGCGCGCCGGGGTTATTCCGCCAGCCGCTTTGTGCTGTCGATGCCCCGTATGGATATCGCCAATTACCTGGGGCTGACACCGGAAACCGTCAGCCGCCTGTTCAGGGCCCTGCAGAAAGACGGGCTGATCCGGGTGAGCGGGCGCGAAGTGGAAGTGCTCGACCTGATCGCGCTCAGCGAACTGGCCGGCACTCACTGCGGCTACGATGAAAGTGAAATCGGTCGCCGGTCGGCGATCACCTGAATAATCCTGCCCCGCATATCGCCGGGGACTCCTGCCCGCTCAGGCCACTGTTGCCGGCTGGCTGTTACTGACGTACCGCTGTACCGCATCGTACTGGTCGCGCATTGCCGGCCCGAATACCGGGTCCTCGCGGTCGCCGAGTTGCGCGCGGACCAGCTCCCAGTCTTCCGGTTCCAGGTAACGCTCCATCAGCGGGAATACACAATGGTTTTCCATCAGGATATGGGAGCGCTGGGCGGCCAGGTACTGGCGCGCCGCGCCGTAGAGGTGGTCCCGTTCCACCGCGCAATCGTTGGCGACGGCATAAAACAACTCTTTCATCTTGCGGGTTTCCCGGGCCAGGCGGCGATGTTCTTCCCGGGCGCGCAGTATCGGTTCCGGCTCCACTCCCGGCTTGGCGAGCAGGATCTCGCAGGTGACATCCTCCACCGGGTGATGCCACTTTTCCGGGTAAATGGCGATGTAATCCAGTGCGTCGATAATCAGGTCGAGGGTTGACGGATCGCGGTCCTCTCGCGTCATTTCCGCCAGCAGCTGTTCGAGGGCATCGAGCACCTGCTGGATATTCCGGTGGTCCTGGCACAGTTGTGCAAAGATGCTGTCCATCGCTATCTCCGTCGCTTGATAGTGGGGCGTTAACGCATTGGGTCGCGCATTGTCATTGTCAGGATCTGTTCAGGTTCTGTTAATTACCGTTATTCATAATGCTGTGGTGGAAGGCTTCGGCGCCATGTCCAGCGATTGCGCCCGTGGGGCGGGTACAGTCTCAGAGCCAAGTTAATGTAGCAGTGAGTATGTCGCTGTATGTGGCTTATGGTGCCGACAGAGTCGGTATCAGGCGAATTGTGACTTTTTTCCGCAGCTGCGGAACGATTACTGCGACAGCCGGGTCTATTGCCGTCCTGGGACCTGTTCACTTTTTTACTGTGAACAGGGAGCTGGCCGGAACGGAGAAAGGCGGATAGAATCCGCGCAAATTTAACCAAGACAACAATTTGGGGATTTTTCCTATGCGTAAATTGGCGACGGGCCTGGCGGCCCTGGCACTGGTTTGTTCTTCTGCAGCGAACGCCGAGGGCGGCTACTGGGGCGCTACTGCCGGCCTGATGACCGTTGACGCGAACACCGTTGACGACCCGATCAACTTCGGCCTGCGCGGCGGTTACACCTTCTCCTCCGGCTGGGGCTTCGAGGGTGAGTTCACCGATTCCCTGATCAGCGGCGAGGCGGATGCCTTTGATGGTCGCGACATCGATGTGGATATCCAGACCCTGGGTGGTTACGCCACTTACCGCTCCTTCGGCGACGTCTACTTCAAGGGCCGCCTGGGCCTGATCTACGAAGACGTGAGCGTTGGTGGCTACAGCAGCGATGACACCGGTATCTCCGTCGGTGGTGGTATCGGCCTGAACCTGAGCCCGAACACCAATGTCGAGTTCGAGTACACCATGATCGAAGAGGACGTGAACTTCTGGTCCGGCACCATGATCCTGACCTTCTGATCCCCTTCGCGGCGCGGCCGGCCACGGCCGCGCCCATCCCTGCCAGCCCTCGCTGCATGCCAGCTGCCGGACCCCCCGGTCAAAAACACCGTTTATCCTCCCCGAAGCCGCATAAATTGGGGCGCAGACCACTTTTCCTTGGTGTACAATGCGCGCCTTTCTACAGTTGTGCTAATGGCTCCTGTGCCCATCGGTGCAGCGTCCACAGCCCGATTTATTGAGGGAAAACCATGTTTGATCCATCAGTCACACTCTCCTCTTACGACCCGGAAGTCTGGGAAGCCATCCAGGAAGAGGACCGCCGCCAGGAAGAGCATATCGAGCTGATCGCCTCCGAGAACTACACCAGCCCGATGGTGATGGAGGCGCAGGGCAGCACCATGACCAACAAGTACGCCGAGGGTTACCCGGGCAAGCGTTACTACGGCGGCTGTGAGTATGTGGACAAGGTGGAAGTGCTGGCGATCGAGCGCGCCAAGAAGCTGTTTGGTGCCGATTACGCCAACGTGCAGCCGCACTCCGGTTCCCAGGCCAACGCCGCGGTTTACCAGGCGCTGTGCGCGCCGGGCGACACCGTGCTGGGCATGAGCCTGGCCCACGGCGGTCACCTGACCCATGGCGCGCGGGTGAACTTCTCCGGCAAGATCTACAACGCGGTGCAGTACGGCCTGAACCCGGAAACCGGCGAGGTGGACTACGAGGAAGTCGAGCGCCTGGCACTGGAACACAAGCCGAAGATGATCGTTGGCGGTTTCTCCGCTTACAGCCGTGTCATGGACTGGGCGCGTTTCCGCGAGATCGCCGACAAGGTGGGTGCCTACCTGCTGGTGGACATGGCCCACGTGGCCGGCCTGGTGGCCGCGGGTGAGTACCCGTCACCGATCCCCCACGCCGACGTGGTGACCTCCACCACCCACAAGACCCTGCGCGGCCCGCGCGGCGGCATCATCCTGGCCAAGGCCAACGAGGAGATCGAGAAGAAACTGAACTCCGCGGTATTCCCGGGCGGCCAGGGCGGCCCGCTGATGCACGTGATCGCCGCCAAGGCAGTCTCCTTCAAGGAGGCCATGACCCCGGAGTACAAGCAGTACCAGAAAAAGGTGGTCGAGAACGCCCGCGCCATGGCCGATACCTTCCTCGACCGCGGCATCAACATCGTATCCGGTGGTACCGATGATCACCTGATGCTGGTGGACCTGATCGGCAAGGATTACACCGGTAAGGATGCGGACGAGGCGCTGGGCCGTGCCAATATCACCGTGAACAAGAATGCGGTGCCCAACGACCCGCGCTCACCGTTCATCACCTCCGGCCTGCGCGTCGGTACCCCGGCCATCACCACCCGCGGTTTTGGTGTGGAGGAAACAAAGCAGCTGACCCACTGGATCTGTGATGTGCTGGACGCACTGGAGCAGGGCGATGCGGAAGCCACCATCGGCGAAGTGAAGCAGAAGGTACTGGATATCTGCGCCAGCTTCCCGGTGTACAAGGGCTGAGCAGCCAAGAGGCGCGGGCGTCGATAGCGCCCGCCGGTGCAGTTCTTGCTAAAAGCGGCCTTTGGGCCGCTTTTTTTATGCTTTTTCCGCCTGATTGCAGACTTTTGTTCTGGAAGATGCAGTCCCCCGGCAATTCTGTTTTAATGGGCCCAATCCTAAAAGCCGAACTCTAATTCGGTTCTTCCCGGCGCACCGTTTGATTTGTGTGTCCGTCGTACTCCGCCCGGATTGGCGGAAGTTTTTTCTGGGGCCCACGCGGTATCGGGCACATGTCTCCGCCGGTGGCCGGACTGCCGTTGGGCGGGGGCCGGTCAATCCCGCAGCGTTGCTGCGATATTGGGGGAGAGTATGCGCACCATCCGACAAGTTTTCGGCGTCCTGTTGCTGGCCACTGGCCTGGTACAGGGCGCGGCCGCGCAGCAGGAGCTGCACCTGGCCAACTGGTCCGACTACATCGGTGAGAACACCATTACCCGTTTCGAGGCCGAGACCGGTATCCGGGTGCACTATTTCGAGTACGACGATATCGAGGAGCTGGAGGACGCCTGGATCAATGGCGGGCGGAAGTTCGACCTGATTGTTCCCAGTACCGAGAACCTCGCGGCCTACATCCAGGCCGGACTGCTCAGCCCGCTCGACAAGAGTCGCCTGTCCGGGCTGGAGAGCCAGGACCCGGAATTTATGCGGCGCCTGCGGGACTTCGACCCGGACAATCGCTACGCCCTGCCGTTTCTCTGGGGCACCGTGGGCATCGGCTACAACGTGGAAGCGGTCAGGGAGGCCTTTGACGGGCGCCTGCCCACCGACAGCTGGGACCTGCTGTTTGACCCCGTGCGCCTGCAGCGGCTGGATCACTGCGGCGTGACGCTGATGCGCTCGCCGGAAGAGATTTTCGATGTGGGGCTCAAGTACATCGGCAAGGACCCCAATAGCATGAGCACCGCGCACCAGCTGATGGTGGCCAACCTGCTGTCGAAAGTACGCCTGCACGTGACCGACTTCGATTCCGGCGAATATGTCGAGAACCTGGCCAGTGGCAGGCATTGCCTGGTACACGGCTGGAGCGGCGATATCCTGCAGGCGCAGGTGGATGCCCGGGAAGCGGGCAAGGAGTTTGAGATCCGCTACGTCACCCCCCGGGAAGGGTTCCCGCTGTGGATCGATACCATCGCCATGCCCGCCAGCGCCGCCAATCAGGATGCGGCCTACCAGTTCATGAATTACCTGCTGCGCCCGGAGGTGATCGCCGAGATCTCCAATGAGCTGCAGTATGCCAACGCCAATACCGCTTCCCGCGACCTGATGGACCCGGAGTTGCTGGCCAATCCCATCGTGTACCCGGACAGCTCCCAGTTGACCAATGCCTGGATGGCGCTGCCCACCGAGAGCCGGGTGCTGACCCTGCGCCATAAGCTCTGGCAGCGGATCATCGAGCGGGAGGACCTCTAGGGAACCGACTGGAGCCCAACCCCCCGGATCCGGCAGGTGGCGCCCCGCTGCGCCGCCTGTGTTAAACTGCCGCCCGTTTTTCTACAGGGCCGAATACCCCATGCACTGTCCTTTCTGCAGCGCGGAAGAAACCAAGGTCGTCGACTCGCGCCTGGTGGCGGAGGGCGACCAGGTGCGCCGGCGCCGCGAGTGCCTCGATTGCCACGAGCGCTTTACCACCTTTGAGACCGCCGAATTGCTCCTGCCCCGTGTCATCAAGCAGAACGGGCAGCGCGAACCCTTCAACGAAGACAAGCTGCGCGCCGGCATCCAGCGTGCGGTGGAGAAGCGGCCGGTCAGCACCGAGCGGGTCGAGTCCGCGGTGGCCCAGATCAAGCACGCCCTGCAGGCCACCGGTGAGCGCGAGTTGCCGGCCATGCGCGTCGGCGAGCTGGTGATGGAGCAGCTGCGGGAGCTGGACCAGGTGGCCTATGTACGCTTTGCCTCTGTATACCGCCGCTTCGAGGATGTCAGTGACTTCAGCCAGGAAATCGAGCGGCTGACAAAGCCGACGGAGCCGCAATGACCCATAGCCCCCAGGCCCTGATGAACCGCGCCGTGCAGCTGGCGGAGCGCGGTCTCTACACCACCATGCCCAACCCCCGTGTCGGCTGTGTGATAGTCGATGACAACGGCGCCATTGTGGGAGAGGGCTGGCACCGCCGCGCGGGCCTGCCCCACGCCGAGATCGAGGCGCTGCGGGACGCCGGCGACCGCGCCCGCGGTGCCACCGCCTACGTCACCCTGGAGCCCTGCAGCCATACCGGCAAGACCGGTCCCTGCGCCCAGGCGCTGGTGGAGGCGGGCGTGGCCCGGGTCGTCTACGGTATGGAAGACCCGAATCCCGCGGTCAGTGGCCAGGGGCTGCAGATATTGCGGGATGCCGGCATCGAGATCGAGGGCCCGCTGCTGGAAGTCGCCTGTCGCGCCCTGAACCCGGGCTTTATCAAGCGCATGACCCTGGGGCTGCCGCTGGTGCGCAGCAAGTCGGCGATGAGCCTCGACGGCCGTACGGGTATGGCCAGTGGCGAGTCGAAGTGGGTTACCGGCCCCGCGGCACGCGCCGATGTGCAGCGCCTGCGGGCGCGCAGCTGTGCGATCGTTACCGGCGTGGACACCGTGCGGTTCGACAACCCCAATATGAATGTCCGCGCCGATGAAATGGCGCTGGAGATGCTCGCCGCCGAGCAGGCGGCGGAAGTGCAGCCGCTGCGGGTAATCGTCGACAGTCACCTGCGCACCCCGGCGCGGGCCTTTATATTGCAGGGCGACGCCCCCACACTGGTGTGCACGACCGCACAGGCCGAGCCGGAGCGCCGTGAGCGGCTGGAAAAGGCCGGGGCCGAGGTGGTCGTCCTGCCGGCGGGCGGCGATGGCCGCGTGGACCTGCTGGCCCTGCTGCAGGAGCTGGCGCGCCGGGAGTGCAACGAGGTGCTGGTGGAGAGCGGTGCGACCCTCTCCGGCGAGTTCCTCTACCGCGGCCACGTGGACGAGATGATCGTCTATATGGCACCCAAACTACTGGGCAGCACCGCCCGGCCGCTGTTCGAGCTGCCCATCGAGCGGATGGGCTCGGTGTTGCCGATAACCATCACCGACATGCGCGCGGTGGGACACGACTGGCGCATTACCGCCACCACTGACATCGAGCGCTAGCGGCGCCCGACTGGAGATTTTCCCCGATGTTTACCGGTATTGTGGAAGCCGTAGGCGAGATCACCGAATTGAAACCCGTGGGCGGCGACCTGCGGGTGCGGGTAAAGAGCGGCAAGCTTGACCTGGGCGACGTGCAGCTGGGGGACAGTATCGCCACCAACGGCGTTTGCCTGACAGTGGTGGACCTGCCGGGCGATGGCTACTGGGCGGATGTTTCCGCCGAGACCATGGATGTCACCAGTGTCAGTAACTGGAAAAAGGGTGACCGGGTCAACCTGGAGAAAGCCCTGACGCCGCAGACCCGGCTGGGTGGCCATATTGTCAGCGGTCACGTGGACGGTATCGGTGAGGTGGTCTGGCGCAAACAGGAGGCCCGAGCCGAGCGCTTCCGCCTGCGCGCGCCGGCGCAGCTGGCAAAATATATCGCCCACAAGGGGTCGATCACGGTGGACGGCACCAGCCTCACCGTGAATGCGGTGGATGGCGCGGAATTCGAGCTGACCATCGTCCCCCACACTCTGCAGGAGACAGTGATGGGCGACTACCAGGCGGGCACCCGGGTCAACCTGGAGGTGGACCTGATCGCCCGCTACCTTGAGCGATTGCTGCTGGGGGACAAGGCCGCAGAGCCGGACAGCGATGGGCTGACCGTAGAGTTCCTGGCGAAACACGGTTTTTACCGGGGCTGAATACCGCGATCCCAGTGGGAAATTGATACCTGCTTGCAGGCGAACACGAAGAGAGATTTATGGAACTGAACACCGTTGAAGAACTGATCGACGATATCCGCCAGGGCAAAATGGTGATCCTGATGGACGACGAGGATCGGGAAAACGAGGGCGACCTGGTGATGGCGGCCGAGCAGGTGCGCGCCGAGGATATCAACTTCATGGCCACCCATGCCCGCGGCCTGATCTGCCTGCCCATGTCCCGGGAGCGCTGCGAGCAGCTGGACCTGCCGCTGATGTCACAGGACAACGGTGCCCAGTTCAGCACCAATTTCACGGTTTCCATCGAGGCTGCCGACGGTGTAACTACTGGCATCTCCGCCGCCGACCGCGCCCGCACCGTGCGCGCCGCGGTGGCGCGCAATGCGAAGCCGCGGGATATCGTCCAGCCGGGGCATATCTTCCCGATCATGGCCCAGCCCGGCGGCGTGCTGAGCCGCGCCGGCCACACTGAGGCCAGCTGTGACCTGGCGCGCCTGGCCGGGTTCGAGTCGGCGGCGGTGATCGTCGAGATCATGAATGAAGACGGCACCATGGCGCGGCGCCCGGACCTGGAGACCTTTGCCAAGGCCCACAACCTGAAAATCGGCACCATCGCCGACCTGATCAACTACCGCGCGCTGAACGAGACCACCGTGGAGTGCACCAACGAGCGCCAGGTGGAGACCGAGTACGGCAATTTCAGGCTGCGCACTTACCTGGACAAGGCGCGCCGCGAGCGCCACTTCGCCTTTATCAAGGGCGAGCCCAGCCCGGAGGAGCCGACGCTGGTGCGGGTCCATGTGGGCAACACCCTGCGCGACGTGCTTACCATCCGCCGCGGCGACGAAAAATACACCCCCTGGACCTTCCGCCGCGCCATGCAGCGGGTGGAAAAGGAGGGCAAGGGTGTGGTGGTACTGATCTGCCACAATGAGACCACCGAGGAGATCGAGGAGAGCATCGACTGGCTGATCAGCGGCAAGCAGCAGCGTCCCAGCCAGGACCTGGTCTACAAGCAGGTGGGCACCGGCTCGCAGATCCTGCGGGACCTCAAGGTGCGCAAAATGCGCCTGATGAGCGCACCTTTCCGTTTCAGCGCCATTTCCGGTTTCGACCTGGAAGTGGAAGAGTACCTGAACGCGGACGATTGATTTGAGCGCCCCCCCTGGGGGGCGAATTTTCGCCTGCGCGGCAGGCGCCTGTAAGACACAAGAACGTATCTGGAAACAACGATGAGCAAGATCAAGGTTATCGAAGGGGATTTCGTCGGCTGCCATGGCAAATATGCCCTGCTGGTGAGCCGCTGGAACAGCTTTGTGGTGGAAAGCCTGAAAGAAGGCGCCCTGGATACCCTGCGCCGCAAGGGCATCAAGGAAGAGGACATCACCATTTACTACGCGCCGGGTGCCTTCGAGTTCCCGCTGGCGGCCAAGAAGCTGGCGGCCAGCGGTCGCTATGACGCCATCATCGCGCTGGGCGCGGTTATCCGTGGCGGCACCCCGCACTTTGAGTATGTGGCGGGCGAGTGCACCAAGGGCCTGGCACAGGTTTCCCTCGACAGTGGCGTGCCGGTGACCTTCGGCGTGCTGACCGTGGACTCCATCGAGCAGGCCATCGAGCGCTCCGGCACCAAGGCCGGCAACAAGGGCTGCGAGGCGGCGGAAACCGCGCTCGAGATGGTGTCTCTACTGGGTAAAGTCTGAAGCCGGGTTACACCGGTTAGTGGATAATCTCGTAGGAGCGGCCCGTGGCCGCGACCGGTAGACGCTGGCATGGAACAGCAATCGCGGCCTGAGGCCGCTCCTACAGTTTTTGAATCGGAATTGATAATGACCGTTACCGCATCCGCGCGCCGCAAGGCGCGCCACTACGCCATGCAGGCGCTGTACCAGTGGCAGATGGCCGGCGCCAGCCTGAATGCCATCGAGGCCGAGTTTCACGCCGACAACGATATGAGCAAGACGGACGTGGCGTATTTCCGCGACCTTTTCCACGGTGTGGCCAAGAACCTCGACGAAGTCGAGGGAGCGTTCGGCCCGCACCTGGACCGCGGTATCGAGGCGCTGGACCCGGTGTCCCGTGCCTTGCTGCGTATGGCCACCTATGAATTGCAGAACCGTATCGACGTGCCCTACAAGGTGGTGATCAATGAGTCGGTGGCGCTGGCGAAGAAGTTCGGCCCCACCGATGCTTTCAAATATATCAACGGCATTCTCGACAAGACCGCCGCAGACGTGCGCGCGGCGGAAGTGAACGCCGACAAGCAGGGCTGAGCATCCTGGCCATGCGCACGCCCCCCGGCGAGTTCGAGATTATCCGCGAGTATTTCGCCGGCGCACCGCGCGGCGAGGGGGTGGTGCTGGGCATTGGCGATGACTGCGCATTGCTGCAACCGCCCGCCGGGGAGCAGCTGGCCACCAGTGTCGACACGCTGGTGGCCGGGCGCCATTTTCCCGACGGTGCTGACCCGGCCCTGCTGGCCGGGCGTGCGTTGCGGGTAAACCTGAGCGACCTGGCGGGAATGAACGCCCGCCCGCTCTGGTTTACCCTGGCGCTGACCCTGCCGGAGAGCGATCCGGACTGGCTCCGCGGCTTTGCCGATGGGCTGTTACAGACAGCGCAAGCCTACGGGATTTCCCTGGTGGGCGGCGATACCACCAAGGGCCCGTTGACGATTACCGTGCAGGTAACCGGCAGCACCTCGGCGCCGCTGCGCCGCGACGGGGCCCGGGCGGGAGACGCGGTGTTTGTCAGTGGGCCACTGGGTGCGGCTGCGGCAGCGCTGCCGGTGATTCTCGGCGAACGCGAGGTGGCCCCGGAGCTTTACCAGCGCGCCCAGCGCGCCTACTACTCGCCGGAGCCGCAGCTGCAGACCGCAGCGGCTGTCGCGGGGCTGGCCACCAGCGCCCTGGATATTTCCGATGGCCTGCTGGGGGACCTGGGCCATATCTGCGCCGCCAGTGACCTGGATGCGGAACTCGATATGGCGCGACTGCCGGTGGACCCCCTGGCCGCCGAGTTGGCGGGTGAGGGGGCACTGGAGCTGGCCGCCACCGGCGGCGACGATTACCAGCTCTGTTTTACTGCCCCGCCGTCGAGGGCGGGCGAGGTGGCAGAGCGCTGCGCCGCACACGGTGCCAGGCCAGTACGGATCGGCACCCTGGTGGCGCGGCCCCGGGGCACACAGGAACGGGCGCGAGTTCGCTGCCTGCTCGATGGCGAGGAGTGGCTGGCAAAACAGCCCGGATACCGGCACTTTTGAACTATGACAGATACCTCCATCCCCCAGCCCACCGCCGCCCAGCTACTGCGCAGTCCCACCATGCTGCTGGCATTTGGCTTCGGGTCCGGCCTGGCGCCTAAAGCCCCGGGTACCTTCGGAACCCTGATGGCGCTGCCATTCTGGTGGCTGCTGCAGCACCTGCCGCCGGTCCAGTACCTGGCGGTGGTGGTAATCAGTGCGGCGGTGGGCTGCTACCTCTGCGGTACCGCCTCGCGGGCCCTGGGGGTGCACGACCACGGCGGCATCGTCTGGGACGAGATGGTGGGCTACTGGCTGACCATGTTCCTGGCGCCGGCGGGATGGGGCTGGGCCCTGTACGGGTTCGTGCTGTTCCGCCTGTTCGATATCGCCAAGCCGCAGCCCATCGGCTGGGTGGACCGCCGGGTGCACGGTGGTGTGGGGATTATGCTCGACGATATACTGGCGGCCGGATACGCGGCGCTGGTGTTGCAGCTGACCGCGGCCTGGATGGGATAGACCGGTTTGCGGACCGGTGAAAGGGGATTGCCACCGTGAAACTTCGTCGCCTGCTTGCCTGTTGCCTCCTGCTCTGCTCGTCACCCCTGTGGGCGCAGCAGGTACAGCTGAAAGCGCTGTTCGGCACCAGCGCCATGCTCGAGGTGGACGGCAGGCAGCGACTGCTCAAGAGCGGCGAGACCTCTCCCGAGGGGGTACGCCTGCTGGAAGCGAATAGCGAATTCGCGCGGGTGAAGGTCGGTGACCGCGAGCAGAAACTGACCCTGGATGCCCCAGTGGCGGCGCGTTATGCGAAGAGCGAGCGGAAGGAAGTGCGCCTGGTGGCGGACAGCCGCGGCCATTTCAGCACCGATGCCTGGGTCAATGGGCTCAGGGTGCCGGTGCTGGTGGATACCGGCGCGACCAGCATCGCGTTCAACTTCCCTACCGCACAACGGCTGGGCCTGGACCTGGAGCGCGCCGAGCCGGTACGTGTGGCCACGGCCAATGGGGTCACCCGTGCCTACCGGGTAACACTTGCCAGCGTCACGGTGGGTAGTATCAAGCTGCACAATATCGAGGCGACAGTGCACGCCAACAACTTTCCCCATATCACCCTGCTGGGCAACAGTTTCCTGAGCCGGCTGGATATGGAACAGCAGCGCGGCATGCTGATCCTGCGCGCGCGCAATTGATGATGAGGTAAGAACTTGACCATTCGCTTTGTGGAATCCTCCAAGCTACCCACCCCCTGGGGCATGTTTGAGATGCACGGGTTCGAGGAGACCGACACCGGCAAGGAGCACCTGGTGCTCACCATGGGTGACCTGGATACCGATGAGCCGGTGCTGGCCCGGATTCACTCCGAGTGCCTTACCGGTGACGCCCTGTTCTCGCTGCGCTGTGACTGCGGTGCGCAGCTGCAGCATGCGCTGCACCGCATTGCGATGGAGGGGCGTGGGGCAGTGTTTTACCTGCGCCAGGAAGGGCGCGGCATCGGCCTGCTGAACAAGATCCGCGCCTACAAGCTGCAGGATTGCGGCGCCGATACGGTGGAGGCCAATGAGCAGCTGGGCTTCGGTGCGGATATGCGCGATTACTCGATCCTGAAGGCAATGCTGGACCACCTGCATATCGGCTCCATCCGCCTCATGACCAACAACCCGCGCAAGGTGAAAGCGCTGGAAGACCTGGGGGTGAAAGTAGTGGAGCGCCTGTCCCACCAGACCGGCCGCAACCCGCATAATATCAAGTACCTCTCCACCAAGCGGGGCAAGCTGGGCCACCTGCTCAACGACGAGGAAGAGGGGGATGGCCAAGAGTCCTGAGCCTTCCCACTGCCTGATGTTTCTGCCGTAGGGGCGGACCTTGTGTCCGCCCGCATCCCCCGCGCTGTAACCCCTGTCCTTGCAAACACTTTTCCGCGGCACTCGCCTGCAGGGCGGGTTTCCTCCCGGCGTTATATTCGCGGCAGCGGTGCTGCCTTCAGCGCTCAGAGGCCCGGCAGCGGCACCCGGTAGATACCGAACTCCATATCGTCGATGGGCCCGGTGACCTCGTGGATGCGGCTGTTGGTGTAATACAGCATACCGTCGTGAATGCTGAAGGTGTCGGCCCAGCGAACCCTGTCACCTTCCACCAGCACATGTGTCTCCCCGGCTGGATCGCGGTAGAGGATTTTATGGTTTTCCAGGTCGGCGAAATACAGGTTGCCCTGCTGGTCCAGGATCATGCCATCGGGGGCGCTGGTCCTCGCCACCCTGCGGACGTGGGCGGCGGCGTCCCCACTGTCTTCCAGGTAACGGGTATCGATTGCATACAGGGTGTAACCGGTCAGGGCGTGGAAATAGAGCACCTTGTCTTTGAGGTCGAGGGCAATACCGTCACTGTGCACCGTATTGTTCCAGCGCTTACCGTCGATGGTCAGGTAGTCCTGCTCCGCCCGTGTGCTCTTGTGATCGTCCAGCACCCGATAGCTCTTCCCCTTGTCCCCATTCTCTCCCTGGGCCAGCTCGTAAACCACCAGCCCCGGGTGGTTGGAATCCGTCATGTAGATGCGGCCCGCCGCCCTATCAATGCGCAGGTCATTGATGTAGGAATCGGGGTGATAGCCGGCATTGCTGAGTAAAAGCACGCGCTCCAGTTTGTTGCTGTCCAGGTCGAGAACGAAAATGCGTGGAGCATCTACCACACCCTGGAATTTCGGGTTGCGTGTATCGAGGACATAGAGTTTGTTGTCATGGGCCACCACGGACTGCACGGCCAGGAAGCAGTCATCCCGGGCAGTGCTGTCTGCCACGCAACGGTTCATGGCGCTATTGGGGTAGGGCAGGTACTCGCCAGTGTCCCGGTCGACCTCTGCGACGGCAAAGGGCACGCCATCCCGCCAGTTCGGTGCATTGGTGAAGATCCTGCCAGCGTCGGTAACGGTGATGCCGGTTGTCTGCACTCCCTGGATGGCACTGACCTTTTCCGCCTGTGTTGGGCCCGTATCGGCGGAGTGGCCATTGGCAGTAAATAGCAGAGTAAAAATGCTGACGGTCAGCAGTCTTCTGAGTAAGCTCATCCGTGATATCTCCGGGCTGTTATAGCGGGGAATCGGTTGGGAAACTGCCTGTCATTTACGGTGGCTTGTGCGCCACTGGATGACCCGGCGACAGCTGCAGCCTGTTGAAATTACAGCATAGCGTCACCCCCGGGCAGCAAAAAGCCCTTCAAGCGCGCAAGAAAAAGGCCGGCGCAATGCCGGCCCTGTGGGGTTGCTGCCTGTCAGTCGGTCAGTGCGAGCCGCGGTAATTGACCAGTACCGCGGTGGTCCGTCCCGGAATCGAGACACTGCCGGACCGGCGATCGAAATCCACCCCGCGCAGGCGCTGGTCTGCGGAGTGCCGCTGGTGTGGGTGCAGCACGAATGGCTTGCCCTGCAGTTCCTTGCTGGAAAACGCCACCGCTTCGTCATCACCGTTGAATAGCACCAGTATCTCCTTGTGGCGGCGATCGAACCGGCCTTCCTCATCCAGCAGCTGCATGGCGATCAGTCCCGGCACCTGGTCCGGTCCCATATTCAGGAACCGCACATGCTCCACCACGGCGTCGGCATCGGGCAGGCGGAACAGCCGCGAGCTGTTGCGAATCGCCAGCTGCTCACGGAACAGTGCAATGGTGTCGAGGCGATGCTTGCGCTGCGGTGCGATATCCGGGTTGGCCAGCAGCGGCGCCATCAACGGCCACTTGTCCTCATTCTTGTCCGCGATCGGCAGGCCCACACCCCAGTTACCGCTGCTGAAACTGAAATCCAGCGCGTTGAACCAGTCACCGGAGTTGTAGCTGTCACGGTCCATGGACTTGGAGCGCAGGAATTCCTGGCCGGCATGGATAAACGGCACTCCCTGGGCAAACAGCACCAGTGAATTGCTGAAGGCCTGCATGCGTACGCGCTCGTCAATAGTGGCGCTGCTGTTGGCCTTGATCTGGATGCCGTCGAACAGGGTTTCGTTGTCGTGGGCAGCGATATAGTTGATTGACTCCTGCGGGTCGCGGGTATAGCCGGTGGGCTGGCCGTTATAGACCAGCTCCGCGCCGGTAATCACGTTGCCGTAGGAATCGATCAGCGGGAAATCCGCCAGGTTGCCGGCCAGGGAAACCCGCACCTTGTCCGCCAGCGTCAACAGGGTGGCGCGTTCGTTGTCACCACCCCCTTCGCCATTGTTAAAGCGGCCATTGGAGTCGGTGTAGAGGCCGGTACCAAAGCCCTGCTCCTCGTAGCCGCCGAAGGGGTTACCGCCGCGCACACTGTCGCGCAGCCGGTCGTTGAAGGTGCCCACACCGGTTCCGGCCATATTCGACTGGCGCGCCTGCTTGAAGCGGGCATCGTTGGCCACCTCACCGAAGTTCCAGCCCTCACCGTAGAGGTAGATGCTGCCGCCGTCGACACCGTCCCGCTGCGGGGTCAGTGCGCCCAGCGCCTCCCTGGTGTTGAGGATATTGTCCAGGCTGTGGTGGCCCATCAGGTCGAAGCGGAAACCGTCCACCTTGTAGTCTCGGGCCCACACCAGCATGGAATCGATCATCAGTTTTTCCATCATGGCGTGTTCACTGGCCGTGTTGGCGCAGCAACTGCTCATTTCCACGCCGCCGTCGCCGTTGCGGCGGTGGTAATAGCCCGGGACGATCTTGTCCAGAACCGAATTCTGGTACTGGCCAAAGGAACTGGTGTGGTTGTAAACCACATCCATTACCAGGCGCAGGCCACTCTTGCCCAGCCCCTGCACCATTTCGCGGAACTCGCGAATCCGCGCGGCGCCATCGGGCGCAGTGCTGTAGCTGCCCTCGGGCACCGTAAAGTGGAGCGGGTCGTAGCCCCAGTTGAAGCCGTCGGCATCGCGGATCGCATTGACCGCCGCCTGTTGTTCCGGGCTATCGGGCGCGTACATGCTGAGGTCCGGTGTCGCCGCCCGCTGTGAGGGATCCTCGTTGACGGTGGCAAAATCAAACGCCGGCAGCAGGTGCACATGGGTCAGGCCGGACCTGGCCAGGCGGCGCAGGTGACGCATGCCATCACTGTTGCGCTGTGCGAATGCGCTGAAAGTGCCCCGCTGCTGTTCGGCAACGGATTCATCCTCGATACTGAAATCCCGCACGTGCAGCTCATAGACGGAGATATCCTCCGGCTGTGCCAGGGCGGGCTTGCGCAGCCGGTCCCAGCCGCGGGGTTTCAGGTCGGCATCGTCCAGGTTGATTACCTGGCTCTTGCCGCTGTTGACCGACAGGCTGAGGGAGTAGGGATCCGTTACCAGGTTGGTCTCGATGTCGCGGCTGAAGTAGGAATAGACCTCAACCTCGTAGAGATAGAACTTGCGGTCCCACTCACTGCTTACCTCGGCGGTCCACACGCCGGTTTCCGGGTCGCGCTGCATGGGGACCACCATGTCCGCGGAGTCCTGGCCGGAGGTGCTGAACAGCTGCAGGTTGAGGGAGCGCGCGGAGGGGGCCCAGAGGCGGAACACAACCCGGTCATCGAGCACCTCGGCGCCGAGCTTGCCGTCGTAAGTGAAGGCGTCATCGAGAGCGCCGGGTAGCTGGATACCAGTGGCATCGCGCAGCTTGCCCTCACTGTCGTACACCGCCAGCGCCAGCTGCTTCTGCACCAGGGATTCGATCGCGGGTGCATCTGCCGGCAGGGTCAGGGCGGTGTAACCGGACAGGTGGCGGAATTTCTCCTGTGCTGCCGCGGGCAGCCCGCCGGTCTGCTGGAGTGCGACGGCACCGTCTCCGCTGACCCCATCGGCACCCAGTACCAGCCCGGCGCTGTCACTGTAATGCAGCATGACGGTGTCACCTTCCCCGATGGAGATATTCCAGGCGAAGGTCTGGCTGTCGACCCAGTGCGCCTTGTCCAGGCCCAGGTCGCCACGGGGAATGCCGTCGGTGCTGACGGTGACCTGGCGGGTACTGGTATCGAAGGCGAAATAGATCTCGTCGCCGTCAGCGTCCACAGTAAAGGGCACATTGCCGCCGTTATTGCCGTAGCTCTCGCTCCAGTTCTCGTCCAGGGCCACCTTGAACTCGTAATTGCCGGCGGGGATCTCGGTGGAGAGGAAGGTGTAGATGCCATCGCCGTCGACATCCTGCATCCAGCTGCGCAGGCAGTCCGGCTGCCAGTCGCCGGGGCAACCGAGCTCGGACTGGAAATTGCCGGCCACGGTGGCGATGGTGCTGTTGACGCTGTCGGTAATCCAGTGGGTCTCGTGATCGTAATAGAACTTAACGTCACGGGGGCTATCCAGCTGCAGCGGGATATTGCCGCCGTTGCGGATGGCGCCCTGGCCATAGTTTTCATCCCAGCTGCTGTTCAGGGCCGTCTTGTATTCGTAGTAGCCGGCGGGCAATGGAAAGCTGCCCTGCCACTTGTTGTCGGCGCTGTCGTAACCCAGCATGCTGGCGGCACACTCCGGCTGCCAGTCACCGGGGCAGCCGATGGGGCCCTGGACAGTGCCGGGGATGTTCACGGCGGCGGGGGCCGGGGTGTCACTGGCATATGCCGGCAGGCTGGTGGCCAGCACACCGGCGGTGATTGCCAGGGCCAGGTGCGCGGGGCGCGCCGGTATCGGGAGGACTCTCGTGGATCGCATAGGTGTGGTTCCTCGGGTTTATTGTTATTGAGGCTTTGTCGTTCTGGATTGAGCGGGGAGTGTCAGGAACTTCCCCCTGTCCCCATTGAACCCCACCCAAACGGCGGCCTCCTCCCACCCCCGGGGGCGGAGGTAATAAGTGGGCCCTTTTGGCGTCTCGTCCCTCTTTTCAGGTGATCGCTGTCACATAATTTTTATAAAAGTGTCACAGGGCGGAAACGGGGTCAGGGGAATATTGTTTGCGAGTAAGGCATTGCATGAATTTCTCTTTGTCTATACTCAGTCCATCTGGTTGTGGCGAGTCGAGAAAGGTGATGCACTCGCTATAGCTGGGTATAAAGGCCGGCGTTTCGCCGGCTTTTTCGTTTCCGCTTCCCCTTCAGAGTTTTTTACGCCCGGCTGCAGGCTTGCGGGCGCCGGCCCCCGGTGCTAATTTCCCACAGGTTATTCCTGTCCACACTTTGCCACGGAGGATCCCAGATGATTGTCGTTACCCTCCGCCGGGCCGTGTAGCGCCAAATCCGTTCCCCGCGCATCCGGGCTGGTGCCTGCACCTGCCTCGCGCCGCGAACCCGCGCTTCCACCCGGCGACAAGTTTCCATCGATTCGCCGGGTTTCCCCTTACCGGAAATCCGCCCGCCACCTTTTCTGGTGTGGCTGACTCGCGCCTGTGCGCAAAAACCGGGTTTACTGCAATGAGCAAATCACTGATTTCACGCCGTCCGCCGATCCGTCACGGCGGTGCTGATAATGGGCGCGCCACGGCACCATCACTTTCCCCGCTGCAACTGCTGGGATGGAAGCCTTTCTTCCAGCAACAACTGGCTCTAGAGGAGCTGGAGGCCTGTGATCCGCTTCGGGTGATGGCCGTACACCGGGACCGGCTGTTGCTGGCCGGGGAGCAGGGCGAGGAAGTCCTGGCCCTGGGCGGCACATTTTTCAACGAGCCGGCGTCCGGTGATACCAGTGGGCAGCGTGTCACCGTGGGCGACTGGCTGCTGCTGGACCGGGAGTCGCGCCGGGCGCAGCGCTGCCTGGAACGGCAGAGCCTGTTCCAGCGCATGGCGCCCGGGGGGCAGCGCACCCAGTTGATCGCAGCCAATGTGGACACTGCGGTGGTGGTGTCCTCCTGCAATCACGACTTCAACCTGTCGCGTATCGAGCGTTACCTGGCGCTGGTACGGGCCACCGGCGCGCGGCCAGTGGTGGTGCTGACAAAAGCGGACCAGTGTGACGCCCCGGGGGATTACCTGGACCGGCTGCGGGAGCTGCCCGATATCCAGGCGCTGGCACTCAATGCCACTGACCCGGACAGCGTGGAGCCATTACGGGGCTGGTGCGGAGTGGGCGAAACAGTGGCTCTTCTGGGATCCTCCGGGGTGGGCAAGTCGACCCTGCTAAATACCCTGAGCGGCGAGCAACAAGCCGCCATTGCCGCTATCCGCGAGGACGACAGCAAGGGGCGCCATACCACCCGCCACCGGGAACTCTACCCGCTACCGGGGGGCGCCCTGCTGCTGGACAGCCCGGGTATGCGGGAGCTGGGGCTCGCCGGTGTGGAGGGGGGACTCGAGGAGGCGTTTGGAGATATCGGGGTACTCGCGTCGCAGTGCCGCTTTGCCGACTGCCGGCACCAGTCGGAACCGGGCTGCGCGGTAATCGCGGCGCTGGACAGCGGCGAGCTGGACGAGCGCAGACTGCACAACTGGCGCAAGCTGGAACGGGAAGTTGCCCGTAACAACCGCACGCTGGCAGAGCAACGCGCCGGTGATAAAGCCCTGGGGCAAATGTACCGGGCGGTGCAGGGGCATGCACGCAACCGCAAGCAGCGCGGGGACTGACAGTCTGCCGGCGCAGGCTCCGGAGCCAGGCCGGCGCAGGTGCGGGCGGATACAAGATCCGCCCCTATCGGTGAATCAGGATTGTAGGGGCGAACCTTGTGTTCGCCCGGTTGCGGCGCCCTCAGATGCTGATGCCCTGCGTCGCGGCCAGCGGCCGCTCCTACGGTCGCGCGGTGGGGTTCCCGGGTGCTACGGCGACCTCCGGGGCGCCCCGGCCCTCGCAGTCGGATACAGGTGAATCGTTGGGCGTAGGGGCGAACCTTGAGTTCGCCCGGGGAGGGGACGGGCGGGATGCCCGCCCCGGGAGGTGGGTTACAGGGAAGCGGCGGCCTGCCCGGCGCTGCTCTTGGTTGTCCCGTTGTTGGCGCGCTGTGAGGCCTGGCTTTCGATCCAGGCGGTCATGCGGTTTTCCAGCACATTCAGCGGTAGGGCACCGGCACCCAGCAGGTGGTCGTGGAAGGCGCGGATATCGAAACTGTTACCCAGCTCCTCTTCCGCCGCGGCCCGCAGCTCCTTGATTTTCAGCTGGCCCAGTTTGTAGGCCAGGGCCTGGCCCGGCCACACCAGGTAGCGGTCGATCTCCACGGTGACATCGTGCCGGGGCTTGGCACTGTTATTCATGAAGTACTCGATCGCCTGCTCGCGGCTCCAGCCCAGCTGGTGCATGCCGGTGTCCACTACCAGGCGCACGGCGCGCCACATGTCATAGGTCAGGGCGCCGAAGCGGCTGTAGGGATCCTGGTACATGCCCAGGTCGTGGCCCAGGCTCTCGGAATACAGGCCCCAGCCCTCGACGAAGGCGGTGTAGCCGCCCAGCCGACGCAGTGGGTGCACACCCTCCAGTTCCTGCGCCAGGGCGATCTGCAGGTGGTGGCCGGGCATCGCCTCATGCACGGTCAGGGCTTCCATCTCCCATTTCGGGCGGCTGTCCAGCGCGTAGGTGTTGGCGAAGAAGACCCCTGCACGGCCAGCCTCGATGGAGCCGGGCATGTAATAGGCGGTGGTCTGGGATTTCTCCGAGTACTCCGGGATTCGCTTCACACCATAGGGCAGGCGCGGCAGTTTGCCGAACAGCTTCGGCAGTTCCCCGTCGATGCGCTTGGCGATATCGCGGTAGTCCCGCATCAGCGCCTCGCGGCTGGTGTGGAAGAAGCGCGGGTCGGTACGCAGGAATTCGGTGAAGGCATCGAAATCGCCCTCGAACCCGGTCTCGGCGATGATCTTCTGCATCTCGCCGCGGATACGCTTTACCTCATTGAGGCCGATGCGGTGGATCTCCGCCGGGCTCAGTGCGGTGGTGGTGTTCTCACGCACCTTGTGGGCGTACCAGCGCAGGCCGTCGGGGCGGCTGGTAAAGGCGGTGTCGGTCACCGCACCGGGGATATAGTCCCGCTCCACAAATTCCGCCATCACGCGCCAGGCCGGTGCCAGCTCGTCGCGGTAGAGGGCGTGGGCGCGCTTTTTCAGGCGCCGCTGCTGGGCGGCGGGGATGCTCGCCGGCATCTCGTTGAACGGCTTCAGCAGCGGGCTCTCGTCCGGGTTCTCCGGGATCAGGGCGCGGATCTGGTCCGGCAGGTCACGCAGGGTGATCTGCGGCGGGGTGATGTTCTGTTCCAGGCCGCGGGCCATCAGCTCCCGCGTCTGCTGTACTAGTGCCGGCAGCTTTTCCAGGCGGGTGAGGATGTTCTCGTAGTCATCGGCATTGCCCCTGGCCATGGCGTTCAGGACCCCGGGCACATTGCGCTGGATGCCGCTCATATGGGTGACCGGCAACAGGTGGTCGCGGAACTGGAAACCCTTCACCTCGGTCAGCAGGTCCTGGTACAGCAGCTGGTAATCCAGTTGCAGTTCTTCCGGCAGCGCCTCCTCGTCGAGCTGGCGGCTGGCAGCGAGCATGCGACGGGTCTGCTCCTGGCGGCGCTTGATACCGTCCAGGGACGCATCGGTCCAGCGGTCGTCGACACCGGGGTAGCCCCGGTAAGTGGCACTCGCCGGGTAGCTCTCCATGATCCAGCGGTAGCGCAGGTCCTGCAGGCCCTTCAGCTGGGCTGCGGCGCCGTCGCCGGGCAGCTCGGCAAAGGCCTCGTCGAAAGCGCGTTCTTCCATGGCTGTGGCGCCGGCCGCGGCACACAGGCCGATGGCGGCAATCAGGGATTTGCGGAAAAGAGACATGGATACCTCGTTGGGAATAGGCGGTCTTGAATAATTATTCTGCGGGGCGGCAGGGACGGCGCACTAAAACGCCGCCGCCTGGCCCTTTATGTTTTTCTCATCGAGCTGTGCCAGCCGGCGGCGGATCTGTTCTTCCATACCATCCGCGTCCAGGCCCACAGCGGCCAGCAGGTCCTTGTGCTTGCCGTGTTCGATGGTCCGGTCCGGCAGGCCCAGCTGCGCCAGTGGCACCATAGTGCCGCGCGCGTTCAGGTACTCGGCCACGGCACTGCCGGCGCCGCCGGCAATGGTGTTTTCCTCCACGGTCACCAACAGCTCGTGTCCCGCTGCCAGTTCATCGATCAGGGCCTCGTCGAGGGGCTTCACCCAGCGCATATCGGCCACGGTCGCGTCCAGGCGTGCGGCCGCTTCCAGGGCCGGGGCCAGCAGGGTACCGAAGTTCAGGATCGCCACCCGGCGACCATCGCGCACCTGGCGCCCGCGGCCAATGGGCAGGGCCTGCATGGCCTCCTCGATACGGACGCCGGTGCCGGTGCCGCGCGGATAGCGCACGGCCGCGGGCCCTTCGTGCTGGTAGGCGGTGAAGAGCAGCTGGCGGCACTCGTTCTCGTCGCTGGGCGCGGCGATCACCATATTGGGCAGGCAGCGCATGAAGGTGAGGTCGAAGCTGCCGGCGTGGGTGGGGCCGTCCTCGCCCACCAGGCCGGCGCGGTCGATGGCGAAGGTGACATCCAGGTCCTGGATTGCCACGTCGTGCACCAGCTGGTCGTAGCCGCGCTGCAGGAAGGTGGAGTAAATGGCCACTACCGGTTTCTGGCCCTCGCAGGCCAGGCCGGCGCCCAGGGTCACCGCGTGCTGTTCGGCGATGGCCACGTCGTGGAACCGGTCCGGGAAGCGCTCGGCGAACTCCACCATCCCGGAGCCCTCACACATCGCCGGGGTGATGGCGACCAGCTTCTCGTCCTGCTCGGCCATATCGCACAGCCACTGGCCGAATACCTGCTGGTACTTGGGCAGCTTGCGCTCTCCGGGCACGGCCACCTGTACCTTGGGTTCCGGCTCCAGCTTGTTCAGCGCGTGGTAGCCCACGGGGTCTTCCTCGGCGGGCCCGAAGCCCTTGCCCTTGGTGGTGACGATATGCAGCAGCTGGGGGCCGCGCTGGCTGCGCAGGTTGCGCAGGGTATGCACCAGGTCGTGGAGGTTGTGGCCGTCCAGCGGGCCCACATAGTTGAAGCCCAGCTCCTCGAACAGGGTGCCGGGGGTGATCATGCCCTTCACGTGTTCCTCGGTACGCCGGGCCAGCTGCCAGGCCTTGGGGATCACGGACAGTATCTTACGGCTGCCCTCGCGCATGCTGAGGTAGGTCTTGCTGGCGAGGATACGGGCAAAGTAGGTGGCCAGGCCGCCGACATTCTTCGAGATGGACATGCGGTTGTCATTCAGCACCACCAGCATATCGCGACCCGTGTGGGCGGCGTGGTTCAGGGCCTCGAAGGCCATGCCGGCGGTCATGGCGCCGTCGCCGATCACGGCCACTACCTTGCGCTCCTCCGGGGAGCCCAGGGCCATGCCCAGTGCCGCGCTGATCGAGGTGCTGGAGTGGCCCACGCCGAAGGTGTCGTAGGGGCTCTCGCTGCGCTTGGGGAAGCCGGACAGGCCGCCCTGCTGGCGCATGGTGTGCATCTGCTCGCGGCGACCGGTAAGGATCTTGTGGGGGTAGGTCTGGTGGCCCACATCCCACACCAGCCGGTCCTCCGGCGTGTTGTAGATGTAGTGGAGGGCAATGGTCAGCTCTACCACACCCAGGCCGGCACCGAAGTGCCCGCCACTCTGGCCGACGCTGTACAGCAGGTACTCGCGCAGCTGGGAGGCGAGCTCCGGCAGCTGGCGCTCATCGAGGGCGCGCAATTGCGCCGGCTCGTCAATGGAATCCAGCAGCGGGGTGTGCGGGCGTGTACGGGGGATTTCGTCGAACATCGAGTGTCCTGTAACTACACCAGGGCGGGCGCGGCCGCGGGGCGGCGGGGACGGGCCTGGTATCAATTGCAACCAATTCAAACAGGGGATTGTATGCCTGTGGGGGGCAGATTGCATCCCGGTTGGCGGGGGCGCCAGGGGCTTCCGGCCGGCACCGGTAGCGTCAGTGACTGCGCTGGACGATAAAGTCAGCCAGTTGCTCAAGCAGGCGGCAGTCGCCGCCCAGCCCGGCCAGGTTCTCCAGGGCCTGGCGGTGCAGCGCGGCCAGTTTGCTGCGCGCGCCCTCCAGCCCCAGCAGGGAGACATAGGTGGGTTTGTTGCGCGCGGCATCGGCACCCTGGGTTTTGCCCAGGGTGGCGGTATCGGCGGTGACATCGAGGATGTCATCCTGCACCTGGAAGGCGAGGCCGATGGCATCGGCGTAGGTGGTCACCGCATCCAGGCGCTGTTGGTCGGCGCCGGCGATCAGGGCGCCGATTCGCGCACTGGCGCGGATCAGCGCGCCGGTCTTCAGCCGGTGCATGTGTTCCAGCTGGGCCAGGCCGGGCTGCCGGTTGACCGCCGCCAGGTCGATTGCCTGGCCTGCCACCATGCCGTGGGCGCCCGACGCCCGGGCCAGCTCCTGCAATAGCTGCAGGCGCAGCTCTGCGGGTGCATCGCAGTCAGCCAGCGACTCGAAGGCGCGGGTTTGCAGGGCGTCACCGGCGAGGATGGCGGTGGCTTCATCAAACTGGATATGGCAGGTGGGGCGTCCGCGGCGCAGGTCGTCGTCGTCCATGGCCGGCAGGTCGTCATGTACCAGCGAATAGGCGTGGATGCATTCCAGCGCCGCTGCGGCGGTGTCGCACAGTTCCGGCCGGACGGCGCGGCTGTCGATGGCGGCGGCACTGGCGTAGACCAGCGCCGGGCGCAGGCGCTTGCCCGGGCCCAGGGCCGCGTAACGCATGGCCTCGTGCAGGGTCTCGGCGCCGGGTTCGGGCCGGGCCAGGACGGTGTCCAGGTGGGCCTCGACCCGCTCAGCGCACTCCTGCAGGAAAGCCTGCAGCCCGGCAGCGGATTGTGCTGGCGTGGTCACTCAGTTGCCGTCCCCGCGCTCGTCGGTGTCATCACCGGCATCGAAGGGCTGCTCGCGAACCTCCCCGTTCTCCTCCATCAGCACCTTGACCTTCTGCTCGGCGCTGGCCAGCTTCTGCTGGCATTCGCGGGTCAGCTTCACCCCGCGCTCGAAATCTGCCAGGGCGTCCTCCAGCGGCAGGTCGCCCGCTTCCAGGCGCTCCACAAGCTGTTCCAGCTCTCCCAGAGCCTGCTCAAAAGTCGCGGGTTTCTCTTTTGCTGCCATAAGCCTGTTGCCTCAGCCTGGTGGTATATTGCGCCGCGGCAACCTTAGCCGCTGCCGCGCCCACGGTCAATCTCGCTGCCCGGGGCACTCAGGTGCCCGGAGACGTCTCCGGCAGGGCATTGCCCAGGTCCTGCTCCAGTGACATCAGGTAGTGTGCCAGCGCCCGCTTTTGCGGGCGGCTGAAATCGTAATCCGGCATCGGCGGTGTCGGGGCATCGAAATAGTCCGCCAGGGAGCGCAGGGTGTATTTCCCCGACAGGTTCTCCAGCACCACCTGCTCGGCATGGCATTGCGCACAATTGTGCCGCTGGTAGAGTTCGGCGCCGCGCTGGGCGGCGTCGCTGTCGATGGCTACCGGCTTGGGCGGGGCCTGGACCCGCGGCGCACCGCCGGCAGCGGTGACGGCTTCCCGCTGCTGGCCCCGGGTGACCCGGTAGATGGCCCCGGCGTAGTCGTCGGAGATGTAAATATTACCGGCTGCATCCTCGGCAATGGCCACCGGGCGGCCGTAGACCTCGTCCCGGTCCGGCCCCAGGAAGCCCCAGAGAAAGTCCCGCTGGCGAATCTCGCCACTGTCGTCCCAGTGCAGGGACACCACCTTGTAGCCATCTTTTACCGAGCGGTTCCAGGAGTCGTGCAGGGCCACCAGTGCCGCATCGCGGTATTCCCCGGGCTGGGCCGGGCTGCGCAGGAACCGGATGCCCAGCGGTGCATTGTGGGCCGGGAAGTTGTGCACCGGGGTGCGGGAGGCGGCGATCTTCTCCCGGATCGCGGCGCTGGCGTCGACGCCCAGGTCCGGGTCGGGTACCCGGTCGCCGTTGGCGTAGGGCCAGCCGTAGAAAGCGCCTTTCTCCACCAGGTTCAGTTCACAGGGCGGGAAATCATCACCGAGCCAGTCGCGGCCGTTGTCGGTGGCGTAGAGGGCGCCGTCGACCGGTGACCAGTCGAAACCGACGCTGTTGCGCAGGCCGGTGGCAAAAATTTCCAGCCCGCTGCCATCGGGGCGGAAGCGCATGATGGTGGCGCGCTGCGGGTCTTCTTCTTCGCACACATTGCAGGTGGAGCCGCTGCTCAGGTACAGCCAGCCGTCCGGGCCCATGCCGAGGGTCTTGGTCCAGTGGTTGCCACTGTCACCGAGGCCGGTGACGATGCGCTGGTAGCTGCCCGCCAGCCGCCCGTCGGAGTGATCGAAGGCCACCCGGCCCACGGCGTCGCTCTCGGCGATATAGAGCCAGTCCTCGTGCAGTAGCAGCCCGTGGGGGCGATTCAGGTCCTCGATCAGGATACGGCGTTCGTCGCTGCGCCCGTCGCGATCCTGGTCCGCGTGCAGCAGGGAGACCTGGCCGCGCTTGGGCTGGGAGACAATGATGTCGCCGCGGCGGGTCACCGCCAGCCAGCGCGCATTGGGCAGGTCGTCGGCAAACAGGTTGACGCGGTAGCCCTCCGCAGCGCGCAGCTGGCGCTGGACAGTCTGCTCATCGGTATCGCCGCCACCGGTCAGTTGTTTCCACGGGATATCCACGCCCGGGGTCAGGAATAACAGGGCCGCGAGTCCTGCGACCAGCGCAGCGACAAAAGTTAGCGCGTATTTCAACAAGTTGGTTATGCCTTTTCTTGATATTGTAATCGTTTGTAATAGAGTAACGCCCGGAGCAACGCTTCACGAAGCGGCTCTCCATACCTCCAGCCCCGGAATTCTCCCCATGGCTGTCGGGCCCGCGCCCGCCACGTGCGATATCTCATACGCTTGTGAGATATCTCGCACATGAAAATCAGCCGATCTCCCCTGTTAAATTTTCCCGCCCTGTCCATAATGTAATTGCAAGGACGCGAAAGGGACTGACCACAGCGGCAAGGGAACACGGAAAGGTGAGCCGCTCCGCCCACGGAATTGGGCACCATCCTGTGAGACGCACCGTTCGGGCGGGAAGCCCGAGCGGTGTTTTTAATTTGGGCGCCTGGTTTTTTTCACCGGGTGCCGCCGCAACTCGGTGCAGCGCCCAGGGAAAGTGACACCATCCGCATTAGTGTCGCCACTGTCATCCTGCGGCTTTCCTGTCTGGAAATTGAAACAATATTCCGCTTTAATCTCAACGAACCGGCCATTTTTTGATGCGGCCGGCGGAGGGTGAAGCATTCAGTAATTTAGTGCCAGAAACGTCCGCCATTCCTGTAGCCTCCTATATCCGGGCGGGCTCTCTCTCCCTCACTGTCGATTTTCAGCTAAAGCCCCGCCGGCTCGCCCGCGGGGCTTTTTGCTTTTTGCATTCTGTTGTTTTTGGCGCCCCGGTTGCGGGGGTCCCGGTGTCTTCAATCGGTTTTGGGTCGAATGGTGGAGTGGGGGTGTCATGATGGAAGCGAGAATCCTGCGTCTCAATCTTGCCGGGCAGCCGCTGGAGTGGCTGAACTGGCAGGAGGCCGCATGCCTTTATGTGCGCGAGCTGGTGACCTGGTCCCTGGGTGGCGTGGTGCAGCGGGTGCACGGTGGTATTAACCGCTTTGGCGAGCGCTCCAGCCTCGACCTGTCGGCGATCATCGCCTGTGGCGGCGAGCGCATGGCGCGCCCGCGCCGGCGCCCGCCACTCACCAATCGCGCGCTTTTCTACCGCGATCGCCATACCTGCCTCTACTGCGGCAGTGAGTTTCGCACCGGCGAACTGACCCGCGACCATGTGCACCCGGTGTCCCGGGGCGGTCGCGATGTGTGGGAGAACGTGGTCACCGCCTGCCGCCGCTGTAACCAGCACAAGGGCAACCGGCTGCTGGAGGATATCGAGCTGGACCTGCTGGCACTGCCGTTCTGCCCCAACGCCGCCGAGTACCTGGCACTGATCAACAGCGAGCGGATCCGCGGCGACCAGATGGAATTCCTGCGCGGGCAGTTTTCCAGTGGGCGCAAGGAAGGCTGGCTGGTTTAACGGAATTGTATTCGGCGGGTGATTCGGGCGGACACAAGGTCCGCCCCTACGGTCATTGGCGTTCTTCCCGGGGCACGTGGATGCCGGCCCGCGCCGGTGAGCCGGCCCAACGGAATGACGACCAGGTGGAATTCCTGCGGGTGCGGTTTTCCAGTGGGCGCAAGGAGGGCTGGCTGGTTTAACGGAATTGGATTCGGCGGGTGATTCGGGCGGACACGAGGTCCGCCCCTACGGGTACTGTGGTTGTTCCCGGCGCTTAATCACGTAGGGGCGGACCTTGTGTCCGCCCGGCCGGTAATCAGGACGCGGTGGCCGCTTTGATCAGGCCGTGCAGGTACTCGCCAAAATCGTGGCCGGCGTTTTCCATCATCTTCGGGAACATGGAAATCGGCGTCATGCCCGGGAAGGTATTCACCTCGTTCAGGTAGATATCGCCGTCGTCGGTGAGGAAGAAGTCGATGCGCGACAGGTCTTTCAGCTGCAGGCCGGTAAACGCCTTGCGGGAGGCCGCCTGGATCCAGCCCAGCTGTGCGTCGCTCAGGCCCTGTGCCTCCACATGGGTCACCGCCCGGCTGCCTTCGGCATACTTCTCCTCGTAGCTGTAGAAGGTGTCTGACGGCGCGCAGACCTCCCCGGGCGGCGTGACCACCAGCTTGCCTCCGTGGGTATAGGCCGCCACTTCCAGCTCACGCACCTTCAGGCACTTTTCCACCAGCACATAGGGCGACAACCCGAAGGCCTGTTCCAGTGCCTCCGCCAGTTCGTCCGCAGAGGTGACCTTGTAACAGCCCACCGACGAGCCCTGGTTGGACGCCTTGACGAAAATCTCCCCCCACTTCTCCAGTGCCATGGTGGCCTTGGCCACTTCCTCGGCATCGTTGCTGCACAGGAACTGGTAGGGGGTATTGTCGATCCCCAGTGCCGTCAGCCACAGCTTGGCGCTGATCTTGTTGAAGCAGGTCTTGCTGGCCTCGGGGCCACAGCCGAAGTAGGGGATGCCATAGAGCTCCAGCATCGACTGGAGGTCGCCGGTTTCCCCGGGATAGCCGTGGATGGCGGGAATCACGTAGTGGATTTCCGTGTCGTTGTCGCCGTCACCACCGCGCAGGTGGCGGTCCTGGCCCAGCTGGAAGACGCGCCCGGCAGTGTCCGCCAGGCGACCGTTGCCGTCCATCTCCACCGGGATAATGTTCAGGTCGTCGAATGCCTGCAGCTGGCGCTGGATAAATTCAGCGGTGCGCACCGACACTTCGTGTTCGCTGCCACCGCCACCGCATATCAGCAGGGTATTGATCATCGTTGTGGTCCCTGTTCCGCCCGGGTATCTCCCGCCCTCAGGGCGCGGTCAGCACCCGGGCGCACTGTTCCGGCATGGGCCGGGGTTTCTCCTTCGGTGCCGGCTCTTCCGGTGCCCGCAGCAGCGCGTAAAACTCGTCGCTGAACCACCAGTCCAGGTCGCTGCCGCAGGGCTCGCCGCGGGGTGGGCGCTGCGGCTTGCAGTCGGCTTCGCCGTCGGGGCATGCCAGCCGCACATGGAAATGGTAATTGTGGCCCCACCAGGGGCGCACCTTGCGCAGCCACTCGTTGTCGGAGCCGGCGCTGTCACACATTTTGCGCTTGATGGTGGGGTGGACAAAAATCCGCTCCACCCGTTCATCTTCCGCCGCTATCCGCAGGATAGACGGAATTCGCTCGTCCCAGTTTTTCTCGATCAGGCGATGCTGCTCGGTGTCGGCCATGGGGATGGCGGAGATATTGTCGCGCTCCCAGGCGGTGAGTGGCCGTTCCCCGGCACGCCTGTCCTGTGAGTACCAGATGTCGATGTCCAGGCCCACCTGGTGGCTGCGATGGCCGGAGGAAAAGGGCCCGCCGCGGGCCATGGACATATCGCCGATCTGCAGGCGGCCCAGGTCCTGCCGGGCCACCCGGCGGGAAAAGTCCTCCAGGAAGCTTACCGTCTCGGGATGGCCGTAGTGGCGGTCGCGACCGGTGCGCACCAGCTGGAAGCCCTCGCCGCGCAGGGGCATCTGCCGGGCGCCACTGAGGCAGCCATTGGTGTAGGTGCCGATACTGGCCGGGGACAGGCTGGCGGGTTGCCCCACCTCTTCCCAGGGATTGCCGCCGGCGGGACCGGCAGCCGCGGGGCCGGCGGCCGCGATGGCGGCGCCGAGCAACAGGGATGCCATTTTTCTGGTAAACATAAGCGCTCTACTGCTGACTCCAGAGCACATTATAGAGGCTCCGGTTATTGCGTCTGTGACTTGTCTTGTGTCGCCTGGATTTCCCGGCAGGCCTCCAGCAGCGCATCCATTTCGGCGTCGGTGCCGATGCTGATACGCAGGTAATCGCCGATGCGCGGCTTGTTGAAATAGCGCACCAGGATCTGCCGCTCGCGCAGCTGCAGGTACAGGGTTTCGGCGTCGATCGCGCGCGGGCGCGCCAGGACAAAATTGGCCAGCGACGGTACCACCTCGAAGTCGAGGGCCGCCAGGTCGGTGGTCACCCGCTCGCGGGTGGCGATGACCTTGGCACTGGTCTCCCGCAGCCAGGCGCTGTCGCCGATGGCCGCGGCGGCCAGGCGCTGGGCGACGCTGTCGATGGGGTAGGAGTTGAAGGAATTCTTGGTGCGCTGCAGCCCCTCCACCAGGTGCGGCTGCCCCAGTGCGTAGCCCAGGCGCAGGCCCGCCAGCGCGTGGGACTTGGACAGGGTGCGGATCACCAGCAGGTTGGGGTAGCGGTCGATCAGCTGTGCGGCGCTGTCGCCGCCGAAATCGATATAGGCCTCGTCGATCGCCACCACCCGTTCCGGCTGCAGCTGCAGCAGCTGCTCGATCTCCTCCAGGGGCAGGAAGCGGCCGGTGGGGGCGTTGGGATTGGGCAGGATCACCCCCGCCGCCGGGCCGGCATAATCCTCCACCGCAATACTGAAATCCTCCCGCAGTGCCGGCCGCCGGTGCGGGATGTCATACAGCTGGCAGTACACGGGGTAGAAGCTGTAGGTGATATCCGGGAACAGTAGCGGCTCGTCGGCGCCGCGGCGGAAGAAACTGTAAAAGGCGTGGGCCAACACCTCGTCGGAGCCGTTGCCCACGAACACCTGCGCCGGGTCCAGGCCTTCCTGCGCGGCGATGGCGGCGCAGAGCTCGGTGGATTCCGGGTCCGGGTAGCGGCGCAGGGCATCGGGCAACTGCGGGTCCGCCAGCACCTCCATGGCCCGGGCCGAGGGCGGGTAGGGGTTCTCGTTGGTGTTCAGCTTTACCAGCCGGGTGCCGCGGGGCTGTTCCCCGGGGACATAGGGTTCGAGTGCGGCCAGCGCCGGGCTCCAGAATGGATTGTTCATGCCTGCTCCTCCATGCCGGTTTCGTCAGCGCGTTCCTGCGGGGACTCCCCGTCGGTTGCCGGGGTTTCTTCCGGCGCCTGGTCCCCTGAGCCGCTGCCGGTCTCTTCCTCGGGAATCTCGATATCGTAGAGGCCGGAAGACTCGGCCAGGAACTCCTGCATGGGTTGCGGCTCGCGCAGCAGCAGGTCCTCGTACTTGAGGGTGGTGGATATCTGCGGGACACCGCTGAACTCGGCCATGCCGGCGATGTCCTCCGCCAGCCCCAGGCCCAGGAAGCCCAGTGGCAGCAGCAGCGATACCGCCCAGCGCCAGCCGCGGGAGATATTCAGCGCCAGGTAGCAGGCGCACCACAGCATGGTGGGCAGGATGATAGCCAGCACTGCAAAGTTCAGCAGCGGCATGGTCTTGCCGATGGCAAAATTGAAGTCCAGCAGGCCGCGAAACCATTCCCAGCTGGTGTAGGCCAGCGCCCCCAGCGCGGCGATTGACAGGTGGGCAAAGAAGCGGGTGTCGTGGCGCACCACGCGGCCGATAAACGCCCAGGCACCGGCGTACACCAGCAGGCCCACCAGGCTGCCGATGGCCAGGTTGATGACCGCGGTCCATTCCAGCCTACCGGCAAAATTCAGGTAGGCCAGCAGCAGCGTCAGCGCCGCCACCACCGCCAGCAGGCTGATGGCCTTGGCCGGGTGCGACAGCCGCTCGAGGATGCCCTCGAGGGAATGCAGGGGCACCGCGGGCGGCACCGCCGACTCCGAGTGGCTGATACGCAGGTGGGTGCGGCCCACCTGGATTTCGTCGCCGGACTCGATCAGGCGCCGGTCCACGTCCTCGCTCTTGATCGAGCTGTCGTACATATTGCGCACCAGCTGGGTGCCGTTGACGCTGTCCAGGTCGTGCAGCACAAAGCCGCCGTCCTCATCGCGCACGATCTCCGCATGGGCGGGGTCCGCGTGCACATCCTCGATAATCACGTCATTGCCGTAGCCGCGGCCCAGGGTCAGGCGCTCGCCGTCCATGCGGTAGCGCGCCTGCACATGGCGGGCGCGGTTCAGCTCCTCAATAATCAGTGCCATTGGATCTCGCTCGTAAACTTCTCGGTAAACGCCTCGGCGGATTCCCGGGTAAACCCGGACAGGGTGAAATGGCTCACCAGCGCGTTGTTCTTGCGGTCGACACTCAGGCTCAGGTAGAAGATGTCGTAGAGGTCGGGGAAATCCTTGTATCGGCGCACGCAGTAACTGGTGCGGGCGATCACCGGCGGCTTGTTGCTCTCGGCCTTGGGTACGCCCGGCTGGCGGTCGCGGGGCTGGGCCGTGAATGACTGCTTGCAGTTGAAGTTGGTGACATCCTCCTCGCCGGCGTCGTTGCCGGGGAAGAAGGTGCTCATCTGGCGCTCGTATTCACTGTAGAAACGCGCCGGCAGCAGGTCGTCGGCCTCGAACCAGAAGAATTCGTACTCCACCCGGCCGGTGTTGAAGTCGTCGGCGAGGAATACCACATCCTGGCCGGTGCAGCCCTTGTCGATGCGCTTGACCGGGTTGTCCTCGTCTTCCTCGGTGTTGCCCCAGCACTGGATGGCGGGAATGATCTCGCCCACCACCCTGGCCTCGCCCAGGGCACGCTTTTTCCACTCGGCGCTGAGGATGGCGTCAATAATGCGTTGCTGGTTCGCCTTGAGCTGCTGGGCGGTCACCTCATGCAGGTCGACGGAGTTGCCCTGCTTGCGGTAGTGGGACAGCAGCCGGGATAGTTTCCCCACCGGCACCAGGAAGCTGACCTGGTTGCCCGCCGTGGCCACGTTGATGCCCACCACCTCTCCGCGGGTATTGATGGCGGGGCCGCCACTCATGCCCGGGTTGATGGAGCCGGCAAAGTGGATGCGATCGTAAAAGCTGCCGGTGGCAATACCGTTATAGGTGCCGGGAATCAGGGTCATGCCCAGGTCCAGCGGGTTGCCCAGGGAGACGATGGTCTCGCCCCGTTTCGGCGTGTCGCTGGCCAGCTGCAGGTAGGACTTGCCGGGTTGCTCCAGGCGCAGGATCGCCAGGTCGTTGATCACGTCGATATCCAGCAGCTTGAGGCCGCCCTTGTCGCCGTCCACCGAGACAAACTCCAGCAGGTACTTGTCCGGGTCGCTGACCGCTTCCGCTACCACGTGGTAGTTGGTGGCCAGCAGGCCGTCGGCGGAAATCTGGAAGGCGGAGCCGATGGCGGCCTTGGAGTTGGATGATTTCTCGATCAGGCGGATCTGGTACAGCGTGTCGCGATAATCACTGTAAAGCTTCTCGTAGCTCTGCGCCGCGGCGAAACCGGAAAAACAGCACAACAGCAGGATCAATAGGCGCATGCAAAATGTGGACATTATGTCTGATTAAATTATGGGCAGAAGGCCGTGGATATTACGGAATATAAGATAGTGCAACAAACGGCGCCGCGTTGCACTTCCTGCGGTCAATAAGTTGACTGGCGCGGCTGCGGCGAACGTCGTTGGGTTGCCGTCATGTCACTGGCCGGCAGCCGAAGTTACCGCAGGATTCGCCCGGAAAGGCGGGTCTTTTGCCTTGCGGGGCGGACCTCGTGTCCGCCCGGACCGGCCGTGTCTCCGTGGATACAGGGCGGACACAAGGTCCGCCCCTACGGTTACGTGTGATTTCGCAGCGCTCGACCCGGTGTCGCCGTATAAAACTGGTGGGAAAACGGCCGTTTTTTTTTAAGAGCCAGGAAAAACACCACCCCGTAGGGGCGGACCTGGTGTCCGCCCGGTCCGCCGCGTCTCCGTGGATACAGGGCGGACACAAGGTCCGCTCCTACGGTTTTACGTAATTCCCCACGCCCCTCTACGAGGGCGCAGGGTTCGCCCCCTTGATACGAAAGAGGGCGCCCAGCCGGTGTGCAACCGTTCATGTAATTGCCTGTAATTCCCTGTGATCGACCTGTAATCCCGCGATCCGTAGAGTGGCTCTCAGGGTTCAGGGGCACATCTCCATTGCAGTGTGTGCGGGCAGGATGCCCATGCCCTGACCGCAGTATCCGATGGACCGGAGGCCGGGGAGACCCGGCACGGTACGGAAACCTATTCAGCGCAAGCTGGATCGTCAGGCCGGCCCCGGCTTTCACAGAGCCTTGGAGTGCCGGGGTTTGGGGAAGGGCCTGACGGGGGCAAGGAGGCTCCATTTCGCTCTTGATAGTGTTGTTGTAACCGTCGATGGCTGGGACCATCATTCGGACCGGCAGTAACCTGGTTGCTGCCGGTTTTTTTTATCTGTCACACTCGAAATGTGATGGAGTTCCGGTGCGGGTTGCGATTATTCTATGGGGCGCTGCACGAGTGTGGGCAGGGGTGAAAGCACCACACCGCGCGGTTTTAGGGGATGGCGCTGCGGGAAGTCCGGGCCACAGGTGACCTCAAGGGATTCCGGAACCGGGATCCCGCGGCCATTTGGATGAAATAAGAATACAGGAATTGGAAATGGAAAATTCAGAGATCAAGTGCGCGGACCTGAAAACCCTGGAATGGAACTTTCCGGAACAGGGACGGAAAATCGACCTGGTGCTGAAACCGATGCCGGCCAAGAATGGCGTGCCGCAGTACTGGCAGCTGAACGAGGCGGGCAACCTCGACCCGTCAGAGGCGTTCGGCAATATGGACTTCAAGATCAAGAGTGGACAGGGTGCACTGACCCTCAATGTGACCCTGGACAGCTCCGAGTTCGGTATTGACGACCTGCAGTTTATGGATTTCGAGAGCTGCAAGCAGCTGGACGGGATTATCCCCCTGAGCCCGGATTTCCGTCACCAGTTCCGTACCCGTGTGAAAAATAACAGTGGCGGCAAGGAGCTGAAGATCAAGATCTGGGATGTTGAGGAAGTTGCGGACGATTTCTCCTTCCTGTGGTTTTGCTACAGCCCTTCGCTGAATGTGCACTTTGTATCAGGTGACCCCAACGCTCTGATTGATCCGCTTTAATCAGTCACAGATAGCGGAAGAAACTTCTTCTGATGTCTCGGGTTGGGTGCAGAGTTGCTGGAACGCCGGCAGGTTAAACCACTCTGCACTCATTCCCTGCTCTAGTAGCTGCTCCATATAATAGTTTGCTGAGCGCCATTCTCCTGCCAGAGAGTAAACTTGTACGGCATTGTATTTTATGTCGGTGTCTTCAGGGGCTTCCCGAAGCAGATTCATGGTTAATGCGATTGATGAGGAGGTTTGGTTCAAATTGGCTTGAGCGATAGCCTGATACATTCGTGATTCCAAGTCATCTTTCCTTTCAGTTAATTGCAGTAGCTGCATGAAAGACGCTTTGGCACTATCTGCGTTATTGAGCATCAGGTGTGTCTCGGCGATTTGCCCGATTGTGGGGATGTTGTTCGGTGCCCTGGATAGTACTTGCTGGAAGGTTTGCAATGCATCTGTGTATTTCTGCTGTAAGAAATAAACACTCCCAAGATTGGACTTCGTCCGCCAGCTGCGTAGCTCCTCCGGGATGGCCGTGATGGCTGCTTCCGCTTCTGGCAGGTTGCCACCCTCCAGTTCGATTACCCCCAGAAGTGAATAGGAGGACCAATGTTCCGGATAGCTATCAGTCAGTCGCTCGAGTGTTGAACGCGCAGCACTATAGTCGCCGCTTGCAGTCTGGTTGATGGCAATTAGATACAGATTATCGGCCGAAGGGTTGAGTTGAGCTGCTTCTATTGCCTCCTGCAGACCATCCTCATACTTTCCGCTTCGGTAAAAATAACGGGCCCGTCTGTTTCTCAGTTCGGCGATCGGATAATTCGATGATTCCAGCTTGGAAGAGAGGGCTTCAAACTGCTCCTGATAATCCCCCAGGCTGTAAAGGAAAAGCTTGAGTTCATCGACAGTGGTTTCCTCGATCCCGAACTCTTTTGCCTCATTGAGTTTCGATAAAGCCGAGTCGAGGTAGAGTTTGTCCCCTGTGAGCACGTGTAGTATTGCGGAGACATTGACTAGCGTGTGATAGACCATCCTGCTTTCCGGGTGGATACTACGCAGTCGATTGAGGGTGGCCAGGTCTTCCTCCGCTACATCCTTGCTGTCCAGGCGGCTGACGATATCGAGGTAATCGGTGTAGTCCGACTGTGACATCAGTACCTGTTGGCTGGCAGACTTGGCATAGCCATCAGGGAATAGCGCTGCTGCACTATTCCCGATTCTATACTCCGCCTCCTGCCGCTTATCCACCAGAAACGCAAACCCCGCCTGCTCCTTTACCACCTCATCCGCTGGCCCAATCCGCTGCAGTTCAATCTCACACCGCACCCGTGCACATTCCAGCCGCGCAAACAGCGCATCGGTGACGCCCTTGTCCCGCAATGCCTGCAGCTGGGCATCAAAGTCCTGCCCGTCTTTCGGGGTAAAACTCACCAGTGCACTGGCCTTCAGCTGCGAGACCGAGTTCATCAGTGCCTGGCGCACCATGGTTGCGGTGAGGGATCTGGCGTTGTCCTCGCCGCGCACTTCGCCATGGATCTCCACCGGCATCACGGCGATATATTGCGGTTCCAGGCGGGTGGCGTATTCCCAGCCGAGGTAGCCGGCGACGGTGAAGGCGCCCAGGGCGGCGGCATAGCCGAGCCGTTTGTACAGCTTGCGGCGCTGGCTGGGGGGCTTGCGCAGCAGGGCGGTGACGGTGGCGGAGAATTCGTCGCTGTCGGTGTCGGCGGCCTGGTGCTGGTGCAGGAAGGCCAGCGCCTCGTAGACCTGCTGGGCGGATTCCGGGCGTGCCCCGGGCTGCTTGGCCAGCAGGCGGTCGAGCAGGGCGGCCAGGGGCTCCGGCAGTTCGGGGCTGGCCTGCTGCGGCGGGATATGCGGTTCGTGAATTACCTTGTGGGCCAGTGCCAGGCTGCCGCCGTCGCCCTTGTCGAACGGGCGGGCGTTGCACAGCAGCTGGTAGGCGATGGCGCCCAGGCTGAACAGGTCGCTGCGCGGGCACAGGGGCTGGCCCTGCAGTTGCTCCGGGGACATGGCGTCCACGGTGCCGGCCACATGGTCCTCGCGGGTGATATCGGTACTTTCCTGCTGCAGCGACTTGGCGATGCCAAAATCGGTGATCTTGGCAGTGACCCCGCCGGTGCCGATGGCCAGCAGAATATTGTCCGGCTTCAGGTCGCGGTGGACGATGCCCAGGCTGTGGGCCTCGGACAGACCGCGGCAGATCTGCATCAGCAGGTCCAGCTTCTCCCGCAGGGTGGGGGTGCGCTCGCGCATCCATTCCTTGAGGGTGGTGCCCTCCACGTACTCCATTACCAGCGCGATATCGCCATCGCGCTCGATCACGTCGTACAGCTGGACAATATTGGGGTGGTTGAGCTGGGCCAGCAGGCGGGCCTCGGAGCGGATGCGGGCGCCGGCGGACTCGGTGGTGGCGTCGGCGCGCAGCTGCTTGATGGCCACCGGGCGGTGCAGCTGGGTGTCGCGGGCCAGGTACACCACGCCCATACCGCCGGCGCCGAGCGCGCGCTCGACCCGGTAGCGACCGAGCAGGGACTGTGGTGGTTCGGCGATTTCCATGGCCATTTATTCTTGTTGGAGACGACAGGTCCGTTACATCTCCGCCCGTCCGGGCAGTGATCCTGGTTGCCTGCGGGCGATTGGGCGCAAGTTTACCGCTTTTAGGGTGGCGGTACTAATTCATGGTTCAAGGATGCTTCCCGGCCGGTCCCGTCGGTCTCTGTTTCTATTTCACGGCGCTCTGGCCCTATCCCTCGTCCCCGGCGGATTGGCCCTGCGCCATGCGGGTGGGTTCCTGCTGCCGGGACTGGCACAGTCCCGGGTGTTCCCGGCGCAACTGTGCGAATTTGTCACTGGAGCAGATGGGGGCGAAGCGCGCGGTGTTGAACCAGATTGGGGAAACGCCCAGCTCCAGGGTTTTTTCCACATGTGCCCGGGTGGACACCAGGTCGCCGCTGGCGATATAGACCTGGGCGCGGGTGTAATTGACGTAGAGATCGTCCGGGGCGGTACGGCGTATCCGGATCAGCGTACTGATCGCCCTGTCCGGCTGGCCCAGTTCGGCATAGGCGCGGGCGCGCATCAGCAACCCTTCCCAGTCGTCGCGCCCCTCTGTCACCGACAGGGCCCGCTCCGCCAGCTGGTGCGCCTGCTCCGTTTTGCCCCGGGCGCGCGCAATCTCCGACTGGTATAGCAGGATATCGGCATCCTTTGGTGCCCGTTCCGATGCGCCGGCAAAGCAGGACTGGGCCTGCTCGAACTGTTTCTCGATGTAGTAGGCCAGGCACAGGTTGTAGGTGTCCATCGTGCGCAGCTTTTCCACAGGGGCATTCTGCAGCAGGCGGATGGTCTCTTCCGGGTGGCCTCTGTCGAGTTCGTTGGCGGCCAGCACGGAGATCACCATCATGTTGTCCTTGTCGATCTCCAGGGCCTCTATCAGCAGGGGCCGGGCGGCTTCCATATCGCCCCGGGTGCTCAGGGTGACAGCCTTCTGCAGCAGGTAGCGGTGGCTGGTGCGCAGTTCCAGGGCGTTGTTAATGGCGGCAAGGGCCTTGTCGTAATTGCCGCTTTCCTGATGGTAGAAATGGAGCAATTGGTAGTAGGTGGCGCGGTCCGGGAGGCTCATCCTGAGCTGGTCCAGCAGGGCCTCGGCACGGCTGGAATTACCATCCACAATGGCCAGGCGCACTTCTGCCAGCAGCAGGTCCGGGTGGTTCCTGACTTTGTGTGGCGCCAGGGCGAGGAATTCCCGCAGCCGGTCGAGGGCATCGGTATGGCGCGTGTTGAAGCGCTGGTCGATCACCAGTTCGCTGTAGAGTTCATAGAACGGGGTAAAGGCCGGTGTACGCCGCTGCATTGCTTCGAGGGCTTCCATTGCCTGCTCCCGGTCGGTACTACCGGAGTTTTTATCGTCGTAAATGGCCAGGTAGCGCTGGTAGTCCGTTTCGGAGATATTTGCCTGGGCAGCGCCATCGCGGGTCGGGAAATCCCGCAGCAGGTAGTTCAACTGCTGCATGGTGCGCGCCCGTGTTTCCAGCCCCTCGTTGATATTGAGGGTCGTGGTGCGGTTGCTGATCACGGCCAGGTTATCGGCCTCGATCAGCTCCAGGGACACCTCGCACTGCTGTCCCTCACAGGAGAGTGACGGGTGCAACAGCAGGTCGGCATTCAGGGCCTCGACCTGGTCCTGCAGTCTCTCACCGGCCAGTTGCCGGGATTCAGAGTAGGGCACCAGTAGCAGGCCCTGGCGGTTGGACAGTCCCTGCTTGAGGGCGCTGAGGATGTTGTTGCCCAGCAGGCGCATTTCCCGGCTGCCGAGGTTTTTCTCGTGTGGCGCCAGGATAGCGAGGTACTTGCCCTTCGGTTTTTCCGTTGTGGGAATCAGGGTGGCGAGGGAGGCCAGGGTGACGGCGGCGGCCACGGCAATAGCCGCACCGGCCAGCAGGGGCTTGCGCTGCTTCTGGCGGCGTCGTGCCTGGGCGTGGAAACTCTCGGCGGTAACGGTGACCGTGCGGCTGGTGGTGGAAACCGCGGTCTTCGCGTCCAGTGCGGCGCGAATGTTGTGCAGTTCCTCGGCCACCGCCCTGGCGCTGAGAGGGCGTTTGTTGGGATCTTTCTCCAGCAACCGGTCGAGCAGGTGCGACAGCGGCGCGGGCAGCTCGGGGTTGAGTTTCTGCGCCGGCGGGTGCCCGCTGTTGACGATACGGTCCACAATGACAAAGGCGCTGTCGTGATCGCCGAACGGGCCCTGCCCGGTCAGCAGGCGGTAGGCGAGCACGCCCAGGGCAAAGAGGTCGCAGCGGTTGTCCAGCGGACGCCCCAGCGCCTGCTCCGGGGACATCGCCCCCCAGCTGCCGGCCACATGCTGTTCCCGGGTGAGGTCACTCTCTTCTCGCCAGTTCTTGGCGATGCCGAAATCGGTGATCTTGGCAGTGTTGTCCTGGTTCACCAGGATATTGTCGGCCTTCAGGTCCCGGTGGATGATGCCGATGCTGTGGGCACGGGCCAGTCCGGCACACACCTGGTCGAGGATATCGAGCTTTTGTGCGAGACCGGGATTGCGCTCCCGTTGCCACTGGGACAGGGTACAGCCGTCGACAAACTCCATTACCAGCGCCATTTTGCCGGCTTCTTCCACTACATCGTAAATCTGCACGATGTTGCTGTGGTTGAGCTGCGCCAGCAGTTTGGCCTCCTGGCGGATGCGCAGGTGTGCTGTGTCGCTGGACGGGTTGCTGATGAGTCGCTTGATCGCCACCCGGCGCTGGAGGTGCTCGTCGATAGCGAGATACACCACGCCCATACCACCGGCGCCAAGTTGCCCGGTGATTTTGTAGCGTCCGATCTGTTCTGGTTGTTCTTCTGACATCAATATTCCGGGGAATGGCCCTGTTGCTGCTCCCTGCCTTCCCTGACGAAGTCTGTTTGTCCGTGATTATCCGGGCGTCCCGCTTCCCTTCCCCCAGGGGTGCCCGTATTGATCAGCCGGGCTCGGTAATGTAGCCGGCCCGGGACTCGCGCTGTGAGCCCTTGTAAATCTCGAAGTTGCTGCACCCCAGGCGAATCTCCCAGGAGCGCCGCTCTACCAGTCCCGAGGTATCGATAGCGTCCGGCAGCGCCTCGGCAATCTGCTTGCGGGCGCGGAAGATCTGGGTGTTGAGGTGGTTGACGGTAATGCCCAGCTCGCGAGTGGCAACCTGGATGGACACCCAGCTCTGGGAGTCCGGATCGGCACCGCGTTCGATATCCTCCATACGGGCCCGGGCCAGGTACAGCAGCAGGTAGTGGTGGATGCGCGCGGGCAGGGCCACCTGCAGGTCCGGGCGACGCAGTTGCAGCTGCACATGCTCTTCATGGTGGCTGACCGAAAAGCGCAGGTCGAATTCGCAGATGGTCATCTGCTGCATGGAGAGTTCCTTGGTTGCCCCCTGGTTGTCGGGCAGGAACAGCTCCCAGCTGTAATGGCCGCAGTCAATCCGCTCGCCATGGCCGACGGCGATGGCGCTGTCACTGCCACTGGAGCTGCCAGTGAGTTCGTACAGCCACTGGCCGGAGATCGGGTTGAAATGCAGGCTGGCGAGGGGCTCGCGCTCATCCGGCAGCAGGTGGTACTGCTCCAGGGAGAGGGCGTCACCCGACTTCAGGTCGATCAGCAGGTTTTCCGGCTCGTCGAGGTTCTCCACCACCCACGCCGGGTTGGTGGCACGGCCAAAACAGACTTTGTCACCCTGCTCCAGCTCATAATTCCTGGCGGGCACGAGCTGCTGGCCGTTGAGCCAGGTCCCGTTACGGCTCAGGTCGCGGATATTCCAGTGGGTACCGGTCCATTGGATGGCCGCGTGGATACCGGAAATCTCGGCACTGGCGATGCGGGTGTCCACGGCGCCAAGGCGACGGCCCACAGTGTGGTGGGCCATCAGGTATTCGGGGTGCTCCCTATCCGGGTGCTGCAAACAAGCCATCTTATTGTCCCTTGATCCCTGCGGGGTGTTTGCTTTCAGGCGTTATCAGGACAGGCAGAACTGTGGCCTGGCGGGGAGCCCGGTCCGTGGGATGGACTGATTTCGCCAGGCGCATAGGGGAGTCGCACCAGCACACATGCCTGCCCGGTTGCCGTTCTCCGGCAGGCCGTGCAGTGGCGGTGGGTTTTGCGACAAGTCCCTGGTTTTCTAGTTGTTACGCCATGTCTTGAGTAAGTGGGCGCTAACTCAAAAGTGTCGCGCCACCTTAGTGTTGTGGCTTCATTTATACCGATCTGCGGTGTAAATGCAATGATTGCGTGCCATCGTGGCAACTCTCGCCCATGGATTGCGCGAAGGCGGGGGAGTCCGCCTGAGAAAGCGGCGGAAATGGCGCCCGATGACGATCGTGGCGGGCGCTTAGTAGTCGCTTTTGTCGCCTTTTTCCCCGGATTGGTTGCGGCTCACCTTGCGGTCCAGGTCGCCGATGTCGAGTACCGGAGAGGCATCGATATGTTCCGCGTCCATCATCAGTGCCACTCGCTGGAGGGAGGAGATGATCATGGACTGCTCCCAGTCGCGCAGGTCGCGGAACTGGCGCACGAAGTGCTCCTGCAGTGGCGTGGGCGCGTCGCGGATAAAGTCCATGCCCTTGTCGGTGAGGTAGGCGTGCACCTTGCGCTTATCCTCTGATGAGCGCTCGCGGTAAACCAGCCCGCGTTTTTCCAGGCGGTCTAAAATAGTGGTTACCGTGGCCTGGCTGAGGCTGATTTCCTTGGCCAGCGCGCCGATCGTTACCTGGCCTTTTTCACGGATGGCCTGGAGCAACAGTAGTTGCGGCGCGGTCAGGCCGGCGGTCTTGACCAGTTGTTTCGAGTGCAGGTCGGTGGCGCGGATCAGGCGGCGCAGGGTGATCAGTACTTCTTCAATCTTGTCCATCAGTAGCAGGCTCTGCAGTTCTCGGCGGGACATCCGCTCGCGTCCGACTTTATGCGCCGGTGGCGTTTTGTCAATCCTGCCGTGCACGCGCTCGCCCTGCGCTCGGGCGCGCCGGTCATATTTGTGCTCACTGGGCTGGCCGGGGTCCCTTTCCGTGCTCTCTACCAGCTCCTGGTTGGGCAGATTTTGTTCAGTCTCCATGGGTTTGGTCTTGCGGTTGCGTGTTTGTTTAGAGTACTATGCAAAAAATTGTTTAGAGCAGTAAACAATTAATTAGACAAAAGGTCAAATTTGGCCTTTAAGGCCTAAATTGCGTGCCAGCGCAGGGATTCCGGGCCTTTTAATACAATTTGATGACTAAAGGTATTGATTTGAGCGCCACAAGCGTAGCCAACAATCAGGGCGGGGGTTCGGAAGGCAAAGCCGAAGAGTCCCCGGAAGACAAGGTAGAGGCGCGGCAGGATTCCGCCAGGAAGGAAGCCCTGCTGCGCCAGCCGGTCAGTGAAGACGGTGCCGATGTGCATCGCTTGATCCAGCGCTGCCCTCCACTGGATGAAAATTCCGTTTACTGCAACCTGTTGCAGACCAGCCATTTCGCCGACACCAGTGTCGCCGCGGAGGTTGCCGGGAAACTCGCCGGCTTCGTCTCCGGGTACCTGGTCCCGTCGCGTCCCGACACTCTCTTTATCTGGCAGGTAGCCGTGGCCGAGGAAGGCCGCGGACAGGGCCTCGCCGGCCGCATGATCCGCGAGATCCTCGGTCGCCCGAACTGTGCGCAAGTGCGTTACCTGGAGACCACCATTACGCCGGACAACGAGGCCTCCTGGGCCCTGTTCCGCGGCCTTGCCCGCAAGCTGGGCACTGAGTGCAATGAATCGGTGATGTTTGACCGGGAGCGCCACTTCCAGGGTCAGCATGACAGCGAGATGTTGCTGCGTATCGGTCCCTTTACCCAGGCCGGCAGCTGAGGTTGCGACGGCATGTCATATATGCCGGGTAAGAATTGAGTTTTCCTGAATCCTGAAATCAGACATTAACCAATCAAAGGTTGACAACATGAAAGTTTTTGACGAAATCGAATCGGAAGTCCAGAGCTATGCGCGCGCTTTCCCCCGGGTTTTCAACAAGGCCCAGGGCGAGTACCTGTATGACGAGGAAGGCAACCAGTACCTGGACTTCCTCGGCGGTGCCGGCACCCTGAACTACGGCCATAACAACCCGGTCTTCAAGGAAGCCCTGCTGGAGTATATCCAGGCTGATGGCATCACCCACGGCCTGGACTTGCACACCAAGGCCAAGCGCGAGTTCATGGAGAGCTTTGCCGAGAAGATCCTGCAGCCGCGCGGCATGGAATATGTCATGCAGTTCACCGGCCCGACCGGCACCAATGCCGTGGAAGCGGCAATGAAGATCGCGCGCAAGCTGAAGGGCCGCGAGAACATCATCTCCTTCACCAACGGTTTCCATGGCTGCAGCCTGGGCGCCCTTGCCGCCACCGGTAACTCCCACCACCGCGGCGCCGCCGGCGTGAGCATGAGCGGTATTACCCGCATGCCCTACGAGGGTTACCTGGGCGACGACATCGACACCACCGCCTACCTGGACAAGGTGCTGTCCGACTCCTCCTCCGGCGTGGACCACCCGGCTGCGGTAATGGTCGAGACCGTGCAGGGTGAGGGCGGTATCAACGCCTGCAGCATGGAATGGCTGCGTAACCTCGAGGCGGTATGTAAGAAGCACGACATGCTGCTGATCGTCGACGACATCCAGGCGGGTTGTGGCCGTACCGGTGCCTTCTTCAGCTTCGAGGAAGCCGGAATCTCGCCGGACATCGTCACCCTGTCCAAGTCCCTGAGTGGTTACGGCCTGCCGTTCGCGGTAGTGCTGATGCGCCCGGAACTGGACCAGTGGAAGCCGGGTGAGCACAACGGTACTTTCCGTGGCAACAACCTGGCCTTCGTTACCGCCAAGGCGGCCATCGACCACTTCTGGAGCGACGACAAGTTCGCCAAAGAAGTGCAGCGCAAGGGTGAGTACATCGAGCAGCGGATGTCTGCCATCGTCGAGAAGTACGGTGACGGCAACATGACCACCCGCGGTCGCGGCATGATGCGTGGCCTGAACTGCATCAGCGGTGAGCTGGCCGACCAGATTACCAGCGAAGCGTTCAAGCACGGCCTGGTGATCGAAACCAGCGGTGCAGACGACCAGGTGGTAAAAACCCTGTGCCCGCTGACCATCAGTGATGAAAACCTGAAGCGTGGCCTGGATATCGTCGAAGCGGCGGTACAGAAAGTCCTGAAGGGCCAGGACGTGCCGGAAGAGCACGATTTCTTCGCCGAGGAAACCGACGCGGAAAAGGGTAAGGAATCCCTGGCTGGCGCCGCCTGATCGGCGCCCGTGAAAATTTAGTCCTTAAACTAATTTGATGAGAGACCAGTAATGATTGTCAGACAGCTGCAAGAAGCAGAGAAAAGCGACCGACGTATTGTTTCCGAGGGCTGGGAGAGCACTCGCCTGTTGTTGAAGGGCGACAACATGGGCTTTTCCTTCCATATCACCACCATTTATGAGGGTGCCAACCTGAACCTGCACTACCAGAATCACCTGGAGTCTGTGTACTGCATGTCCGGTGAGGGTGAAGTGGAAACTGTTGCCGATGGCAAGGTCTACCCGATCACCCCGGGTACCATCTATATCCTGGACAAGAACGACAAGCACATCCTGCGCGCCAAGAAAGAAATGAAAATGGCCTGTGTTTTCAATCCGCCGCTGCACGGCAAGGAAGTGCACAACGCGGAAGGCGCGTACGAACTGGATGCGGAAGAGGTATCCGACAAATAAAGATGTTGCGAGGTTCGCACCGGCGCCGCCGATAGGATCGGGGGCGCCGGTTCACATACATCCAGACACAACATCTACAGGAAGACCATGAAAGAACACACGGTGGAAAAGATTGGCGGCACGTCCATGAGCGACTATGCCGCGGTACGCGACAATATTGTTCTCAAGAACCGCAAGGCCGCGATGGAAGGTGTGTACCAGCGCATCTTTGTGGTATCCGCTTACGGCGGTATCACCGACCTGCTGCTGGAGCACAAGAAGTCCGGGCGTCCGGGCATTTTCGCTCTCTTCGCCGACGCCAATGAGGACCGCAGCTGGTCCGAGGCCATCGAGGGGCTGCGCGAGCGCGTCAGGGAAATCAACGCATCACTGTTCAAGGATCCGGAACTGCTGGCGAAGGCCAATGACTTTATCGGGGAGCGCCTGGAAGATGCCGAGCGCTGCCTGGGGGACCTGGAGCGGGTATGCCAGCACGGCCACTTCGCGCTGGAAGGCCACCTCAATACTGTGAGCGAAATGCTCGCCAGCCTGGGTGAGGCGCACAGCGCCTGGAACACCGCCGCGCTGTTGCGTGAGGAAGAAGGCATCAATGCCCGCTTTGTCGACCTGACCGGCTGGCAGGACAGCGACCACCTCACCCTGGACCAGCGCATCGAGCGCGCGTTCAAGGATATCGACATGGCGACGGAACTGCCGATCGTCACCGGCTATGCCCACACCGCCGAGGGCCTGATGAATACCTTCGCGCGTGGCTACAGCGAGATGACCTTCAGTCGTATCGCGGTAATTACCGAGGCACGCGAGGCCATCATTCACAAGGAATATCACCTGAGCAGTGCCGACCCGCGCCTGGTAGGCGAGGAGCAGGCAGTGCCGATCGGCCGCACCAACTACGATGTGGCGGACCAGCTGGCGAACCTGGGTATGGAGGCAATCCACCCGCGTGCGGCGAAGGGCCTGCGCCAGCAGGAAATCCCCCTGCGCGTGATGAACACCTTCGAGCCCGAGCACCGCGGCACCCTGGTGACCGGTGACTATGTCAGCGAAACCCCCTGTGTCGAGATTATCGCCGGCCGCAAGAACATATACGCGGTGGAGTGTTTCGACCAGGACATGATGGGCCTGATGACCAGCTACGATCGTTCCATCAACGATATCATCGCGCGCTTCAAGGGCAGCGTGGTAACCAAGGACATCAACGCCAATACCATCACCCACTTTATTGCCAATAACCTGAAAACGGTGAAGCGTATCCGCAGCGCCATCTGCGAGAAGTACCCGGATTGTGATATCCAGGTACGCAAGGTGGCCGTGGTATCCGCCATCGGTAGCGACATGAAAGTGCCGGGCATGCTGTCCCGCGCTGTTGCCGCGCTGGCCCGCTCCGGTATCAGCGTGCTGGCGGTCCACCAGTCCATGCGCCAGGTGGATATGCAGTTCGTGATCAACGAGACGGACTACGAGGAAGCGGTGAAGAGCCTGCACCACGCACTGGTCGAGGTCTATGACCACGGCGAGGCGATATGCGCGGCCTGAGTGCATGGCTGATGCTGGCGGCGGCATTACTGCTGCCGCTGGCAGCCAGCGCCCAGCAGGAAGCGCAAACAAGGCAGGAAGAAGAAAAGCAGCAGGCGGCCGAGGAGCATGTCAATAAGCTCCAGGAGCCCCTGTACACGCCGTTTGTCGAGCGCTACGTGCTGGATGAGCTCAAGCAGCTGCGCAAGGAAATGGCGGAGCAGCGGGTGGCGATTACACAGGAAGTGGTGGACCGGCAGATTAACGCCGCCGACAAGGCCATCACCTATGCCACCGACACGGTGACCTATTTCTTTTACCTGATTGCCGGCGTCAGCTCGATGCTGGTAATTGTCGGCTGGACTTCCATCCGGGATATCAAGGAAAAGGTACATAGCCTCGCTACGGATGAAGTGAACAAACTGGTCACACAGTACGAGGAGCGCCTGCGCAGTATCGAGGAGCAGCTCAGTGAAAAGACGCGACATATCGAGCACAACCGCGATGAGATTGAGCTGACCCAGGAAATCCAGTCGCTGTGGTTGCGAGCCGGTCGCGAGCATACTCCCGCGGGCAAGATTGCCGTCTACGACCAGATCCTGGGGTTGCGCCGGGACGATGGCGAGGCGCTGACTTACAAGGCCGACGCCGTGCTGGAACTGGGTGAGCCGCAGTGGGCGATCAACCTGTGCCTGCAGGCGCTGGAAATCGACCCGGAAAACGGCAACGCCTACTACCAGCTGGCCTGTGCTCACGCGAGCCAGGAACAGTGGGAAGAGGCAGTGGCCAACCTGGCGCGGGCGCTGGATATCTCCAGTGCCTACCGGGATGAGGCGATGGATGACCCGGCGCTGGACGGACTGGTTGAGTTTCCACCCTTTGCCGAGCTGATGGGTATCCAGAGTGTCAGTGCCCAGCCCGCGGATACCAGTGCAGCCGCGGCCCGCTCCAGCAGCGCCTGATTGCGATATACGCCCGGTCGATCCACACTGGTCTACCGGGTTTCGCCTCCCGCCCAGGGCCGGGGGCTGATCACCTGACAATAATAACGACCGCAAGGAGTGGCCCGTGTTACTGAGTTTCCTGTTCTTCCTCGCCCTGTTTGCCGCCGTTGGTATCAGCTCATACCTGCGCAGCCGCGGCACCAAACATGACTATTACCTCGCCAGCAGTGACGTGCCGCCATTCCTGGTGGGGCTTTCCGCCGTGGCCACCAATAACAGCGGCTACATGTTTATCGGTGTGATTGGCTACACCTACGCCACCGGCCTCGCCTCAATCTGGCTGATGGTGGGCTGGATCCTGGGCGACTTTCTCGGCTCCATGTGGGTACACCGCTCCCTGTGCCGCGCCACACGCGAGACCGGCGAGAGCAGCTATGCCGGCGTGATCAGCAAGTGGGGCGGCTCCCGTTTCGCCACCTGGCAGCGCCTTGCCGGAGTGCTGGCGCTGATGTTCCTGCTGGCCTACGCCAGTGCCCAGCTGGTGGCCGGCAGCAAGGCGCTGTACGTGCTGCTGGACCTGCCCATCTGGAGTGGTGCGGTGATCGGCGGGGTGATTGTGGCGGCCTACTGCCTGGCGGGTGGTATCCGTGCCTCGATCTGGACCGACGCCGCGCAGTCGATCGTGATGATCGTGGCCATGGGAATCCTGTTGTACGCCGCCACCCAGTCGGTCGGTGGCCTGGGCGCCGCCTGGGACCAGATGGGGCAGGTCGAGGGGTTCCTGAACTGGTATCCGGAAGATATGTTGCTGCCGGGCCTTGCCGGTGGTGTGGTGTTTGCGATCGGCTGGCTGTTTGCAGGCCTGTCGGTAATCGGCCAGCCCCATGTGATGGTGCGGTTTATGGCGCTGCAGGATGAGAACCGCATGGTGCACGCGCGCTGCTGGTATTACCTGTGGTTCACCGCGTTCTATTTCATGGCTACCGGCGTGGGCATGCTGGCGCGGATCATGCTGAGCGACCCGGGCGGCTTCGACGCCGAGCTGGCGCTGCCGATGATGGCCCAGGAACTGCTGCACCCGGTGTTGGTAGGGCTGATCCTGGCGGGTGTGTTCGCAGCCACCATGTCCACCGCAGATTCCCTGGTACTGAGCTGCTCCGCCGCACTCACCCACGACATCATCCCGCACCGGGTCGAGCGCACCTGGATGCTCAAGGCCGCCACCCTGGCAATCACCGTGGCTGCGGTGGGCTGGGCGCTGCTGAACAAGCAGAGTGTGTTCAGCCTGGTGGTGATGTCCTGGTCGGCGCTGGCCTCGGCATTTGCGCCGCTGTTGATCGTGCTGGCCCTCGGCGGACGGCCGTCGCAGCGCGTGTACATTGTCATGAGTGTGGTGGGCCTGGCCACGGCCCTGCTGTGGCGCTATGGGCTGGGCTGGCACAGCCATATCTACGAGGGCATGCCGGGCATCCTCGCCGGCCTTGCGGTCTACGGCGGCAGCCGCCTGCTGGAGCGGGCACCCCTGGCGAGTGAGGCGCGGGCCTGACCGCAAACCGAAGAGCGATGTCCTGAAAGCCCGGCCTGTGCCGGGCTTTTTCGTTTTTGTGTCCTGCCAATCCGGCGTCCCCATGCGTTCGCCAGTACAACGACGGACACGGTGTCCCCTTACCGCGAGGTTCTGCGAGATAGAGTGCAATCCTGCCAGTCCACAGGGTGCACCGAGGGGGCGTTGGGCAGCGCCCCGGGTTCTTTCCCGTCGTCCTGTATCCCTATGAATACCCTGGCGGTTAGCCGTAGGGGCGGACCTTGTGTCCGCCCATGTATCAGCGGGCACAGGAGGTGCTGGGTGCAGAACCCTGCCGGCAGGCGCATATGCCGCGCACAAAAAAGCCCGGCATGTGCCGGGCTTTCGGGTAATGGATGTAAGCCGTTATCAGATTCAGATACGGATACCTTCCACGTCCAGGATCATCTCCACGGTCTGGGAAGCCGGGCCCAGGTCGTACATGATGCCGAAGTCTTTCAGGGCAAATTCGGTGGTGCCGGTGAAGCCCTGGCGATAGCCGCCCCATGGGTCCTGGCCGCCGCCGACGTGCTCAACGTCGATCACGATCGGCTTGGTCACGCCGTGCAGGGTCAGTTCGCCGCTGAGCTTGCCCTTGCCCTCGCCCACGGGCTCGTAGCTGGTGCTCTTGAAGGTGGCGGTGGGGTATTTTTCCACATGCAGGAAGTCCTCGCCGCGCAGGTGCTTGTCGCGCTCGGCGTGGTTGCTGTCGATGCTGGCCACATCGATTTCCACATTGATGGAGGAGTCAGCGGGTTTCTTTTCGTCGTACTCGAAAGAACCGCTGAACTCATCAAAGCGGCCATAGAGCCAGCTGTAGCCCAGGTGCTTGATGCGGAACTGGATAAAGGCGTGGGCGCCCTTGGTGTCGATCTTGTACTCGGCCGCCTGGGCGGTGGCGCCTATCAGGGCGGCGAACAGGAAAATGGCGATTTTCTTCATTGTCGTTCCTCGGTCTTCAGTGATTGGTGGAGTGGTGATTATTTAGTCAGTTCGGCGGTTTCGTTCATACCTGACTCGTTACGGCGCCCGACCGGCGCTGGATTACCGCGCAGGCCCAGCATACGGCGCAGGGTGGCGTCGCGGTCTACAAAGTGATGCTTGAGGGCGGCCAGGGCATGCAGGGCCACCAGCCCCATCAGGGTCCACGCCAGCACCTCGTGTATTTCCCCGGCCAGGTCTTCCTGGTTGGCCTGTCCCTGCAGGGTGGCGGGAACCTCGAACCAGCCAAATACGCTGATGGCACGGCCATCCGCAGTGGAGATCAGGTAGCCGGAAACCATGATGGCCAGCAGCAGCAGGTAGAGACCGCCGTGCGCCGCCCGTGCCGCCAGCGCCTGCCAGCGCGGTGTGCCCGGCACATCCTGGGGGTGCGGATTCATGGCCTTCCACACCAGGCGCAGCAGCAACAGTGCCAGCAGCAGGATGCCAATGCCCTTATGGATCTCCGGGCCCTGGCGATACCAGGGGTCGTAGTAGGACAGCTGGCGCATCCACCAGCCCAGCGCAAACATGCCGATAATTGCCGGGGCCATCAGCCAGTGCAGGGCGATGGCCATCCAGCCGTATTGCTGTTTGCTGTTCCTGGCCGCCACAGGTCTCCTCCCGTTTTACTGGATTTTCTATGGCGTCGGGCGGTTACCGCTTACGGAACCGCACACCAGCCCTGGATGATGAAGGGAGTGTAAATAAATTGCGACGATGCCTTCCAGCGAAAAAAGGCGGAGTAACCTTTCGATTTATTAGAAATGGCTGCTGGCCGGTGTTTGCGGCACTTAGTGTGGCGTACCGCGGAGCCCCTCGCGCTGGGCGGCGTCCAGGACCCGCTCCAGGTCAGCGCGATCCACGCCGGGTGATCGACGCGCCAGCTGGTCTGCCAGCCAGGCGGTGGAATGGTGGTCGCCATCCAGTGCCAGCTGCTCTAGCTGCCAGATGACCCGCAGCAGCAGTGGGGTTTCCAGCACGTGGGTGCCGGCGGCTTCCTGGCCGGAAAAGAGATGGGGTTCCAGCTGCTCCAGGTCTTCCCGGCGCACCACCAGCTCCGCCAGGGTGGGATACCAGCGGCTGCTGAAGGGTTCGGGCCTGTGGCGACGGTCAAAAGTGATGCGCAGGCGGTCGCCGTTGGCGTCTTCCAGCAGTGGGGTGTCCTGTTCGAATGCGGGCAGTGCTGGGTGGTGGCGCAGGATATCGGCAATTGCGTGCCAGTCGCTGTGGTCTTCCCCGCACAGTCGCAGTGGGGTGTCGAGGGTGGTCACTTCCGGGCGCCCCATATAGGCCACCTGCTGGCCGGGGCGGTACCAGTACAGGTCCAGCTGGTGCTCCTCGGCCAGGTCGGCCAGGTCGGCGCCGCTGAGCGGCTCCTCCGAGAGGGCGCTCAGGTGATCGACGGCCTGCTGCACGCTGAGCCAGCGCTTGCGGTGAAAATTCTTGTGGGTCGGTGTCACCATTTTCTTCTCCGGTTGCTGTGTACCGGTGCGCGAAATCTTGCTGCAGGACAAAGAATTCTAGCAGCTGGGCGGCACATCCTGCCGTAGTAAAAGGCGCCAGAGGGGCCGTTACAGCCAGCCCTTTATCTTGAAATACAGGTAAGGTGCCACCCCGGCGAGGACCATCAGGCCCAGCGCGAAGGGGTAGCCCAGTTCCCAGTCCACCTCCGGCATGAACTCAAAATTCATGCCGTAGATACTGGCCACCATTGTCGGGGGCAGGAACACCACCGCGGCGATAGAGAAAATCTTGATGATCTGGTTCTGTTCGATGTTGATGAAGCCCTGGGTGGAGTCCATCAGGAAGTTGATCTTGTCGAACAGGAAGCTGGTATGGGCGGAGAGCGTGTCGATATCGCGGATGACATCCCGAAACCGCTCCTGCTGATCGCCATCGATCTGTATATGTCGTTGCAGGAAGGTGATGGAGCGGCGTGTATCCATCAGGCACAACAGGACTTTGCCGTTGCTGTCCTCCACCTTGGCCAGCTGGTCGATGGCATCTTCCAGTTCTGCGGACTCATCCTCCAGAACCATGTAGCTGACTTCCCCCAGCTTCAGGTGGATATCCTCCAGCGCGTCAGCCAGGTTTTCCGCCTTCTGCTCGAACACCTCGACGACCAGCTCCTGCGCACTACGGGCCTCCACGCCGCCACGGCGGGCCCGCATACGCAGCAGGCGAAAATCTGCCAGTTCAGTGTCGCGGACAGTAATCAGCCGGTCCGGCTGCAGGATGAAGGCCACGGTGGACGTGTCGTGGCGACCCTCGCTCTGGGTGAGGAACAGCGAGTGAATGTGCACGCCCGCGGCGTCGATAAAGTAGCGCGCCGAGGCCTCGATTTCCTCCACATCCTCTGATTCCGGCAGTTCAGTCCGCAGCAGCTCCTCCAGCAGCTCCCGCTCCTGTTCTTCCGGCTCCTGGATATCAATCCAGACAGCCTCGGCCAACTGCTTCGGTTCCGGCGGGGTGGCAGCCGCTGCTTCGCTGATTCTGCCGCGCCTGATATCGAAAAGTCTCAGCATTGCCTTGTCCGTGTGGCGATCGGGTTGGAACCATAGTAAAGCAGACTGTCGGGGGGAGCTAACCGCAAGCTGGATACGGTAAGGGCACGGTCTGGAGCCGTGCCCGGTAGCGTCTGTGGTGAGGTTCAGAGCAAGTGGGGAAGTTGTGAGCGTATTTCCTCTGGTGCGCAATGGACCACGTTTTTGCCTGACTCACCGGCGATGGTAGCCCGTGTCGGTGGGTCCAGTTCATCGCGCAGGTTCCCTACCATTTGCGGCTCGGCAATGATGTAGAGTTTCTCATAGCGCCCCTCCTGGCGACCCCGCTCGAGCGCATGGGCCAGCTCCTTTGCGAACCTGCTGCCCGCCCGGTTATGGAGCTCGCGCGGGTTACCCATCCCATGACGCCCTTCGCCCCCGCTGTCGAATGACCGCCCGGGGCCGTCTGAGTAAAGTTCAGTGCCCTTCATGCGTGCTTCCGGGTAGATCATGCCTTCTACTTCGTGGAGGTTCCCCGTGGCATTGGTTGCCTCAAAGAGTCGGGCGTGGGACTGGTTTGCTACGAGCACCCAGGAAATGGCCATGGCAAGTTCCTCGCTAACAGTGTCTTATGCCATTTTAGTTGAACGCGGCGCCATCCAGCTGGGAATAAAAGTATATTCGGAGCGCTCTTTAGACCTCCCCGGCATAGAAGATCCATGTTTTTGGCCTGCAGGAAAGGCCATCCTGTCCCGCTGTTGCCCACGCTGCCGATCAGTTCCTGCAGCCCTACCAATCAATGCCGCTCTCCCTACAATTCGGGCGCAGGGGAGCCTTGCCGGGGTTTTTCCCCGAGAGCGGGTTTCCACCTACCGGCGCAAGTTTGCGGAGGAACTGTTTATGAGCTTGATACCGAGGGGATCACTACTGGATCTCGACAATATATTTGACCAGTGGATGTCTACGGGACGCGCTGGCGGCGAGGGGAAGGAAGGCTTCTTTTCTCCCCGAATCGATATCAGGGAAACCGAGGATAGTTATGAAATCAGTGCAGAAGTGCCCGGGGTGAACAAGGATGATATCAGCGTCACGCTGGAAAATGGCGTGCTCACCATCGAGGCGGAAGTGCACCAGGAAGACAAGGAGGAAAAAGAGGGGCGCGTGATCCGCCAGGAGCGACGCTACGGTAAGTACATGCGCAGTTTCAACCTGGGCACGGATATCAGTGAAGAGGAAATTGATGCGAGTTTCAAGGACGGGGTGCTGACGCTTACGGCGCCCAAGCGCAAGGAGCCCGAGCCCCGTCACCACCGGATTGAAATTCACTAAAGCAAGCGCCGCCCCGCGGCGCTGACTAATCCTGCATATTAACCAGGGGCTGTCGTCCGGTTGTCAATCGGGGGGCGCCCGGGGAGGAGGTTCCCATGAACGTAAAAGAGGCAATGCACGAGGGTGTCACCTGGTGTTCACCGGATACCCCGCTATCAGAAGTGGCAAAAATTCTCCGCGACGAGGATATTGGTGCTGTTCCCATCGGCGAGAATGATCACCTCATTGGTATGGTCACCGACCGGGATATCACGTGCCGGGGCGTGGTGGAGGGTAGCGAGCTTTCCTCGATGACTGCCCGTGACGTGATGACGGAGGGTATCGAGTGGTGCTGGGAAGACGATGATATGCACGAAGCCCTCCACAAAATGGAGTCACTGCAGCTACGCCGGATGCCGGTGATGAACAGCGAGAAGCGTTTGGTCGGCATCCTGAGCCTGGGGGACATTTCCCACTCCCTGGCGCAGAATGAAATCGGTGAGTTTGCAGCGAGCGTATCCGCCCATCACGGCTAGGAGCGCCTGGAACCACATTGCCGGAGCGGCGCTATATGGCCCCAGGATGGATTTAGGGCCGATGAGCGCTCGACTCCGGTGGATTGCATTTAGCGGAGATAGATCGATACCTGCCCCGGCCGGCGAATGTCGCCACCGGGGCGTGTTTTATCCGCTTTTGCCAGCCTTGTGCCCAGTACCGCAACCCGGCCGCCCGGGGCATCGGCTTGGCAGTCGCCGGCTGGCGGGTATAATGCGCGCCGCTTCCGACCGGCTACCCGGCCGGGCGGAATAAATGAGGGACCCTATAAGATGAATGAACAGCAGCTCCGCCAGCGCAGTGGCGAAAAATGTGAGCTATGCGGTGATGGCAGCGAGCTGGGCGTATACAGCGTGCCGCACTCCGAGGGGCGCAGCGACACCGAAATCCTTGTCTGTGGCCGCTGCCGGTCACAGCTGGAGGGGGAGCAGCCCCTCGACAGTGATCACTGGCGCTGCCTGGGCGACAGTATGTGGAGCCAGGTGCCGGCGGTGCAGGTGCAGGCCTGGCGATTGCTGAAGCGGCTCAGCGGCGAAACCTGGGCCCAGGACCTGCTGGATATGCTTTACCTCGATGACGACCTGCGCCACTGGGCCGAGGCGGGCGCTACTGTGGCCGAAAGCGAGCGGGTGGTACAGCGTGACTGTAATGGCGTCGAGCTGCGGGCCGGGGATACGGTCACTGTCATCAAGGACCTGGATGTAAAAGGCACCAGCATTGTTGCCAAGCGCGGCACGGCAGTGCGCGGCATCAGCCTGACCGATAACCCGGAGCAGATCGAGGGGCGCGTCAATGGCCAGCGTATTGTCATCCTGACCAGGTTTGTCAAAAAGACCGGCTAGTGCTCGCGGCTGGATTGTCCGGGGCGGTGATGGGCCTCCTCCAGCACTACCTGCCCCCGGTACATTTTTTTCCGCTGCTGCCGCCGGGGTTGGGACGCATCGTGCAGGGATAGTTCGTCACCATAGATCATGGCGTAAATGTCCCGGTTTTCCTGCAGGATTGGCTGGCCGCGATACAGGCGGGGGGCCGGTTCATCGCCAGTACTAAAAGGCGCGCCGCGCAGTTTTTCCAGTTGCGCAATCATATGCCGCGTGTCCCCGTCCACGGTCTTGTGCTTTGCCCGGGCGAGGTGCTGCTCAAAAGCATATTCTGAGAAGCGGAGGCTGATATCGAATTCCGCCTGCAGCCGTTTGCGCAACTTGCGCAGCAGCGTGAGCGCCTCTGCGCTCATCAACCAGTGATGATTGTCCATAGAGGCTGTCCCTTTGGTTGCTGTTGAATATAGTGCGTTCACCCTGAGCTGGAGCAAGTTTCAGGCCAGCATCTGCGCCGTTGCAGCAGTTACAGGAGACTGTGGCCGCTCGCGAACTGATGCGCCCGGCACCCGCACGCTTCAGTACCTGCAGCGACGCTGTGGGTTTATCCAATGGCTCCCTGGAGTGCACCACTGTGGCACAGGCAGCCTGGCGAAGGCGTTAAGTTGTGCACGCATCATTAGTGATTGAATTTACTTCGCCACCGGCACAGTGGTTGCAAGCCCGGGGAGGGCTGTGCCACCGGGTCGGTAAGCGAGAAAAGGACCCCCAGAAGAATCGATGAAACCGAATTACGAAATTCGCAGTGGCGCCCTGGCGGGATTCAACCAGCTGGTGCCCCATCTTGGCGGCGATCCGTCCGTGCTGTTGGCCCGGGTGGGCCTGCCGGAAGACTGTATGCGGCGCCCGGACCTGCTGGTGCCGATTGCCACCCTGTGCCGGTTGCTGAATATCTGCGCGGAAGAGTTGCAGTGCCGGGACTTCGGTGTACGGCTGGCTGCCATGCAGGGGATGCGGATGCTCGGGGCGCTGGGCCAGCTGCTCGATAATGTCGACCTGGAAACCGCACTGTCGGTGACCCAGCGCTATATGGCATTGCACAACCAGGCGGAGCACTGGCGTATGCGGGTCGAGGGGGAGCAGCTGATTGCCGAGCGCTACGACCACTTCGAGGGACCCATCGATGCGCGCCAGTACCGGGAGCTCTCCATGGCGGCCTGCTACCGCCTGATGCTGGACCTTGCCGGCAAGGACGTGCGTCCCCGCATGGTGACCTTCCGCCAGCAGCCCGTGGCCGACCCGCAACGGCTCCGGGACTTCTTCCACACGGAGGTATTTTTCGGCCAGGAGCACGACTGCCTGGTGTTTGATGCCGCTATTGCCCGCCGCCCGGTGTGCCCCCCCAGTGGCAGCCTGCTACGGTATTTCCAGGAGTTCACGAGCCAGCTGCTGGCGGAACACCAGGAAAGTGTGGCGGCACAGGTGGAGACGCTGATTCTGCAGACCCTTGGCGCGCAGCGCCACAGCCTGGCCCAGGTGGCCGGCCTGATGGGGATGCCGGCCCGGACCCTGCAGCGGCGGCTCAGTGCCGAGGGCACTTCCTTCAAGCAGCTGGTGCAGGATGCGCGCATGCAGACCGCCCGCTGGCACCTGCGCTCTTCCAGTATCGACATCAACCTGCTGTCTGCCACGCTGGGTTACACCGATATCAGTGCCTTCTCCAAGGCATTTCGCGCCATTCACGGCAAGTCACCGTTACAGTGGCGCAAGCAGCAGCGCGAGTCGGGTTGAATCTGTCGCTCCAGAACCTCAACCATTGCCGGAATGGCGCGCCAAGTCACACGCAGCAAGGGCACAAACGCTTATCGTTATTACCCCGGCAATGAGATATTGTCGGGGTAATGCTGCACATGGATGTGCAGCCGCCGAGCGTAGCGCGGGCGCAAGCCCCTGAAATACAAGAAGATCCACGCATCTTCGCCAGTATTTCATGGGCGCCAAACAAATATTTCAGGACGAAATATTTGTTTGCCAGAATAATAGCTACCCTACCGGTGCGGCAGGTTCCCGCACCGGGGCACCAACTGATAATCACTGCAGGAGCACTCATGAGCGCAGAGCCGATCCAATGCAAGGCCGCCGTGGCCTGGAAGGCGGGGGAGCCGCTTTCCATCGAGACCGTCGAAGTGATGCCGCCGCAAAAGGGCGAGGTCCGCATCAAGCTGGTAGCTACGGGTGTCTGTCATACCGATGCCTTCACGCTTTCCGGCGAGGACCCGGAGGGGAATTTCCCCGCGATTCTCGGTCATGAAGGCGGCGGTATCGTCGAGTCCGTTGGTGAGGGGGTGACCAGTGTGGCGGTCGGGGATCATGTAATCCCGCTCTACACACCGGAATGCGGCGAATGCAAGTTCTGTAAGTCGGGAAAGACCAACCTGTGCCAGAAGATCCGTGATACCCAGGGCAAGGGGCTGATGCCCGATGGTACCTCGCGCTTTTCTGTCGACGGAAAGCCCATCTACCACTACATGGGCACGTCCACTTTTTCCGAGTACACGGTACTGCCGGAAATTGCCCTGGCGAAGGTGAACCCGGAAGCGCCGCTGGAGGAAGTCTGCCTGCTGGGCTGTGGGGTTACCACGGGCATGGGGGCAGTGATGAACACAGCGAAGGTGGAAAAGGGCGCAAGCGTGGCCATCTTCGGCCTGGGCGGCATTGGCCTGTCGGCGGTGATTGGCGCACGTATGGCTGGGGCCGGGCGTATTATCGGTATCGATATCAATACGTCAAAGTTCGATCTGGCGAAAAAGCTCGGGGCCACCGAGTGCATCAACCCGAAAGACTACGACAAGCCCATCCAGGAAGTGATCGTCGAACTTACCGATGGCGGTGTCGACTATTCGTTCGAATGTATCGGCAACGTGGATGTAATGCGCTCGGCGCTGGAGTGCTGCCACAAGGGCTGGGGAGAATCAGTGATTATCGGTGTGGCCGGTGCCGGACAGGAAATCTGCACGCGGCCATTCCAGCTGGTGACCGGCCGAGTCTGGCGCGGGACCGCCTTCGGTGGTGTGAAGGGGCGCTCTGAACTGCCGGATTATGTGGAGCGCTACCTGGCCGGGGAATTCCCGCTGCAGGACTTTATTACCCACACCATGCCGCTGGAAAAAATCAATGAGGCTTTTGACCTGATGCATGAGGGCAAGAGCATCCGCAGCGTCATTCATTTTGAACAGTAACGGGGGCTTCGGTGATGACTCTGGAACGAATCAGCAGCACAAAAGTATTCGATGGCAGGCAAGAACGGTATCGGCATCACTCAGAGACGCTGGACTGTGAAATGCACTTTGCCATCTTCCTGCCGCCACTTGCCGAGCGGATGGAGAAAGCCCAGCGATTTCCGGTTCTGTATTGGCTGTCGGGCCTTACCTGCACGGATGAGAATTTCAGCCAGAAAGCGGGCGCACAGCGTATGGCCGCGGAATTGGGTATTGCACTGGTGATCCCGGATACCAGCCCGCGGGGAGACGCGGTGGCGGACGATGAGGGCTATGACCTGGGTCAGGGGGCAGGTTTCTACCTCAACGCCACGCAGGATCCATGGAAGCGCCATTACCGTATGTATGATTATGTGCTGGAGGAATTGCCGGCGCTGGTGGAGGGCAATTTCCCGCTAACCGGCCGCCGCGCGATCGCCGGGCACTCTATGGGTGGCCACGGCGCCCTGGTACTGGCGCTGCGCAACCCGGGGCGTTTTACCTCGGTCTCGGCGTTCAGCCCGATCAGCAACCCCATCTCCTGTCCCTGGGGCGAAAAAGCGTTCAGTGCCTACCTGGGAGGGGACCGCAGTAGCTGGGAGGAGTACGATGCCACGGTTCTGGTCAGCCGGGCGACAGAGCACCTGCCAATGCTGGTTTCCCAGGGGGAAGACGATGAGTTCCTCGAGACCCAGCTCAAGCCGGACGCCCTGGAGGCCGCTGCAGAGGCGGCGGGGTACCCGGTGAGGATTGACCATCACGCAGGCTACGACCACAGCTACTACTTTATCGCCAGTTTTATCGAGCAACACCTGCGCTTTCATGCGGATTACCTGCTGAAGCCGGACGGATAACCGGCTAGCCTTCCCGCTCGATATGCTCATGGACGGGCCGGCAGTGCCCGCTCCGGTAGGACAGGATTGTGTACGGATCGGTCACGACGGGGCCCGGGCGAAATGGGTGCTATCCTTCGCAAAGCGTGCGGGTAAACTGTTCACGAGACGTCGATGCCTGCCGGGTGGTGTATGGCAGGTCGCCAGGCAGTGCCCGTTCAATTCGCCACCATGGAGCAAGGTCTGATGGCTGCAAGCTACACGTTCAGCTGCGATTGCGGAGCCGTTGAATTTACCGTCGAGGGAGCCCCCAAGGTGCGGGGCTTCTGCCACTGCGCCGATTGCCGCAACTTCCTCAAGGTTCCCTACCACTCGGTGGATGTGTGGGAGAAGGACCAACTGACGGTGAATAAGGGCGAGGACAAACTGGCTGAGTTCCAGCACCCGGAGAAAAAGATGAAACGATTCTTCTGTTCCGAGTGCGGGGATACCCTGTTCAACAGCAACAGTGCCGACTGGCGGGTGGTATCCCAACTGCTGGTGCGCCGCAACAATGACGGAGAGCTGCCCGAGGCCCTGGCGCCCCAGAGTCACTTTTACTACGGCGAGCGCATCGTCGATATCGACGACGACCTGCCCAAAAAAGAATAGTGGGGCGCGCTCACCTGTCACCGGGATTCCCGCACAACCCGCCAGCCCGTACTATCCTGGTGGCGTTTTAGCTTTCGGAGCCCCAGGGGGCGGGGGGCAGTTCGACTTCCTCGCCCAGGTCAAACTCGACCCGGAATTTTCGGCCAGTCGGGCGCGTCAGCTCGTAGGCGAACATTTCGCCCGGGTGAACTTCCATGGCCCAGGTGTTTGTGACCGAGGCATCGAGCCCCTCCCGCTGGAACATGGCGATGGATTCGGCATCCACGGGGAATTCCTGGCGGGTGGCAGTACCTGCACCAGCACTGTCACCACCGTACATGGTGACGGCATCGGCGCTGCCATCCTCGTGGCGATGGTCGTGTTTCAGGCGCAGGCCGCTCTCGGTGCGGGTGAGGATCCAGGTGCGCGAGTGGTCATCGCCCACATGGAAAGGAATGCGCAATTCCTTCCGTGGGGTATCACAGCCGCGTACGTGCATCACCAGAGCCTTGTTGGCAAACGGGTCCGCCTGGTCGGTTGCGGGTTCATTGGCAACGATGCGGCCGGCAAACGCCTTGCCGCAGTATTCGGCGATGCTGGACAGGAACTTGTCCGCGGGCTGCGCAGTCGCCTGCTGCTGTTTATCCGGTGTACAGGCCGAGAGGATCAACAGGGAGCCGGCGATTGCGCCAACAAGTGTTTTCCGGGGGAGCATTTTTATTTTTCCTTTTTCCTTTTTCCTTTTTCCTTTTTCCTTTTTCCTTTTGCCGTTGTCGTTGCCGGGTGGCTCGGTCAGTCGGTGCTGCTTTCTCCGCTTTCGTCGATGATCTGCTGCAACTGTTGCTCGAATGTGGCGACTTCCTGGGCGCCGCTGATGGCGTACTGGCGATTGAATACGAATAGCGGTACACCCTGCACGCCCTGGCCGGCAATCAGCTGTTCCAGTTCGCGGACCTGGTCGGCATAAGCCTGCTCCTCCAGGACCTGGCGTGCCCGATCCCTGTCCAGCCCCACTTCCCCGGCGGCCTGGACCAGGACTTCGGTATCGCCAACATTCCTGCGCTCGCCGAAAAAATCCTCGAACAGGCGTATGCTGAGTTCATTCTGCTTGCCCTGTTCGGCAGCCCAGTGCAGCAGTTGGTGCGCATTGAAGGTGTTGTACATGCGCATGTCGTCGCTGTAGTTGAAGGTGAAGCCCACGTCTGCACCCAGGTCGGTGAGTCGCTGGCGTGCCTCGATGCTCTCCTGAGGGGTGGTGCCGTATTTCTCTGCCAGGTGCTCGCGCAGGTTCTGGCCTTCGCCTGGCATTTGCGGGTTGAGCTCGAATGGCAGCCACGAAATGGTGGGCTCGATACTGTATTCGAACCGCTCCAGGGCCTGGAGCAGGCGGTAGTAGCCAATGACACACCAGGGGCAGACAACGTCGGAAACTATCTCAATATGTACGGGCAGCTTCTTCATGGGACCTTCAGTTTCTGTGGCGGGGTGTTGGCCCCGCGTATGTCTATTGTTTCATTGTAGTTGGGGGGCATGAGCGGAAATTCAATGGCCGGGCGGGCATCCAGTGGGCTGCACGAACTGTCACATCAGGCCCGCTAGCGGAGGCTTGCCTGGACAACCAGTAATAGGCCGGAGCCCAACAGCAGTCCGCGGCAGCAGAGCATAAACATCCGGTCCTGGATGCGTCCCTGGATATGCCTGCCCAGCCAGGTGCCCAGCAGGGCCACCGGCAGGAGGGCCAGTGATGCCAGGAAGACGTCCGCTCCCCACTCCCCGGTTAGCAGGTAGGGGATCACCTTGATGAGGTTCATAATGCCGAAGAAGATGCCAGCCGTGGCCAGCCATGTCAGCTTCGGTAACTGGCGGGCGATCAGGTAGATATTGACGGGCGGGCCGCCGGCGTGGATCAGTGTACTGGTGAGGCCACTGATTCCCCCCCATAGCCACGCGGCGCCCCTCATGCCGCCGAGTACCGGGGCGAGCCGTTGCCACAGGGCAAAGACGATGGAGATTATGCCAAGGGTCAGCTTGAGGGCCTGCTCGGGCATACTGCCCAGCATCAGGCCGCCAGCGACAATGCCCAGTAGCGCGGCGGGTACCACGGCGCGCAGTTCGGGCCAGCTCGCATGGTGGCGGTAGTACTGGATGGTTTTTACATCCATGACCAGCAGTAGTGGCAGCACCAGGAACACCGCCTGGGGAATGGGCATTACCAGTGCCAGCAGTGGTACTGCCACTACCCCGGCTCCTCCCGCAAAACCGGACTTGGATATTCCGGTCAGCACAACCCCGATGAGGGCCAGCAGCCAGAACAGGGGGTTGCCTGCCAGGGCCTCCATCAACGCCTCTGTTGTCGATTGGCGGGGAGGTCGAACCACAGGGCCTCGATACCGCTTTCCCCGGCGGAGACTTGTCGCTCCCGCCCGATATTCATCCCCAGGCCATCACCGGCCCTTAACTCGATATCGCCGGCACCGGCGCTGCCGCCAATGACGTGCAGGTAGCCGCAGCGCTCGCCTGTGGCGAGCGGTACTGCCTCTCCCGGCTCCAGTCGCAGGCGATAGAGACTGGCATCCTGGTGTATGTGCAGGCTTCCATCGCGCCCGTCAGGAGTCACCAGCGCTGTCAGGGGACCCTGCTGGGGAATGTTCGCCTGTTCGTAGCCCGGTTCAATACCGGTGACTGCGGGTTCGATCCAGATCTGCAGGAAGCGCAGGCTTTCGGTGGGCGATGCGTTGAACTCGGAGTGTTGGATACCGGTGCCCGCCGACATGCGCTGCACTTCCCCGGCCGGCAGCAGGAAGCTGTTGCCCAGGCTGTCGCGGTGCTCAATCGCGCCCTCGAGCACGTAGGATATAATTTCCATATCCCGGTGCCCGTGGGCACCGAAGCCCCGGCCGCCCCTGACCCGGTCATCATTGATTACGCGCAGGACGGAAAATCCCATATGGCGTGGATCGAAATAACTGCCGAAGGAAAATGAGTGGCGGCTATCCAGCCAGCCGAAATTAGCCTGCCCGCGCTCATCCGCTCTTCTCAGGTAGTCCATCGTCTACCTCCTGCCGTAGCCCAATAACAGCGCAATCATAAGCGGCGGGCAGCCGCGGTTAAATCGCATAATTCCTGCAGGTTTGCTGGATTAAATCGAATGGTCTGCTGTACTTGCGGGAGCTGCGTTGATCTTGGTGCTTGCCCTGAGCGTAGGTCGAAAGACGTTTTCCAACAACAGAAGGAGGCATATCCCATGGCGGATCGAAAGGTGCTATTTGTCCTGACCGGTCATGAAAAGCTGGGGGATACCGGGGATAAGACCGGTTTCCACCTGTCAGAGGCGGCACAGCCCTGGAAGGTCCTGCGGGAGGCCGGCTTTCAGGTGGACTTTGCTACCCCGGAGGGAGGTGAGGCCCCGATTGATCCCGGCAGCCTGGATCTCGACGATCCTGTCAATCGCGAATTTACTGAGAGCGAGGACGTGAATGCCAAGCTCAGGCCCACCCCGGCGCTCGGGGACCTGGACCTGGGCAATTATGACGCGCTCTATTTCCCCGGGGGCCACGGCACCATGTGGGATCTCCCGGATCATACTGGAGTGCAGGCCGCCATCCGCGATATGTACGAAGCCGGCAAGGTGGTGGGCGCCGTCTGTCACGGGCCGGCTGCATTCGTGAATGTGAAACTCTCCAATGGCGAATGGCTGGTGGACGGCAAGACCCTGTCGGCTTTCACCGATGAGGAGGAGAGGGCGGTGGAAAAGGACGGGATTGTGCCCTTCCTGCTGGCGTCAAAGCTGAAAGAGCGCGGGGCGAAGCACGAGAAGGCGGACAACTTTGACAAGTCAGTTTCTGTCGACGACCGCCTGGTAACCGGGCAAAACCCCGCATCGGCCCGGGGGGTCGGTGAGGCGATTCGCGAACTGTTGCAGTGAAGCGCTGCCGATTGTGGGCCCGGGCGTAAGCCCGGGTGCTGCACTGGCTCCGGCTTGGCTGGCCGGGGCCGGCCCTATCTCCCTTTCCCTCATAGACCTGTGTGCCGCATACGGGCTGTTCCCTGAAGCGGATGGCGCAGGCTCTCTATCCTGCTTTCGAACATGGTTGGTATTGCGGCAATCCCGGTAATCCATTCCCTGATTTCCATTGATCTCAAATCAATAAGCTGCCTATTTTTCGTTCAGTACCGGTCAGTCTTTAGAGTTCAAGGTAGTTTTGTTGTCTAGTTATTAATCAAGCAATAATCTTTTTGTGATGCACATTTGTCTTTCCTCCACGAATTTGCAAAAATTCGCCGCAAATAAAGGCAATTTGCAGATCGTGATCGCGGTTGCTCCCCTGTCTTATGCTCCATGAAGGGCTCTCAGGCCACTTCAGTGTCGGGGCAGAATTCCAAAAATAATTACATCACTAAATTTTTCAGCGGGATGGAATCGGTTGGTGTCCGTGGGATACCGGCAGTGCGCCTGTAACTGTTGCCTGTGGCCGCGTGGCGGCCTCCGGGAATGCCCCTTATTTGGGGGGCAGCGGTTTTCAATGATTGAAATCAACCTCAGGAAAGCAAGGAGAACTTTGTGTTCGAGAAAAATAAACTGCATAGCGCAGTGATCGCCGCCTCAGCGGCGCTGCTGGGCAGTGCGGCCGTCGAGGCAGCACCCAGGCAGATCGAGGAAGTCACAGTGACTGCCACCAAGCGCGCGTCCAGCGCGCAGGATATTCCGGTGACCGTCCAGGCGCTGGGCGAGCAGAACCTGGAAAACCTCAACGTCACCAACTTCGATGACTATATTCGCCATATGCCCAATGTGACCTCTGGCGGTCGCGGGCCGGGCCAGTCATCCATCTATATTCGTGGTATGGCCACCGACACCATCGCCACCCAGCTCTCCCAGGCCAATGGCACCGCGCCGAATGTTGCCCTGTATGTGGACGAGGCACCGGTCAGTGTCGGCGGCCGCAACCTGGATGTCTACGTCACCGATATCGAGCGGGTGGAAGTTCTGAAGGGGCCGCAGGGCACCCTGTTCGGTGCCAGCTCCCAGGCAGGTACCGTGCGCCTGATCACCAACAAGCCGGTCATCGACGAGTTCGAGCTGGGCATCGAGGCGGGCCTCGCCACCACCAAGGACGGCGAGATGTCCGACACACTCGAGTCGGTAATAAACCTGCCACTGGTGGATGGTAAGCTGGCTGCCCGTGTTGCCGCTTACCAGTCCAATGAAGGTGGCTACATCGATAATGTGGCCGGCACTTACACCCCGGACCCGGAAGTAAACCCGGCCTGGGCAGGCCTGCCGGTGGAAAGCGCCACCAACGAAGACCTGGTGGAAGAGGACTTCAACGATGCCAGCTACCGCGGTGCGCGGATCGGGGTTAAATACCTGATCAACGACAACTGGGAAGCGCTGGTACAGCACACGCACCAAGACCTGGATGCCGATGGTGTTTTCGACCACGACCCGGAAGACGTGGGCGACCTGGAAGTGCAGCGCTACTTTGAGGATTCCCTCGAGGACAGCTTCGATCTCACCAGCTGGACCCTGGAAGGGCGCCTGGCAGCACTCGATGTGGTCTACACCGGTGCCTACCTGGATCGCGAAGTCGAGCAGTCCATGGACTACACCGGCTACAACGATGTCGGTGGTTACGTGGCCTATTACACCTGCGACTATGTCGACAGCTGCTACGACCCCACCAAGGGTTACGTGGGCCTGGTGGAGAACACCCGCACCAGCCATGAGTTGCGCTTCTCCACCCCGGAAGACTATGCCCTGCGCCTGACCGCCGGCGCCTTCTACGAAGACGTGGAGATCCTTGACCGCGGCAACTTTGTCTACAACTCCATCGTTGACCTGGGCTTCCCCCAGAACTATCCGCGCGGCTGGTCCCCGGATACTACCGACCCGAACAAGGCTACCGTCATTGACCCCAGTGCGCGTCCCGCGGGTGTAGCCTTCTTCAACGATATTACCCGCACGGAAGAGCAGCTGGCGTTCTTCGGTGAGCTGTCCTACGACCTGACCGACCAGTTCACCGCAACCGTAGGCGTGCGCCAGTACGATATCGATGTGGAACTGCTGGGTTCCGCCAACTCCTCGTTCGGTAACTCGCCGCTGTTCAGTGAGGGTGTCGACCTGGACCAGTTCGGTGACAACCTGGATTCCAAGTGGGCCGAGGCCGGCGTGGAAACACCGCTCAACGAGAGCGACGTGATTACCAAGTTCACCCTGAGCTACACACCGAACAGCGATGTACTGCTGTACGCTACCTATTCCGAAGGCTTCCGTCCGCCCGCATTCAACCGCGGTGGTGGCAACGGCAACGAGACCACCACGGTGCCGTACACTGTGACCACCGATACCGTGGACAACTACGAAGCCGGCTGGAAGACCAGCCTCTCGGATTACAGCCTGCAGTTCAACGGCAGCATCTACCAGGTGGACTGGTCCAATATCCAGACCTCGGTCTTCGACCCGAGCGTCTACTTCCTGTTCTACCTGGATAATGCCCTGGATGCGCAGATCCGCGGTATCGAGGCGGACGTAACCTGGCTGCCCACGGACAACCTGCAGATTATCGGTGCGCTCTCCTACAATGACACCGAGATCACCAAGGTTCCCGCCAGTGCCGTGAACGTGGCACCGGAAGGCAGCGAGCTGGCCCTGTCCCCGCCCCTGCAGATGAACCTGCGCGCGCGTTACGACTGGACCGTGTCCGGTTTCGATGCCTATTGGCAGGTGGGCGCGCAGTACAGTGATGAGGCCTGGAGCTCCATCGTGGTACAGCCCAACGACCGCTTCCGCCAGGACGCCTACACCACGGTAGACGCCTCTGTCGGCATGCGCGAGATGAACTGGGGTGCCGAGCTGTATGCGGAGAACCTCACTGATGAGCGTGCGGAGCTGTTTATCAATACGCTGGATAACTCCAAGCGCATCACCACCAACCGTCCGCTTACCATGGGCGTGCGGCTGACCTATGACTTCTGATCCCTGATCGGTAAGTCATGACCGGGCTGCCCCTTCCGCGAGCGGGAGGGGCAGCCCTGGTGGACAGCGGATTCGTTTTTGCCTTTGGGGAGAGAAGCGAATCCGTTGCCCATCCGGGCCCAGGATCCACTGACCGCCAACGTTGAGAATTATCCGTGTCCACAGATAGCCAGGCAGCTGATCAACAACCTTCCTCCCACGGCGGGGCCGACCAGGCAGCCCTCCGGGAAGTTCGTGGCGCCTTGAAACAGCGCGAGTTTACCCGGGCGAAGACCCTGGCGGAAAAGCTTGTGGAAGAATATCCGCAGGATAGCGAGGCCCTGTATATGCTGGCCGCAAGCCAGCGCTACCTGGGCGAACATCGACAGGCACTGGAAACCCTAGAGCAGCTGTTGGCAGTGGATGGCCGCAATGCCCGCGCATACCAGGAGCGTGGGCACAACTTCAGCCAGCTGGAAGATAACACCGCCACGATCACTGCATACCGGCATGCGGTGGAGCTGAACCCGGCACTGCACGCCAGCTGGAAGGGCCTGGCGCTGGGCCTGCGCCAGGCCGGGGAAGTCGCTGAGGCGGAACACGCGCTGCGTCAGTTCCAGCACCTGCAGAAACTGCCGCCGGAGTTGGCGAGCGCAGCGAGCCTGTTATACGAGCGCAGGCTGTACAAGGCCGAGCAGATCTGCCGCGGCTTTCTCCAGCGCCATCGTCACCACCCGGAGGCCATGCGCCTGTTGGCATTGGTGGGAGCGGAACTGGGCATCCTGGATGATGCCGATTTCCTGCTGGAAAGCTGCCTGGAGCTCTACCCGGACTTCCATCAGGCCCGCTTTGACTATATCGGGATACTGCGCAAGCGACAGAAATTTGCCGCGGCGCTGGCGCAGGCAAAAAAATTGCGTGAGGCCCAGGGTGGTCGCCAGGCGGATATCCTGTTCGCTACCCAGAGCGCCATGGTGGGGGATTACGATACCGCACTCGGGGTCTACGACGAGATCGCCAGGGCAGAGCCGCAGTTGGCCAATATACACCTGCAGCGTGGCCATACCCTGAAGACCATTGGTCGCGCGGAGGAGGCCAACGAGGCCTATCAGGCAGCCTACCGGGCGCGCGAGGACTTTGGCGATGCTTACTGGAGTCTCGCCAATATGAAGACCTATCGCTTTTCCGACGATGAAATCGAGGCCATGCAGCGCCTGCAGTCGCGACCCGACACCGCGCTGGAGGACCGCTACCATCTCTGTTTTGCGCTGGGTAAAGCCCTGGAGGATCGTAAGCAGTTCGCCGACGCGTTCGATTTCTACGAGCAGGGCAACGCATTGAAGCGGCAGGAGTCCCGCTATAGCATCGAGCAGAACCGCCGCGACACGGAACTGCAGATCGAGCACTGTACGCCGGCGTTATTTGCGCGCAACGCCGACAAAGGCTTTCCCGCGCCCGACCCGATATTCATCGTGGGCCTGCCCCGTGCTGGTTCAACGCTGATCGAGCAGATACTCTCTTCCCACTCAGAGGTCGACGGCACTCTCGAACTACACAATGTGATGGCGGCGGCACGACGGCTGGATGGTCGCCGTAGAGCCAGTGAGGTGCCTCGCTACCCGGCGGTGTTGCACGACCTGGATCCGGGGCAACTGCGAGAGCTGGGCGAGCGCTACATAGAGGAGACGCGGATACATCGAGAAGCCGCCCCCCTGTTTATCGACAAAATGCCCAACAACTTTCGCCATATTGGCCTGATCAAGTTGATGCTTCCGAATGCAAAGATTATCGATGCGCGTCGTCACCCAATGGCGTGTTGCTTCAGTGGCTTCAAGCAGCTTTTCGCCGAGGGACAGGAGTTTACCTACGGCCTGGAGACTGTAGGGGAGTATTACCGCGACTACGTGCGCCTGATGGATCACTGGGACCGGGTGCTGCCGGGACAGGTGTTGCGCGTACATTACGAAGCTGTTGTCGATGACCTGGAGGGAGAAGTGCGGCGTATACTGGGATTCTGCGGAATTCCCTTTGAGGAAGCCTGTATCGAATTCCATACGACCCAGCGTGCTGTTCGCACACCAAGTGCGGAACAGGTGCGCCAGCCAATTTACCGCGGCAGTACTGAACAGTGGCGAAACTTCGAGACCGAACTGTCCCCACTGAAGGCGATACTCGCTGATGAAATAGCGCAGTATCCGCATAATTGAATCTTTTGCTTGCCCGTTCGGCGTGGGATCGTGGCGTAGTCTGACTTGAATGGATAGCTGGCGAGTGGGTAACCCGCCTTGCGGGTTACCGGGGCTGGAGTCGCCATGGCTTTCCTGCGATGGCGACTCGCGTGAGTTGTTAGCAGTCAGTATCCTCTGCGTCGGCGCCTTCCTTCACTTCCTCGCAGGCATCCTCCACCGCATTGCCAACATCCTCGACTTTCTCGTCGATCGTTTCACCAACTTCCTCGGCATCGGTATCGCGGTCGCACCCGGCAATGCCAACGCTCAATAAAGTGGCGAAGAAAACCAGTGCCAGTTTCCTGATGATAACCATATTCTCACTCCTAGATTGGTGAACCAGTTTATGTCAGTCAGGCTCTGACAGGTTGCAGGGCCGTTTAGTTCCCGACATTCCCAACGGTTCCGGTTACCGCCGGATAGCCCTTTCCGGAAAAGATGGCGCCCAGTGAATCCCCGCAGGGGGTTGAAAGTGAGCCAGGTAACCCTCAGTACAAAAACAGCAGAATCAATTTCGTTAATCCGTGTTCAAAAAGAGCCTGGGTGTATTGGCCAGGAACCAGGAGCTGGTCGGGCTGTCCCGGATGGGTAGCTGCCCAAGTCGGATTCAATCATTTTTCAGGCAGGGGGGAATATCTTTCCAGATCGTCTCAGTGTGAGGGTGATGGCTGTGCTGCTTGTGCAGCTGCTCCTGTTGTCACCGCTTGTCCTGTCGGAGGAAAGCCAGTCTCGACCCGAAGGGCCCGCTGGTGGAGAGACTGCTGCTGGCATGCCGCCTGAATCGGCTGTTTCGGTCGCGCCGGACTCCAACGGTGGCGAGGGTCGCTTGTCCCCGGTGCAGATCGACCGGCTGGTTGAGCTGCTGGAGGATCCCGGGCAACGCAAGCAATTCCTGGGCAACCTGAAGCGGCTGCAGCAGGCCAGCGAGACTTCCCCGGGTGGGGGTGCGCTCAAGATCAGTGATGCCCTTGCGGTCGACGATGTCGCCACCGAGATAGTCCGGGATTATTCGTCATTCCTGAATGGGATTGGTCTCTCTGCGAATCAGGCAGGGAAGCTTCTGCTACTGGCCATTGCCTCGCTAATTCTGTTTATCGGTGTCGCCATCAATAACCGTGTGGCCTCTTTTGTTGACGGAAAGTTACGGCCCGGGCGCCGGCGGCTGGGAATTGCGCGGACACGCTTTTCGGTATTGTTCCAGTTGCAGCGCTGGCTTGGTTACTCTATGGCGGTGATCCTGTTTGGCTATACCGGGGTGGAACTGTTTGGCGGCGTCCTGGGTGAGCTTATTTCCAGGGAGGCGTTGCGCAACCTGGCCCAGGTGACTCTGTCTCTGTTTCTTGTACTCGCCGTGTTCTGTGCACTGTGGGAGACAATCAACGGCGTGATCGAGCACTACTTCGGTGAGCGGATGCTGTCAGCCAACGCCCGGGTGCGAACGCTCGTGCCGTTGATCCGGAACCTGCTCCTGTTTGTACTGACGGTGATGACCGGGTTGGTGTTGCTGTCGGAGTTTGATATCGATGTCATGCCGTTGTTGGCGGGTGCTGGTGTATTCGGTATTGCAATCGGTTTCGGGGCCCAGACCCTGGTCAAGGACTTCCTTACCGGTTTTACGATTCTGCTCGAGGATCTTTTGCAGGTGGAAGATATCGTGACTGTGGGCGGCCGTACCGGTGAGGTCACCAATATTTCGTTGCGAAAAATCGAACTGAGGGCGCTGGATGGTACTGTACACACCATCCCTTTCAGCGAAATTTCCGTGGTCGACAACCTGACCAAGCACTACAGCTATTACATGCTCGAAATTGGTGTGGCCTATCGCGAAGATACCGATGAGGTCATTGATTGCCTGCTCGCAGTGGATAAGGAGCTGCGGCAGAGCGATGAGTTTGGTCCATTGATCCTCGAGCCGCTCGAAGTCCTGGGAGTCGATGCATTCGCGGACAGTGCAGTCGTGATCAAGGCCCGCACCAAGACGCGGGCGCACGAGAAGTGGCGTGTTGGGAGGGAGTTTAACCGCCGCATCAAGCAAAAGTTCGACCGTGAGGGGATTGAGATTCCCTTTCCCCACCAGACGGTTTACTTCGGTGAAGACAAGTCCGGCCAGGCGCCGCCTGCGAAGGTTGAGCTGCGAGAGCGGGTCGGGCGCGATAAGCCGGTTGGTGTCATGGAGAAGGCCGGGAATGGTTGACGGGCAGGCCGGAATCTGTGGTGTGCGATGCGGAGCCTTGAGGGGACGCCTGGCCCGGGATGTCGAGGCTCCCCTCGCGGACGCCTTTCAGTAGTTGGGACTTCCGTTTAGAATCCTTTGCATATGAGATTCTGCCTCAACGTGAAAGAGGCAATCGGGAGCCCCATAAGACTATGAAGAAACAGATTTTGTTGCTGCTTGGCTGCCTTTCGGCCGGGTATTCATCCGCTGAGCCGCTTTCGATCGAGAGAATCTTCTCCGATCCCGCCCTGGACGGATCCGCGCCGCGCGCACTGAAGTATTCTCCCGATGGTAGTCGAGTCACTTTCCTGAAGGGACGTGAGGACGATTACAACCGCTACGACCTGTGGGAATACAACCTGCAGGCCGGGAAAACGCGGATGCTGGTCGACTCAGATACGCTGCATCGTGGTGAGGAAGTCCTGTCGGATGAGGAAAAGGCCCGGCGCGAGCGCCAGCGCATCTATGGCAGCGGCATCATGGAGTACACATGGTCCCGGAAAGGGGACTCTCTTCTCTTCCCGCTGGCAGGTGATGTTTTTTATTATGACTTGGCCCGCAAGTCCGCCCGTCGCCTGACCGAGACCGAGGCTTTCGAGACCGATGTACGGGTCTCACCCCAGGGACGTTTTGTTTCCTTTATTCGTGACCAGGACATCTTTATTGTCGATCTGGAGACAGGCCGTGAGCGCCAGCTGACACGGGATGGCGAGGGCCCGGTCAAGAATGGCATGGCGGAATTTGTCGCCCAGGAAGAAATGGATCGCATGACCGGCTACTGGTGGTCGCCTGATGACCGGCATATCGCCTTCCTGCAGGTGGACGAGTCCCCGGTGGATGAGGTTACTCGCAGCGAGATCTATGCAGACCGCATCGATATGATCCAGCAGCGCTATCCCGCAGCCGGTCGCCCCAATGTACTGGTCAAACTGGGAGTGCTGGATGTCAGCAGTGGCGATATCCAGTGGGTCGACCTGGGCGAGAACAGGGATATTTATATTCCGCGGGTGGAGTGGGCGCGCGATGACCTGCTCAGCTATCAATGGCAGGATCGCAGCCAGCAGACGCTTGCCCTGCGCCTGGTGGATATCGGCTCCGGCAAGACGCGTACCCTGCTCGAAGAAAAGAGCGAGACCTGGGTCAACCTGCACGACGACCTGAAATTCCTGCAGGATAGTGACCGTTTTGTCTGGTCCTCCGAGCGCGACGGCTTCCGCCACCTGTACCTGTACAACCTGGACGGGGAGCTGCTGCGCCAGCTCACCCGGGGCGCCTGGTCAGTGGACGCGCTCGAGGCCGTGGATGAGGACAGCGGCAGGGTTTACTTCACCGGTCGTAAAGACACACCGCTGGAGCGCCACTTGTACCGGACCGGGCTTAAGGCTGACTCGCCGATAGAGCGGCTGTCTTCCCGCGCTGGTATGCACAGCGTCACCTTTGCCCGGGATGCCTCGGGTTATATCGACAAGTTCTCCAATATCACCACACCGTCTCAGGTGAGCCTGCACAATTCCGAGGGCCGGCAGGTAACCTGGCTCGAGGAAAATGCGGTGGAGAAAGGACACCCGTTGTATCCGTATATGGAAGACTGGATCGAGCCCGAATTCGGCACTATTGACGCACCGCAGGGCCACCAGCTGTTTTATCGCCTGTATAAGCCGGCGGGATTCGACCCGAAGAAGAAGTACCCGGTAATGGTATACCAGTATGGTGGACCGCATGCCCAGGTGGTCACCAATAGCTGGGACCGACTGTTCAACCAGTATATGGCCCAGCAGGGTTACGTGGTGTTCTCCGTCGATAACCGGGGCTCCGCCAATCGCGGTACCGAGTTTGAAAACCCAATTCACAAGGCGATGGGGTCGGTGGAGGTCGAGGACCAGGTCACCGGGGTGGAATTCCTGCGCTCGCTGCCATATGTCAGTGCAGATCGAATCGGCGTGTTCGGGCATAGCTACGGCGGTTATATGACCCTGATGAATATGTTCAAGGCCGGCGATTATTTCCAGGCAGGGGTCTCGGGGGCACCGGTCACCGACTGGGGGCTTTACGACACCCACTACACCGAGCGTTACATGGGGAATCCCAACAGCGATGCAGGAGCCTATAAGGCATCCTCGGTTTTTCCCTATGTCGATGGCCTCAAGGGTGACCTGCTGATCTACCATGGCATGGCGGACGACAATGTGCTGTTCACCAATACCACTAAACTGATCAAGCTGCTGCAGGATCAGGGCAAGCAGTTTGAGCTGATGACCTACCCGGGCAAGAAGCACAGCCTGCGCGGCAAGCAGACCCGGGTTCACCAGTACACCATGATCCGGGAATTCTTTGATCGCCACTTGAAAGCTGGTGGTTGAAGGCGGAAGTGGCGCAAGGGAGGAATCCGGGCGCCCCTTTTCTTTCACGCATGCTTCCCTTTGCAGATATAAAGCCGGGCACCGCCCGGTTTTTTTATGCCTGGCGAGCTGTCCGCGCTGTTGGGTTGAGAAGAGGTGGGAAAAAATTCTACCTGGCTCCTTATATCGGATTCTTATTCTGCCCTGATGGCCCGGGAATTGGCATGAGCGTGACTAAAAATTCATAAAAGTTTTATTGTTATATCGTTCTGGTAGTACTGCATTAAATTTGGTTATATTCCGTAGATTCCAAACTTCCTCCCGCCTCCCTATCGGGCGCGGGCAGCGTCCTGGCCGGGACCTGCAGGGCTCCGGCGGGCGGGGGAGGTCGTCCAGATCAAGAATAAAACCATGGAACTACGATGACAGGCAGGGCTACCAGGCTACTGCTGGCTGCAGTGTGTTTATTGCTTTCTTTCCCCCTGATGGCGCGGCAGCCCGTGGAGTTCCAGCCCCTGGGCGTCGCCCACGGGCTGGATGTGAAGGTGGTATCGTCCGTCATTGTGGACCGTGGCGGCCTTCTCTGGGCCGGCACCCGTGAAGGGGTTTTTCGTTACGACGGTTACCAGGCCAGGGCACTGCCAGTGGGCCAGGGTGATGCGGGGAGCCTTCCCGACAGCGACATCCGCTCCCTGTATGAGGACAGGCACGGCCATATCTGGGTGGCCAGTAACACTGCGGGGCTCAGCCGTTATGATCCGCAGACGGACAGCTTTCGCCATTTCCGGCACAAGACCGGTGACCCCCATAGCCTCAGTCACGAAAGTGTCTACGGCATGGCAGAAGACGCCAGCGGTCACCTGTGGATCGGCAGCCAGATCGGCCTGAACCGGCTGGACCCCGCCACCGGCATTGTCGAGCGCTTCTTCCACGATCCTGAGGATCCCCGTTCGCTCGCCCACGATTACGTCTATAGCGTGCATGCTGACCGCGCTGGGGACATCTGGGTTGCCACCTTAGGCGGTGGCATCAGTATCCGGCGCGCGGGCCGAGAGGGTTTCGATCATATTGACTTGTCCGACCGGCTGGGAGGCCCGTCCGCGGTCAATGATGTATTCGGGTTGGCCGAGGCGAGCGATGGCTCGATGTACGCGGCAACACGCAATGGGCTGGTGTTTATCAGCCCCGGGGCCGGCGAGGTCAGGCGCATACCGATAGCGCCGGAAAGCAGTGTGGAGGATGTGGTTACCGACCTGGCCTGGGGACCGCGGGGGCGCCTCTGGATGACAACCATGGCCTCCGGGGTACTGGTTTACGATCCTGAAACCGGTGAGATATATCCGGCTAACCCGGCGTCCCCTGGCCAGCCGGGACAGCTACCGCCCCTGCCCCAGTTGAGCCTGGTCATTAGTGGCCAGCGTATTTTTGTCGGTACCTGGGGCAGTGGGGTCTACCTCGCACGGTTGCCTGAAGAGCATTTCGGTTTCCTGAACGCGGATTCCGAGTCGAGCCAACTTCGCAACCGCAATGTCACCGCAGTCTTTGCCGATGGTGACCAGCGTCCGTGGGTGGGTAGCTTTGGTGGTGGACCACAGCCCTTTTCCCCGGGCCGGCAGCGGGCGGAGCAGCTCCACGATGCACCGGAGTTACTGGCACGTGACGGGGTGATTGCCATTACCCGGAGGCACAATGGCGAGCTGGTGGCGGGAACCAATAATGGCCTGTGGTTTCTTTCAGCCGATGGTGAGTCCGCCCAACTGGTCACTGCGGATTCCGGTCGTGGACTGGGGCAGGGATATGTCACCAGCCTGGCCGAGGACGGCCGGGGTGCACTTTGGGTAGGTGTCGGGGGTAGTGGCCTGTTCCGGCTCGCTACGAAGAGCGAGCAGTTTGCGGCCTTTACCCATGACCCGGAGCGGCAGGATTCCCTCAGCGGCAACTATATTTCCGGACTGCTGGAGGTGGGTAAAAACCTGCTCCTGGTTGGTACCCGTTCGAGCGGGCTCAATCTGTGCCAGGTGAATGAATGGTCCTGCCAGCGTTTTACCGTGTCTGATGGCCTGGGGCACCACAATGTCACCGGGATGTATCTCGCGGCAACCGGCGATATCTGGGTGGGTACGAATGGCGGTGGCCTGCATCAGTTTATCCTGTCCGCGGCCGGCCAGCTGCAATTGCAGCGCCGCTGGACCGAGCGGGATGGCCTGCTGAGTGACAATGTGGTGGGCATTGTCGAGGACGACGATGGTTCGCTCTGGATCAGTTCCCGGGAGGGGCTGACACGGCTGCAACCTGCCTCTGGTGCTTTGATCAACCACGTTGCCGAGAGTGGTTTACCGATTACGCATTTTAACGTCCGCGCCGCCGCGCGGGATGCGGATTACCTGTACTTTGGTGGGCTCGGGGGCGTTGTGATGATTCCCTCCGGCACCCCGATGCGGGAGCGGGAACCCAGCGCTGTCAGGATGGTTGAGCTGACCCAGCCCGATGGCCAGGGCGGACTCGATATACAGCCGGCCACCGCACTGAGCAAATATTCGATCGACTGGGGACAAATGTTCTCGGTCTCGTATGCTGTACTGGATTATGCGCGCGGCAGGCACGAGTACCAGTATCGCCTGAGTGAAGAAGCCGACTGGCAGTCCCTCGGCGACCGGCATTTCGTCACCCTGCTGGAGCTGTCGCCCGGCGCTCACCGTCTCAGGATTCGCGGGCGGGACGTCTTTGGCAACTGGAGCGTTTCCCCGGCCCTGGAGCTCGAGGTCATTCCGCCAATCTGGATGACTGCGGAATTTCGCGTCGGTGGTATTTTCCTGTTGCTCATCGGGACCTGGGGCTGGCACCGGCACCGGGTCCGCGGTCTGCGGCGCCGCAATCGCCAGCTGGAGCAGCTGCAACAGGACAAGGACCACGCACTGCAAACAGTGCGGGAGAGTCGTGAGGAGCTATCCCAGGCGCACTCGGGCCTGCGCAACCTGACCCGCAGATTGCAGACTGCCAAGGAAGAACAGCGGCAGGAGATTTCCCGGGAGCTGCACGATGAATTGGGGCAGACCCTTACGGCGACCAAGATCAGCCTGCAGCGGGTAAAGGGCGCCGCCGACCCGCGAGATCAGCAGGGGCTACTCGGCGCTTCCCTCACCATGATCGACAATATGATTGCCCAGGTGCGGAATATCTCCCTGAGCCTGCGGCCGCCGTTGCTCGATGAGGCCGGGCTGGTTGAGGCTTTGCGTGTACACCTTGATTCAGTGAGCGACCGCGCCGGGATACAGATCGAACTGCGGACAGACAGTGAGCTGTCCTGGATTACCGGGGAGTTCCGTACCACCATTTTCCGGCTGGTCCAGGAGGCTGTGAGTAATATCATCCGGCATGCGGGTGCCAGTCGCGTTGACGTCAGGCTGCGGCACGACGGGCAATGCCTGACCGTGGAAATCGAGGACGACGGTTGCGGGTTTGAGCCCCTGGAGGTCTGGACCCGGGCCCGCCGTGGTGAACACCTGGGCCTGCTGGGCATGCTCGAGCGGGTACATGGCGTAGGTGGCGAGATGAATTTTGATTCCAGTCCCGGCGCTGGCTGCCGGGTCACTGCAACAATACCGGGCTGACATATGCAAAAACACCCATTCCCTAACGATAACGCCCGGCGCATCCTGCTGGTGGATGACCACAGTTTGCTGCGTGCGGGTATGCGAGCCCTGCTCGACGATATGACCGGTATCGCGGTGATCGGTGAAAGTGGCGATGGCCTGGAAGCCCTTGAGATGATCCGGAAGGATCCCCCGGATGCGGTTCTCCTGGATGTCTCCCTGCCGGGCATGAACGGGCTCGAGGTGGCTGCACACCTCAGCCAGCACTATCCGGATGTGCGAATCCTGATCCTGTCCATGCATTCGGGTGCAGAGTATGTCGCCCGCGCCCTGAATGCCGGCGCACAGGGTTATTTGTTGAAGGACTCGGCATTCGATGAGCTGGCCGAGGCCCTGAAAGCCCTGTTCGCCGGGCGGGATTACCTATGCGCTGCTATCGATCGCGCCGTGGTGGAGCGTTTTGTCGCCACCGGCGGTGATGCCATTTCTGCTGCGGAGGTGCTGACTCCCCGCCAGCGACAGATCCTGCAGCTGATCGCGGAAGGCCGCGGTCCACGGGAAATTGCCGACAGCCTGAATGTCAGCGTCAAAACGGTGGAGGCCCACCGCGCCCAGCTGATGGACCGGCTGGGTATTCACAATGTGCCGGGCCTGGTGCGGTTTGCCATTCGCACCGGCCTGGTCAACCCCGAGCCCTGAAGCGGATCCGCATTGTTACGGTGCCGGTAACACTGTTATGTGAAGATAGTGCACCACTGGCACACACCTGAGTGAGCAAAAATGTGAATTCAATCACGTGAGCCCCAATATCGGGGAAACCCCGATACACCGCCTTCCAGCCTCTCCTTAACGTGGAATTGTCCCTGGTCGGGACCCATACAGCCCGGCCGCGATGTATACAATAATGAGAGGAAATCAACGTGTTAGGTAAAATCCAACGGTGCCGCAAGCCCCTTGCCGCACTGCTCGCCACACTCGTGGTTACCCTGGTTGCACCGGTAGCCAGCGCCATGAAACTCAAGACCCAGAATCTCACCCAGCTGATCACCAGCTCCGAGGCCATTGTTGCCGGCACCGTGAAAAGTGTGACTGACGGTATCGATGCCGCGGGTATTCCCTATACCGAAGTCACCATCCAGGTGGGTAGCGATGCGAAGGGCCAGATAAAGGAAGGCAGCGAATACACCTTCCGCCAGTTTGGCCTGCTGGAGCCGCGCACCATGGCCAACGGCCACAAGCTGCTGGCAATTTCCCCGGAAGGTTTCCCCCGCTGGAGCGAAGGCGAATACGTAATTGCCTTCATGCACGAAAAAGCCGGCCGCACCGGCCTGCAGACCACCGCCGGCATGGCCCAGGGCAAGTTCAGTGTGATGAACGGAAAGCTGAACAACCAGTTCAATAATGCCGGTCTGTTCGAGGGTGTGGAAATCAACCAGCAACTGCTGAGCTCGGAGCAGCAGAGCATGCTGACTACTCCCGGCGCCGTGGATGCCACCCAGTTCATGGACCTGGTTGGTCGCGCGGTTTCTGAAAACTGGATTGGTACAGGGGAGATGAAGTAATGAAACTGAACAAGCTTACTCTCGCCATTGGCCTGACCGTGGCTGCTGTGTCGGCACAGGCCGCCGGTCCCCTGTACACCACCGATGGGGAAAATCCGCAACCGCTCAAGTGGGACACCAGCAAGGGCCCCATCCCGGTCTACACCGATGGAGGTGAGGCCTTTACCGTGGGCTACGATGGCTCGACATTCCTCAGCATCGACCGTGCCAATGAAATCACGGCCCACGCCTTTGCGAACTGGAGCGACGTGCCCACCTCCACTTTCTCCGCCGAGATTGCCGGCACCATCGAGGAAAAGCTGGGCATTGCCGACGTGACCGGCGAGACCGCCACCGAAATTTACACCAAAGAAAACGGCTACGGCTTCTGGGTCCTGTACGACACTGACGGCTCCATCCTGGAAGACTTCTTCGGCGTACCGAAAGAAGCGGTATTGGGCATTGCTTTCCCCGAGTGGACCGATGGCAACGGCACCATCATCGAGGCGACTGCGGTAATGAACGGCTGGAATGTCTGGGACACCGATACTGAGGGCAACAACGTGGCCGGTGTGTTTACTCACGAATTCGGCCATGCGATCAATCTGTCCCACACTCAGGTTAATGGCCAGCTCGCATACCAGAGCTATACCTACAGCCCCAACTACCCGGGCGTGGCAGGCTGCGACGTGGAGCCGATCCATCGCTGGGATTATCCAGAGGCGTTTGGGGCCAATAATGCCAGCCCGGACATCATCGAGACGATGTTCCCGTTTATTAACCACAGTGGCCGGGCGGGGGCCGAGCAGAGCACTATCGAGCACCCGGATGATGTCGCGGCTATTTCCAATCTGTACCCGAGCGCCGATTACGCCTCCACCACCGGCTCCATTACCGGCGTGCTGCGCCTCAAGGATGGCAAGACCGAGTACAGCGGTATCAACGTCATCGCCCGTAATGTGGACAACCCGCTCTACGATGCGGTTTCCGACATGACCGGTTCGGCCACCCAGGGCAAGGTGGGCCCCGACGGCCGCTTCAGCATCCGTAACCTGACTCCGGGCGAGGAATACGTACTGTATCTCGAGCAGATCGACTCGGGTGGCTACCCGACCATGCGCACTCGCCTGCTGTCCCAGGCCGAGTACTGGAACGCGTCAGAAAGCAGCGATCCCCTGGTAGACAACGCCTGTGACGCGACCCCGATCCAGGCGGAAGCCGGTGTGACCAAGGAGGCCGATTTCTATTTCAACGGCTTTGACAAGGGCGTGCAGGTGACCCCGCTGGTTCAGGCCTTTGTGATGGATATGGCCAAGGGTGGCAAGCGCGCTGCCGGCGTCGCGGGCAGAACGGCATTCATGTGGGACGAGAAAAAGGGCTTCAAGGTCCTGCCGCCGGAATTCGTGCCGGCCAACGGTGCCCTGAACCGCAATGGCCAGAAGATGCTGGTACAGAAAGACTTTACTGGCAACGGTATCCAGGAAGCCGCTATCTGGTCTGAAAACGGCGTCACGCCGCTGGGCGACCTGAACGACAACAGCTGCGGCGGTAGCTCAGTCACCGGTTCAACCGCTACCAGCGGCTGGGCGTTGGACGACAAGGGTGACACGGCTGTGGGCATTGCCTACAAGGATATTGATGGCGACGGCAATTGCCAGACCTCCTTCAGTGGTGAGATTGTACCCTTTATCTGGGACAAGACCGGTGGCATGCGCGAGCTGGACACCGACGGCATCGACTGGGATCGCACCCAGTTTATCCGTGCCCATGGTATCTCGGGCAATGGCGAAGTAGTGCTGGGCTCGAATACGCATTTCAAGGCAGTTGCCTGGGTGAATGATGGTGCCATGATCGACTTGCACGGTGCTTTCGGGGCCTACGAGGCCTATGCCAGCAGCTACGACGGCAGCAAGGTGGCGCTCGCAACCAGAGACGGAGTGCAGCTCTGGAACCCGGCCAAAGGCACCGGTGTGGATGCCCTCACCAATATTGGCTCCCTGCGCTGGTGTGAGGATATGCCGTTCTACTACTTCGGTTACAACTACTGCCAGTTACTGACCGAGGAGGAGATCACTGAGGCGGCAGGCCCAATCCCGCTGACTGTCTTCGACATGAGCGATGACGGCAGTGTCGCCATCGGTCGCGCCGGCAACTGGCGTATGGGGCTTGCCGGCGGTATGTGGGTCGAGGGCATTGGCTGGATGCACTTCGCCGACTTCCTGAAGAAACAGGGCGTGGTTGAGATGGACCAGTTGCCACTCGATAACCCGCTCTCCATCAGCGCCTCCGGTACTGAAATTATCGGTGGCCTTGCGGGCATCTCCTTCTCCTGGAAGGTCGACCTGGACCAGGTATATGTTTGCGAAAACGGTGTCTCTGAGCAGGTCGGTTTCCCCGGTGGGCTGCGTGAGGCAGTTGCCGGTGGTGCGGAAGTTGGCCGCTGTGAGTTCCTGGAACAATAATAACTATTCCTCTCTTTGATTTAGCGGGGCTTTGCCCCGCTTTTTTGCTTTTTTTAGCTTTGTCCCTGTGAGTTCGGGGAGACTGTCAATTTAGGGGATTCCCCTATGTATTGTCTCGACTGAACGCCGTAACCTTATAACCGTATTTGGATCAACCGATCTGAATCGGCTGAAGGTAGTTCACGATCAAAAACTGGGTGGGCAGGGCCTGCGGTACCCCAAGGCTGCATCAGGGCACCATGTCTCCTGAAAAAAATTGATCGATGTGAATATACAGTTCAGTGATTCCCTTGAGGCATTGATGGCGGGGCTTGTCCCCGCCTTTTTTTTGCCTGGTGCAACTGTCCCCTCCTCGCCGTCGGTTTCCTGCATATGCCGTTGATGGCCAGTAATGTGCCTGAAGGGGCTCGCTTTAATGAAAGACGCGACAATTCTGCGGTGTAGTATGCAGGCGTTTCATGATGGGCTTCCCGTATAGGGGGATATAGGGGATTCCCCTATACAGGCCCGGAATCCATATTTTTATTGTCGATTGATCCAGGTTGTCTGCTGGAGATGTGTCCAATTTAAAATAAGGAATCAAATATGATTGGGAAACTCCAACAGTGTCGCAAGCCAATTGCTGCACTGATCGCCATGCTTGTGGTGACGCTGGTTGCGCCGGTAGCCAGTGCCATGAAGCTTAAAACCCAGAACCTGACCCAGTTGATAACCAGTTCTGAATCAATTGTTGCCGGCACTGTCATGAGCGTTTCTGACGGTATTGATGCGGCGGGCATTCCCTATACCGAAGTTACGATCCAGGTCGGCAGTGATGCCAAGGGCAAAGTGAAAGAGGGCAGTGAATACACCTTCCGGCAGTTCGGCCTCCTCGAGCCGCACACCGCAGCCAATGGCCACAAGATGCTGGCGATTTCTCCCGAGGGTTTTCCGCGCTGGAATGAGGGCGAATATGTGATCGCCTTTATGCATGAAAAGGCCGGTCGCACCGGACTGCAGACGACGGCTGGCATGGCGCAGGGTAAGTTCAGTGTCATGAACGGCAAGTTGAGCAACCAGTTCAATAATGCAGGCCTGTTTGAGGATGTGGAAATCAACCAGCAGCTCCTGAGCCCGGAGCAGCAGAGCATGCTGACCACCGCCGGTGCCGTGGATGCCGGCCAGTTTATTGACCTGGTGGGTCGGGCGGTTTCGGAAAACTGGATTGGCAAGGGAGACATGAAATAATGAAACTTAACAACCTGACCCTCGCCGTCGGCCTGGCAGTTGCCGCTACTTCTGTGCACGCGGCCGGTCCGCTTTATACGACGGATGGGCAAAACCCCCAGCCACTGAAATGGGATACCAGTAAGGGACCTATCCCGGTATATACCGATGGTGGTGAAGCGTTTACCTTCGACTACGATGCAGAAACCCCGTTTATTACCATCGACCGGGCCAACGAAATTACTGCGCATGCGTTCAGGAACTGGAGTGACGTGCCGACATCCACCTTCGCCGCAGAAATTACCGGGACCATCGAGCAGATGGCCGGTATTGATGACGTTACCGGTGAAAATGCGGCAGAAATCTATACCAAAGAAAACGGCTATGGTTTCTGGGTGCTGTACGATACCGATGGCTCCATCCTGGAGGATTTTTTCGGGGTGCCTAAGGAAGCGGTGCTCGGCATTGCGTTCCCTGAATGGACAGATGGCAATGGCACTATCATTGAGGCCACCGCGGTAATGAACGGCTGGAATGTCTGGGACACGGACGTCGATGGCAATAATGTTGCTGGTGTCTTTACCCATGAATTCGGCCATGCGATCAACCTGTCCCACTCGCAGGTTAATGGCCAGCTGGCATACCAGAGCTATACCTACAGCCCCAACTACCCCGGGGTCCCGGGATGCGATGTCGATCCTGTGCATCGCTGGGATTATCCCGCTTACGCGAATGCGAACAACGCGGACCCGGCAATCATCGAGACCATGTTCCCGTTTATCAACCACAGTGGCCGCGCCGGTGCCGAGCAGAGCACTATCGAGCACCCGGACGACGTGGCGGCGATTTCGAACATTTACCCGACAGCTGATTACGCTTCAAGCACGGGCACCATCAGCGGTGTGTTGCGCCTGAAGGATGGTAAGACCGAGTACAGTGGTATCAACGTGATTGCCCGCAATGTCGACAATCCGCTGTTTGATGCGGTATCCGATATGACTGGTTCCGCCACCCAGGGCAAGGTGGGCCCGGATGGCCGGTTCACCATCCGCAACCTGACCCCGGGGCAGGAATATGTCCTGTACCTGGAACAAATCAATAGCGGTGGCTACCCGACCGCACGTACCAGGCTGCTGTCCCAGCAGGAGTACTGGAACGAGTCAGAAGGTACCGACCCGCTCCAGGATGCGGCCTGTGACGCGACCCCGATAGTCGCGGAAGCCGGTGTCACCCGTGAAGCGGATTTCTACTTCAACGGTTACCAGAAAGGTGTCCAGGTGACCCCGATTGTATCGGCCTTTGTGCTGGATATGGCCAAGAACGGTAAGAAGGGTGCGGGCCTGGCGGGCCAGACAGCTTTCCTGTGGGATGAGGATAAAGGCTTCAAGGTCCTGCCCGCGGATATTGTCCCGGCCAACGGCGCCCTGGACCGCAACGGCCAGAAGATGCTGGTACAGAAGGACTTTACCGGTAATGGCATCCAGGAAGCAGCCATCTGGTCGGAGCAGGGGATTACCCGTCTCGGTGACCTGAACGGCAACAGCTGTGGTGGTGGCTCCCAGACCGGCGTGGCAGCGGTCAGCGGTTGGGCCATGGATGACAAGGGGGAAACCGCGGTGGGGCTCGCCTACAAGGACGTCGACGGAGATGGCTTCTGCCAGCGCTCATTCACCGGTGAAATCGTGCCCTTTATCTGGGACAGGAAGGGCGGCATGCGCGAGCTGGATACCTCCAGTATCGACTGGGGCAGGACCCAGTTTATCCGCGCACAGGGTATCTCCGGTAATGGTGAAGTGGTCCTGGGCCTCGACAGCCATCAGCGTGCCGTGGCCTGGGTAAACGACGGCCCGATCATCAAGCTGCACGATGCGTTTGGTGCACGGGATGCGTACGCATCCAGTTATGACGGCCGCAGGGTTGCCCTGACAACTGCTGATGGTGTGAAGCTATGGGATGCAAGCAAGGGAACCAGCCCGGACGCAGTGACCAATATCGGCTCCCTGCGCTGGTGCGAGGATATGCCGTTCTACTTCTTCGGGCTGAACTACTGTGACGTGCTGAGCGAGGAGGAGATCACCGACGCTGTGGGGCCGGTGCCGCTAAGCGTTTCTGATATGAGCGATGACGGCCGTGTCGCCATCGGTCGTGCAGGAAGCTTTCGTATGGGCCTGGCAGGCGGGCTCTGGGTCGAGGGAATTGGCTGGATGCAGCTCGCTGACTTCCTGAGGAAGCAGGGCGTAGTGGAAATGGATTCCCTGCCGATGAACAACCCGATTTCCATCAGCGCCTCTGGCACTGAAATCATGGGTGGCCTGGCCGGCATACAGTTTTCCTGGAAAATCGATCTGGACCAGGCCTACGTCTGTAACAGTGGCGTTTCCCAGCAGGTTGGTTTCCCCGGCGGGCTCCGTGAGGCGGTGGCCGCGGGTGCCGAAGTGGGCCGCTGCGAGTTTATAGACCAATAACAACCGCTATATTTTCCCTACACCAGGGCGGGGCTTTGCCCCGCCTTTTTTTATTCTGGCGCGGTCTTTTACGGGTCTGTCCCTGCCATTGAAAATAAAGTGCCAGAAGGCGCCTGTCGGCGAGAAGTTGGCCTCTGGGGGCGCGCTGAATTCCTATACTGCAGTCCTCGCAGTTTTCCATACGGATGACAATAAAGAGGAAATGCAGCATGGCGCTCTGGAAACCCGATCCCTCCTTCTACCCCTCCGCCAAAATGGCGATGCAGGCGCCACCGGAACGGCACGCCTACGTGGCGGCGCTGAATACCGGCCGCAACGACCAGCCAGATGGCATCCGGGTGGTGGACCTGGACCCGCACTCGTCCAGTTATGGCGAGGTGGTGCACGCCCTGGACCTGCCGCACCTGGATGATGAGCTGCACCACTTCGGCTGGAATGCCTGCAGCTCCGCCCTGTGTCCCTACGCACCGCATCCGCACCTGGAGCGGCGCTACCTGGTGGTGCCGGGAATTCGAAGTTCCCGCCTGTATATCATCGATACCAAACCCGACCCCCGCCGGCCACGGATCACCAAGGTGATCGAGCCGGAGGAAATGATGGCCAAGTCTGGTTACAGCCGGCCCCATACCGTGCACTGTGGCCCGGACGCCATTTATGTCAGTGCCATGGGGTCCGCCAACGGTGATGAGGGCCCGGGTGGTATTTTCCTGCTGGACCATTTCAGCTTCGAGGTGATTGGCCCCTGGGAGCTCGATCGTGGTGACCAGTCGCTGGCCTACGATTTCTGGTGGCACCTGGCACAGGACGTCATGGTGACCAGCGAGTGGGGCACGCCGCGCCAGTTCGAGAACGGGCTGGTACCCGAGGAACTGCTGGGACAGAAGTACGGCCACCGTATTCACTTCTGGGACCTGCGCAAACGCAAGCTCAGCCAGACCATTGACCTGGGCAAGCAGCACCAGATGGTGCTGGAGTTACGCCCCGCGCACGATCCCCGCAAGACCTATGGTTTCGCCGGGGTGGTGGTGAGCACCGAGGACCTGTCCGCATCCATCTGGCTCTGGCACCAGAAAGGCGGCACCTGGCAAATGGACAAGGTGATCACCATCCCGCCGGAACCCGCCGATGCGGATGACCTGCCCCCCGCCCTGAAGGACTTCGGTGCCGTTCCCCCACTGGTGAGCGATATTGACCTGTCCCTGGATGACCGCTTCCTGTATGTCTCCTGCTGGGGGACCGGCGAGCTGCACCAGTATGATGTCTCTGATCCCTTCAAACCGAAGCTGGCCGGCAAGGTGGCTATTGGCGGTATCGTCAACAAGGCCCCGCACCCGAAGTCCGCGGACCCTCTCCTGGGCGGGCCGCAGATGGTGGAGATCAGCCGTGACGGTCGACGGGTCTACTTCACCAATTCCCTTTACAGCACCTGGGACGACCAGTTTTACCCGGACCGGATGGGCGGCTGGATGGTGAAGGTGGATGTAGACCCCGATGGTGGCATCCAGCTGGACCCGGACTTCTTTGTGGATTTCGGGGAAACCCGGGTGCACCAGGTGCGGCTGGAGGGCGGGGACGCCTCCACCGATTCATTCTGCTACCCCTGATGATCGCGTGGTACAGGACATGTTAGGGCCACTGGGGCCCTGGCTGGCAATGCTCGGGTTCGGTGCCTTTCACGGCCTCAACCCGGGGATGGGCTGGCTATTTGCCCTGTCGCTGGGCCTGCAGCAGCAGCGCGAGCGGGTGATCTGGCTGTCACTCCTGCCCATTGCTGCCGGTCACGCCCTGGCGATCTGCCTGGCAGTGGTGCTGGTGCTGCTGGGGTTGCAGGTAGTCTCGCTGACGGCACTGCAGTGGATCACTGCCGGGGTGCTGTTGCTCTTTGGCCTCTACAAACTGTTCAATTATTACCGTCACCCACGCTGGGTGGGAATGAAGGTCGGGGCCCGCGACCTGTTCCTGTGGTCTTTCCTGATGGCCACAGCCCATGGTGCCGGGCTGATGGTAGTGCCGGCACTTTTGGGGGTGGCCGGAAGTATGGAGGGTGCCCATGCAGGCCATGCGGGTCATGCTGGAGATGGAACCTCCGGCGGGCTGGTGATGCTGGGAGCGGTGGCGCTGCACACTGGTGCGATGTTGCTGGTGATGGGGGCGACGGCGTGGATTGTCTACCGCAGGTTCGGGCTCGCCATCCTGCGCCAACGCTGGGTTAACTTCGATCTTATCTGGGCGGTGGCATTGCTGGTGGCGGCGGTGATCGCTGCGCTGATGGCCTGGAGCTGAGACCGGGGCAGGGCAAGGCCGGTTGTGCTCAGTCCCGCAGCAGGGTGTCCGCAAACGATGGGCGCGCTTCCAGTTGTTCGGATAGGCGGGCCAGCCGGGGAAAGTCGGCCCGCCAGGAAATATCCGGGTGCCGGAAATCCAGGTAGGCCAGTGCTGAACCGAGGCTGATATGGGTCATGGACAGTGCTCCGGGTAGCGTATCGCAGCGCTGTTCCAGCCAGTGCAGGGTGCGGCCCGCCGCATGACTGTAACGATCCCACCAGAAGTCCGAGCGCAATCCCTGTTGGGCGCGGGCATCCTCTACCCGGCGCAGGACCAGGGTATCCATCAACCCCTGGCAGACGCTGTGCAATGTCTGCAGCTGCCAGTCCTCCCCGGATGGCAGGCTCAATCGTCCATCTCCTTCCCCGCGATCCAGGTAGTCACAGATCACCTGGCTGTCCATGATCGATGCGCCACTATCCAGCAGCAGGCAGGGCACTTTGCCGAGCGGGTTGCTGGCGATAAATTCCGGCGGGTTATCAAAAGGGTGGGCCACCTGCTCGCTGACGCGAGACTGTAGTGATTGCTCACGCACAACGATGCGTGTCGCCCGCGCATAGGGCGAAGCATGGGTAATGAAAAGCTTCATGGTCAGTCTGTCCGGTTACTCAGCAGGTCCCTGCAGGTGTGCGCGAGATGGGAAACGCGCACCCTGTGGCAGGCTTCCAGTGTGACGAACAGACTGGCGGTAATCCAGTCGTGATTCAGGGCCGGTGGCCGGCGCTCACTCAGATATGGATATCTTTGTCAGTAATGCGCCGGTAGAGCCGGTCTTTCATGTGGGCGCGCTGGATCTTGAGTTCGTTGAAGTGCTGGTCGCTGGTAGCGACGCCCCTTTCCTCCAGGCCCCGTATCTGTTTATCCAGCTTGTGGTAGGTATCGCTCTGGGTCTTGAAGTCAAGGTCCACCTCGTTGAGCCGGCGGATGGTCCGGGAATGCTCGGGGAAGTCTGCTTCCAGGGTATGGGGGGCAATGGCCATTGGTCGACTCCTGGCTAATTTTTGATCTGCCACAGGAATAATTGTAGTTGCATTGGGTGACAGTGACCGCTCTCAAGTAAAGCTAAATGATAATGGTTTGCAAAAGCGTTTACCCCCTATTATGATGCCGGCCGTAACAACAGGGACACGATAAGGGGAATAGATTGTGAGCACTGATCAGCCTTTGGGTTCGCGCCGCACACTGCTGGCCGCGGCCCTCATAGCGATGAATAGCGCCGCGGCCAGCGGCGCCTGGGCCCAGGAAACCGCGCAATCGCAGGACACTGCGAAAACTGCGCTGGAGCAGGTGGAGGTGACCGGTGAAGAGGAGGATTCGTACCTGCCGGGGGAAATGGATACCGCCACAGGTCTGGGCCTGTCCGGGCTGGAAACGCCACAATCGGTTTCCCTGATCAGCCGGGCAGTGCTGGATGATTTTGCCATCGACAGCCTCAACGAGGCGCTTGAGACTACCCCCGGCATTATGGTGGAAAGCGTCGAAACCGACCGCACCTACTACACCGCCCGTGGATTTGATATCACCAACTTCCAGTTGGATGGTGTCGGGGTGCCGGCTACCTACGGTAACCAGAATGGTGAGATCGATACTGCCATTTACGAACGAATCGAGGTTGTGCGTGGCGCAAGTGGCCTGATGTCCGGCGCCGGCAACCCCTCCGCCACTATCAATATGGTGCGCAAGCGCCCGCTCGACGAACTGCGCATGGCATTCAGCGGCACGGCCGGCTCCTGGGACAAGCGCCGGGTCGACGCGGATATCAGTGCCCCACTCACTGACTCCCTGCGGGGCCGCTTTGTCGCCGCCACCGAGAGCCGCGACTCCTACCTGGATCGCTATGGCATCGACAAGAATGTCGCCTATGGCGTGCTCGAGCAGGACCTGGGTGCCAGCACCCGGCTCACTGGCGGTATCAGCCACCAGGAAAGCCGGGCCAACAGCCCTCTGTGGGGCGCCTTGCCGCTGCATTACACCGATGGTTCACTCACCGATTACGACGAGTCTGCCAGCACTTCGGCGGACTGGTCCTGGTGGGACACTGTGGACACCAGTGCCTTTGTCGAGCTGCAGCACGAATTCAGCAATGGCTGGCAGGCCAGGGCTTACTACACCCATTCAGAAATCGAGGGAGCCAGCGAGCTGTTTTACATGTACAGCCTGCCCGACCCGGTCAACGAAGTGGGGCTGGTCGGGTATGCGAGCGAGTACAACCTGGACGAACAGCAGGACCTCTTCGACCTGCGCCTTAGCGGAAGCTTTACCCTTGCCGGTCGCGAGCACGACGTCGTGTTCGGTTACAACCGGGCCGAAGGCAGTGTGGAGGACAGCTCCCTCTACGACTACACCAATGGCTTCCCGATGGTCGGGGATTTCACCCGGTGGGAAGGAAAAACCCCGGTGAAGCCGGTGTTTACCGACGGCCTGAATGGTAGCGACTGGACCGACGAGCAACAGTCGGTGTATGCCGCAACCCGCCTGAAGTTGACTGAAGCACTGTCACTGATCACCGGCGCCCGTGTGACCGACTGGGACAGTGCGGGTGAGAGTTATGGCGAGGATCACGGTACCAGTGCATCAGGCGAGGTGTTGCCTTACGCCGGGCTGGTCTACACCTTTGCTGACCGGTTCTCTGTGTATGCCAGCCACACAGAAACCTTCATGCCGCAACGGGAGATGGGGGCGGACAAGAATCGCCTGGCTCCGGCCGAGGGTAGCAATGATGAGTTTGGCCTCAAGGGTGAATTCCTTGATGGGCGAGTGAATGCCTCCCTGGCGGTGTTTCGTGCCGAGCACGAAAACGTTGCTGAATCGGCTTACTTCGATACCGAGTTGGGCGCACAGGTTTACGAAGGACGCGACTATGAGAGCCAGGGCTATGAGCTGGAACTGGTCGGCGAAGTAGCACCGGGACTGCACGCTTCCCTGGGCTGGACTGAGCTTGAGATCGAGAACCAGGAAGGGCAGGGGACGCGGAAATTTGTACCCGAGCGTGTACTGCGGGCCTATGCGAATTACCGCCTGCCGACACTGGAGCAGCTGAAGATCGGTGGCGGTATCAACTGGCAGGACGATATCGAGCGTATCACTAACTACGGTGTCACCGTGAAGCAGGATGCCTATGCCACAGTGAATGCGTTTGCCCGTTATTCAGTGAGCGATAACCTGACGGTTTCACTGAATGGCAACAACCTGACTGATGAGAAGTATCTCAACAGCCTCTACTGGGACCAGGCATTCTATGCTGCACCGCGCAACTTCAGCGCTTCTGTCAGCTGGGTGTACTGATAAACCGCAGTATTCCTGAAGTCCGGGATTCAGTCATGGGCGACGGCGCAGGCCGTCGCCCTTCTGTATTTTCAAGGCAGGCAAGGCATGAACAAGATCCTGTTTAAACTCCATAGCTGGATGGCACTGGTTGCGGTGATTCCGCTTCTGGTGATTTGCGTTACCGGTAGCATCCTGGTCTTCAAGCACGAAATTGATACCTTGCTGATGGAGGATCGGGTGCGTGTGGATACGGGCGGGCAGGAGCGCCTGGGACTGGACCACTTGCGCCAGTCCCTGGATGGGCAGTTACCGGATTACGAGGTTGTGGGCTGGGCGCTGTTCCAGGACCGCGGGCGTGCAGACCTTGTGTATGTGATGGAGCACGGCAGCAGCGAGTGGCGCTACGCATTGCTGGACCAGTACAGCGGCAGGGTCCTGGCGGAGCCGGTCGGGCTTACCCATAACCTCACCGACTGGCTACTGGACCTGCACTACACCCTGCTGATGGGGGACTGGGGGATGCTGGTCAGCAGTGTGTTTTCTATCCTGCTGTGCCTGCTCGGGATTACTGGTCTAGTGCTGTATCGCAAGTTCTGGAAGAAATTTTTTACCCTGCGCTGGAATGCGCGATTGATGGTTTACTTTTCCGACCTGCACAAGCTTACCGGAGTGATCGCCTCGCCGGTGCTGCTGATTCTCGGGTTCACGGGCGCCTGGTGGAACATCACCCATTTCGCCCACGAGATGGAGGAGCACGCCGATGGCCACGAGCACTACGTGATGGAGCAGCGCCTTTACAGCGACGAGATATCGCTGCAGGCCCTGCGTGAGGATACGGCGCGCCGGGTAGACGGTTTCGAGGCCACCTATATCACCCTGCCGTGGGAGCCGGGGGTCAATATTACCTTCTGGGGTGATGTGCCTACTGGTAACCCGCTGCTGAGCCAGTATGCCAGCAGCGTTACCTACGATGCCCGGCGCGGGGAGTTCATGGCCAGCGCGGATATCCGGGAGGCCGGCTTCGGGGCAAAGTTTGTCGACAGTTACCGCCGCCTGCACTTCGGGAATTTCGCCGGCCTGCCCAGTCGGGTACTCTGGTGCCTGTTGGGGCTGAGCCCGCTACTCCTTGCCGTCACCGGTCTCTACCTTTGGTTCAGGCGGCGGGAAAAGCGGCGCACCGCCCGGGCCAGGCGACGTGCCCTCCGGGCGGCCGGTGTTCCCCTCAGCCCGGTTCGGGGATAGTGCTGGATTCCACAATCTGCTGGTACAGGTGATCTTTCAGCTGTACCCGCTCTCTCTTCAGTGCGTAAAAGTTTTCGTCGTCCGTGGTTATCCCGGAAGCCTCCAGCCCACGTATCTTTTTATCCAGCTGGTGGTAATGCTCACTCTCCAGCTTGAACTCCAGGTCCTCCCGGTACAGCTGCCTGATCCGGTCTGCGTATTCGGGGAAATCGTGCTCGAGGGTGTGGGCTTCAATGAACGGCATATTGATCTCCTTTTTGCAGCCACCAGCCGGGCCGGGAATTGATAGGGTCCGGCGGCAGTTTATGTCGGTATCATGACCAGTTGGTTCCAAGTCGTGCCAGTGATGCGCGATTTGGTGCCAGTTTTTCTGCAGGCCCGCCCGATTGTCTACCTGGCGGGCGCGTTATTCAGCTTCAATTGCTTACCATGTAATCTGTGACTTGGGAAACCCTGCATAAGTTCATGGCCTCTTTGGCTTTCAGGCAGGTTTCCATTCAAGGCGCAGCCGCGTGGGCTGGTTGCCCCTCAAGCGGCTGCAACGTAGAGTGGAGGCCTGCCTGGGCGCCCCGGAGGGAGACCCTGAAGCGTGCATCTGCGGCGTTGCAGCACTTGCAAAGGGCTACGGCCATTTGCTGCGCGTTGCGTCTTGCATCTACACGCTTCAGGGGCTGCAGGGAGGCCATGGACTCGTTCAGGGGTTCCCAGTCGTCGTAAATATCCCGAATCTTCCCGAGAACATTCGATGAAACTGAATGCTGACTTCAGCCAGCGCGTGGTGATAAAGCCGGAAGACTATCAATGGGCGCCGTCACCGGCCGCGGGCGTGGAAAGGATGATGCTGGACCGTGTTGGCGATGAGGTGGCGCGGGCGACCTCGCTGGTGCGCTACGCGCCGGACAGCGAGTTTCCCGCCCATGAGCATAGTGGCGGCGAGGAAATACTGGTGCTGGAGGGGGAGTTCGCCGACGAGCACGGCACTTACCCCGCTGGCACCTATATCCGCAACCCCATCGGTTCCAGCCACAGTCCGCGCATCGGCAGTGACGGCTGCCTGATTTTCGTCAAACTGCACCAGTTTGACCCGGGGGACACGGTGCAGAAAGTCATTGATACCCGTGCCAGCGAGTGGTTCCCGGGGCTGGTGGAAGGCCTGGCGGTGATGCCCCTGCACGAGTTCCAGGGAGAGCGGGTGGCGCTGGTACGGTGGGCCCCCAATACCCGTTTTCAGCGCCACACCCACCCCGGCGGGGAGGAGATCCTGGTATTGGAGGGCACCTTTCAAGACGAGTTTGGTCGCTATCCGAGGGGAAGCTGGATCAGGAACCCCCACTTCAGCGATCACGCCCCGTTTACAGAAGCAGACGGGGCGCTGATCTACGTCAAGACCGGTCACCTGTGAAGTATGGGGGTGGCGGGGCTGTCCGGCTCGCGCTGCCAGCCCCTAAGCGACGCGTTTTTCCAGCAGCTCGCCAATATACATTTTCAGGTAGGCGATGGTGGCCCGCTTTGCTTCGCTGACCATTTCGTCAGTGATGCGCCCGTAAAGGGTGTAGGAAAGAGACCACAGGGTATCGCTGATGCTGATGGCGACCAGGAAGCGGCTGTTCCAGTCGTTGGAGTCCGGCAGCTGGAATTCCCGCATACAGGAATCGTAGAGGATCTGTGCCAGTCGCTGGTTGTTCGACAGGACCAGGTCGCGAATGGCCCAGCTTCCATCCGGTCCGAAGCGCAGCTTCTGCATGGATTCGTTGGACTGGTAATAGGACAGGGCTCTCTCGCAGACCAGGCATACCATCTCCTGCCAGCTGCTGAACTCGGTTTCTGCCGGCCGAAAAGCCCCTTCGTTAAAGCTGGTATCGAAGTAGCGCTCAGCCAGGGCAGTAATCGCTGCGTCTTTGCTGGGAAAGAAATGATAAATAGAAGCTGTGGGCACCCCGGCGGCATCGCTGAGGTCCGCAAGGGTGATTTCGCTGGCCTCTTTGGCGAAAAGCAGCGCTTCCAGGCTATCCAGTAATTTCTCGTATTTTTCCCGACCATTCCGTCGCTGCGGTCTGCGCGGCATCGCTATGCTGCGCTTGGTCTGGATCAGTTGATCAGTTTCGCTCAATTCCTTGCTCCAGTAGTTCACCTTCAGGCATCCGCTGCCCAACCGGCAGGTATATACCCACGGCAGTTACGCAGAGGAAACAGTGCGCAGGCGCGCCCGGAGTGCACCACGGGCTGTGGGGCTCTCGCGTCGCGAGCACTGGCTTCGAATGGATTCCGGTCAGCGATCAGCTGATGGCCGGATCCCCGGGCGCTCGCAACAGGCGTCGCCCTTCGGTGCTACTTTCTGGATGGAATTGGGGTTTTTTGTTGAGGCATTTAGTTTTAGCGTCCATTGCAATAACAATATTTTTTTAAGGTTTATCCCGTGTGATAACACAGTCGGGATTGTAGGTAGTGGATGCCATGGGCATGCCGCTACCGGTTTCGCTCTTGAGATTATTTTTCTTATATGGCCGCTGCTTATTCTTGTACTTATAGAACGGCTTTTATTATTAGATTATTTCAAGAGCCTGAATGGTATAAACTTTTGTTGGCGTTGGAAAGATCGCTATCATCCTTTTTTTGTGAGCAATGTGGCAGCAATTCAATGAATTTGATGTATGTCTCAAAAAATATATTTCCGGTCGCAAATACTTTATAAGCACCTGCTTAACTCGAACATTTATTCAGCTTGATAATGAACGCCAGCCTGCGGCTCCGGGAGTGCACGGGCATTCAGGCCGACCCTTCGGTAATTTCAATGATTTCAGTGATCGTGCCAGTGGGGCACAGAGCTTGTGCCTGAAAGGGAGCTGGTTGGTGAAGGAGCCGGGAGATTGGCGCGAACCGACATGACTGCGGCCGCGCCGGGCTATCCGGGGCCCTTGTTTGGCCCCGGTTTTTTTCAGTGGTACTTGAGTGCAGTGGCCTTGCCGTGGAAAACCCGGTAGGCCAGGGCCGTATAGGCCAGGATGAGTGGTACGACGATTACGGCGCCTACCAGGATAAAAGTCAGTGATTCAGTGGCACTGGCGGCCTCCCAGATATCGAGCCTGCCGGGGACGATCTCGGGAAAGAAGCTGAAGGCAAGCCCGGTGAAGCAGAGCACGAAGACCGCGACCGTCAGGAAGAAAGGCACACGGCAGTGCCGGTCGTTTTCCTTGGGCAGCCGTTTCAGCAGGCGGTCATTGAACAGGAAAACGGCAAAGCACACGGTCGGTATCAGCAGGACGAACATTACCAGGGGGTAAGTGAACCATCGGTCAAAAACCCCGGGGTTTACCATGGGGTTGACCACCGACACCGCCACTACCCCGAGGAATGTTGCCCGTCCCGCCTGCTGTGTCCAGCGCACGGCACGTTTCTGTAGCTCGCCCTCGGTTTTCATTACCAGCCACGCGCCACCAACATAACTGTAAGCAGCAGTTACGCCGAACGCACTCAACCCGGAGAACAGCAGGGCGTTCCAGTGGGTGTCGAACCCCATCACATACTGCCCCAGCATGTATCCCTGGGCGAGAGTGGTGAGCAGTGAGCCGGCCTTGAAAGTCCGGTCCCAGGTCAGCTTCAGGTCCACCGCCGCCTTGGCGCGGAAGTCGAAGGCGACCCCGCGCATGATCAGTCCAACCAGCATAATCGCCGCAGGGATGTAGAGGTTCATCAGGACCATGCTATGGGCGACAGGGAAAGCGATCAGGAGGATGCCAATGGCCAGCACCAGCCAGGTTTCATTGGCGTCCCAGAAGGGACCAATAGAGGCAATCATGGTGTCACGTTTTAACTCGTCGGCGGAACTCATGGGCAAGAGTATGCCAACCCCCAGGTCATAACCGTCCAGGATGGCGTAGATCAAAATGGCCAGTCCCATCAGGCCGATAAAAATGACTGGTAGCCACTGCGCATAGGTCAGGCTTTCGCTCAGGATCTCGGTATTCATGCTGAACCCTCCTCGGCTGATCCGGGCAGGCTGGTAGTGCTGCCCTCGGCGGACGGGGACTCGGTTTCGAACTCCTCGACTTTGACGGCCTTGAGCGCCATGACTTTAAGCGTATGGATATACGCGTACATCAGGATGACGTATACCGCCAGGTAGAGGGTCAGGGAAAAACCGACGTTCGCGGGCGCCAGGGGCGTCACCGCATCGGCGGTTCTGAGCACGCCGGTAACCAGCCAGGGTTGGCGGCCAATTTCCGTGACATACCAACCGGCAAGGGTCGCCACCCAGCCGGAGAAGGTCATACCTACCAGCACGCGTAGGGTCCAGCGTGGTAGTTCCCCCCGCCTGAGCAGCAGGTAACAGCCGCCCCAGGCGGTGAGCAGCATCAGTATTCCCATTCCCACCATGATGCGAAAGCCGAAAAACACTGGTGCCACTGGCGGGTGATTATCCTTGAATTCGTCCAGGCCGCGGATTTCGCCATCGGCATCATGAGTGAGAATAAGGCTGGCCAAGTGGGGTATCGCGACTTCCAGGTGGTTTGTGCGTTCCTTCTCGTCGGGGATTGCAAACAACAACAGGGGTGCGCCGCGCTCCGTTTCCCAGATACCCTCCATGGCAGCAATTTTCTGTGGCTGGTGCTCAAGGGTGTTCAGGCCGTGCAGGTCGCCAACATAAGCCTGGATTGGTGCCAGCACAGCTGCCATCACCAGTCCGGTCTTGAGTGACAGGCGTGGAGCGAGTTTCTCGTCGCCCCTGAGAATGCGGTACGCGGAAAGCCCGGCGACAAAAAATGCAGCGGTCAGCCCCGAGGCCAGCATCATATGGGTATAACGGTATGGGAAAGATGGATTGAAGATGACCTCGAGCCAGCTGGTGGCATGCACCACGCCGTCCCGTATCTCGAATCCCGCCGGGGTCTGCATCCATGAGTTGAGTGCCAGGATCCAGAATGCGGAGATGGAAGTACCAATCGCCACCACCAGGGCGGATACGGTATGCAGCCAGTTAGGTACCCTATCAATGCCGAAGAGCATGATGCCGAGGAAGGTGGCCTCGAGGAAAAACGCGGTAAGAACTTCATAGCCGAGCAGGGGGCCCGCGATATTTCCCACGGTTTCCATAAAGCCGGGCCAGTTGGTGCCGAACTGGAAGGACATGGTGATGCCGCTGACGACCCCGAGCGCAAATGTCAGCGCGAAGACCTTGACCCAGAAGCGATAGGCGCGCATCCACACTGGATCACCGGTCTGCTGGTGGCGCAGTTTGAAAAAGAACAGTATCCAGGCCAGTGCCATGGTGATGGCGGGAAAGAGAATATGGAAACTGATGTTGGCGGCGAACTGTATCCTTGACAGGACCAGAGTATCTAACATGGCTACCTCGGTAGATGATGGGCACCCCGAGGCTAATAGGATAGATGCTCTGGCGCGCCCGGACGGTAAAAGCGGTCTGCGCGGGGAGGATGTCAGTCCCCGGCGCCGGAAGATCCCCCCTTGAGTTTTTCCCGCAGGTCGAGCAGCCGGCTGAGGCCGGAGCCCATTTTCATCAGCCGCAGGAGGTCATCCTCGCTCAGGCGGCTCAATGTGGTGGCAAATTCATCGAGTAGTTCCAGCAGCGTATAGACCTCCTGCATGCGCTCCTGGGCGCGGACTTCCTCTTCATCCTGGGGATCATTCAGCAGCAGCTGGCGCAACAATGACAGTGTGGGGTCCAGCTCGCGCTTGCGACGCTCCTCGAATACGGTGCGGGCCATATCCCAGATGGATCCGGCGGCGGTAAAGTAATCCTTGCGGTCGCCCGGCCGGTGATGCAATTCCACCAGGCGCCAGGCCTGCAGCTCCTTGAGTCCCATGCTCACATTGCCGCGGCTGATTTTCAGTGCCTCACCGAGTTGGTCCGCATTGAGGGGTTCACTGTGTATCGTCAGTAGGGCCAGCATCTGCCCCACGGTGCGATTGAAGCCCCAGCGACTGCCCATCTCGCCAAAGTGCAGCACGAACGCCTGCGACTGACTGGATAGTTTCATTAGTTTTTAATGTTTCAGAAATTTCTGAAAATTGTAAAGGTAAATTGATGCATGTCAATGGAATTGTCAGTAGGTGGCTGCGGAGTGGGCTCAGAGACCGGCCCGGGCGAGCTCCGGCCAGTTGTCCGGCACGATAAAGCCACGACTTGCCTCGCCAGTATGGTCCAGAGCTGCGACACAGACCGGCCCGCGGGACTCATTCTGCAGGAATCCGGCGGCGATGGCGGCGCAACTGCCCGCACGGTCCACCCGGTAAGCCCGGTCTGCCAGCCAGGCCCGCTTGGGCAGGAGGGCCCAGCGGAAAGGCAGGTTTGCAAAGTGGAACTGGAATTCGTCCACCCGTGCCCACCAGTAACGGCAGGCGGCCGGGTTGATGGCCCGGTGGAGGATTGTCGCGCTGTCTCCCAGGGGGCGGAACAGGCGGCCTGGCATCAGCGCCCACTGGCGGTCTATCTGTATCCCCAGGTCCGCCAGCAGCGTCCGGGCTGCCGGCTGCCGGATCAGGGGCAGCTGGTGCTCGCGCATCCGCGCCAGCTTGATATCCAGTCGGTCGCGCAGGCCCGGCCCCACCCAGAATTCGCCCTGCACCTGCAGGTAGAACTTCACGGCGATTTCCCAGTGCTCGGTGAGCCCGCTCGGCAAGTGATGTACAACGAAATCGAGTTCGCCCAGGGTTCGGCCCCCGGCGCGCAGGGGCAGGTTGCGATGCAGTAAGCGGTAATCGGGGTGTTGCTGGAAGGCGAATGCCCACAGGTTCTCAAAATAGACGCCCAGCCGTGTCGCCGATCCCCGGCTGTTATCGCAGGTGATGGAAGTTTCCAGCTGCGGTGCCAGATTGCGGGCCACATCACTGCGGCCAAAGTAGTCGGCCAGCTCGGCCTGCCGTGAAGGCGGCAGCCACGGCAGGCCGAAATCGCTCACGATATGCCCGGCGCCCACTGCCCAGGCGAGGTTGGCCCAGTGATCGGGTGTTACGCCCAACTGCTCTGCAGCCATTGGCTTTCTCTTGTTGCTCTTGCCCGGCGTGTGGCCGGGCATGGATTGTGGATATTGCGGTTGCGAAGATTCCCGGCGCGCAAGCGACACCCTGTGCTAGGGTTTAACCTCCATAACTACATAATAACGAAAGGAGGTATCCGTGGAATCCGGCCCCCTGATTTCGATCGGCCTGCCGATCTCCCTGTTTATCATCATGATCGGTATCGGCATGACCCTCACCGCGAGGGAGTTTCACCAGGTGACGGTGAAGCCTGCGGGACTGATCCTGGGAACGATTGCCCAGATCCTGGTGATGCCTCTGTTCGCCTTCGCGCTATGCTGGCTCCTGAGCCTGCCGCCGGCCATCGCCGTGGGCCTGGTGGTGATCGCCACCTGTCCCGGCGGGACTACCTCCAACCTGTTCACCCTGCTCGCCCGCGGCAATGTGGCCCTGTCCATCGTGCTGACCGTATCTGCCAGCCTGATCACGGTCATGACGCTGCCGGTATTCACCAATTACGCGTTGCAGCTGTTTATGGGCACCGAACGTGAAATCGTGCTGCCATTCGGCCGCACGGTGCTGATGCTATCAGTCATCGTCCTGTTGCCGGTGGTGATCGGTATGCTGGTGCGGGCCTGGAAACCACTGCTGGCTACCCGTGCCGAGGGTGTCGTCAGTATTTTCGGTGGCCTGGTGCTGGCCGTGCTGGTGATTGCCCTGGTGTACGGGATCCGCGACCGCTTCCTCGAGCTGATGGCACAGGCGGGCCCCTCGGCCATCCTGCTGAACCTGGCCGGTGTCGGCCTGGGACTGCTGACCAGTCGCCTCTGTGGGCTGTCCCGGCAAGAGGGGCTGGCGGTGGCCACGGAACTGGGGATCAAGAACGGTACCCTGGGCCTGATGGTGACACTGACCCTGCTGCACTCCAGTGAGATGTCGGTGCCCTCGGCGATCTACGGCGTACTGATGTTCCCGGTCGGTTTCCTGCTGGCGGCATACGGCCGCCGGGTGATTCCGCCAGTCCGCCGCACTGCCCGGGACAAGCCCGGTGAACCTGCGGCCGGTGCGGGTTGATTGAATTTTTACCGGGCAGGGCGCAATAACCACGGCGCATTGCGCCGCTGCCCGGGGCAATGCGCCGTGCTGTCTCAGTCCAGTTGTTCGATGTAGGCCTGCAGGCGCACCGGGTCGGGAATGGTCACACGGCCATACTCGAACTGGACCAGTCCGTGTGCCTCGATGGTTTTCAGTACCCGGTGCAGTCCCTGCCGGGTCATGCCCATCATATTGGCGAGCAGTTCCCTGGTCATGCGGAAGCTTGCTGCGCCATCGGCGCTCTCCACCGGGTTCTGCATCTGTGCCAGGAACAGCAGGCGCCGGGCAATGCGTGCCTCGGTACCGCGCAGTACATCGTCCTGGATAATCGACATGGCTGCCCACAGGCGCCGGCTCACCAGGTCCAGCACCACCGGGTAGGCCCCGGGGTATTGCGCCATCAGCGCGCGCAGCTCCTCACCCCCCACATCCACCACCTGGCTGTCTTCATGCGCCGTCGCGCCGAATACCCGGGGCATCCCCGGGGAAAAAACCGTATCACCAAACCAGGCGCCGCGATCCAGCAGGGCCAGGGTCGCCTCGCGGCCCTCGGCGTTGCCGGAACAGATGCGCACTCGTCCCGCTGCCACGATCGACAGCCGGCTCTGCATGGACCCCGGTGGATAGATTTCCTGCCCGGCGCTGTAGTGCTGCAGGCGGGCGCGTCTGGCCAGGGAACGCCTGGCGGTCTCCGGCAGTCCGGCAAGCAGGGGGCAGGCGTCGAGAAATGGCAGCAGATCAGTCATCCGCCAAGTGTAAACAAGTTGACAGTGTTGCGGCGAGAGGGGTTCCAGAATGTAGCAAGCCAATAACGACAAACACACAGTGATAGAGGGAGATGCACAATGCTGGATTCCATACCGTCCCTGCAGGGCAGGGTAAGCGAGGAAGAATGGCAACTACGTGTCGACCTGGCCGCGGCCTACCGGCTGGTCGCCCATTACGGCTGGGACGAGCTGGTATTCACCCACCTGTCGGCCCGGGTGCCGGGTCCTGAGCACCACTTCCTGATCAATCCCTTCGGGGCCATGTTCGAGGAGATTACCGCGTCCAGCCTGGTGAAGATCGACCTCGATGGGGAGAAGGTGGATGACGGTCCCTTCCCGGTCAATCCCGCCGGTTTCACCATCCACAGTGCCATCCATGAGGCGCGCGAGGATGCGCAGTGTGTCATGCACACCCATACCACTGCGGGGGTGGCGGTAGCGGCGCAGAGCGAGGGTCTGTTGCCGATTTCCCAGCAATCCCTGTTCCCGCTGTCCGGTCTCGCCTATCACGACTACGAGGGGATCGCCGTGCGTGAGGACGAAAAAGCCCGGCTGGTCTCGGACCTGGGCGATGCCAATTTTATGATCCTGCGCAACCATGGTCTGCTGACCTGCGGACCGAGCGTTGCCGATACCTTCCTGTCGATGTTTATCCTGCAGCGTTCCTGTGAGATCCAGGTGGCGGCACTGGCCGGCAACCAGCGCCTCACGCCGGTGCCGCAGCCTATCCTCGACAAGATCCTTGGCGAGGGCGACAGGGTCACCAGCAGCCAGGGTGGTAAGCTGATCTGGCCCGGCCTCCTGCGCAAGCTGGACCGTATCGACCCGAGCTATCGCGACTGAGGCCCGAGTTCATGGAACAAAAAGTACAGGAACATGCCCGGTTCGCCGACATGGAAAACGGCACTGCGGAGGACTGGAAAATAATCGCCGACGCCTTCGGGGATTTTGCCCGGGGGTTACCGGATCGGATCATTGCCCACCTGAAACTGCTGGATGGTGATTTTGGCGGCTTCCCGGTGGATCGCCTGACCCATTGCCTGCAGGCCGCGACACTGGCCTACCGAGACGGCAAGGATGAGGAGTATGTGGTGTGCGCGCTGCTGCACGATATCGGGGACACGCTCGGTAGCTACAACCATGCCGATGTGGCCGCCGTTTTGCTGGAGCCGTTCGTCAGCGAGGCCAACCACTGGATGATCAAGCACCACGCGGTTTTCCAGGGCTACTATTTTTTCCACTACCTGGGCATGGATCGTAACCTGCGCGAGCAGTACCGCGAGCATCCCCATTACCAGCGTACCCTGGAGTTCGTGTCAAAGTACGATGCCCCGGCTTTCGACCGGGAGGCCGAGACCCTGCCGCTGGAGTTCTTTGAGCCCATGCTGCGGCGAGTGTTCGCCCAACCGCGGAAATCCCTCTACAAAAAGGCGATGGAAGAAGCCTCCTGACCGATGTCCGTCCGGGGTTGCCGGGCGGCCATTACCTGCTATTTTCCCAGTTCGAACAGGGCCATGGACTCGACGTGTGTGGTCTGCGGGAACATATCCATGACGCCGGCCCTCTGCAGGCGGTAGCCCAGCTTTTCCAGCTCAGCGGCATCGCGGGCCAGGGTTGCGGGGTTGCAGGAGACATAGAGCACCCTGCGCGCCTTGAAGCGGGCCAGTTCCCGTACCACCTCGATCGCGCCGGTGCGCGGCGGGTCGATCAGGATCTTGTCGAAGCCGGCCCTGGCCCAGGGCTTCGCGGTGATATCCCGGGTCAGGTCCGCTGCGTGGAAGGCGACGTTACCCAGGCTGTTTGCTGCCGCATTTTCCCGTCCGCGCGCCAGCAGCGATGCATCCCCCTCTACGCCTACCACCTCTTCGGCATGGCGCGCCAGCGGCAGGGTAAAGTTTCCCAGTCCACAGAACAGGTCCAGCACCCGCTCGCCGGGCTGGATATCCAGCAATTCCACGGCTCGCTCTACCATCTGCCGGTTGATGTCGAAGTTCACCTGGATAAAGTCCAGCGGGTGGAAGCCTATCTCCAGGTTGAATGCCGGCAGCCGGTAATGAAGCCGCTCGATACCGGCCTGCGGCCAAACCCGGTGCACGGTGTCAGGTTCTCCGGGCTGCAGGTAGAGGTGGAAACCTGCTTTCCGGGCCAGTGCCAGCCACAGCTCCAGGTCTTTCTGTGGCAGGGGTTGCTGGTGGCGCAGGACCAGCGCGGTGGCATCCTCGCCGATGGCCACCTCCAGGTGGGTGAAGCCGGCGCGACTCTCACAGGCCCCGATCAGTTGTGTGAGCGCGGGCAGGTGCCGGGCAAAGTCATCCGGCATAATCGGGCATTCGCTGATGGGGGTGAGCTGGTTGGAGCGCTTTTCCCGGAAGCCCAGCACGATGCCGCGGCTGCGCGATGCGCGGATTCCCAGTCGCGCCTTGCGCCGGTAGCCATAGGGAGCCGCAACCAGCGGCGGCAATGTCTCCGGGACACTGATGCCACCGAAGCGCTGTAACTGGTCCAGCAGAATCTGTTGCTTGGCCTGGATCTGCGCCGCCGGTTGCATATGTTGCAGGGCGCAGCCCCCGCAGTCTTCAAAATGCGGGCAGCGCGGTGCACAGCGATTGGCGGAGGCCTCGATCACTTCCACTGCGACGCCCTCGGCAAATTTTGAGCGGCTGGCGGTATAGCTGAGCCGCACGGTTTCCCCCGGCAGCGCGTTGTCCACAAACACGGTTTTGCCACGGACACGGCCGATGCCGCGCACTTCGTGGCTGAGTCGTTCAATTTCCACCGTCGGGGTGCCGGCCGGCAGGCGCGGGCGCCGTCTCTTCATGTTGTATACCGCTGGTTCATTTCCACTGGGGTTGCGGGCGCAATGATAGGCAGCGCATGGGAAGCTGTCACGGTCGTGGATGTGACTGGCCGGGCTGCTCCGGTACACGGGCCAGCAGCAGCCCTCCGGCGACAAATAGCAGGATCAGTGCCAGCATGGAGTAGCGAGCATCCCCGAACCAGGCGCCAAACAGGCCAAACAGGGGCGGGCCAATCAATGCCGCGAATTTTCCCATCAGGTTGTAGAAACCGAAGAACTGGCCGCTCTTTTCCGCGGGAATAAGCTGGGCGTAAAGCGAGCGGCTCAGTGCCTGCACGCCTCCCTGGACCAGTCCGATCAGGACAGCGATGGCAAAGAACTCCCACGGGGACCGGATAAAGGCCCCCCAGCTACAGACGAGGATGTAGACACCCAGGCCGATATAGATGCCGCGCCGGGCACCGATGCGCGCGCCAAGGTAGCCGAAGGCAACAGCGGCCGGGAAACCCACGAACTGCACCAGCAGCAGCGCCAGGATAAGGTGAGAGCGCTCGAACCCCAGGGCGCGTCCATAGGCCACCGCCATCCTGATTACTGTGCCGACCCCGTCAATGTACAGCCAGTAAGCCAGCAGGAATAAGGCCACCGGCCGGTAATCCGGTAGCATGCGCATTGTGATACGCAGCTGGGTGATGGCCTGGCGCCAGGCTGGCTCGTTGCCGCCGGCGAGCGGTTCCGGTTCCGGAACCCACAGTAGTAGAGGCAGGGAGAACAGCGCCCACCAGAGTGCGGTCACCACAAATGCGGCCAGCGCCGCGGCGGTGCTGTCGCTAAAGCCAAACAGTTGTGGCTGCAGTGCCGCCGCAACGCAGCCGAGATAGAGCAGCCCGCCCCCCAGGTAACCGAGCCCGAACCCCAGCCCCGATACCGTATGCCAGCGCGATGGCGGCGCTACATACACCAGCAGGGAGCATAGAGGAGGTTACTGCCGAGAAAACCGACCGTGGCACAGACGAACAGCAGCGATGCCGCCAACCACTCGCCACTGGGGACCGAGCCGAGTAGCGCGGTCGCCAGCATGCCACACAGAGCGAACAGAAACAGCAGGCGCTTGTGCGCACCGGCGCGATCCGCCACTGCCCCCAGGAACGGGGCGGTGACGGCAATCACCAGCGAGGCCGCGGCGTTGGTCCAGCCCAGGCGCAGGTTTGCCGCCTCGGCAGTGACGCTGGCGTTCCAGTAATCCTGGAACAGGAGGGGGAAAAAGCCGGCCAGCACCACAGTGGCGAAAGCGGAATTGGCCCAGTCGTAAAACGCCCAGCTCCAGACCCGGCGCCGATCGCTGGCGAGGGGTGGCTGACTGGCCACAGGCACAATTAACCCCGCATCACCACTTGAGCCGAAGGCCTACTATTATCGCGGTGCTGACACTGTCACCGAAGTTTTCCAGGCTACTGGACAGGTTGAGTTCGCCGTAGACCGAGCAATGATCACCGCACTCTTCGTAGGAGGCTCCCATTGCCAGGGTCCCATACCAGTCGTCCGGTTCCTGCTCCAGCAGGGTTTCCGATACGGTCACCCCGGTTTCGTCACCGATGTTGTAGATGACACTGGGCGTAAAATAGAGGCTGTAGCGCTCCAGCTCCCGAGTGCCGAACATATCAGTGCCGGCCTTGCGGCGCGACACCCGCTCCTCGAAGGCGGCGCCCAGTCGGATACTGAAGCCGCCATTGTCGACATCGGTGACGTGCACATCGTACACATCGCGAAAATCGTCGGCGTCCTCGTTGCTGTAATTCATCTGTAGTTGCGGGGTGACGGAATAGTGGTCGCATAGCTTGAAGCTACGGCCTGCCTCGACGGAAAACCCGTACCCGAATGCATCGCGATCCTCGGGCAGCTGCCGCAGTCCCCGGGCACGGAGGTCAGACTGGAACCAGTTTAAGTAGAGCTGGGAGTCGGCATAGGTGCCGTCGGTCCCATACCAGGTGAAAGTGCCGGTAACACCGAACTGTTCAGTGTCGATGTTACCGTTACCAAAAAAAGACGTGACGTCGGTGTCAGCTTCACCGTAATGCAGGGCAATGCCGGCGATGGGAGCGCGACCGTAAATACTGTAGTGAAGCGGGGCATCGAAACCCAGTTGGACCAGCCAGCGATCCTGCTCCCATTCGCTGGACGTGGTGGAGAAACCCGGCAACTCGTCCGTGTAGCGTGCCTCAGCGCGGATCCACGGACCGCCACCGTCGATGGTGCGCTCGAGTGAGTCCACGTAATCGCAGCTTCCCACATCCCAGTGGCTGGTGCCCATCCAGAAGCGATTGCCCAGTCGCTGGCGCAGGGTGGGTGCGCGGTTAAGCGAGCGCAGCACCTGGGCATAGGATTCATAGATCACGGCGCCGGGCTGCCAGCGCGACCGCTCCTCTACCGAGCTGCCGCGGGGAAATTCCAGGGATGAGCGCAGGTACCAGTTGCCATCCTGCGGATCCGACAGGGCATTGTGATGCAGGGTATAACCGTAGGCTCCGGCAATCACCGCCGGCGGACCGTCGCGGCTGACGTAGTCGCCGTCCAGTGCCAGTGCATCACCGGGGGAATCCCCCCCTACCTCAACGACACGAATACCGTCACCTGTGGTCAGGGCACCCAGCCCGCCGAGATTCTTGACCCGTACCGTGGTGCGGCCGGAAAGGCTGTTTTCGATGCGTAGCAGGTCGGCTGCGGATGTATCGGTATTGAGTTGTGCATCGAACCACAGGCGACCATTGCGGCCGACGAAGCTGCCGTAATCACCGTCACTGTTGCGTACCACTGAAACGATATCGTAACGATCATTCTGCAGGTTCACGGTACCCGCATTGGCAATGTTGCCGATCAGTGTGAATTCGGCGGGATCGAATTCCACCAGCCCGCCCCAGAAGACATCCAGACCCAGGTGGTTTCCGTCGACAAAGCCACCGCCCACCTCCAGACTGCCGACAAAGATCATCTTGGAACTGCCCTGTACGCCGATGCGCTCCCAGTTGCGCAGCAGGCTGCCATCCACGGTGTGGTCGAGCTTGAAAAGCAGGAAGTCGATATCGCCATCTTCAGCGCTGTAATCGTCGCCACCATCGAGCACCGCCTCGCCCTCGTAGGCGTAGGCATCCATCTCCAGTGTGTCGGAGCCCGTACCACCGCGGAACTCGAAGATTACCCCCTCATCCCAGTAAAAGAAGTCGTCACCGGCACCAGCGTCCAGAAATTCATAGATCAGGCCGCCGTCGAGAAGGATGTTGTCGTTTCCGTCACCGGTATGGACCCTGAATGCGAGCCCATCGAGCACCTCGACGGTGTCATCCCCGGCGCCGGTATCGATGCCGCCGCCATCGAGGAAGTCGCCCACATCGGAAGCGCGGCTGTTGAGGATAACGGTATCGCGACCGGCGCCAGTGAGCACGCTGCCCTCGATCACCGCTCCCAGTATATTGACCTGGTCGTCCCCGTCCCCGGCATCCACGGTGTTAATGGTGCCGCCCAGCAGGTCCAGGGTGTCATTTCCCTGCAGGGAGGAAACGTCGGCACCCTCGGCATCATTTTCCTCGTCGCAGGTGATCAGGTCGGGTCCGGCGGTGCCGATATTACCGGGGGTGCAGGTAGCCCAACTGCCCTGTGTTGCGGCGATCAGTCCCAGTGCCAGCAGCGACTGGCTGAAAAAACGGGGCACCCGGGAATCCCGCTTGCCTGGTGGAATGCCTTGTGCCGGTTGGGTTTGCTCGATCACCGATATACCTGTCGTTATGTGGATTCCGGGGCGCCGTTGGGAGCAGGCGTTGCGTGGACGCTGGAACGTGGGTCCGGATGATCCCTAGAATTTGTAACCGATCGCGAAATTCACCACCCAGGGGTCGTAGTCAAAGTCGGAGTAGAGACGGTTGTTGCCGCGCCGGGTGCGGTAGCGGACGACGGCGTTGGTGTCCGACTCGAAGTAGATCACAGCGAGGTTCAGCAGCAGCGGTACGTCCCTCATCGGTGTGTAATCCACACCCAGCTGTCCTGCGGCCCCCCAGGAATGGCCGAGGGTCAGGGTGGCGGGTCCGGTCGCGAGTCCCTCATCCACCAGGTAATTGGCGAAGTCCTCGTCGAGACGGTCGTCGTGGTAATCGGTGTAATTGACGCCCAGGCCAATGTAAGGACGTGCCAGGCAGGAGGCGTCCAGTGGATACCAGTTTAAGAAGGCGTTGGAGGAGGTCGCCTCAAATTTGCCCAGGTCAATGGAGTTCCTGCCCGGGTATACATAGAAGTTACTCAGGTTAACGTCATACTCCGCCCCGTCGATATACATCAGCTCGATACCCCAGTGCTCCATGGGGCGCCAGGCGGCAGAGATATGCCAGGTGGTCTCGCTGTCGAACTCCCAGCGTGTCCGGTACAGGTCGAATGACTGGAGTACTGCAAACTTGAGCTGGCTGGAGCGATCCTCGGGGTGAATATAGGAGCCGCCCACACGGACCAGGAAATCTCCCCAGTCGATACGGTGCCATTCCTCCGGCCGCTCGGGGATGGTGGATTCCCCCGACGGTCCGGCATTGGCCCCCAGGGGGGGCAGGAGAATGGCAGCGAGCAGGGCATGGCAAATTTTCATTACGGGCTCCATCCGGGGAACGTCAGACTTATTGGTTTCCGGCCGGGTGCGCGCAGCCCGATTCACGATTGCCTGGATCTTGCGGGTACCGGTGGTTTGTCGATCAGTTTGTTCCGGTCAGGCAATGGACTGCCGCCACTGAACATTTACATTAGCACGCGGATTTCACCCTGCAGGTTACGGGAGGAATCCCGCGCTGCCAGTTGCAGGGGAGAACAGACGGGAGGGATCTGCCGGCGGGCCGGCAATAAAAAAGCCCCGCAGGGCGGGGCTTTGGGGTTGCGTTGCTCCGGTGCTTACCAGATCGTGACGCGGTCCTCTTCCGGCAGGTACATCTTGTCGCCCTCTTTCACCTCAAATGCGGTGTAGAAGCCGGAGATGTTCGGCAGTACGCCCAGCACCCGGTACTTCTTCGGGGAATGCGGGTCGGTTTTCAGTCGGTTGCGCAGTGCCTCGTCCCGGGTCTTGCCGCGCCATACCTGGGCCCAGCCCATGAACAGGCGCTGGTCGCCGGTAAAGCCGTCGATCACCGGTGCTTCTTTACCCTCCAGCGACATTTTGTAGGCCTTGTGGGCAATACCCAGGCCGGACAGGTCGCCGATGTTTTCACCGAGTGTCAGTTCACCGTTGATGTGGTCGCCCTCGAGGGGTTCGAATGAATTGTACTGGTCGACCAGTTTACCGGTGAGCTGCTCAAAGTTGGCGCGATCACTGTCGGTCCACCAGTTATTCAGGTAACCCTGGCCGTCGTACTTGCTGCCCTTGTCGTCGAAGCCGTGGCCGATTTCATGGCCGATCACGGCACCGATGCCACCGTAGTTGACGGCGTCCTCAGCTTCCATGTTGAAGAAGGGCGGCTGCAGGATGGCGGCCGGGAACACGATCTCGTTCATCGGTGGGTTGTAGTAGGCATTCACCCGCTGCGGGTTCATATGCCACTCACCGCGATCGATAGGCTGGCCCAGCTTGCCGCGCTCGTAGGCGTTCTCGAATGCGCGCGCTGCCATAACGTTGCCCACCAGGTCGTCGGGCCTGACTTCCAGGGCGCTGTAGTCGCGCCACTCATCCGGGTAACCGATCTTGGTGGTGAAGTTTGCCAGCTTGTCCAGGGCCTGCTTCTTGGTTTCCTCGCTCATCCAGTTGAGGGATTCGATGGAATCGCGGTATGCGGCCTTGAGGTTGTCCACCAGTTCCAGCATACGGGCCTTGGCTTCCGGCGGGAAATGCTTCTCCACGTAACGCTTGCCCACCAGTTCGCCTGCGGTACCGTTTACGAACTGTACGCCGCGCTTCCAGCGCGGTTCCATTTCAGTTACCCCGCGCACCGCCGTGCCGTAGAAATCAAACCGGGCCTGTGCCAGTTCGCCGTGCATGTAAGGAGCCACGGAGGTCAGCAGTTTGATCTTCAGGTAGCGCTTCCAGGTGGCCAGGTCGGTGTCGGCAATCACCTGGTTGGCAGCTGCGAAATAGTCGGGCTGGCCGACAATCACGCTGTCGAGTCCTGCCAGGCTCGCTTCCGGGAGGTAGGCCTCCCAGTTGATCGCCGGCATAAGCTCGGCCAGTTCCGCCAGGGTCTTCTTGTTGTAGGTCTTGTCCGGGTCGCGGTTGTCGACGCGCGTCCACTGGTGCTCCGCGAGGCTCTTCTCCAGCTGGTAGATGGTCTCGGCACGGGCCTCAGCCTCGGCCAGGCCGGCGATCTGCTGGACCTTCACCAGGTAGTCCCGGTAGGCCTGTTGCAGTTTCTGGCCCTTCTCGCTGTCGTCAAAGTAAGAGTCACGATCGGGCATGCCCAGGCCGGATTGCCAGAAATAGGCGGTGTAGGACTCGACGTCCTTCACGTCCTGGTTGATGAACACACCGAACGGAGCATCGAAACCGATACTGTCGGCGTAGGCAAAGTAGCGGGCCAGCTGGTCGCGATCCTCGATCGCATCGATCCTGGCCAGCTCGCCGGCGATCGCCTGCATGCCCAGTTTCTCCACGCGTTCTTCATCCATAAAGCTGTTAAAGAGCGCGCCAATCTTCTTGGCCTCCGGCGTTTCCGCATGCTGTCCGGCTTCCTCGATCAGGGCCTTGACCCGTTCGGTGCTCAGTTCGGCCAGCTGGTCGAAGGTACCCCAGCGGGACTTGTCGGCAGGAATCTCGGTCTTCTCCATCCAGCCGCCATTGACGTAGGCGAAGAAGTCGTCCTGCGGGCGGACTTCGGTGTTCATGGCTGCCAGGTCAATACCGGAGCCGAGTTCGGCTTGCCGGGAGGTCGTTGTCTCGGCGACAGCCTGCGCCCCTTCGGTGGCGGCCTGCTGCCCGGAGGTGGTGCTCTCCGGCTTGGAGCAGCCGGCTACCGCGCCGGCAATGGCGAGTGAAAGAATCAGTTTTTTCATACTACGGCCTTTCTCGGTCTAGTTATTCCGGTCGGATAGTAAACTTTGGCGTCACAGGCGGGCAACCGGCCTGCGGCCAGCAGTAGCCCCTGAGCGATGTGCAGAGGTGGTTCGGCTGAAGGCGGGGGAATGAAAAAGCCCCGCACGGGGCGGGGCTCTGGAGATGTGTGAGGCCTGCTGACCTGTCAGTCCGGCAGCCGGAAGGTGATCGGCACGGAGAACTCGTAGTCGTTCTTGGCCAGTGCCGGCGGTACCTTGGGGTAGGGCGACGCGGACTTGATCGCCGATACCGCCGCCCGGTTGAGGTCGTTGAAGCGGGATGCCTGGACAGTCTGGACATCGCGTACGCGCCCCGCCGGGTCGATGGTGACGCGGATACGAATGCTGCCTTCCTGGTTCCGTTCCAGTGCCCGCTGGGGGTACTGGAGGAAGTCATAGGTGTGTCGCAGCAGCATGGAATGGTAGATCTGGCGCGCCAACAGGACATCGGCAGTCAGCGGCTGGTCCTCTTCTTCCTCTACCTCCTGGGCCGCCTTGCGCGCGGGCTTGGGCTGCGGACGCGGCTGGGCCGGCTCGGGCTTGCTGGCCGGTGCCGGTTGCTGTGTCGCCGGCGCCTTCGGCTTGGCGACCGAGGCGAGGGAGGGCGGCGGGATATTGGCTGCTACCTTGGGCTTAGAGGGCTTGGGCTTTTCGGTCTCGGGCCTGGAGCCGGACTCTGCCTGTTCCTCTTCCTCGCTGTTCTCTTCATTGGCTTCGCTGAGTTCGAGGACCCTGGCATCCGTGGGCTCCAGCAGCTCGTACCGGCCCAGCAGGCCCGAATCAACGTCGCCTGCGGCCAGCAGGCCCTCGCGGAATTCTGTGGAGGGCGGTACCGGTCCGACCCATGAGCGCAGCAGGGTAGTGAAGAACTTGCGATCCTCGATCCTGCCCAGCTGGATCCCGTTCAGGCTCACCGTGCTGGCTCCGGAAGCGCCGTCAAAGTCGATCCGCAGCTGGTCCCCTTTCTTCAGGCGCCCGGAAAACAGGTTGGCGAAGGTAACCATGTTATCGGCCTGGGCGGATAGCGAGCTGCCACTATTGTTGATGGCGATCGCTTCCATCCACTGGTTGCGCAGGCGACGCGCAGACAAACTGTCGGCGACCACCCGGATTTCCAGGCGGCGGGTGGTGTTCTCATCCAGGATCACGCCGGCGCTGTCGGCAAGTGTGTCGGAATAGACAGCAGCAATGTAGCGATCCTTGTTAAATTGTTGTTCAAGTGCAAGGCCGTTCAATAACGGTGCAGCGCTGGCGGACACTGCCGCGGCAAACACCATTACAGCGGTGATGAATTTTAACGATTTCATTTTATTTTGGTGTCTGTCTTTCCGGATGGGATTAATCCGTAGGATAGGTTACTTTACGCTCTCCTCCCCCGAAGCGCGTTGCCCGGTAAAAATTTTGTCCTACTGGATGCGTCGAAAAACGTCCCGGTAGTACAAACCCTTCATTTAGTCCGGACTGTTCCTAACTCTACTTCAACTGCAATGGAGTTCAAGCCTAAAACGGGTAGAATGTCTCGTTTTTCCGAAAATGCACTTGCAACAGGGAGACAGTGGTCATAGGGCCGGTACAATCGGGACGAGCCGGATAGTGTTCCTCAGTGAGGAGAGCCCCGTAAAAACGGATTGGACTTCGCGGGAAATATACCCGCCCTGATGAAATTTTCGGCATGGGCGCCCCGGCGCGCCTGTAACACACAAAGCCATAACGCGATCCAACAGATTTCTTTTGCAAATAACCCGATGGATATAAAACCTCTCAGTGACTACCCCCGGGAGGCGGTGGACCGCCTTCTCAGTGTCATTCATTTGTTTCGTGACATTCGTGCGGCCAGCGACTGGCAGTATGACGTCGTGCTGCAGCGCTCGCGCCTGGTTGGGCTCGCCCCGGGGGAGTCTCTGCTGGCGGAAGGAGATGTGGATCAGTGGGTTTATTTCCTGCTGCGCGGCGAGCTGAACGTCCACATAGATTCCGATGACGACGATAGCCTGGCTGCAGGCCGGCCGTTGGCGGTAATCCGGCCGGGCGAGGTGTTCGGGGACCTGTCGATGTTGCTGGCGGAGCCACGGACAGCCAATGTCAGCGCGGCGCCGACCAGCCGGGACACCCAGGTGCTAGGGGTCGACTGTACCCTCTTCGGTGACCTGGATGACTTCTCGCTCCTGCATCTCTCCACCAAGCTGATTTTTTACCGGAATATGGTGCACTCGCTGCGCTGGAAACTGGAAGTATACCGTTCCAAGTATCCGGATCATGAGCTGGCTGACAGCCATCGCCGGGTCAAGCTGTATACCGGTCCGAAGAACAGCCGCGACGAGCTGAAGGCCCTCGCCGACCAGGCTCGTGCCCTGGCGCGATTCCTGCTCGACTGGAATGCCGAATTCGGCAGTGGCCAGCTGATGGATGAGGAATCCGACATGTCCGATTTCCTCGAATCCATGCTTTCCTGATCTGAATCCCCTCCGGCGGGGTATCAATTGGCGGGTTCCCCCGCCATTGTACTCCGCTCCTGGCCTTCCCGACCGGCCGCGCTATCTCAGGGTCATTTTCCGGGTGTATTCTGGAATCGTGCGGGTGGCGCTTGTGATTTTCGCATTCCGGCAGACTTTGCGCTGGTGGTGGCCCCTATACTCCAGCTCCCGTTTCGGGAACCTGCGCATGCGTGTTAATCAAATTTTTTAGAAGGATGGGTTTGGGTAATGAGTTCCTTGTCTGATATCTGGCGCCGGAAGAATTACCGGATCGCGCTGGGCGTCGCGGCGGCGGCGCTGCTGTGGCTGGCGAGCGGCCTGCTCGATTCCGGTGAGCAGGAAGAGTCGCCTGCTGGCCGTGCTGGCGCCGGCGGGGAAATGGCACCGATCAGTGTGCGGGCCCGCCGGCTGGAGGCCCGGCCCTACACTACCCGGGTGACCGTCAATGCCCATACCGAGGCCAATCGAAGCGTGCGGATGCGCGCTGAACTCGATGGTGTGGTGGCGAAGCTGCCAGTCGAGGAGGGGCGGGCAGTGGAGAAAGGAACGGTGATCTGTCGCCTCGAGGCCGAAGATCGCCCACAGCGCCTGGAACGTGCGCGCGCCGCCCTGCGCAAGGCCGAGCTGGACTTTTCAGGTTCCCAGCGGCTGCGCAAGAAGGGCTTGCAGTCCGAGACTGAACTGGCGCAGCAGGAAGTGGCGCTGGCCAACGCCCGGGCCGAATACGAGCGCGCCCGTGTGGAAATGGACAACCTGGAGATCCGGGCCCCCTTTGCCGGCGTGATCAACCGCCGGGCAGTGGAACTGGGGGATTACATCCGCCGCGGGGAGGAATGCGCAACCCTCCTCGACCTGGACCCCATCCTGGTGGTAGGCGAGGTTGCCGAGGGAGAGGTGGGCAGCCTGGTCCCGGGCGCGCCGGCGGTTGCGGAACTGCATCGGGGCCGGGTAGCGAAGGGGCGCCTGCGCTATGTGAGCCAGGAGGCACACGCGGTGACCCGCGCCTACCGGATCGAGGTGTCGGTGGATAACAGCGACGGCGAACTGCGTGCCGGGCTCAGCGGCCAGCTGGCCCTGCCCACCGGTGAGGTTCAGGCACACCTGATCAATTCCTCGTTGCTGACGCTGGACGACCGGGGCGAACTCGGGGTGCGCCACCTGGACAGCGAGAACCGGGTACAGTTTTCCAATGTCCAGCTGGTCGGGGACGGGAGCGAGGGGGTCTGGGTGACCGGGCTGCCCCGGGAAACCAACCTGATAACCGTGGGCCAGGAATATGTCACCGCCGGGCAGGTGGTGGCAGTAGAGCAGGAGCAGGGGCAATCGGCCCTGCCACCCCCCGAGCGGGATTCCGGCCTGCCGGCTATGCAGCAGGTGGCGGATCCGGTCGGCGAAGACGGGGACGGGGGCCGCCCATGAGTATTCTCGACAGCGCAGTGTCCCGCGCGCGCAGCACCATCAGCCTGATGCTGCTGGTGGTACTGGTGGGGATCGTCGCGCGGCAGATGATGACGATCGAGACAAATCCGGAAGTGAATCCGCCGTTTGTGATCGTGCAGGTGCGCCATGAGGGGATTTCGCCCGAAGACGGTGTGCGCCTGCTGGTGCGCCCGCTGGAGCAGGAAATCCGGGCGCTGGAGGGTGTGCAGGAAATGATTGCCACCGCACGTGAGTCCCTGGCTTACCTGGTGGTGGAATTCGATACCGCAATCCCTGTCGATGAGGCGCTCGACGAGGTGCGCAATGCCGTTGACCGGGCAAAGGCGGAACTACCGCGGGATGCCGATGAACCGATTGTGGAGGAGGCGGCGGCACAGCCGTTTCCGGCGATCGTCGTGACGCTGGCGGGCGAGGGTGTCGGGGAGCGGGTCCTGCTGCAGACGGCACAATACCTGCAGCGCCGGATCGAGAATATCAGCGAGGTCCTGAGTGCGGATTTGCGCGGCAACCGCGAAGAGGTGGTGGAGGCCCTCATCGACCCGGTGCGGCTCGAGCACTACCAGATCACCAGTGGCCAGCTGATCAATGCCGTGGTGGGCAATAACCTGCTGATTCCCGCCGGGGAACTGATGACCGAGCGCGGGCGTTTTTCGGTCAAGGTGCCGGGGCTGATTGAGACCGCCCGCGACGTCTATGAGATCCCGGTAAAGTCCTCCCCGGACGGTGTCGTCAAGCTGGGTGAGGTCACGGATGTGCGGCGCACTTTCAAGGACGCCTCCAGCTACACCAGCGTCAACGGGCGTCCCGGCCTGGCGATCAACGTGGAAAAGCGCAACGACGCGAGTTCGGTCGCACTGGCGGATCGCGTGCGCGAGGTAGTCAATGCAGAGCTCGACAGCCTGCCCCGTGGTGTGGAAGTGAACTTTGTCTTTGACCAGTCACGGTTTGCCCGCGATATGGTCAGCGAGATGGAGGGCAATATCCTCACGGCGATGTTGCTGGTCATGATTATCGTGGTGGCGGCACTGGGGCTGCGTTCGGGCCTGCTGGTGGGCCTGGGGATTCCGTTCTCGCTCCTGTTCGGCTCGATCATCACCTGGTACCTGGGTTTTTCATTCAATTTCATGGTCATGTTCGGCATGCTGCTGGCGCTGGGCATGCTCATTGATGGCTCCATCGTGATCACCGAGTACGCCGACCGCAAAATGGCCGAGGGCATGTCGGCACGGGTTGCCTACACCCTGTCGGTGCGGCGCATGTTCTGGCCGGTGGTGGCCTCCACCGGCACAACCCTGGCGGCATTCCTGCCGATCATGTTCTGGCCCGGCGTGGTGGGCGATTTCATGCGCTACCTGCCGGTTACTGTCTTTGCGGTATTGGCAGGATCGCTGCTGTATGCGCTGTTCTTTGCCCCGGTGCTGGGCAGCCTGTTTGGCAAGGGCAACCTGGACAGCCGCACCCAGCAATACCTGAAACAGTTGGAGAGCGGCCAACCCACGGAACTCACGGGCATTACCGGGACCTTTGCGCGAACCCTGGACGCCATTGTGCGACGGCCACTAATGGCTTTTTTCGGTGCCGTGGCGACACTGGTTGGCATTGTTGTTGCGTATGGTTCTTTCGGGGCCGGGGTTGAGTTTTTTACCGATACCGAAGAGCAGTACGGCAATGTGGAGGTACGCGCACAGGGGAACCTGTCAGTTGCCGAGCAGCGTGCCCTGGTGGCGGAAGTGGAGCAGGCTGTACTGGAGGTGCCCGAGGTGCGGATTGCCTATACCGCGGTGGGATCTGGTGGCCTGTCGGGCAATCGCGACCGCGCCCCGGACCAGATCGCCAATATGCTGGTGGAGCTCTACCCGGCGCAGCAACGTGAGCGGCGCAGCCGCGATATATTTGCCGACCTGCGCGCTCGCACCGCCAATTTCCCCGGTATCAAGGTGACGGCCAACGTATTTGAGGGGGGGCCGCCGATCGGCAAGGACATCGTGCTGGAATTGCGCGGTCGCGACTACGACCAGTTACTGGCGGAGACCCGGCGACTGCACCGCGCGCTGGAGAACGATTTTGATGGCTTGCGGGATATCGTCAATACGGCGCCCCTGCCGGGCATCCAGTGGGAAGTGACTGTGGACCGGGCGAAAGCGGCCCTCTACGGTGCCGACCTCACCGAGGTGGGCCGCGCGGTGCAACTGGTGACCACCGGTGTGCGGGTGGCGGAGTACCGGCCGGACGACAGTAACGAGGAAGTGGATATCCGCATCCGTTACCCGGAGCGGGCGCGCGGAATCGCCGCCCTGGACCGGCTCAAGGTGAACACACCCGGGGGCACAGTGCCGGTGAGCAGCTTTGTCGCTACCGAGGCGCGCCCCAAGGTGGATAAGATCGAGCGGATCAACGGTATAACCCGCATGCAGATCAAGGCGGATGCCGAGGAGGGCGTGCTGGCCGACGACAAGGTGAAGGAAATCCGGGCCTGGCTCGAGGACAACCCGGTACCCGCGGACGTCGAATTGCTGTTTCGCGGTGCCGATGAGGAACAGAATGAGTCGCTGGCTTTCCTGGGGGTGGCATTCCTGTTGTCGTTGTTCCTGATGTTTATCCTGCTGGTGACGCAGTTCAACAGCTTTTACCAGTCCCTGTTGATACTGTCCTCGGTGATTATGTCCACCATCGGTGTACTGCTGGGCCTGCTGCTAACCCAGACCACATTCAGTGTGATCATGACCGGTGTCGGCATTGTCGCCCTGGCCGGGATCGTGGTGAACAACAATATTGTACTGATCGATACCTACAATTTCGTGCGCAGTAACGAGCCAGCTCTGTCACCCGCAGCGGCGGCGGTGAAAGCTTCGGCGCAGCGACTGCGCCCGGTCTTCCTGACGACGGCCACCACGATCCTGGGGTTGTTGCCGCTGGCCCTGGGGGTGAGCGTCGATATGCTGGGCCGGGATATAGTGGTGGGCGGGGTAATCGCCTCCTTCTGGGTGCAACTGGCCAGTGCGATTGTCTATGGCCTTACTTTCTCCACCCTGCTCACGCTGGTGGTGACGCCAATCATGCTGGTGTTGCCGGGGCGCATTCGCGAGGGCCTTGCCGCCTTTTCGCCACCCGTTATTCGCGGTGCACAGTGGGGTGAGGATTAAAGGCCGGCAGGGGATGACCGTCCTCTGGACGGGACGGCCAGGGCCAGAAAATAAAATAGGGAAAATCCAATATGGCGGATTCTCACTGGCCTGCTGCGGTGTCGGAGCGGGCACAGGCGCTACAGGCACAGCTGGAAGGTGAAATCCGGCAATTTATCGCCACGCACCGCTTGCCTGCGGCATTCATGCAACTTGTTGAAGACTATTACCTGCCACTGGCGGTATGGCTTGCCCGGCAGCAGCGCGACAGGGGAGGCCCTCTGGTGGTGGGACTATGCGGTGGCCAGGGATCGGGCAAGTCGACCCTGACCGCTTTCCTGCAGCTGGTCTGGCAATCCCTGGGCATCGAGAGCGCCGGCTTTTCCCTCGATGATATTTACCTGACGCGCGCCGAACGCCAGCAACTCGCCCGCCGGGTACATCCGTTGCTGGCGACACGCGGCGTACCCGGCACCCACGATGTGCAACTGGGTGTAGATACCATCGATCGCCTGACCCGCTTGCCCGGCGGGCAGGAGGTGCCAATTCCGCGCTTTGACAAGGCCACCGATGACCGGGCTCCGCGGGAAACCTGGTCATGCCGGCACTCGCCGGTGGATATCCTGTTGTTTGAGGGCTGGTGTGTCGGTGCGCTTCCCTGGCAGGACCAGGAAACTCCGGTCAACGAGCTGGAACGCTCAGAGGATCCCCGGGGGATCTGGCGCGACTACGTCCGCGCACAGCTGGATGGGCCCTACCGGGAGCTCTTTTCCCGGCTCCACCTGTTATTGATGTTGCGGGTGCCAGACATGGCCAGTGTGCTCGAGTGGCGGCGCCTGCAGGAGGAGAAGCTACGTGAGGCTACCGGTGGTGGAATGAGTGATGCGGAGGTGGAAAGGTTCGTGCAGCACTATGAGCGGGTGACCCGCACCCTGCTGGATGAAATGCCCCGGCGGGCGGATTGCGTCCTGGAGCTGGGTCGCGATCACCGGGTCTGCGGGTTGCGCCTGAACCAATAGTGCGCTGAGAGCCCGACCGAACATTACTGGAAAAGCAAAACCCCGGCCTGTGGCCGGGGTTTTGCATTGCGGGCAGGCCGGCGACGGCGTGCCGTAGTCTGCCTTACTTGGACTTGGGCGGACGGCCCGGGCCGCGCTTGGCGCCAGTCTTTTTGGTGGCAGTTTTTTTAGCTGCAGTCTTCTTGGCTGCGGCTTTCTTCGGGCGACCGGGACCGCGCTTGGCAGTGGCCTTCTTCTTGGTCGCTGCTTTTTTGGTGGCAGCCTTCTTGGTAGCAGCCTTCTTCGGGCGGCCAGGACCTTTTTTGGCGGCAGTTTTGGCCTTGGTCTTGGCCTTGGCGGCGGCCTTCTTGGCCTTTGCAGCAGCTTTCTTCTTGGCGGCGGCGGCCTTCTTCTTCTCTGCAGCAGCCTTCTTCTTGGCAGCAGCGGCGGCCTTCTTCTTCTCTGCAGCAGCCTTCTTCTTGGCAGCAGCTGCTGCCTTCTTGGCCTCGGCGGCGGCCTTCTTCTTGGCCTCAGCGGCGAGCTTCTTGGTAATGGCGGCCTCTTCCTTCGCTACAGCCTTGGCCACCTTGGCCGCCATCTTGTTGTCTTCCTTGATGGCAGCGAGCTGGGTCTTGGCCTCTTTGGCTGCCGCCTTGGCGTTGTCGGCGGCCTTCTTGGCCGCTGTTGCCGCAGAGCGGGCCGTGGCCAGCTGGGCTTTCTGGGCCGCGGTCTTTTTCTTGGCGCGGACTGTTTTCAGCTTGTTCTGGGCCGCAGCAGCTTTCTTGGCCGCTTTCTCAGCGTCCTTGGCCAGCTTGTCGGCAGCTTTTGCCGCGTCCTTCTCCTGCTTTTCGCGGGCTTTATCCAGTTTTGATTTCAGTGAAGTCAGTTCCGCTTGCAGCTTGGTAACATCACTGACCGAACCGGCAGATTTTTTACTTGCAGCCATAAAATATCCCTGTAATTAAATTTGTTTTGGACGAAAGAATTTCATCGCGCTAATTGCAGCGTATTTATATAATCAATTGCAAGTGTTTTTGGGCCAATATGACCTTTTATGGCTAAATTTAAGGGATTTTTTACTTTTATCGCGTTTGCCTGGCTCTGGGGCTGCGGTTTTTTTGCAATCGACCAGTGGATTGCCAGTGGAAAACTGGCCTGGCTGGGAACATTTCTCAGTGGCTGGGGCCTGCCCGGCTGGTTATTGTTGCGCTACTGGCGGCCAGAAAAATTCAGGGCAGACGAGCGCGAATCGGCGGGACTGACGGTAGTTTTGTCAGGGTTGGCAGTTGTATTACTTACCGACAGGGAAATTGGAAATGCCCTGTACTTGGCGCTGCTTAACCTGGGCCTGGTGCTGCTGTACCTTTTCCATTTTTCCTCGCTTCAGCATCCCCCCCTGCCGGAGCCCGGAGCGAAATTCCCCCCGCTGGTAACCGCCGATGGCAAAAAATTAGAGATTTCTGATTACCTGCGGCAACAGAATGTTTCCGGCGTGCTATTGGTAGTGCTGCGGGGAAGCTTCTGTGCCAGTAGCCGGGAATCGCTCGCGGAAGTGTCCAGCCTGGCGCCGGCACTGGAAAAACACGATGCGATGCTGTTGCTGGCATCAGCCGAACCGGAAGAGCACTGGTCCGCCCCCCGCCCCCCGAACGGGAGGCGGCAGGGCTATCTCAGCCTGGACATTGTGGCTCGGGAAAACCAGGCCTGGATAGAGGCCGGGGCGGTGCCCCTGTGGGTGAGGATCTTTGGCGTGAAGCGTGCGGGGCGCCGCTGGCGGGCCGGGATAGGTGCGGCCAGGCCATCCTGTTGGCTGCTTGACCGGGATGGCTATGTGCTGTGGCGATTTGTCCCGGATAATTATCGCAAGCCAGCGCCCGTCCAATTGCTGCGCAGCCAGCTGTCGCGCCTCGGCGACTGAGCCAGGCCGCACGCCTGTCGACAGTCGCCGTCACCGTCCCTGTTGCCAGGGGATGGCACCAGGGCGGCAGGTTAAAGGGGGCCGTAGGGAAGGTAGCGGTTGTCTGAGTGCTCGCGAATCCACAGCAACTGCTCGCGATCGAGTGCGGCCTTGCGCCGGCGCAGGGACTTTGCCAGTGGAATCACGGGCGACTCGGCGCCGCCATCCCAGCCCGACAGTTGCATCTCGGCCAGGGTAAAGAAGCGGATCAGGTTCCACACCTGTTCATTGTCGAGGGATTCGCAGGCTTCCAGCCACTGGCCGGCCGGCAGCCGCATCAGGGCCGATGCAGCCAGGTCATCCTGGCCCAGCGGGCCTGGCAACTGGTTGTTGTCCCGCACCGCGTCGATAAACCTTTCCAGTTGCGCGCGGTCTATGGCGACTTGTGCATCGCTGTTGCTTGCCGTGTCTTCCGGCTCCCAGGCACCAACGCTCATATGCGATCACCTCCTGATTTCGATATTTGAGTGGTAGCGCAGTATAACCGGGCAGCACGCTTTCGTCGGGGGGGGGATGAACCGGCCTTCGGGGGAAGGCTTGTGTCGCGCTGCCAAAATTGCGTAAATCAACCCTGGCCCGGGCCTCGCTACGGCCGGCCCCGGTTCCAAGCCGCTACCGACCAATAAGAGACACTATATAAGATGCAGTTTATTGCCCAACCCCTCCCGGCCAGGAAACGGGTGGCCCTGGTCGCCCACGACAATCGCAAGCAGGCACTGATCGACTGGTGCAACCGTCACAGGGCACTGCTGGAGCAGCACGAGCTGCTCGGCACCGGGACTACCGGGGCGAAGATCGAGTCCGCCACCGGTCTGCCGGTTGAGCGCCTGTTCAGCGGCCCCCTGGGGGGGGACCAGCAACTGGGGGCGAAGATCTGCCAGGGGGAGATCGACGTGCTGGTGTTTTTCTGGGACCCGTTCGAGCCCATGCCCCATGACCCGGACGTCAAGGCACTACTGCGGATCGCCGCGGTGTGGAATATCCCGGTGGCCTGTAACTCGAGCAGTGCCGATATGATGGTCCAGTCCGCCCTGATGGATACCAGCTTTGAGCGCGAGGTTCCGGACTACGAAAGCTACCTGTCGACCCGATAGTGCAATTTTTACCCAAAAAATGCTTTTGCCTGCCTGGAATAGACCTTAAGCGCTTGATTCAAAAGGATATTTTCCTTACGGTGAAGGTTTCACTTGCAAAGATGGGCATTTCGCGGCAATCTTGCCCCCCTGATCAGACCGGTCAATCCGGCGCCATTCGCATTAGATAATTGTACGGTGTTTTATGAGTAGACGACGCGGTAAGGCCGTAGAAGAGGAAAAAGCAGATATCGACCTGACGCCCATGCTGGACGTTGTGTTCATCATGCTGATCTTCTTTATCGTGACGGCGTCCTTTGTGAAGGAAAAGGCGCTGGATGTGAACGTGCCCGATCCGAATGAGACAGAACAGACTCCGCCGGATCCCGACAAGCAGAACATCCTGCTGACCGTGGATGCCAACGACGACATCTATATGGGCGCCAGCCGTGTTGACTCCCGCGCTGTCCGTGCCCGTATCGCCCAGCTGTTCGCCGAGAACCCGCAGGCGATTGTGATTGTACGCGCGCACAACAAGTCCAGTGCCGACACCTACGTCACCATCGCGGACGCGGCCAAGGAAGTGAATGCCGGTATCCAGGTTTCCCTGGTACCGTTCGAGGACTGAGGTCCCGGTTCACTGTCCGGAGTTGCTCCGGAAAGCAAAAAGCCAGCTTATGCTGGCTTTTTTTATGCCTGGCAGTTGCCCGGGGCAGCGCTGCGGTTGTCCGGCGCCGCAGCGCCGGCTTGCCCGGCCGGGACTAGAACTCGGAGCGAATTGCCCACAGGTCCGGGAATACCGGCCGGAACAGGGTGCTCTGCAGGTAGCCCACCCCGCTCGAACCGCCGGTGCCCATCTTCGCGCCGATGGTCCGCTCCACCATCTTTACGTGGCGGTAGCGCCACTGCTGGAGGGATGTGTCGATATCCACCAGTGCTTCACAGATCTCGCCTACCAGCGGGTCGTTGCGATAGACATCGATCAGCACCTTCTGCACCGCACTGGAGGGTTCTGCCACCTGGCTGAAGTCCCGCTTGAGCACGCTCTCTGGAATTGAATGCCCCTCCTTGGCAAGGAAAGTCACGAAGGCATCCCACAATGTTGGGGCCTCGAGGCGCTCTTGCAGGCGGGCGCGGTGCTCCGAGCCCCGGGGGTAGTTCTCCAGTTTCTTGGCATCCTTGGCTCCGTAGACGAATTCCAGCTCCCGGAACTGGAACGACTGGAAACCACTGGCGGTGGAGAGGCGATCACGGAAGGAGAGGAATTCCAGCGGCGTGAGGGTCTCGAGAATGTCCACCTGCTGGATCAGGGTCCGGTAGATGGCATCCACCCGCTTCAGGGTATGCAGGGCGCGGTACTTCTCCCCGGCATTGAAAAGGCCCATCAGGAAGTCCAGCTCGTGCAGCAACTGCTTGAACCACAGCTCATAACTCTGGTGGATCACAATAAACAGCATTTCATCGTGCTCGGGGCCGTCGGAAAGCGGCTGCTGGCACTTGAGTAGGTCGTCGACTTTAAGATAAGAGCTATAGGTTACGGTCATGGAATCTTTACTGCCTGTCTGTATTTTGATCAACGGCGAAACTTTGCTTTCTTTATGCGCCGCAGATCAAAACTAAAATTGCGGGAAAAAGCGTAATATTAGACACATTATAAGGTCTGGAGCGACTCGAATGAAAAACACCGCGCAAGATCTGCGAATCGACGGCGCCCGCCTGTGGGACAGCCTAATGGAGATGGCGCGTATTGGCGCCACACCGGCCGGTGGCTGCAACCGCCAGGCACTAACCGACGAGGACAGGGCCGGTCGTGACCTGTTCACCGAATGGTGCCGCGAGGCCGGCTGTGAGATCCGGGTGGACCGCATGGGCAATATCTTTGCCCGGCGGCCGGGCTCTGACCCGGACTTGCCACCGGTGATCACCGGCTCCCACCTGGACACCCAGCCCACCGGAGGCAAGTACGACGGTGTCTTTGGTGTCCTCGCCGGACTGGAGGTGATGCGGACCCTGGAACAACATGGACTACAGACACGCGCGCCCCTGGAAGTGGTGGTGTGGACCAACGAAGAGGGGGCGCGCTTCTCGCCTGCCATGATCGGCTCCGGGGTCTGGTGCGGGGAGTTCAGCCTCGACTACGGCCACGGCCGCGAGGACAAGAACGGCAGGACCATCGGTGCCGAGCTGGAGCGCATCGGGTACCTGGGAGACCAGCCGGCGGAACCCTTCCCTATTACCGCGGCGTTCGAGGCGCATATCGAGCAGGGCCCGATCCTGGAGAAGGAGGACCAGGTCATCGGGGTGGTGACCGGGGTCCAGGGCATCCGCTGGTATGACGTTACCTTCCATGGCACGCCGTGCCACGCCGGACCCACGCCCATGGCGGACCGCCGGGACCCGGTACAGGCGTTGTCACAGCTGTGCGAGCGCCTCTATGGCGAGGTTAAGGCTTACAGTGACGAGGCGCGGATGACCTGCGGCGACCTGCGCGCAGAGCCGGGCAGCCGCAATACCGTCCCGGAAAAGGTGGTGTTGGCGCTGGATTTGCGTCATCCCCAACCGGAGGGACTCGAGCACCTGCACCAGTCCCTGCACCGGGTGGCGCAGGAAGTACAGGAAGCCACCGGCTGCGGGATCGAAATCCGCGATGAGTGGCATTCCCCGCCGGTGGCGTTCGACCCGCAATGTATCGACGCGGTTAACACCGCGGTGGAAGGGCTCGGTTACAGTCACCGCAGGATGGTGTCCGGGGCAGGGCACGACTCGGTATACGTTTCCCGCGTGGCCCCGGTATCGATGATCTTTGTCCCCTGTGCCGGCGGCCTGTCGCACAACGAGGCGGAATCCGCCGAACCGGATCACCTGGAGAAGGGCTGCAATGTCCTTTTGCAGGCCATGCTCGCCCGCGCCGGCGTCGCCAGTGACTGAATGGCAATAGCAGCCGGCAAAGAAAGAGGGGCGACCTGCGGTCGCCCCGGGAATCCAGCAGTTAATTGGAAAGAGCCGTAATGAGTGACTTCACCTTTCGCCGCCGCCTCGACAATGGCGGTACCCCGCCCCTGGATAAGTGGGGCATGGACTCCGAATATGGAACCCTGCGCGACGTGTTGATAGGGCCCGTGGATAATTTCAGCTGGCGCACCGGCAATGCCAGTGCCCGCCGGGCGGTGCGTCTGGGGATGCAGTTTGATCACAAGGTGGCTGCAGCCCAGCATGCAGAAATGGTCGATGCCTATCGCCATGCCGGAGTGAATACTCACATTATTCCCGCCGATAGCGCGTTGCCTTACCAGATCTATGGCCGTGATTCCTCGGTGATGACCCCCTGGGGCCCGATTGTCACGCAGATGTACAGCCCCTGGCGGCGCGGCGAATGGGCGCCGATCGTAAAGCTCTACCAGGAGCTGGATATCCCCATCTACGACATCATCACCGCCGGCTCCCTGGAGGGGGGGGACTTTATGGTGTTGGAGCCGGGCGTCATTCTCTGCGGCTATTCCGGTGAGCGCACCAGTCCCCAGGGCTTCGAGCAGATGAAAGGCTGGATCGAGCAAGAGGGCTGGGAAGTGAAGGGCTACCCGTTTGACCCCTTCTTCCTGCATATCGACGTGATGGTGGCAATGCTGGCGGAAAAGTTGGCGGCTATCTGTGTCGACGCGGTGGAGCCTGAGCTGGTGCAGTGGTTCCGCGACCGCAAGATCGAGATCATCGATATCCCCTTCCCGCAGGTGCTTGAGCTCGGGGTCAACGTAGTGGCCCTGGGCAATGACCGGGTGATGCTGCCCAGTGCCAACAAGGGGCTGGCGGAGAAGTGCCGCGCCCACGGCCTGGAGGTGATCGACCCGGATATCTCCATGATCACCCCCGGAGGCGGTGGCGTGCACTGCATGTGCCAGCCCCTGCGCCGGGATTCGGTCGCGAAGTAAGCAGCCACTGGCAGGCGCCGCCCCAGGGGGCGGCGTTTTTGCATGATGCGGTGACTCCGGTCAACGGATGTGGTCGATTCGGGACTCCCAAGCCCCGGCCCAGCAGCTAAGATGGTGGCATTATCGCGGCGCGCGGCCCCACCGGGACTGGCGCCTGTCAGCAGACTGTAACCGGAGATGCCCATGCAAAGCTCATGTGCAGAAGTCCAGGCGCAGGTATCCGACCGCGTACTGGAAATCACCATCGTGCGCCCCGAGCGCAAGAACGCCCTCACCATGGCCATGTACCAGGCCATGGCCGATTTGCTGAATACCGCAGCGGAGGACCGGGATGTCCGCGTAGTGGTCATTACCGGTGCCGAAGGCGTATTCACCAGCGGTAATGACCTGATGGATTTCCTCGGGGGGTCCGCCTCCAGCGAGGAATCGCCGGTCTTCCAGTTCATGGTGGCCCTGTACAACTTCCCCAAGCCGGTGATCGCTGCCATCAACGGCCCGGCGGTGGGGATCGGTACCACCATGCTGCTGCATTGCGATATGGCGTTCGCCGGCGAGGACGCGCTGTTCCAGATGCCGTTTGTGAACCTGGGCCTTTGCCCGGAATACGCTTCCAGCTACTTTATGCCGCGCATCATGGGCCATGCCAGGGCAGCGGAGCTGCTCCTGCTGGGCAAGAAATTCGATGCCGCCGAGGCGGTGGAGCTGGGCATCTGCAATGCCGCAGTAGCGGCGGAAGAGGCATTGCCGCGGGCGCGCCAGGTGGCGGCAGAGCTGGCAACCCGAGCACCGGAGGCGGTGCGCCTGAGCAAGCAACTGTTGCGTAAGGGCACCCATGACCGGGGCCTGGAAGTGATCCAGGAGGAGGCCGGTCACTTCCAGAAGCGCCTGCAGTCCGAGGAGTTCAAGGAAGCGGCTACCGCGTTTATGGAGAAGCGCCCCGCGGATTTCTCACGCTTCTAGGCCCGAATCCCAGCCACTATTGCCTCTCTCTTCACTGAAGCCGTTCCCGGTCGGGTGCGGCTTTATTCAACCCCGGGTTCACCGTTGCGGATAAAGGTGGGGGCCTCGTAGGCCCGGTAGTCGACCGGCTCGCTCTGCCAGTTCAGCGGGTTATCCTCGCGGCGCTCGCGGATCGTCTTGCCGAATACGCTGAAATGCGTCTCTTCCATCAGCTGCGTCAATTCCCGGTTGTCGGTCAGCCCGAAAAATACCCCGGCCTGCATAAAACCCTCCAATCGGTGCCGGTCCACCGCCGGTGTCTTGTAACCGCTCTTGGAGGCCGAGAACATACGCCGCAGCCGCGATTCCACCTCAGCGAGATACTGGTCCTTGTCCATTCCTCTACCCTGCAATTCGGATCAGCTGTTATGTGATTATTGAGCGCCAGTTTCAGCGGAATTTGACCGCCGTACCGCTGACGCTGACCATCATCATTGCGCCCTCAGCGCCGACAACTTCGTAATCGATATCGATACCGACAACGCCATCGGCGCCCAGTTCACGGGCCTGCTCCTCCATTTCCTTGAAGGCGATCGCCCTTGCCCTGGACATTTCCTTTTCGTAAGCAGCAGCGCGGCCGCCAACGAAGTCGCGAATGGCACCAAAGAAGTCTTTAAAAACATTGGTACCCATAATTGCCTCGCCTGCGACGACATCGAGATACTCGCGAATTTCCCGACCATCGACAGTGGATGTGGTTGTCCTGAGCATGGTGTTCTCCTTCTGGCACGATGATTCCAGAGGTTACCGCAGGCAGGCAATACCCGTCGACCGGAATCCGGGCATGTGTAAGGTCCGCCTTCGGATGGGCTGATACATGCACTAAGCTGTGTTGAATCGGGGATATGGATGTTAAGGAACGCGGCACGACCGTTGATAAATGAGAACCCTGTTGCAGGGTTGACCCTTCTTGCCACGTAATTATTCAATGTTCTTTGGTCAGGCAACCTATTCTAATCGTAACAATGAGCGGCAATTCACAGGAAGTGCGCTATGCCCCGGATATCACAGGCAATCGCCATCGCCGGGATCCTGATTCTCCTGACCGGGGTGCTAAAAATGCAGTCACCGCCGGAGTCTGTCGATCCCTCCGATATGCCTCTGGTCGCAGGCCAGGGGCAGGGGAATGGCAACGGGCCCAAGAAGGATCCCTGTGAGTGTGATGATGGCGGTGGGGGTAGCGCCAACATCGACGCCATATTGCGGGTGCTGACGCGCAGCAGCGGGGTGTCGCCGGAGACGATCTATTTCTCCGCCCAGGATTCAACCGATACTGCCTGCCAGGATCTTTCCGGTGGCACCGATCCGGTGGCCTGTGCCACCGGCCAGTGGTTCGCCTATCACTTCAATTTCGACGATCCCGAATCCGGTGAATTCAGCACAACAATGCGCAGCCGAAACCAGCAGGTAGGGTCCAGTCCCCGTGCCATCCATACGTTTGTCTGTACGCCCTCCAGTAGCCGCTATGTCGACGGTGCCTGCGAGTACAATGTCGGTGTCAGGGTGCAGAACCCGAGTGGTGATTACGAAGATGCTTTTACGACGGTACGGGTACTGGCACAGGAGGCCTACTACACGCCGGATAGCACAATCTGTGTTTCTCCTGCCGGGGACTACAATGGTTGTCCTGCAGGGGCCGTCCAGGCATCGGACCTGCCGGCTACTGGCGAGTATGCTGGCAAGCGCGTGTTGCTCCATGCGGGCGAAAGTTTCGGGAGAATCTGCACCGATTACGGCGAGGGGAATATCACCATTGACCGCTACGGTGAGGGTGCACGACCCGTAGTCGAGGACGTGCGTATTGGTGTCGCGGGGCGTTGTGAAGACCGCAGCCCCACTTCGGCACAGGCCCAGGGGTATCCGGAGCTTGTGCAGGATAATCAGGGTAATATTGTCCAGGGCTGGAGTTACAATGTGACTGTCACTGGCATCCGTGCTGGCAATATCAGCGGTGGTATGGCCGCAACCCTGGTGACTGTACACAATGTGGATATGGACTGGTCGGAGACCGGGCAATATTGGGGCACCTTCAGCTTTACCTCGCAGGCGAATTATTGCGGCAAGAATCCGGACATCCTCGATTGCTCGCTGCTCCACTGGCCCTACGGTATCTTCCTGTCCGATTCCGTGCTGAAAAGTCATCCGGACAATCTTCCCAACGTCAATATCGGTTGTATGGACAGTTGCCAGATGGTCAACGGTGGCCTGATTGGAAACGATGTGACCACAGCGATGGAGCACAATGCCCGCTTTATGGGCGTGTGGGGACTGGTAGTTTCCAATGTCTGGCACAGGGGAAATCATATCGGTGGGCGTGGCGGTAAGCACCGGCTCGCCCTGCGGGGCAGTGGTGGATTCGAGAACCTGAATACCACGAAAAATCCTGAGGACTTATCTGGCACGGACTACCTGCGCACCGGGGATATCAGTAACCACTGGGCACCGAGATTCAATTTCGTTGTAGACAGCTTTTTCAATGACACAGTGTTGATGCCGGAACACGATTCGGCAGCCTTTGTCGAGCTCTCGTCCGGTTACCTGTATTCAGGTATGTTCAACAGCCGCTTTTTCCCCGATACCGTGGATAACCTTGCCGCCCAGGTCCGTGTCGGTGGCGTAGATGTTGTTCTGAGGGGCAATCAGTACCATGACAGTAATCCAGCTTGCCGGCAGGATAATGGCGAGTTGCACGACGAGAACCAGATTTTTACCGATGCAGAGGGTTGTACTCCGGTTAGCTCGGGGACTGCCCCGATGCCCGACGTGCCGGGGCGTTGAGCTGAACCCGGCCAGCAGACCCTGTAGGCAGCCCGGTGTTACTCCGTGGGAACTACGAATACCTCGCGGACATTGGCCCTAGGTGGTGCGTTGACAGCGAACAGTACAGCGTCGGCAATGTCTTCCGGGTCGAGCTTGTCGGGCTTCGGCTCGTCGAAGAACTCCGTGTTTACCATCCCCGGGGCAATAACGGTACAGCGCCCGTTCCACTCCGCCATTTCCTCTGCCAGGTTGGCCCCGAAGCCGTGTACGAACCACTTGGAGGCACCGTAGACCGATCCCTTGATCGGCATCCGGCCAGCCTGGGAGCCGGTCATGATGAAGTGACCACGGGAACTGCGCAGGTGCGGCAGGGCGAGCTTTGCTGTCCAGAGTAGGGCGCGGATATTGACGTCTATCACCTGTTGCCATTCGCCAGGGTCACCCGCCTCGGTCCCTGGCTGTGAGAGGCCGGTGCCGGCGTTGGCAAATACCACGTCCAGCTGCCCGAACCGGTTGATGGCTGTTTTCACCACTTTTTCAAGCTGGTTCCAATCCGCAACATCGGCCGGGACAGCCACGGCGTTATCAGCTCCCAGCTCTGTTACCAACGAATCCAGGGCGTCCTCCCTGCGGGCGGTGAGGACCAGTCGCATTCCTGCGTGGCCGGCTTTCAATGCCGTAGCTCGCCCGATGCCACTTGAGGCGCCGGTGATTAACATGACTTTGCCTGCCATTTGTATACTCCTAATCGTATTGGAGGGATTTGCAGTAGCAACTTAGGACAAGATTTCGTGTCCAGCCTATTTCTTGCCGGGCTGCCAATAAAGTGGCGCCGTAAACCATGGCTGTCACCATAGGTCAACTGGAACTTTGTGCGCTGGAATACAGGGTGGGGCGGGGCACATCGGTAAGACGGGGGGAGTGAGCGCCCCGGAAAGCGCCGATACCGGGCTTGCCGGGGCCTGGCGATATACCTAGACGGCGATTCGCGCAGATGGCTCGGCTTGCTGGATCTGCACCAGAATGCCGTCCCAGAGTCGGATTCTCCCCTCTATCGCTTGTTCCGCGGCCCTGAACGCGCGGGCCCGAGCGTGATCACAACCCCCAATCAGGTTTTCGAGAATCTTCTGTGCGGCAGGTCCATGCTCATCCCCATCAAGATCAATGTGTCTCTTCAGGTAATATGTCATGCGGGGAATGCGGTGCTCATCCACCCCCCACTGGTCCAGTAGCCGGGTAAACATCTCGGGGATGGCATCCTCCCGACCGTAGAGAAAGTTTGCCGCAACCTCTTCATTGCCACCGGTCAGGGCAAGCTGGATGTTTGCGCGCACGAACTCCCGCACGAAATCCGGTGTGTCGGCTTCCTCCAGGGCTGTTTCCAGGTCCTCCCCACGTTCCAGTGCTGCGATAAACGTGAGGAAGCAGGATGCATCCGCCTCGATTTCTTCCATGGCCTCAAGGTACATGGTCAGGTGGCTCGCAGGCTGCCCGTCAAAGTTCAGGTCGGTTTCCTCGTAAAACACGATTTCATTGATCAGGCGGGCGGCGAAGATATTGTCCGGGTTTTTCCAGGGGAGCGTGACGCAGGTCAGGGAGTTCTGTAGCCGTTTCACGAGGGTCATGAAATCCCATACCGCAAATATGTGGATGCTCATGAAGTCACGTAACTGGTCAAGGGTGGTAATGCTCCGGTAGAGCTCGTGGTGCTGGAGGGTCTCTGTGACGGATTGCAGCTGATTTTTCATACACTTCTGTCCTTGTTTTATTGCTTATTAACCAAGGTATTTCGCGTACGACAGTGTTGTGTGTCGTTGTGTCTGGAAGTCACATCGCTCGTGGAGCCGTCTGTCGCGGCCTTTCACTACTATTGCCGAGCTTTTGCCCGAAGTGTTTTACCCCCTGTTCCCCCTCGTCTACTGCAAATTGCCCTTGCGTCAATGAGCGACGGTCCTTTGCATCTATGAATTGCCAGCCCCGTAATGGTGCAGGTTGGGAGCTAGGTTTGTTTGCGAAATGATCGGCGCGGGAATGGAATAAGCCCTAGCGCCAAATTCATCTTCACCACTCGAGAGTCAACGAGGAACTGGCATAGTGCAACCTATTTTTTGCCTGATTTAGAAAAAAGTGCCTCGTATCACACTTTTTATAGGAAATATTTTCACTAGGGCTGAGGGGAAGCTATGGGGTTCTCTGGCACAAGACAGGGAGAGTGAATCAGGACAGGGGACATCCAATACCGATGCCTCCCCCATATTTGCTCGCTCGATTAACCAGGCTAGCGTGGCCGCAGTGTCTATTGGGTATGGTACGAGTGAGCTGTTTGTGTGCCGGAACGGGGAGTCGTATTTGACCCGGGTGGAGCTGGATCCAGTTGCCATTCGGTACAGCAAGGCTACAGGCGACTGCTGGCAGGCTTCATTTGCTGGAGAGGAGAAGTCATTGGCCGCCAACCATGCGCAGCCCAGGCTTTTGCTGGATGACAGCCACCAAGGCATGCCCCGGTGGTTGTTGGTCGATACCTAACCCCGCCCCCCAAACTCAGTTGCGAGGGACTGGGGTATCCGGGTAGATCACAGTCGGCTGCTTCACTGTTGCTCAAGATTTCCAGGCGGGGCCTTAATCGACCAGTGCAAATTCAATCTTGCGACGTTCCATATCAACGCGTACTACCCGCACCTCGATCTCATCTCCGAGGGCAAAACTCGTATTGCTGCGCTCGCCGGTAAGGCACTGCCTGGCGGCATCAAAGTGATAGTAGTCTTTCTTCAGTGCCGTCACGTGTACCAGGCCTTCAACCTGAATCTCGTCAAGCTCGATAAACAGGCCGAAGTTGGTGACGCTACTTACCTGGCCGGGGAAGGTCTCGCCAACAAAGTCCTGCATGAACTCACATTTCAGCCACGCCTCCACATCCCAGCTCGCCTTGTCGGCGCGGCGCGAGGCGGTAGAACAATGTACAGCGAGAGTCTCCATTGCCGCCATGTCGTAGGGGTAGCTCTTGTGCGGGGCGAGGCGTTCCGCGCTGTCAAAGCGCTTCACCGCTGCCTTGCCTGCGCCGAAGATGGATCTAATCGCCCGGGGCAAAAGGTTACGCTGCACTGGCTGGCGGATCACTGAGCGAATGGCCCTGTGTACCATCAGGTCCGGATACCGGCGAATGGGCGAAGTAAAATGGGCATAGGCGGAATAGGCCAGGCCGAAATGGCCACGGTTATCCGGGCTGTACTCCGCCTGGCTGAGTGATCGCAGCATCATGGTGCGGATGGTTTGTGCATCGCTACGTTCGCCTGCCTGGGTCAGTAGCTGGTCGAAATGCGCGGGGCGGGGCTTGTTGCCGCCGGCCAGCTTGAGTCCCCTGGCGTTAAGGAAGGCGCGCAGGGTAGTCAGCTTTTTATCCTGCGGGCCTTCATGCACCCGGTACAGTGCCGGCATCTTCCGTTGCTTGAGGAAGTCTGCGGTCGCCACGTTGGCGCTCAGCATGAATTCCTCAATCATCTTGTGTGCATCATTGCGGATGACGGGTACTATCCTGTCAATCTTGCGGTCTTCGGTGAACCTGAATTGCACTTCCGGCTTTTCAAAATCCATTGCGCCGCGCTTGGTACGGGCTTTTTTCAATACCGCATACAACTGATGCAGTGCGTGGATGTGAGGTGCCGTTTCCTTGAGTTGGCGAGCGGTCTGGCGACCCAGCTTGGAGTCCGGGGCTGTCAGGAACGCGTTTACCTGGTTATAGGTCAGCCTGGCATGAGAGTGAATAACACCTTCTGAAAAGGTGTAACCAGTCATTTTCCCGGACTTGCTGATTGTCATCTCACAGACCATAACCAGCCGGTCAACCTGCGGGTTGAGCGAGCACAAACCGTTGGACAGTGATTCCGGCAACATGGGTACCACGCGGCCGGGAAAGTACACCGAGGTTGCGCGCTTCCGGGCTTCCTCGTCGAGCGCACTTCCCGGGGCTACGTAGTGCGAAACATCCGCAATTGCCACGAACAGGCGCCAGCCACCGGACGCAATATTTTCACAGTAGACGGCATCGTCGAAGTCTTTGGCGTCCTCGCCGTCGATGGTTACAAATGGCAGTTTTCTCAGGTCGGCACGATGCAGCTTGTCTGCCTCGGGTACCTCACTGCCCAGTTTTTTCGCCGCCCGCAGGGCATCCTGCGGCCAGCTGTGGGGGATCTCATGGCTGCGGATTGCCACATCGATTTCCATGCCCGGCCCCATCGAGTCGCCCAGCACCTCGGTTACGCGCCCGAAGGCATTGTAGCGACGGCTCGGGAACTCGGTGATATCTACGGAGATGTACTGGCCGGGCTTTGCGCCCATCAATTCGTCTCGATCGAGGTCAATTTCGTGGGCGATACGGCTGTTTTCCGGCTTGAGGAAATAGTGGTCATCCTCAAACTGCAGCCGGCCCACAAGCTGCTGTGTATTGCGTTCAATGACACTGACAATAACGCCGAGCTTGCGCCCGCGCCGATCGGTACCACTGATGCGGGCCTGCACCCGGTCACCGTCAAAGACGGTCAGCATTTCGTTGTCTGACAAGAACAGGTCTTCTTTCAGTGCATCAGTACTCAGGAAGCCGAAACCATCCGGGTGGCCGATGACACGGCCGCTTACCAGGTCCTCTGCTTTAACCAGGCTGTAGCCCTTGCGGCGGTCAAAGGCAATTTGTCCGTCACGCTCCATTGCCCGCAACCGGCGGCGCAATGCCTCTTTCTGTTCATCGCTGTTGAGTTCAAGGACTGTTGCCAGCTTCTCACGGTCAAGGGCTTTTTTATTGTTCTCGAGCAAGCTCATAATGAACTCGCGCGCGGGAATTGGGTGGCTGTATTTTTCAGCATCGCTGGGATTAAACGCAGCTACTGGGGCTTTTCTCATAAAATTCTCTCGGGAAAACCGCCAATAAAATTGCGCTTGGTGAGAACTTGAGTGATGTGGCAGGGCAGATCAGGTGTTACTCGGCAAGGTATGCAGGCGGAATGGCTCAAAGGTGTTGAGCGGGTGTTACTAGTGGCCATTCAGACTGTCACCAGTCTGAAGGCCGGTCTTTCAGGTTGGGAGACCCGGAGGTTGCCTCTCAACCGGGGTGGCATCCGGGCCACCCAGCAGCGGACCTTTGCAGGGCCGGCTGTAAATGTGAGCCTGTTGGCTCAGACACAAACAATGTTTTCAGCTTGCGGGCCTTTGGGGCCCTGGGTTACGGAGAACTCAACAGCCTGGCCTTCGGCCAGGGTTTTGAATCCTGAGCTGACGATTGCGCTGAAGTGTGCGAACACATCAGGGCCAGACTTCTGTTCAATAAAGCCAAAGCCTTTTGACTCGTTAAACCACTTAACGGTACCGGTCGTCGAATTAGACATGGTGATTTCCTGTAAACAACTATTGATCAGCCTTTATGGGGCGCGGGTAGTAAAAAAAGACTGGAATTTAGATGCTGCAGGACGAAGAAATACAGATGCGACGAAACTGAGGATTTAAACAAGAGGCTTACTTTTAACTGTAGGCACTGTAGGGCCTCTTGGGAAGTAAGTCAAAGGTTTTTTGGGGGCTGAATCTTGGGATCCTGATGCGGCATGAGCTCCCGTTCCGGGTAAATATTCCGATATTTAGCATCATTGGGGTTTTCTGTGCTCTTCATAAGTGGTCGCCAGGTCAGGGGATAGGGGTAATCGCATGAGTGATTCGTAGCATTGCTCCTCAGCCGGGGTTACCCTCGATTGTATTGATTCGCGTTCGCATATGGATTTAACCCGGTCGCTTTGCCTTCCCCTCATTTCGTTAGCCGTTGCGGCAGGGATGGCGGGAGTCGAATACTACCCGGAAAGCCCCGTCCTGCAAGGGTTTTGGTTTCCACTAGTCATTAGACCCCACAGATAACCCCACCATTTAGCAGAGGTGACGGGGCGTACCGAAGGTTCGTGTTGATACGGTCTATCCGAGGAAGTACTTTATGGTCTTAGGTAAATGAGCGCAGGAATATGAAGTGATCCTGTAGATCATGGAAGTCGAGCATCAGCCACGGGAAAGAGTAAAAATGAAAGAGAGGACGGTCTACATCATCGGTGCGGGCGCTAGCGTAGAAGCAGGCTTGCCAGCAGGGGAGGGCCTCAAGACTGAGATTGCGTCCCTGCTAGATTACCGAGGCGACAATGGGGATGGTCTAATAGATGATGCGATACGTGGTTTTTGTCGCAATCCCGGGGCTGAGATATACGATTTAAATGTGTATTTTAAAGAGTGCGCTCACATAGCTGCGAATATGCCCCTCGCTATTTCGATAGATAACTTTGTGGATTCTCAGCGCGATAATAAGCCCCTAGCTTTTTGTGCCAAGCTGGCGATTGTGAAAGCTATTTTAGATGCGGAGTCGAAGAGCAAAATATATACCGATTATCGCAATGGAAAGCTGATAGATTTCTCGGGTCTTGGTGATACGTGGTACTTACAGTTCTTCCGTAAGCTTACAGAAAACTGCACCGTAGACGATCTGCCTCATCGCCTTCGCCTGACTACACTTGTGATCTTCAACTATGACAGGTGTGTAGAGCAGTTTTTGTACCATGCGCTCCAGAGCTACTACCGGGTTCCTCGCGAGAGAGCTGCTGAGCTGGTTAGCAGTATGACCATTATCCATCCGTACGGCACAGTTGCTAGCTTACCTTGGCAGAATGGCACTGGAGCATTTGATTCAGCGTACTTTGGGGTGCCTACAGCTAACCCTCATAATCTGTGCAATATGGCAGGTAGGATAAGAACGTTTACCGAGGGGAGTGATAGTGAGGTCATCCGAGTGGTTTATCATAGCCTAGAGACCGCTAGTCGCGTGGTGTTTCTCGGTTTTGCGTTTCACCCTATTAATATGGAGCTGATCTCGGAAGACCTCTCAGGCTTTGATAACGAGAGTCCTGTCAGGTGTTATGGGACTGCATTCGGTATGTCTGAAGCGGCACAGCACCATGCTCAACGCTCCATACAATCGCTGTATAAAAATGACGTCACGGTGGAGCTGACTTCTGTAAGTTGTAACCAGCTATTTGTAGAGTACAGCCCGGTTATGGGCTTCGCCTGATCTGGGGCTACTCCTCAGTTAACTAAGCTTCGGGGCTTTCTGCACTGCCTGAAGCTCTAAAAGAGTATTACAGGCTGGCGCGCCCCTACTCTTAAACTTGCGGTCGCGTGGCGCTCCTTTCCCGCGCGGTGTACGTGAAAGGTGATAGATATTTTACCCCCCCTACCCCCTTATTCTGTAAAGGCAGAGCAGCATAAGCGGCTTACACGCTGATTCTCTCGGATTACAGGCTCCCCCCAAAACCTACTGCCGCTGGCGACAGGTCCCGGCGCACTACTACAGTACTAATAGGTTCTTTTGCACTTCCTGTTACTCTTCAGTCACAAAAAGAAATGTACATCTTTAAAAAGAGACGGTAGGCTCGCTAGCGCTCTGCCGCTCCCGACCCCTCTGGGGGAGGGGGGATCACGGCAGCACCACGCTACCGAGCCTACCCCTTTTTAAACCTTTCGATTTTACGCCTCTCCCTGCACCACCAGAGCAGCTGCTACAAGGTCTATTGAGAGCCAGTGAGCAGTATTCAAATAGCTATTTGATATCTTGCCTGCCAGCCCCTAGTGACCCTTTTCTAAGAATCAAAGCTGAAAGACACGCACCTGCCAGATGGCCTGCCGCTGTTTTGCTTGGCCAGTGAGGGAGAAGCGAGCCGCCCTCTAGTAAGAGGGCGACCCTAGGAAGGGCTGAACTGAGGAGGGGAAACGTGGGTGACGGGTTTAAATGTATGTCAGGTTAACAGGCATCAGTGGCTAGCTTATCCTGTACGCTGCGCACATAGCCTGCCGTCCACACGGAGGTTCTCGGCCCTAATTTTTTGGGGCGCTGGACCTTTCCTTGTTTCACCCATGCCCACCACGTGCTCCGCCCGATACCCAGGAATCGAGCACAATCAGCTGCCCGCACAAACGCATCTTGATCGCTAGGGAATGTGAAGGGGGGTTGTGTTGTCATGCTTTAGTACCTCATAGATTTCTCAAGGGGGGATTAGGCCAAGTCAGGCTTGAGGGAAAAGGATATGAGGAAGTGAGGAGGGGATAAATTTCCGTTCCACTAGGGACGTGCTGCGCTAAAGAGATATACCAAGATACAGGTCGCTACAGGTTAGGACTTGCTTGAAAATCCTCTGCCAGAAATGCGGTGAGGCGACCTAAAATTGCGCTCTGTTGTACATGAAAAATCGACTGCTGCGGCAACGGTTGCCGCTTTTGTCGCAGTCTGAGTTTCTGATCCGAGGTTGGACGCTGGCAAGGGAGATGATTGCTCCTCGCCTCGTGTGTGTGTCGCTAGTAGAGGCTGGGGCGGGGCAGCGGCTATGATCTCCCAAATGCCGCTGTTATTACGTTGCTATGCTTGGCTTCTTCTCGGAGAGCGTCTAGGTAGTCTGCCCACCTTTGCATCATTTCTCTGCGCTGCTTTAGATGCTTGGTACGATTGTAAGCCCGCCCTAGAGCGTCTCTTACGGTGTGCGCCAATTGGTGCTCAATGTAGTCTACACGGAAGCCGAGGGCCTCATCTAACAGAGTCCGTGCCATCGCCCGAAAGCCGTGAGCAGTCATTGTTTCATTGTCGTACCCTAGCGACCTGAGCGCTGTTCTGACGCCGTTATCGGATAGGGGGCGGCTCCCCCCTCGGGCGGAGGGGAAAACGTATCTACCGTGCCCTGTGAGCGGTTTTAGCTCGCGTAGTAGTGCCAGAGATTGCTCCGCTAGAGGGATAATATGAGGTTCCTCGGTTTTCATCTTTGCGGCTGGTAGCTCTATCTGAGCTCTCTCCCAATTGACTTCTGACCATTCCAGCTTCCGCAGCTCGCCCGGCCGGCAAAACAGTAGGGGTGATAGCTTGAGCGCGACTCTGACGGTGGGGGTGCCTTTGTAGCCCTCGATGGCTAGCATTAGGCGGCCGACTTCTCGCGGATCGGTAATGGCTGCAAGGTGCTGCTTTTTGGTGGGCTTGAGCGCTCCTGTCAGGTCGGCCGTGGGGTCGCGGTCGGCTTTGCCAGTGGCTACCGCGAAGCGGAAGACCTGACTGGCGACTCGTTTGACGCGGTGAGCGGTTTCAACTGTGTTCCGGCTCTCGATACGGCGCAGGCAGCGCAGGACTTCCGGTGCTGTTATTTCACTGACAGGGCGCTTGCCAAGATAAGGATTGAGGTCGCGGGTCAAAGCTAGGGTTGCGCGGTCTCTTGAGGACTTTGAAAGGTGGGCCACCTTGGCTGCAAACCATTCCTCACTGACCGCTGCAAAGCTATTGCGGTGGGCCTCTAAAGTAGAATCTCTACGAGCGCGCTTTACATCCCGAGGATCTATGCCTTGCGCGACATATGCCCGTGCCTCGTCGCGAGCTTTCCTAGCATTGGCGAGGCTTACGTCAGGGTAGACCCCGAGAGCCAGATCACAGCGCTTCTCATGCAGGCGGAAGCGGAATACCCAGCGCTTGGTGCCATTGGGCTTTACTTCCAGATACAGACCTCTCTCATCCGCTTCGAGGTATTTCTTGTCTCTAGGCTTAAGGGCTTTCGCCTTTGTGTCGGACAGGGGCAAGGCTGGAATTCCTCTAGGGCATTTGGGGCGCTCAGCCCGGTACGATTCGGAGCATTCCGGTGATTTGGTGGGGTCGGGAAGCTAGATACGCAGGACCCCACCGTTAGCCCCACCAAAAGTGGCTAGATTTGGTGGGGTCTATAAGACTAACTGGGGCGGGCCAGATAAGCAAAAGCCCCGAAAACACTGGGCTTTCGAGGCTTTTGTGGTCTGTCTGAGACAGTTGTTTGGTGGAGATGGCGGGAGTCGAACCCGCGTCCGTCAGCACTCTGCCATGAGCTCTACATGCTTAGGTCCATCTATTGATTTAGCCGCATACAGCCCGATGGGCAGGACGTAATTGGCGAGCCTGAATAAGTTTTAACCCTTCCACGTCAGGCACGCTTCAGGGCGATCCAGTTCTGTATGACAGCCAGCAGCGCGGTACTGGAACCTTGCTGAAGGCTGCTAAGGGACGAACCCTTAGTTAGTGCTTCACAGGCTGCTTACGCAGCGAGTTGGGCACCGTAGTTGTCGTCGTTGGCAACTAATAGATTGCAGCTTTGGATTTACGTGATTCGCTACCATCACGGCATGCACCCATGGTTTCGTCACCGGCGTCGAATCCAAGTCATCCCCGATGCAAAACCCTGTGTGGTCTAGGACTTAGTATACCGGATTTTGTTCCCGGACAATATGCCCCGACACGACCAGATGGTGAAGATGGTCGCGGATGGCCAGTTATGGACGGCCAGTCGCGACCAGAAAGTCATCAGCCCAGCAATACCGACTGGGCGAAAGCGGCGAAGATCAGCAGCGGGCACACGATGCGCACGTACCAGGGCCAGATCTTCCAGAACAGGGTTCTCTCGATGCCCTCGTGGCCCTTCTCCAGCTCCGTGAGCAGTTGGTCACGGCGCCAGATCCAGCCGGCGAAGATACACAGGGACACGCCCAGCAGGGGCTGGCCGTACTCGGTGCTGATGCTGATGACCAGCCCGAACAGGGTATCGAAATTGAAGATGATCAGGCTGCTGATGGCAAAAATGACCAGGCCGACCAACATGGTCGCCCGTTTGCGCCCCAGCTTCAGGTTCTCGATGGAGAAGGCAACGGGGACTTCCAGCATGGAGATGGAGGACGTCACCGAAGCGATGGTCATCAGGGCGAAGAAGGCGATGGCCACGAACAGGCCGGCGGTGCCCATGGTGTCGAACAGGGCCGGCAGCACCTGCAGGATCAGGCCCGGCCCGGCGATCAGCTCGCCGCTTTCGGAGAAGATCTGGGTGCCCGCTTCCTGGGCCACGTACATGGCCGGCAGGATCAGCAGGCCGGCGGTGAAGGCGATGCCCACGTCGATCAGGGTTACCAGGGCGCCCAGCCGCGGCAGGCTCTCCTGCTTGCTCAGGTAGGAGCCGTAAATCAGCATAGTGCCCACGCCCAGCGACAGGGAGAAGAAGGCCTGGCCCATGGCGGACACCAGCAGCTGCGGTGACAGGTGGCTGAAGTCGGGCATCAGGTAGACCTCGAGGCCGGTCATGGCGCCGGGCTGGGTCAGTACATAGATGATCAACAGCAGCAACAGGATGATCAGCGCGGGCATCAGCAGGGTGGACCAGCGCTCGATACCCTTCTCCACGCCGCTGGCAATGATCACCATGGTGATGGAGCTGAACAGGGCGGTAAACAGGAGGTTGCGGGATGTGCTGCTGCCGGTCAGCCACTCGGCGGCGCCGCCGGCTCCCCACAGTTGAGCAAAGGGCTCCACCAGGTGCGCGACCATCCAGCCGGCAACAATGGAGTAAAAGCTCAGGATAAGCGATGCCACCAGGATGCCACCGAAGCCGGTGAGGTTGGCAAAGAAGCGGCTTACCGGGCCCTCGGCCACGCCGCGCAGCGCCTGGACCATGTTACGGCGCGCGTGGCGGCCGATGGTGAGCTCGGCCATCAGGGCCGGGTAGGCCAGCAGGAAGGCCAGGATCAGGTAAACCACCACGAAGGCGGCGCCGCCATTGCCGGCGGCCTTGGTGGGGAAGCCCCAGATATTGCCCAGGCCAACGGCGGAGCCCGCCGCGGCCATCAGGAAGCCGATGTTGGAGCTGAATTGTCCTCTCGGTGCACTCATGAGTAACCCTGTAATTATTTTTCTATCGGGCGCCGGCGCCCTACTACTTGTGTTCGGTGCGCATCAGGCGCTGTTTCTCGCGGTTCCAGTCGCGCTTCTTCTCGGTCTCCCGCTTGTCGTGATGGGCCTTGCCCTTGGCGAGGGCGATCTCGCACTTGATCAGGTGCTTCTTCCAGTAGAGCGCGGTGCAGACGACGGCATAGCCCTTCTGGTCGACAGACGCAATCAACTTGGCCAGCTCGCGCTTGTTGAGCAGCAGGCGGCGGGTGCGGTCGGGCTCGGTGACGAAGTGGGTAGAGGCGCTGGGCAGCGGCTGGATGCGCGCACCCAGCAGCCAGGCCTCGCCATTCTTGAAAATAACGTAGCTGTCCGTCAGCTGGGCCTTGCCCTCGCGGCAGCTTTTCACTTCCCAGCCCTGCAGTTCCATACCCGCCTCGAACTTCTCCTCGATGAAGTAGTCGTGGCGCGCCCGCTTGTTCAGGGCGATGGTACGGGAGGAGTTTGCGCTTTTCTTTTTGGCCATGGATACAACAAGTGCCTGATTAGAAGAAACTGTGCCCGAAGTACTTCTCGGCTACTGTGTTGATAAACACCAGTAGCAGGATCAGGGGGATGAAAGTCCCCAGGGAGAAGTTGACGTACTTCTGGGAGAGGCTGCCGGCAAAGCTGGGGTCACCTTCCTGCAGCTCGCGGTCGAAATTGGCCCGCTTCCACTTGTAGATGACGAATAGGCATACCAGCAGGCCGTTCAGTGGCAGGATCGTAGAATAAAAGATCAGCTCTACCAGATCAAAGAAAGACTTGTTCTCGCCGGCGATGGATACAAACTGGGTTAGCCAGTCGGCCATGCCGAACGACATGGCGCAGGCAATGGCCAGCACCAGTTGTATGGCGGCGATGCTGTAGATCGCTTTCTTGCGCTCCATGCCGCGCTCGTCACACAGGGTCGCTACCGGTACCTCGATAATGGAGACCAGCGAAGTGATCGCGGCCACCAGCACCAGGAAGAAGAATACCGCTGCGAAGGCGCTGGCCCCGAAGTAGCCGATATTTTCCTGCAGGGCGAGGAAGATCTTCGGCAGGAACAGGAAAATCATGCCGGCCGAGGAGTCACTCAGTTCGGTGGGGTCGATCTGCGGATTGAAGTGGAAAATGGTGGGCAGGATCAGCAGGCCCGCGGTAAATGCCACCAGGGTGTCGGTCAGGGCCACGGCCTTGGCGGAACCCGGGATCGAGTCCCGCTTCTTCATATAGGAGCCGTAGGTAATCATGATGCCCATACCCAGCGACAGGGAGAAGAAGGCCTGCGCCATGGCATTGTTGACCACCTCGGCGTTGAGCTTGGACAGGTCGGGGGTCAGGTAGTACTTGACGCCCAGCATGGCGTTTTCCTGGGTCAGCACGAATATCACCAAACCCAGCAGCATCACGAACAGCATCGGCATCAGGGTCTTGGCGGCGCGCTCGATACCGTCCTTGACCCCCATGGCGAGTATGCCGTTGATGATCAGCATCAGCACCACCAGGTAAGCGAACACGATGGGGGAATTGATGAACTGGCCGAAATGCTCGCCGGCAGCCAGCTGGTCCAGGTTGCCGCCCAGGGTTGCCACCAGGTAGCCGAGTACCCAGACGGTTACCACCAGGTAAAAGACAGCGATCATGAATGGGGTGATCAGGGCAAACCAGCCGGGAATACGCCAGCCAATGGAGCCCCCGGAGACCTGGCGGTAGGCGCCAACCGGGTCCTTGTCGCTTTTACGACCCAGTGCCAGCTCGGCCATCATCACGGGAAGGCAGATCAGGAACACAAACAGTGCATATACCAGCAGGAAGGCCCCGCCGCCGCTCTTGGTGGCGGCGACCGGAAAGGCCACCAGGTTGCCGATTCCCACGGCGGAACCCGCCGCGGCGAGGATAAACCCCAGTCGCGATCCAAAATGCTCTCTTGCTGCGGACATAGTACTCTCGCTTGCCTGTTATTCTTGTCTTTACACCGCTGGCAGCGGCGACCGGCCGGGCACCCCGGCCGGATAAAGCTGCGATTGTTGCAGGAATTGACTTGCTTGAGTAGCGCCGACTGGCAAAATTGCCCGCTCCGCGCGCGGAAATGGCCGTGTGGGCGGCAGTATTGGAAAGATTGGAAAGCATGGCAGAGATAGAGCGCAGTGCACTGGTGATGTTCAGTGCAGAGCAGATGTTTGACCTGGTGAACGATGTGGAGAGCTATCCCCAGTTCCTGCCCGGCTGCAAGAGTGCTGAAATTTTGCACAGTGACGAGAATACCCTGGAGGCGCGCCTGGAGCTCAGCCGGGCCGGTATCCACCAGAGCTTTGTCACCCGCAACCAGCTGGAGCGGCCGACGCGCATGACGCTGGAGCTGGTGGACGGCCCGTTCGAGCACTTCGAGGGGCTCTGGCACTTCTCGCCGCTGGCACACGACGCCTGCAAGGTGAGCTTTGCGCTGTCTTTCCGGCTGCGCAACCGGCTGGTGGCAGCGGCTGTGGGCAAGCTGTTCAGTGAGCTGGCCAACCAGATGGTGCGGGTCATGTGTGAACGCGCCGAGCACGTATACGGGAAACCGCAATGACCGATATGAAGACAATTGCCGTGGAGGTGGTGTACGCACTGCCGCACGAACAGCGGCTGGTGAGCCTGCTGGTACCGCCCGGCACCACGGCGACCGAGGCCCTGGTCCGTTCCGGATTGCCGGAAGAGTACCCGGGGATCGATCCGGCGACGGCGCGGCTGGGCATCTTCGGCCAGGCGCTGGGGACCAAGGGGCTGGCGGTGGCCGATCAGTATGAGCTGAAGCCGGGAGATCGGGTGGAGGTATACCGGCCGTTGATTGCAGACCCGAAAGAGGCCCGCAAGCAGCGTGCGGAGAAGGCCCGGCGCAAGGCGCAGGAGACCGGTGGTAAAGCGGATTAAATGGCCGCGCTGCCCGGTGTTTTGGGCAGGCAGCAGCCGGGGCGCCGCTGAAGGAAGGCTGTTACTGCGGCCAGCCGGCCGGCTGCCAGTCGCCGCTGGTGGCAATCAGCAGGTCGCCATTGAAGTAGACGGAGAACTTCTTCTGTTCCACTTCGCCCTTTGGGTCGCGCACGCGGTTCACGTAATCCCAGCGATTGGCGTTGAAGGTGTCTTCGAGCAGCGGTGTACCCAGCACGAAGCGCACCTGCCGGCGGGTCATGCCCGGCTTGAGCTGGTTTACCATTTCCTGGGTAATGATATTGCCCTGCTGGACTTCGATCCGGTGCACGCCCGGAAACTTGAACAGGCTGCAGGCGCTGATCAGTGCGCAGAGGCCGGCAATGGCGAGGGCTTTCAGGGTCGTTGGCATTCAATGCTCCATTGTTATCTCGATGCTGGCGGAACCGGCTTGCCGGGCCGGGAATGGTCCACCTGGGTAAGGGTAGGCGCCCCGGGGCGCTGAAAGTTCCCGTTGCCGGCGCCTCACGCCCCCTCATATCAGGGGAGGCGGCTGTGCCGGGGCCGGGCCAGGGAGCGCCGGGGTTCCGCTGACTACGCTCGGCGTGGATAATACCGCAAGAGTTGGCGAGCTGACAGGCATCGGAGTGCCTGTCTGTGTCCGGCCGCCCCGGTTACATCCGGGCCGGTAACTGGCTGTATCGCCGAAACCAGAAGAATTTTCCCGGGAAACTGATCCATGTCGAACGAAAACCAGGAACTGCGCAAAGCCGGTCTCAAAGTGACGCTGCCGCGAGTCAAAATCCTGCAGCTGCTCGAGAACGCGAGTGAGCAGCACCTGAGCGCTGAAGATGTCTACAAGTTGCTGCTGGACGCCGGGGAGGATGTTGGCCTGGCGACGGTGTATCGCGTCCTGACACAGTTTGAGAGTGCCGGGCTGGTGATGCGACACAACTTCGACGGCGGGCACTCGGTGTTCGAGCTGGATCGCGGCGACCACCACGACCATATGGTGTGTACCGATAGCGGCAGGGTAATCGAGTTCCACAATGAGGAAATCGAGCGCCTGCAGCAGCAGATCGCCGAGGAGCACGGTTATGAGCTCACCGGGCACAGCCTGGTGTTGTATGTGAAGAAAAAGGATTCCTGACCGGTCAACCGGAAAGCCGCTCCCCCACTATGGGGGCGGCCCATGGCCACGACAACCCGGCTGTTAACCCGGGTTCTCCCCCTCCCTTCATGCCTGTCTTTGGCGGACCCTCACCTCGAGCGTTACCCCGGCCACCAGCGAATTGGTCACCAGGCACCTTTCCTCCGCCTTGTGCAGTAGCCGCTCCGCTTCCCCGGTGTCACCACCTGCGGGTATCTCCAGTTCGGCCGAGATGGTAAATGCGGTGAACTGTGTCTTGCGGTCGCGCCGGTCGAGGGTGCCGTTCGCCTCGCAGGCCAGGGAGTGCCACTCCAGTTGCTTGAATGTTGCGATCGCCCGGAAAGTAAGGATGAAGCAATCCGCCAGCGCTGCCACCAGCAGGTCCTCCGGCGACCAGTGATCCCCGGGCCCGCCAAACTGTACCGGCGGCGCGGAGGTCAGGGGTTCAACCCCATCTGTGGATAACTCGACATCACTGCCGGGATCGGCCCGGGCGGCCACCCGGTACTGGTGGGGAAGTTCCTGCATGGCCTGGCACCTCACAAAGCGCTGAGTCGCCAAAGGCTAGGGTCAGGCGCCCCGGGCCACCAGCCTCGGGCCTTGCCCCGTGGCTGGTGCATATCGCTGCGGTCCATGCACCCTGCGGGTGTGCAGGCTGCGTTATTTGTGGGGACGGCCCATGGTCGTGATCGGTTGCGCCGAGCGCCTTACGCCGGCGGCGTGTAGCGCTGCGGGAACTTGCCAATCTTGTCGGCATAGAAGTCACGGAACCGTTCCAGCTCGCGGGCCAGGTCGGCGCTCATTTCAAAGGCCGGCCCCATGCCCACTTCTTTCCTGGGGAAATTGATGAACCCGCATACCACCGGCACACCGGCACCGCGGGCAATATGGTAAAAGCCGGTCTTCCAGCGTTCCGCCATACCGCGGGTGCCTTCCGGCGGCACGGCGATCACCAGGGAGGCGCTGCGCTTGAACTGCTCCACCGTTGCCTCGACCAGGTTATTGGCCTTGCTGCGGTCCACGGCGATGCCGCCAAACCACCGCATCATGCCGCCCAGCGGGAACTTGAACAGCTTGTCCTTCCCCATCCACTGGGGCACCAGGCCCAGCTTGAGGGCGGTGAGGATAAAGTAGTAGCCATCCCAGTTGGTGGTATGCGGGGCGCCCAGCAGTACGTATTTCTTCAGTTTGAGCGCCGATTCGTCAGCGACCACCCGCCAGCCGTGCAGTTTCAGCAACAGCTTCGCGACCTGGCGCAGGATCGGGGTGACAATCGGTGTGTTGAAAATGGTTCTCTGCATGAAATCAGCCAGATTGAATGTTGGCGGCGAATTATAGAGGCATTTCGGCGCCAATTCCGGTTAATTGCGGCTTTTATCAGTGTAGGGTGAATTGTCCCCGCCACGCGGCTGCAACAGCCGGGGCGCCCGCCAGAGTGGAAAGGGAAGGCCCGGGAGCCGGGGCGCTATGCTCCCCCGTCAGGCGCGGGAGAGCATCTCCCCGGCGTGGGCCAGGGACTGTGCGGTGGTTTCGCCGCCCAGCATGCGGGCGATCTCTTCCCGGCGCTCCTGGTCCTTGAGTTCCCGCAGCGCCACGAATGCGGCGTCTCCGTCGCTGTGCTTCTCCACCAGGTACTGCCGGTGGGCCCGCGCCGCCACCTGCGCCAGGTGGGTTACGCAGATCACCTGGCCGGTGCGGCCGTTGCGGCCCTCGCCCAGTTGCCGCAGCAGGCGCCCGACAACATCGCCGGTGGCCCCGCCGATACCCACGTCCACCTCGTCGAAAACCAGGGTGGGGGTGCGGGAGGTCTGGGCGGTGACTACCTGGATTGCCAGGCTGACCCGCGACAGTTCGCCCCCGGAGGCGATCTTGCCCAGCGGCCGTGCCGGCTGGCCGGGGTTGGTGGCGATCAGGATTTCCACCTCTTCCAGGCCGGTGGCCGCCGGTTTTTCCTGTGGCTGCAGCGCCAGCTCCACCCGGGCGTGGGGCATGGCCAGGTCGGCCAGCTGCCCGTTCACCGCGGCGGCCAGTTTTTCGGCCGCGCCGGCGCGCAGTTTGCCCAGCTTGCCGGCGGTGGCCCGGTAGGCCTGTTCCAGTTCCCGGCACTCGGATTCCAGCCGGTCCAGTGCATCCGGTGCGCCAATTTCGTCCAGTTCCGCCTGCAGCTGCTCCTGTAGCCCGGGCAGCTCCGGTGGCTGCACGCGGTGCTTGCGTGCGGCCTGGTAAATGGCGCTGAGCCGCTCCTCCACCTCTGCCAGGCGTTCGGGATCCATCTCGAAGCGATCGATATGCCGCGTCAGGGTGCCGGCGGCTTCGTCCACCTGGATCCGGGCGCTGTCGAGCATCTGCGCCACCTCGGTCAGCTCCGGCGACTGCTCCGGCATGGCCGTGAGCAGCTGCAGGGCCCGGTGCAGGTGCTCGGAGATATCCCCCTCCCCGCCGGTGAGCATGGCTGCAAGCTGGTAACTGCCGCTGAGGATCTGGCCGGCATTGGCCAGCTGGCGTTGCTCGCTCTCGAGTTCAGCGATTTCGCCCGCTTGCAGGTCCAGCTGGTCCAGCTCCTCCAGCTGGTATTGCAGCAACTGCCGGCGCGCCTCGGTTTCCTCGGCACTGTCCGCCAGGCTGCGGTAGCGGCGGTACTGGTCCTGCCAGGTCTTGAAATGAATGCGGGTCTCCGCAGCCAGCTCGCCGGCACCGGCGAACTCGTCCAGCAGTCGCCGGTGGGTGTCTTTTTTGAGCAGGGACTGGTGCTCGTGCTGGCTGTGGATATCGATCAGCTGCTCGCCCAGGGCGCGCAGCTGCAGCAGGGTCACCGGCTGGCCATTGATATAGGCCCGGGAGCGCCCGTCGGCACTGATGGTGCGCCGCAGGATTACCTCGTGGCCGGTGTCCAGTTCCTGCTCTTCCAGCCAGGTGCTGGCCTCCGGATGGTCACTGATATCGAAAGTCGCGTGGATGTCGGCCCGTTTCGCCCCGGCGCGGACCAGCTCCGCATTGCCGCGGTCGCCGAGGGCCAGGCCCAGGGCGTCGAGGGTGATGGACTTACCGGCCCCGGTCTCGCCGGTCAGGGTGCTGGTGCCGGAGCCAAACTCCAGTTCCAGCTGGTCCACCAGGGTGAATTGGCTGATAGACAGGTGCAGCAACATAGGGATCGCTTCTGGCTCAATTGTTATCTGTGTATTTATACAGTAATCGCCGGCGGGTCGCTACCGCCACCCGGTGACATTACAGTGCGCGGGGAGGCGGTCAAGCGCCGCGCTGGCGGGGCGCGTGGCGAGTTTCCGGGATAACCCCTTGAACTGCATGGGCAAGGCCCCATATACACCTGCACTGTCCGCCCGGCATGGCACGCCCGGCTTGGCGCCCCCGGCGGACATCATATTTGAACCAACTGACAGTCGACGCGACGGAGAGAGCAGTGGCCAGAGAGCGCAGCGAAGAAGATCAGATTGACGAGGGGACGCCGCATCCCGAGGCACTGACCGCGGAAGAGGCGGCAGCCGAGGAAACCAGTGCGAGTGCCGAGGTAGAGGAACCCTCCCCCGAAGAGCAGCACGAGGCAGAGGAGGCCCTGCACGCGGAGCCCGACAGCCCCGAGGCACTCAAGGGGGAGATCCTGGGCCTGCAGGAGCAGCTGGCGATCCAGAAGGACCTGGCCATGCGCGCACAGGCCGAGGCCCAGAACGCGCGCCGCCGCGCCCAGCAGGATGTGGAGCGGGCGCACAAGTACGGCGTGGAGAAGCTGCTGCAGGATTTCCTGCCGGTGGTGGACAACCTGGAGCGGGCGCTGTCCAGCATCGACCGCGAGGACGAGGCCAACAAGGCCATCATCGAGGGTATCGAGCTGACCCATAAGTCCTTCGTGGACACCCTGGCAAAGCATTCCGTGGAAGTGGTGAACCCGGCCGGCGAGCCATTCGACCCGGAACGGCACCAGGCCATGACCCAGGTCCCCAGTGGTGATGTGGAGCCCAATACGGTGCTGGATGTATTCCAGAAGGGCTATGTACTGAACGGCCGCCTGTTGCGGCCGGCAATGGTAGTGGTGAGCAAGTCCCCGTCGTGACTGCACACCCCTTTGTCGGGGGCAGGCCCGGAGAATCGGGCAGCCCGGGCAGAGGATCGGGCATAAAGCCCCTTGAAATTGTAAGGCCGGCACCAATATAGCTGGCAACTGAACGAAAACTTGCGCTCCCGCCGGTATCGGGCGGGAAGCGGCGAAAAAGTGAGGAACATACTGATGGGAAAAATTATCGGCATCGACCTGGGAACCACCAACAGTTGTGTGGCAGTCCTGGATGGTGACAAGGCGCGCGTGATCGAGAACGCCGAGGGCGATCGCACCACCCCGTCCATCGTGGCGTTCACCGATGACAACGAGATCCTGGTGGGCCAGTCTGCCAAGCGCCAGGCGGTTACCAACCCGCAGAATACCCTGTATGCGGTCAAGCGCCTGATCGGTCGTAAATTCAAGGACGATGTGGTGCAGAAGGACATCAAGATGGTGCCCTACAGCATCGTCGAGGCCGATAACGGTGATGCCTGGGTAGAAGTGAAGGGCGACAAGAAAGCGCCGCCGCAGGTTTCCGCCGAAGTACTGAAAAAAATGAAGAAGACCGCCGAGGATTTCCTGGGCGAGACCGTCGATGCAGCGGTGATCACCGTCCCGGCCTACTTCAATGATTCCCAGCGCCAGGCCACCAAGGACGCGGGCCGCATCGCCGGCCTGGACGTAAAGCGCATCATCAACGAGCCCACCGCGGCCGCGCTGGCTTATGGCCTGGACAAGCAGGGCGGTGACCGGACCGTGGCGGTCTACGACCTGGGTGGTGGTACCTTCGATATCTCCATCATCGAGATTGCCGATGTCGACGGCGAGAAGCAGTTCGAGGTGCTGTCCACCAATGGTGACACCTTCCTCGGCGGTGAGGATTTCGACCTGCGCCTGATCGACTACCTGGCAGAGCAGTTCAAGAAGGACCAGGGCATCGACCTGAAAGGCGACCCGCTGGCCATGCAGCGCCTGAAGGAAGCGGCCGAGAAAGCCAAGATCGAGCTTTCCTCCAGCCAGCAGACCGAGGTCAACCTGCCGTACATCACCGCAGATGCCTCCGGTCCCAAGCACCTGGTGGTGAAGCTGACCCGCGCCAAGCTGGAGAGCCTGGTGGAAGAGCTGGTCGAGCGCTCCCTGGGGCCGGTCAAGACCGCCCTGGCTGATGCCGACCTGGCGGCCTCCGGCGTGGACGAGGTGATCCTGGTGGGCGGCCAGACCCGTATGCCGCTGGTGCAGAAGAAAGTAACCGAATTCTTTGGCAAGGAGCCGCGCAAGGACGTCAACCCGGATGAGGCGGTGGCCATGGGCGCTGCAATCCAGGGCGCGGTCCTGGCCGGCGATGTGAAAGACGTACTGCTGCTGGACGTTACCCCGCTGACCCTGGGCATCGAGACCATGGGCGGCGTGGCGACCCCGCTGATCGAGAAGAACACCACCATCCCGACCAAGAAGTCCCAGGTGTTCTCCACCGCGGATGACAACCAGACCGCTGTGACCATCCACGTGGTCCAGGGCGAGCGCAAGCAGGCGTCCGAGAACAAGTCACTGGGTCGCTTTGACCTGGCTGACATCCCGCCGGCGCCGCGCGGTGTGCCGCAGATCGAAGTCGCCTTTGACATCGATGCCAACGGCATCCTGCACGTGCACGCGAAGGACAAGGCCACCGGCAAGGAGCAGTCCATTGTGATCAAGGCTTCCTCCGGCCTGAGCGAGGAAGAGATCGACAAGATGGTGCAGGACGCCGAGGCCAATGCCGAGGCGGACAAGCAGTTCGAGGAGCTGGTAACCACCCGCAATACCCTCGACGGCATGATCTCTGCCACCAAGAAGACCCTGGAAGAGGCTGGCGACAAGGCCACTGCCGAAGAGAAGTCCGCGATCGAGGCGGCCATCTCCGAAGCGGAAGAGGCCGTCAAGGGCAACGACAAGGACGCCATGGAAGCGGCCACCAACAAGCTGACCGAGGCTTCCGGCCCGCTGGCACAGAAGATGTACGCCGAGCAGGCGCAGGCGGCACAGGGTGCCGAGGGCGCAGCCGAGGCGGAGCAGGGCGGCCAGCAGTCCGGTGGTGACGACGCGGTGGACGCGGAGTTCGAGGAAGTGAAGGACGACAAGAAAGAGGACAAGTAAGCCCTCCCTGCGCGCGGGTGGCTGGTGGCTTCCCGCGCAAAGACAAACCTCGAGGCGCGGCGGCAATTCTGCGGAACTGGCCACCGCGCCTCAGTTAGTTAAGACAGAACACACTTTTTATGTCGAAGCGCGATTATTACGAAGTCCTCGGTGTCGAGCGGGACGCCTCCGAAAAAGACCTGAAAAGGGCCTATCGACGGGTGGCGATGAAGTATCACCCGGACCGGAATCCCGACGACAAAGAGTCGGAGAACAAGTTCAAGGAGGCCAACGAGGCCTACGAAGTCCTGTCCGACCCGCAGAAAAAAGCAGCCTATGACCAGTTTGGCCACGCCGGTGTGGAAGGCCAGATGGGCGGCGGTGGCGGTGCCGGCGGTTTTGGTGGATTCTCCGATATTTTCGGCGATGTGTTCGGCGACATCTTTGGCGGTGGCGGCGGCCGTCGCGGCGGCCCGCAGCGCGGCTCGGACCTGCGTTACGACCTGGAGCTGGATCTCGAGGACGCCGTGCGCGGTACGACTGTGCAGATTCGCGTGCCGACCCTGGTGGGGTGCAAGACCTGTGACGGTTCCGGGGCCAAGCCGGGCTCGAATCCCCAGACCTGTGGTACCTGTGGCGGTGTAGGCCAGGTGCGTATGCAGCAGGGCTTCTTTGCCGTGCAGCAGACCTGCCCCAACTGCCGCGGTCGCGGCACCATCATTACCGATCCCTGTGGCAGCTGCCATGGTGCCGGCCGGCTCGAGGAGACCAAGACCCTGTCGGTTAAAGTTCCTCCCGGCGTGGACAGCGGCGACCGTATCCGCCTGTCCGGCGAGGGCGAGGCGGGCCCAGAGGGCGGTCCTCCCGGGGACCTCTATGTGCAGGTGGTGGTGAAGGAGCACGAGCTGTTCCAGCGCGACGGCAAGAACCTCTACTGCGAGGTGCCGATCAGCTTTGTCACCGCGGCCCTGGGCGGTGAAATGGAAGTGCCCACCCTGGACGGCAAGGTAAAGCTGAAGATTCCGGCAGAGAGCCAGACCGGCAAGCTGTTCCGCCTGCGCGGCAAGGGCGTCACGCCCGTGCGCGGCGGTGCCCCGGGCGACCTGCTGTGTCGGGTGGTGGTGGAAACACCGGTCAACCTGAGCACTCGCCAGAAGGAGTTGCTGGAGGAATTTTCCGGCACCCTGAGTGAGAAGAAAAACTCACCCCGCCAGACCGGCTGGTTCGAGGGCGTGAAGAATTTCTTCGGGGACATGAAGCTTTAAGGGCCTTGGGCCCCAATTCCTCCCTCCCGCTTCTTACCGCGCCGGCCGGCACGGGGAAGCGGGAGGGAATCCCTCACATCTCCGCCAGTCGCCGGCGAAACTCCTCGTGGTACTCGAGCTGTAACTCCTTGAGAGACTGCAACTGCTGTTCATCGAGGATGTCCACCAGTTGTGCGCGAGTCTCGGCGCGAATGGCAATCATCTTCGCATCGATTTCCTCGCGCTGTTTCTGCGTCAGTTCCGGTGGCTCCCCGGAGAGGAAGCCATAGCCCTTCAGCATTTCCTTTTTGCGGCGGAAGTTCTCCTGCAGGATCGGCAGGACGGTATCCTCCTGCTCGGGGGTCAGGTTGAGCTTCAGGGTCACCCAGTCGGTGACGTCGTCATATTTTTCCCAGAAATCCTCCCCCAGCCCTTTTTCTTCCTCCCGGGCGCAGCCGCTGGCCAGCCCCAGCAGCAGGGCCAGGATAGCCAGGGCCAGGCCGGCATTGGCGGGGAATCTGGTGTTTCTCAGGTGGTGCATGGTTGCCTCTCCAGGGGGGTATGCACCAGATTCTAGATGGCACGGGCAGTGCGGTGGGTCCCCGGGCGGAACCGTCCGCCTGAATTGTACTGGCGCAGTCAGCCCGGCTTGCCGGCGCAGTCGATACAACGGGTGATGGTGGGGTCTGCGCTGAGTCGGGCCGGCTCGATGGCATCGTCACAGATAAAGCAGAAACCAAAGTCGCCGCTGTCGATGCGTCGCAGGGCGCCGTCGATGCCCCGCAGCAGGGCCTGCCGCCGCCGGTCGGAGTCCAGTGCTATCTGCTGCGCCTGCAGGGCCTCCATGCGCGACAGGCGGCCGACGCTGGACTGGTCCAGGGTTACCGTCTGGCTGCCGCGCTGCGCTGTCTCTTCCAGCGACAACAGTTCTGCCCGTAGGGCCTGCAGCCGCAGGCGGAAGTCCGCGAGTTCCGATTCGTTCATGCAGTAGGGCCATTTTTGTTGTTATAAAGGGGAATACTACTACAGCTATGTTCCGGCGCCGGGGTAGAATCCGCGGCTTTCAGGGCGGCAGTCAGAAAGGAGGAGAGATGACAGTCAAGGTAGCCGTAACGGGGTTCGCCGGGCGCATGGGGCGCGCGCTGGCAGAGGCGCTGGCGCAGGCCGATAACGCGGAACTGTCCGCGGCGATCGTGCGCCCCGGGTCCAGCCTGGTGGGCAGCGATGCGGGCGAGGTTGCCGGGCTGGGCCGGTCGGGACTGCCGATCGTGGATAGCCTTGGCGGCGCTCAATTCGATGTCCTGATCGACTTTTCCGCTCCCGCTGCCACCCTGGAAAATGCGGCCTTCTGTGCCGGCCAGGGCAAGCCGATTGCAATCGGCACCACCGGCTTCAGTGAGGCGGAGAAAGCGACGTTACTGGCACATGCACAGGATATCCCGCTGTGCCTGGCGAGCAATTTCTCCACTGGCGTCAATCTCTGCTTCAACCTGCTGGAGACTGCTGCCCGGGTAATGGGGGAAGAGGCGGATATCGAGATTGTCGAGGCGCACCACCGTCACAAGGTGGACGCCCCGTCGGGCACCGCCCTGAGTATGGGGGAAGTGATTGCTGAAACGCTGGGCCGGGACCTGCAGCAGGTGGCGGTCTACGGGCGCGAGGGGCAAACCGGTGCGCGCGATCGCGAAACCATTGGTTTTGCCACGGTTCGTGGCGGCGATGTAGTGGGGGAGCACTCGGTAATGTTCCTCGCCGATGGCGAGCGCATTGAAATCGGCCACCGGGCCAGCAGCCGCCTGTCGTTTGCCCGCGGTGCGGTGCGGGCGGCGCTGTGGCTGCTTGGGAATGAACAAAAGGGCGACCGCGTGCCGGGCCACTACGATATGCGCGATGTACTGGGGCTGAAAGTCGGTTAACCTGATCGCGACTGAATTTTGCAACATCAAGGTCACAGGAGTTGGCGTTGGAACATAAGATAATCGTTGGTAGCGAGGAGTGGTGCAGCTTCCCCGGGCTGGGGATTCCCGCCATCAAGGCGCGGGTTGATTCGGGGGCCAAGACCTCCTGCCTGCACGCCTACAACATTCATACCTTCAAGCGCGACGGCGAGTCCTGGGTCAGCTTCGAGGCGCACCCGCTGCAGCACCAGCGGCGCCCGTCGGTACGCTGCGAGGCGCGCCTGCTGGACAAGCGCACGGTGCGCAGTTCATCCGGGGAGGCAGAAAAGCGCCCGGTCATCCGTACCGCCCTGTCGATTGGTGGCAGTGTCTGGGATATCGAGCTGACCCTGACCAACCGGGACTCCATGGGCTACCGGATGCTGCTGGGCCGCGAGGCGATGATGGGCCGGATGATGGTGGACCCGGCGGAGAGCTTCTGTCTCGGCGATATGCGCGTCAGTGAGCTGGAGGAGTACTACCGGGACGAGCATCACATGGCGGGCACCGGCCTGCGGATCGGGCTGCTGGCGTCCAACCCGGACCTGTACAGTAACCAGCGCATCATGGAGGCGGGCGCCGAGCGCGGGCACCGCATGAGCTTCCTCGATATCCGCCAGTGCTATATGAAGCTGGATCCCAGCGAGCCGGAGGTCCACTACCGCGACGGGCGGATCCTGAACAACCTTGATGCAGTGATTCCCCGGATCCGGCCCAGCCAGACCTTCTATGGCTGTGCCCTCACGCGCCACTTCGAGAGCCTCGGCGTATTTGCCCTCAATGGTTCCGACGCCATCAGCCAGTCGCGGGACAAACTTTTCTCGCTCCAGTTGCTACAGCAGGCGGCCCTGAATATCCCCACGTCGGGCTTTGCCAACTCGCCGGTGGATACCAACGAGCTGATTGAAATGGTTGGCGGCGCGCCGCTGATCGTGAAATTGCTCGAAGGTAGCCAGGGACGCGGGGTGGTGCTGGCCGAGACGCGCAAGGCGGCCGAATCGGTGATCAACGCATTCAAGTCCCTCAAGGCCAACCTGCTGGTGCAGGAGTTTATCCGGGAGGCCCAGGGCAAGGACCTGCGCCTGTTCGTGATCGACAACAAGGTGGTGGCTTCCATCCAGCGGGAGGCTGCACCCGGGGAGTTCCGCGCCAATATCCACCAGGGCGGCACCGCCTCGGTGGTGAAGGTTACTCCCGAGGAGAAGCGCCTGGCAGTGAAGGCGGCAAAGACCCTGGGCCTGAAGGTGGCTGGGGTGGATATTATTCGCTCCCGCAAGGGGCCACTTCTGCTTGAGGTGAATTCCTCACCGGGCCTGGAGGGCATTGAGAGCGCCACCCGCAAGGACGTGGCCGGCAGCATGATCATGTCGATCGAGAAAGCGCTGAAATGGCGCCCGGCGGCGCCGGTCAATGGCGCTGAAAGCGTGGTTTCCGACGAAGGGGCCGGTTGACGGCCCTGTCCCGGGGCGAGGGTCCCGGGGTCCTCTCCCCTGCGCCGGCCGGGTTGCGGCTGGCAGCTTCCTCTTCCTGCCCCTTTGGCGAAGGCCCCGCCGCGATACTAATCTGGTGTTGAGACACGCTGGTATGTAGTCGTGGCAGCGAAGTCGATGCCAGTGAGCGTATTCCCGCGCCACCGAGACCGATAAAGCCATGCGAGCGGGCATGAAACGACACCCCGACCCTTCCTTCCGTCGCCTGGCAGTGCAGCTGCTCGGGCACCTTATGTTGTTGTTGCTACTGCAGCTGATCCTGTCGGCAGGAGCCGCCGCGGCGCCCTCGCGGCTGTCGGATACCGAGGCGGGGCGCCGGCTGATGATCAACTATATTGTCCATTTCGCCCATCACCTGCAGTGGCCGATCGAGGTTTTCAGCGGCACCGGGGCACCGTTCCGAATCTGCCTGCTGGAGCAGCCAGACCTGCTGGCGCCACTGGCATCCCAGCTCAAGTACCATCGTGTCGATGGGCGACCGGTCGAGGTTGCCGGCCTTCCGCCGGGGGAGAAACTGGAGGCGCGCCGCTGCCAGATCCTGGTGCTGGGCGAGGTGTCCCCGGATTACTGGCGCGAGCTGATGCTGGCACTGGAGTTCTTCCCGGTGCTGACGGTCAGCGATGTCCGCGGCTTTACTGCCGCGGGGGGCATGATCGGCTTTGTGGGACGGGGGCCACAGGTGGCGGTGCGCCTGAACAAAACCATGTTCGACCGCTCGGAACTCAAGATTGGCAGCAGCCTGTTCCGGTTGACCAACGGGGCAGATTAGCGCGCCGCGGGCAAGGTCCGGTGACAGTTCACCGCGCCAGGGTGTCCGGCCCTGCGGCGGGAAAGCCTGAATTGGTGCTGCCAGTGTGGCGCTTTCCCGGCTTGCCCTGGACGCTCTGGCAGCGCTCGGTTGTCACCGAACCTCACGCATGGGCCGTTGCCGTCTACTGGCGTATTTTTATACTGGCGCTTGGGGCGCATTTCGAGTAGAATCTGCGCCCGGTTTGGGCATGTCGCGCGCTCGCTGCGCGCCGGACAGTGAGTCCCATCAACGCCGGTGGCAAGCGCCGGCCACAGTGTGAGAGCTGCGCGTGAAGAAATCCAAAAAGCGAGATGAAGCAGGAGTTTCATCTCGCTTTTTTATAGGGGCCCGGTTCCAGGGTGCCCTGTCCAAGGACAGCGCTGCTGCCGGGGCGCCGTCGGGCCGCCCGGGCCAGCTGGAGCAGTATCACCGCGCCTCACGTCAAATCCCGCCCGGAAGCAGTTCTGAAGATTGGAGATCAAGTTGACTAAAGCTGTCCCCACGCCGGAGCCCCAGATGCCCAGCCCCCTGATGCCAAGCACTACGCCAGCGCTGCTGGTACTCGCCGATGGCAGCGAGTTTCACGGGCGCGCCATTGGCGCCCTTGACAGCGCCGTCGGTGAGGTCGTGTTCAACACCTCCATGACCGGTTACCAGGAAATCCTGACCGACCCGTCTTACGCGCGCCAGATTGTCACCCTGACGTATCCCCATATCGGCAATACCGGCACCAACAGTGAGGACGAGGAGGCCGCGGATATCTGGGCCACCGGCCTGGTAATCCGCGACCTGCCCCTGCTGGCCAGCAGTTTCCGCAATGAGAAGTCACTCGAGGACTACCTGCGGGACCGCAATGTGGTGGGCATCGCCGATATCGACACCCGCCGCCTGACCCGCCTGCTGCGGGACAAGGGCGCCCAGAACGGTTGTATCGTCGCCGGCGACGATATCGACCGGGACGCGGCGCTGGCCAGGGCGCGTGAATTCGCCGGCTTGAAGGGCATGGATCTTGCGAAGGTGGTTTCCACCAAAGAGCCCTACAACTTCAATGAGGGCACCTGGGAACTTGGGCAGGGCCACCAGCCGGCGCCGGCAGCGCAGCCTTACAAGGTTGTGGCTTACGATTTTGGCGTCAAGCGCAACATTTTGCGCATGCTGGTGGATCGCGGCTGCGAACTCACCGTAGTGCCGGCACAGACTCCGGCCTCCGAGGTGCTGGCAATGAATCCCGACGGCGTATTCCTGTCCAACGGACCCGGTGATCCCGAGCCCTGTGACTATGCCATCAAGGCCATTCGCGAGATTCTCGACGCCGGGATCCCCACCTACGGTATCTGCCTGGGGCACCAGCTGCTGGGCCTCGCCGTGGGCGCCAGGTCCGAGAAAATGAAGTTCGGCCACCACGGGGGCAACCACCCGGTGAAATGCCTCAAGAGTGGCCGGGTGATGATCTCTGCCCAGAACCACGGCTTCTCCATCGACGGCGATTCACTGCCGGAGAATGTGGAGATCACCCACGTGTCCCTGTTTGACAATACCAACCAGGGTATCCGCCTGACCGACCGGCCCGCATTCAGCTTCCAGGGGCACCCGGAAGCCAGCCCCGGCCCGCACGATGTGGCGCCACTGTTCGACCAGTTCGTCGAAATGATGGAGGCGCGCCGCCAGGCGTAACAGGGGCCGGCTGCGGCCGGCCACGGGACACGTGCATACGCACTGACTGAATTTTGAATTGACCATCACCGGTGCGGCCGGTGCGAGACGGAAGAAAGATGCCAAAACGCACAGACATCAAAAGCATTCTGATTATCGGCGCCGGTCCGATTGTTATCGGCCAGGCCTGCGAATTCGACTACTCCGGCGCCCAGGCCTGTAAGGCGCTGCGGGAAGAGGGCTACCGGGTGATCCTGGTGAACTCCAACCCCGCCACCATCATGACCGACCCGGCCATGGCCGACGCCACCTACATCGAGCCGGTGGAATGGCGCACGGTGGCCAAGATCATCGAGCAGGAACGCCCCGATGCCATCCTGCCCACCATGGGTGGCCAGACAGCGCTCAACTGTGCGCTGGCACTGGACAAGCACGGTGTCCTGGAAAAGTTTGGTGTAGAGCTGATCGGTGCCGACAAGGAGGCGATCGAGAAGGCCGAGGACCGGGACCTGTTCGACAAGGCCATGCGTGCGATTGGCCTGGAGACGCCGCGCGCCAAGATCGTCCATTCCATGGAAGAGGCGATGAAAGTCCCGGAAGAGTTCGGCTTCCCGGTTATCATTCGCCCGTCCTTCACCATGGGCGGCTCCGGCGGCGGTGTGGCGTACAACTGGCCCGAGTTCGAGGAAATCTGCAAGCGCGGCCTGGACCTGTCCCCCACCAACGAACTGCTGATCGACGAATCCCTGCTCGGCTGGAAAGAGTACGAGATGGAGGTGGTTCGCGATAAGAACGACAACTGCATCATTGTCTGTGCCATCGAGAACTTTGACCCCATGGGCGTGCACACCGGTGACTCCATCACCGTGGCCCCGGCGCAGACCCTGACCGACAAGGAATACCAGCTGATGCGCAACGCCTCCCTCGCGGTGCTGCGCGAGATCGGCGTTGAAACCGGCGGCTCCAACGTGCAGTTCGGCGTCTGCCCGAACACCGGGCGCATGGTGATCATCGAGATGAACCCGCGGGTATCCCGCTCCTCCGCCCTGGCCTCCAAGGCCACCGGCTTCCCGATCGCCAAGGTAGCGGCCAAACTGGCAGTGGGCTACACCCTGGACGAGCTGCAGAACGAGATTACCGGCGGTGCGACCCCGGCCTCCTTCGAGCCCAGCATCGACTATGTGGTTACCAAGATCCCGCGCTTTACCTTCGAGAAATTCGGCGAGGCAGACGCGCGCCTGACCACGCAAATGAAATCCGTGGGCGAGGTGATGGCCATCGGCCGCACTTTCCAGGAGTCCCTGCAGAAAGCACTGCGTGGCCTGGAAGTGGGCAGCTTTGGCCTCGAGAGCAAAATTGACCCCGAGGAGGAGGGTGCGCAGGAGCGCCTGCGGCGCGAGCTGTCCGTTCCCGGTGCAGAGCGTATCTGGTATGTGGGTGACGCCTTCCGCATGGGGATGACGGTCGAGGAGGTCTATGAGCTCTCGGGCATCGACCCCTGGTTCCTGGTGCAGATCGAGGAACTGGTCAGGATCGAGGAGCCGCTCAAGGCCCTGCCCACATCCGCCCTGACGACTGAATACGTACGCTTCCTGAAGCGCAAGGGCTTCTCCGACATGCGCCTTGCCAAGTTGCTGGGGGTAAGCCAGAGAACCGTGCGCGAGTTCCGCCACAAGCTGGGGGTGTTCCCGTCTTTCAAGCGCGTGGATACCTGCGCGGCCGAGTTCGCCACGTCCACCGCTTACATGTACTCCACCTATGACGAGGAGTGCGAGGCGAACCCGTCCGACCGCAAGAAAATCATGGTGCTGGGTGGTGGCCCGAACCGTATCGGCCAGGGCATCGAGTTCGACTACTGCTGTGTGCACGCCGCACTGGCGATGCGCGAGGACGGTTACGAGACCATCATGGTCAACTGTAACCCCGAAACGGTTTCCACCGACTACGATACCTCCGACCGCCTCTATTTTGAGCCGGTGACCCTGGAGGATGTACTGGAAATCGTGGCCAAGGAAAAGCCGGAAGGTGTGATCGTACAGTTCGGCGGCCAGACTCCGCTGAAACTGGCGCGCTACCTGGCGGCGGAAGGGGTGCCGATCATTGGCACCACCCCCGAGCAGATCGACCGCGCCGAGGACCGCGAGCGCTTCCAGCAGATGATCATGCGCCTGGGGCTGAAGCAGCCCAAGAATGCCATCGTGCGCTCCGTCTCCGAGGCCATCCAGGCCGCCAAGGATGTGGGATACCCGCTGGTAGTGCGCCCCTCTTATGTACTGGGTGGCCGGGCGATGGAAATCGTCTACAAGGAAGACGAGCTGCTCAACTATATGAAGGAAGCTGTGCAGGTGTCCGACGACTCGCCGGTTCTGCTGGATCACTTCCTCAATGCCGCGGTCGAGGTGGATATCGATGCGGTGTCCGATGGCCAGGATGTGGTCATCGGCGGCATCATGCAGCATATCGAGCAGTGCGGTGTGCACTCCGGTGATTCCGCCTGCTCCCTGCCGCCCTATAACCTGCCCGCCGAGGTGCAAGACCAGATGCGCGAGCAGGTCAAGGCCATGGCCCGTGAACTGGGCGTGGTAGGCCTGATGAATACCCAGCTGGCCTGGCAGGACGACGAGATCTACGTGATCGAGGTCAACCCCCGCGCCTCCCGCACGGTGCCGTTTGTCTCCAAGTGCATCGGTACCTCCCTGGCCAAGGTGGCGGCGCGCTGCCAGGCGGGGATCAGCCTCGCGGATCAGGGCTTTACCAAGGAAATCGTACCGGACTACTTCTCCGTGAAAGAGTCTGTATTCCCCTTCAACAAGTTCCCGAAGGTGGACCCGATCCTCGGCCCGGAGATGAAGTCCACCGGCGAGGTCATGGGCGTTGGTGCCACCTTTGCGGAAGCTTTCGACAAGGGGCTGCTGGCCGCCGGCGACACATTGCCGGAATCAGGCAAGGTCTTTATCTCGGTCCGTGACTTCGACAAGGATGCCGCAGTCCATGTGGCACGGGACCTGGTGGGACTCGGCTTCGAGCTGGTTGCCTCCCGTGGTACCGCCAAGGTATTGCAAGACAGCGATATTCCGGTTACAACCGTCAACAAGATGAGCGAGGGCCGGCCGCATATCGTCGATATGATCAAGAACGACGAGATTGCCCTGGTGGTCAACACTACCGAGGGGCGCCAGGCGATACGCGACTCCGCCGATATCCGTCGCAGCGCGGAGAACCACCAGGTGTGTTACACCACCACGCTGGCGGCGGCCAAGGCCATGGCGCTGGCCATGCAGCAGGGCGAGCCGCTCCAGGTACGCCGTTTGCAGGATCTGCATCAGCGCGTGGTTGAGTTGTCGAAATAAATCCGGCACTGCCCGGAGCGGCCACCGGCCACAACCAATCAGTGATATATCGGCCGGGCTTCCCCATGGGGAGGCCCGGTTTTCTAGTAATAAAAATTGGAGGTCCCAACTTGAACCGGGTACCAATGACTGTCGAGGGCGCCGAGGCCCTGCGCGCCGAACTGGAAAACCTGAAGAAGGTAGAGCGCCCCGCCGTGGTCCAGGCGATTGCCGAGGCCCGTGAACATGGCGACCTGAAGGAAAACGCCGAGTACCACGCGGCCCGCGAGAAGCAGGGCTTTATCGAGGGACGTATCCAGGAAATCGAGGCCAAGCTGTCACACGCGCAGGTCATCGATGTCAAAGCCATCGAGCCCAGCGACAAGGTGATCTTCGGTACCACAGTGACCATCATCCACATGGAAACCGACGAGGAAGTGACTTACCGGATTGTTGGCGATGATGAGGCTGACGTGAAAGAGAAGAAGATTTCGGTGAACTCGCCGATTGCCCGCGCGTTGATCGGCAAGGAAGTGGGGGATGTTGTCGAGGTGCAGACTCCGTCAGGATCGGTGGAGTACGAGATCGATACTGTGCAGCATATCTGATCCCGCAGCGGGACGATAATAAAAAAAGGGCGGCCAGCAGGCCGCCCTTTTTTTTGCCCTTTTACTGGAACACAACGGAGTTGTTGAATGCGCCGATCTGGGTGACAAGGGCTGTTTCGGCCAGGCCGAACTGTCCGACCAGGGCGTTGTTGCCAAGACCGGTCTGGGAGGTTACGGCCAGGTGACCGAAGCCGATCTGTCCGACGTACACGTCGTTGCCAATACCAACCTGTCTTTCAAATGCAGCGTTGTTCACACCTGCCTGGGAGATATCTGCCTCGTTTCCGATGCCGCTCTGTGCAATGGTCGCATCATTACCGAAGCCGAACTGGCGGGTGTCGGCATCATTGAGGATACCGTTCTGGGTCATGCTTGAGGTATGGCCAAGGCCGCTCTGGAGCGCATCGGCATTGTTCAGGATGCCGGTCTGGTTGATGGTGGCGGTGTTGAAGAAACTGAACACCTGAGTCACTGAAGCCGAGTTCAGCAGTCCAGACTGGTTAATGTTGGCGTTGTTACCAAAACCCAGGGTCTGCACTGTGACCGCACTGTTCAGTGCGCCATCCTGCATATGCATTGAGTTGCTGCCCAGCTGCAATGATTGCACTGTCAGTGAGTTATTGAGCAGCCCGCTCTGCATGCTGTTGGCGGAGTTGCCTGCACCGAAAGTCTGGAATGCCGCGGCATTGTTCAGGGCACCATCCTGCACCTGGGTGATGGAGCTGTTGAACTGCACCGACTGGGTCGCCGAGGCATTATTGAAAAAGCCGGATTGATCCTGCGTGATCGTATTATTCACGGTCAGGAAGCCGGTCTGGTTGGCAGCAGCATTGTTGCCGACCCCAGACTGGTTCTGTGTGGTGGTATTGCCGGCGGCAAAGACTGAGCCGCTGATAGCAAACAGCAGGGCGGCGGCGATCGGGGTTAACGTCTTCATGAGTGTCTCCATTACTGCATTGAGTTTCCGACGTTGGTAAAACCGGTGCCAGTTTGCACCGATCTCTTATGGTGCCTTACTCAGCACCATAGAGGGCTCCAGCCACAGGCCATCCGTGTCCACTGGGGAGCCGGGCTGAGACTGGGAATCAGGTGGGGAACCTGTCGGCACGACAGGCCGGGGAAGGGGCAATCCGCTTGCAGGGTACAGATACTGCTTCGATTCATTGGGTCGTACTGCCTGTTTCGACAATGAATGTGCTTTCTAAATGACAGTGTTGCCAGTTCTTGGTGGAGGTGCCATGGGAAGGAAGTACGGAGTTGGTTGAGAAGAAAGTGTTAACAGACGCGGGCGGCGTAGAGACAAACAGATAAGCGGACCTGTCACAGCCACAGCGCCCGTGAGAGACACCCGGAACCAGGAATCGCCGCCCTGCCAGTGAACTTCGCAGGCAGGGCGGCGGCGCTTGGTGGCCCTGGTTATCAGGTGTGGGCCTCTCCCTGGAAAGCGACCATGCTTACTGGAAGATGCTGGCCGAGTTTCCTACGCCAACCTGGTTGATGATGGCAGTTTCCGAATAGCCGTTCTGGATGACCAGTGCTTCGTTCTGTACGCCGGACTGGTTCACCAGTGCCCGGTGGTTGCCACCAGGTCCAAACTGGAAAATATCTGCACGGTTTAACAGGCCGCTCTGGTTGATGACAGCCTGGTTGTACTGGGAGGCCTGCAGGATGTTGGCTTCGTTACCCAGCCCCTGCTGGTAGATTTCTGCCTCGTTGTACAGGTCGAGCTGGGTAATATTGGCCGTATTCAGCAGGCCGTCCTGGCCGATGCTGGCGTATTGTCCAGAACCGGCCTGGAGAATTGATGCCTCGTTACCCTGACCGGACTGGAAAATATAGGCTTCGGAGTCATAGGCCGCGTACTGGCCAATTGCCGCGCCATGCACTGAACCTACCTGCTCGATGACCGCCACGTTACCACTGCCATCTACCTGCGTGATTGACGCATCGTTGCCAAAGCCGGTTTGGCCGATACGAGCTTCGCTGTTGCTTGTGGCTATCTGGAATGTCGAAGCACGGTTGAGTATCCCGGACTGGCTGACGTGCGCTGTGTTACCTGTGCCGCCTTGCTGTAGCGAATAGGCGTCATTGAGCGCGCCATCCTGGACCTGGTAGATCATGCTGCCGGTTTCGCCAGCCTGTACTGCCTCGGCGCTATTGAAGAAACCGGATTGTCGCTGAATGATGGTGTTATCAATCGTGGCTGGGTTGTCCTGGACAGCCACTGCACTGTTGGCGACACCATCCTGTGACAGGTCGGCAGTGTTGTTGGCTGCGAGGACGTACCCGCTTGTCGCCAGTAGAACAGCTGCCGCAATGGGAGTGAAGGGTTTCACACGCATCTCCTTTACGTCGCACCTCAAAGGATTACTTCACGGTGTGGGTTGAGTGGCCTTGTGGGCCGTAAGGGTTTTCTGCTCCTGAGTCATGTAAAAGTCAGCGGCCGTGAAAAGCCGCTGACAGTGGGTGCGTGACGGGCGCGGAGCCGCGTCACGCTGGCTATTTCCGGGGATCGCTTTACTGCACGATCACGCCGAAATTGCCCAGACCAACCTGGGTGGCCATCGCTGTTTCAGCGAAGCCAAACTGGAAGGTCAGGTGCGCGTTCGCGATACCCAGTTGGTTGGTTGTGGACATATGGCCCAGACCCACCTGGGTGGTCGCAGCAAAGTTGACGATACCGAGCTGGTTGGTGGTCTGGCTGTTGAGGATACCGAATTGCTCTACGTCAGCCGTGTTTGCCAGACCGAACTGGTTAACGTCTGATACGTTGAGGATACCTACCTGATCGACCCATGCATTGTTAGCAACGCCAACCTGGGTGGTATCGGAGAAGTTGAACAGGCCTACCTGGTCGGTATCGGCATCGTTAGCCAGTCCGCTCTGGTTTACGATACCCAGTGAGCCGACGCTGAAGAACTGGTTCACCTCACCTTCGTTACCCGCGCCTGATTGGAGTACTACGCCAGTGTTGAATGCACCGAGGACCTGCAGAACGTCTGCCTCGTTGCCCGCACCGACCTGCACAATAAGCGCGTTACTGCCCAGCTGTCCCAGCTGGAAGGTGTCACCATCGTTGGCAATACCAACCTGCAGTACGGAAGCGTTGTTAAACGCACCGAATGCTTGCAGTGAATAGGCATCGTTAGCGATACCAACCTGGGTCTGGGAAATGCTGCTGTCGTTCTCACCAGCGAACTGCACAGCATCGGCATCGTTGACAATGCCGATCTGCAGCTGGTCGATGGTGTTGTCATCGACTCCCGGGCCAATCTGGAAGGCGCCGGCAGTATTGCCGAGGCCGATTTGGGTCTGTGTGGCGGTATTGCCTGCGGCAAGTGCGGTTCCGCTCACAGCAAACAGTACAGCGGCGGCGATCGGGGTTAACGTCTTCATGAGTTGCTCCTTTACTTCTGACGCTAAGAAACCAGTACAGCTATTACTGGCTGGAATACGCCCCTTGGCCTAGCGGCGCATTCCTTTTTGATCGGAGGGAAATCCTCCTGAGCCATGTGGCTCTATTCCTTCCCTGGAGGCGCATGGATCGCCTGCCAGTCATGCCCGCAGATCCCTGGGATCAGCTGGCACTGCTCGGCGAGCAAATTTCGATCTTTATGGTCAAAACTTGATCGCTCGACTGTCAGTTTTGCTGGCTGGCCGGAATGTCGCTATGGGAGGGAAGTGTCGAAACACTAGGAAAAAAGTTCGTTTTTTGATCAGTCTGTTGAATGAATAGCCGCTTACGTTGAATATGGCGCAATCAGGTGAGTGAGACGAACGGGGGGACATTCCCGGGGATGGGAGGAGGGGGCGCTAGTCCGGGGGGTAAAGATGTTTATTGTGACAGGGACACAGTGTTACCGCCGCCGGTCTGCGAGATGATGGCGGTCGCAGAGAACCCTTGCTGGAGTAATCCCACGCTATTCAGGTTGCCAGCCTGGGAAATGATCGCCAGGTGACTTCCACCCTGGCCATAGGCGCCGGTCTGCTGCAGGGTTACAGCGTTGAAGTTGCCGCCCTGCGTGATGTCGGCACTATTGTACCATTCGTCCTGTTCCGCCAGGGCACGATTGGCGATACCGTCCTGTGTCACATCGACATTATTGAAAAAACCCGCCTGCCCTGTGTCCGCGAGGTTCAGTTCACCTGCCTGGCTTTCCACCGCGCTGTTGCCTATCCCGGACTGCTCGATATCGGCATTGTTATCGGTGCCAGCCTGGGAGATAAATGCCGTGCTGATATAGCTGTCGTATTGCCGGATACTCGCATCCTGCAGGATACCGGACTGGTCGACCTGTGCCTTGTTGCGGACTGTCAGTGTCTGGCGGATTTCACTACTGTTGGATAAGCCGCGCTGGCGTGTGATTGTCTCGCTGCCATAACTGGCGAGTTGCACGTTCAATGCGCTATTACGTCCACCCAGTTGTATCTGGATGCTGGTATTGTCGTCCCCGTACTGTTGCAGGGAATAGACTTCATTGAGGCCACCTTCCTGGAGTTGCAGGATTTCGCCACCCTGCTCACTCTGCTGTACAGCATAGGCACTGTTGTAGGTGCCGTCCTGGTCCTGGTCGATGGCACTACCCCGGGCACTGGAGCGCCTCTGTTCAGCAGAAGCGAAATTGCCGGAACCCTCCTGTTCCTGATCGATAGAGTTGCTTTGCGCCGCTGCCAGCGATGCAGTCATCACCGTCATCGAGAACAGGACTACGCCGTGGAAACTTGTCATTCCGTGACCCCGCTTGTGTTTGCCCGCTCAGTTGTATTGGTTCACGACAGTGGTGATTGAGGTGCCCTGCTGTGACACGGAAGTGCTCAGGCCATTACCGCTCTGGTAGATGTCCACTTTATGTGCCGCACCAAGCTGCTCGATGTTGGCTGAGTTCTGGATACCATACTGGGAGACACCCGCCCGGTGCCCGAAGCCCAGCTGGTCCAGTTGAATCAGGTTTTCATAGCCAACCTGTAGCAGGTACGCCAGGTTGATCTCACCCAATTGCCGGACAATTGCCGCATTGTCGATGCCGGACTGGTTTACGGAGAGAAAGTTCTGATTGCCCTGCTGTAGTGCCGAGAGAAAGTTCAGCACGCCAACCTGGCGGCCGTCCAGCGTGTTAAGACTGCCGTCCTGGACAATTACTGCCAGGTTGGCGATGGAAACAGCGGTTGCTGCATCCAGCTCACTTTGCGTCGGTAGTTCAGCGGCGACTTGCAGTTCCTGCGCCTGTGTCATTGCCGCGGCACAAAGCAGGCAGGCGATGGCCAGGGAAAAAAGCCGGGCGGGCCGCTGCCGGCTGCCATGCAGGCAGAACAGTTTCATTCACTTATCTCTGTCTTGGTTAATCCGGATGCCGTCGGGGCATCACATGAACCTGACCGGTTCATTCAGGTAGTACTGCAGGACCTCATTGTTGATTTCGTCCGGGTTCTGCAGTGCCCAGGAATTGGCAACGATACCTTCACTGATCAGGTGAATTACGGCCGACTCCATCGCAGACAGGGTGGCCAGCTGTGCAGGTTCGTTGCGTGTCATTCCCGCTTCCATTTCCAGAAGGCGGCGGAAACTCACAAACCGGTAGACATCCGCGCTGATTGCCTTCGAATAGACCGTTTTTGAGGTCAGTACCGAGTGCAATACGCGACCGGAGCGGATATCGATAGCCCGCAGGTTGACGGTGACCTGGTCGACCCGGTACTGGTCATCCAGCCCAATCCCGAAGTAGCGGGCACCGGCACCACCGGTACGGATATTCGTATCGTAAGCGACCACGCCGCCTTCAAGCAGAACGTTTGCGGCGACAAGACTGGGCAGCGGATGACTGTTGTTCGCGGGCATATTGGGCTTGTTCTGCGCGGCGCGGATGATTTTCCTCTCCGTCAACAGGTTCTGTAGCCCTTCTCGCTCCAGCGGGATAAACCAGCCCGACTGGTTGAGGACATCCATCAGCATCGACGCGCCACCCTGGGTAATCGCAGTAGAAAAGCTGCTGGAAGGGGCTGGCTTATACTGGCCCGTCTGGTCGCGGAAATTGTAGACCGCCACCAGGATCTTGCCCTTGGGTGCGGGCAGGTTGAGAAGGTCGCGGAACGTGGCGTGCCTCGGTGTCAGGCCAGCGTCATTCTGTCCGGGGCCAAACAGGGAATCGCTGGTGCTCTTCACCAGGGTGCAGCCACTCAATGTTGTAACCAGCGCCAACAGGGGCACTCCACACTTGCTGATTATTTTTCGCATGGCACATCTCTCCTATAGAGAATCGCGAATTATTGAATTTATCTTCGGCCAGGCTAGGTAGCGTTTAGTTTGTCGGGTTCAGGCCACTCACTATGATTTCACTCACATCTCCTGTGTCCCGGTCGGTGACCAGGATGGTAAGGACGCCATCCGTATCCACTATCTGCACAATAAAATCGTCGGTGATCAGTTCACCGCTATTGCCATTACCAACATCCGTCAGTAACTGGTTGAGCAGTCGGGTCTCCAGTGAATCTGTGAACCGGTCCAGCGGACTGGGTTGCTCAAACAGGTCTTCAGGCCGATCCGGGTCCTCGTTGTCATCCTGGGCCTGTGCATTGGACAGCAGGTAACTGCCATTCAGGGGGTTGCCGCCGAAATTTGGATTGGTTGGCTCGTAAATCAATTCGGTGGCAATGGCCGGGTTAAAGCTGGCTGTCAGGGCGGGAGCCAGGAAATAACAAGCGATGTACTTTGCTTTCATTAAAATTCGTCCTTTCCCAGGTCAAAGTGGTCTTCCAGTGCCTGGCGCAGCTTTTCTTTCTGCACCATTTCATGAATCTGTATGGCGGCCTGTTCAGCCTGTTTTTGCACGTCGGCGTTTCTTGGCTGGAGAAAACGCCGGTATACAACTTTATAGTTGTACGTTACCCAGATCAGGTTGCCCCACCGAGCCGAGGGTCTTTCGCGGATGGTGAGGTTGTATTGGGCGTCCGGGTAGTGGTAATTCCGGTACTCACTCATATAGCGGGCGAAATCGTGCCCGGTCCGGGTAATCGTCTGGTCGATATTGAACCCACTGATCTCATCCTCGAGACGACCGGTCGACTCTTCCAGGGTGCCGGCCTTGACGGTCTCCTCCAGCTCGTCGTCCTGTGCCAGTACAGGCAGGCTCAGGAGCACGGCAAGCATCACCGGCAGTGGCCTCATATTCGCTCCCCTTCCAGGTGCAGCTTTGCCCAGTTGCTGGCCTGGAGACGGTTCTTGACACCGATCTTGCGGAAAATGTTGTAAATGTGGTTTTTGACGGTGTGTTCGCTCAGGTGCAGCCGCGTGGCAATGACGCTATTCGATTCCCCGGAGGTTAGCTGCGCCAGTATTTCCTGTTCCCGTCGGGTCAGCAGCGGGGTATGGGTCGCGGCCGGCTCTTCGCGGCCGTCTTCGCGCAGGGCGTTGGCAAGGCGCTCAACCAGAACTTCCTGGCTGCCGTGGGAATCGCAAATGAATCGCATGCCGCGATTGCGAATCTGTGCGGTCAGGTTGTCGGCCAGGTCAGGCGGATAATTGATGAGCAGTATTTTCGGGTGGTTCAGCGACAGTAAAAAGCGAAGGGTTGCGCCCTGGTATTGATTGCCGGCGATCTGCGAACAGTCGAAAATGATGGCAAAGTAATGTGGCAGGCAGTGACGTTGCTTGCCGAACTCCGCCCTCTCCCATTTGTAAGGGAGGGACCCCGAAACCAGGGAAAACAGCAGTTCTCCATGCAGGCCGGAGTTGCTGTAAAAAAGAGCCGGCATAGGATTTTCCATCACTTCGCCTCAAATTCCATTTCAATCTTTCGCAGTCTTCAACAGCAGACAGAAAATTGAACGTCTGCGCTCCTCTGCCGCTCGCTTGAGCTTCTCGCTCATAATTCCGACCGAATATTTTTCGATAGGCCGAAAAACTTAGCGGGTGAGAAGTTAGTATGGAGTGTAGACCGTGCCTGCCGGTTTGCGAGTCACAGGGGGTTACAGGGGGATAATGGTTTGGTTTTAAAAAAGGGCCTGTTAGCCTCAAACGTAATAGGTACCCTTCAGGTCCCTGACAGGCCTGTCGATTCGGTTTTTCCGTATGCCTTTGGGCACGGATTTTGTCCCCGCTGGCGGGGGAGGTAATTGCACTGTTGGCCGGCAATGAACTGTGCCGCTGCAGGTGTATCCATAGCAAACCCGGCCACTCCCCTTTCCAATGGTGAGGACAAAGCGCGCCTGTGTAGCTGAAAACGTTGTCGGCAGGGGGAGGCAATACGGGCAGGCAAGCAGGGCGGTAATGTCGCAATGTCAGGTAACACACGGGAGAGCGGCATCGTCCTTGATCGTGGTGTCCGACCCCTGGGCTGCGGGAGCCCGCGGGCGCGCGGCACTGGTTCATAAACCTAAAGTGTCGTATTTTGACATCCGGAGTAGTTTCTCGAGCTTTCTGGCGACTCCGGGCCCGTCGTAACCGGCGGGTGATCAATTTTTCGCCAGAAAAACACAGGAGAGAGCAAGTGACGGAAATGATAGACAGTCTGCCGCTCTGGTTGTGGTTCATCCTGGCACTCGTGGCCCTGTTTGTGGCGCGTCGCCCGGTGCATCAGGCCATCAGTGCCCTCGGGCGCTTTTTCCAGCAGTCCCTGCGTATGGGGGCCAGTGCGGTGGCTGGTGCGGAGCGGCGCCTGCAACAGCGTAACCGCGAGGTGTTGCTGGCATCCGGCCAGGAAGCCGCCGAGCGCTATGTGGAGCGGGAGTTCGACCGGATTGAAGCGACCATGAAGCGGGAGCTGGCGCAATACCCCGCCCTGCACCGGCGGCTGTGTGAGCAGCTGACTGCCATCGATGAGGATTATGTGCGCAGTGCCGAGGTGCCGCCGGAGCCCACTAACTGGGCCAAGGCGATCAAGGCCGTCTCCGAGATCCCGGCCAAGCAGGATCCGGTAGTCGGGGATGTGCTCGAGATCATTCACCAGTCCATGCGCAAGTCTGAGGCCAAGGCGCTGGAGGCCTACCGCGAGTCTGCCCGTGAACGCCACCAGCTGCTCAAGCGCATGATGCCCCATTGGCGCTCGATCCTGAAAAGCCTGGGACGGGTGAACAAGCATGTGGAATCGGTAATTCGCCGGGCGACTGCCCTGGACGGCCATATGCGTCGTTACGAGGAGATCCAGCAGGGCACCGACCGGGCGCTGCGAGGACTCTCCTCTTCCTCTATGAGCCAGTTCTTTATTTCTGCTTTTGTACTGGTAATCGCCGTGGGTGGCGCGCTGATCAATTTTCACCTGATTGCGCGGCCCATGACCGAGATGGTGGGCGGCACCAGCTATATCGGTAATTTCAAGATGGCGGATATATCCGCCCTGGTGATTATCCTGCTGGAAATCACCATGGGACTCTTCCTGATGGAGTGCCTGCGGATCACACGCCTGTTCCCGGTCATCGGTTCGCTTAATGACAAGCTCCGTACGCGCATGATGTGGGTAGCTTTTGCTCTGCTGTTTTTCCTGGCCTGTGTGGAGGCGGGCCTGGCCTTTATGCGCGAGGTGCTGATGCAGGAAGACCTGGCCGTGAGCGCACAATTGCGCGGGGAGGAAGTGGCGGCAGCCACCGAGGGGGTCTACTGGATTACTACCGCCGCCCAGATGGGACTCGGCTTTATCCTGCCATTTGCCCTGACGTTTGTCGCCATACCACTGGAGAACTTTATTGCCTCGGCGCGGACCGTTATTGGCGTGCTTGCTGCATTCCTGCTGCGCACGCTGTCGGTGATTATGCGCCTGCTGGGGACGGCATCGCTGCGCTGCAGCGCAATGCTGATCCGTCTGTACGATATTGTCATTTTCTTCCCCCTGTGGCTGGAAGCCCGTTTCGAGCGTTGGCGCGAATCCGGCCAGCAGGGCAAGGCACTGGAGGAGGCGGGATGAGCAGGCAATGGACAATGATTGTCGGGCTGGTCACGGCACTGGCCACAATACTGCTGGCAGCCTGTGGGGAGTCCCGGGCGCATAACCGCGGCATCTATATGCTGGTGGATACCTCGGGCACCTACACCCGCGAGCTGGACAAGGCCCAGCAGGTGATCAACTACACCCTGGCCAGGCTACAGCCCGGTGATACCTTCGCCGTGGCCAGTATTAATACGGCCAGCTTCAGCGAGAAAAATATCCACGCCAAGGTGACTTTTGATGACCGCCCCAGCGTCACCAACCGCCAGAAGCAGGCATTCCAGCAGTCGGTGGCAACGTTCGTGGACGACGCGCGGCCGGCGGAGTACACCGATATTACCGGTGGCTTGCTGCAGGCGATCGAGTTCCTCAATGAGAAGGACCCGGGGCACAAGACAATCTTCCTCTTCTCCGACCTGAAGGAAGAGATCAAGGCGGGCTATAACCGCGATGTGCCTCTGGACCTGCAGGGATTCGATCTGGTGGCGCTCAACGTCACCAAGCTCCGCAGTGACAATGTTGATCCGAACGAATACCTGGAACGTATTTCACGCTGGCAGGAGCGTGTCGAGGAGACTGGCGGCACCTGGCGGGTCCTGAACGACCTGGGCCAACTCGAGGCAATCCTGCCCTGAGGCCATGGCTGCCAGGGCCTTTCCTGTTATGAAGTGAGGAGGCCTTCTGCCCCTATGTTGTGGTTTGTCCTTTTCTGCGGCCTATTGGCGGCACTCTGGCTTTACGCACGGGGGCGTCCCGCGCCCCCATTGACGGTAAAGTTGCCTGATGCCCCGGTTCCCATGGCGATTGCCCACGGCGATGAGCGCGGCAGTGGCCTTTTCCCCGGCAACACGCTTCTATACATGCGTGAGATGTCCCGCCTGGGCGTCGATGCCATAGAGCTGGACCTGAACCTGACGAGGGATGGCCACCTTGTCCTGATGCACGACATGGAACTGGACCGTATCACCAGTGGCAGTGGCCGTGTGATCGACCATACCCTCGCGGAGCTACAGCAGCTTGACCTGGGCATGCGCTGGACCCGTGACGGCGAGCATTATCCCTATCGCGATGCACCGCTGAGAATCTGTACCATCGATGAAGTGTTCGAGGCTATCCCCGATATGCCCCTGATCATCGAATTAAAGAACAACGACCTGGCCGCCGCCCGGGCCATGTGTGAAGTAATCAGGCGAACGGGCCATCAGCAAAGGGTAATTGTCTCCACCTTCCATAAGCGTGTGATCGATGAATTTCGCCGGATATGCCCCGAGGTCACTACCGGCGCTGCCATGGGGGATGCCATCCTGTTCTATGCCGCCCAGCTGCTGGGATTGGAGAAACTCTTGCGCCCCGCCTACCAGACCATGCAGTTGCCGCTGCGATATTTTGGCCTGCCGGTGATTGGCCCCCGGTTCTTGCGGGCCGCCCACGCGCTGGGCCTGCACGTATCCGTATGGACCATCAATGAGCCCGGTCAGATGGCACACCTCACCAGGCTCGGGGTAGACGGTATTGTTACTGACCGGCCCGACATCATGAAAAATATCAACCGTATTGAATCCAATAATAAGCAGGAGGTTCATAATGCGTAGTCTGTTGAAAACCGCTACTGCGGGCATCCTCGGGACCCTGGCGACCACGGCAGTATCCACGGCGCTGGCCCAGGATCGCTTCGCGGAAGTTGAAATCAGTACCCAGAAAGTCACCGATCATATCCATATGCTGCAGGGCGCCGGTGGCAATATCGCGGTTTTCTCCGGTGAGGACGGCGTCTTTATGGTGGATGACCAGTATGCGCCACTCACCGAGCGCATTGGTGCCGCGGTGGCGGCAATCAGTGACAAGCCGGTACGCTTCGTAGTCAACACCCACTGGCATGGCGACCACACCGGCGGTAATGAGAACTTTGGAGAGGCAGGCGCACTGGTGGTGGCACACGAGAATGTGCGCAAGCGGATGAGCACTGAGCAGTTTATGACGCTGTTCGACCGCAAGGTGCCGGCGTCCCCGGCGGAGGCCCTGCCGGTAATCACCTTTACCGATGCGACCACGTTTCACTGGAACGGCGAGGATGTGCACGTGCAGCATGTGGACCCGGCGCATACCGACGGAGACTCCATCGTGCACTTCAGGAATGCCAATGTGATCCACATGGGGGATACTTTCTTTAACGGCAGTTACCCGTTTATCGACCTGTCCTCCGGCGGTTCCGTGGATGGTGTAGTGGCTGCGATGGATAATGTATTGTCCCTGGCGAATGATTCAACCAGAATCATTCCCGGGCACGGGCCCCTCAGCAACAAGGCTGAGTTGAAAGCCCAGCGGGACCTGTTGGTAAAACTGCGTAACCAGATCCAGGCGCTGGTGGACCAGGGAATGAGTCGTGAGGAGGTGATTGCGGCGCAGCCTACCCGGGAATACGACGACCAGTACGGGCAGGGGTTTATGAAGCCGGATGTCTGGACCGGCATAGTCTATGACTCCCTGGCCCGTTAGTCCGGGGATTTGCTGGAAGGAGAAAGTGGCGGCGCAGGCCGCCATTTTCTATTCAGGTCTTGATCCGGTAGCCGGTACGGAATATCCACCAGACACCGGTCAGGCAAAGCAGCAGGAAGAGCAGGGTCATTCCCAGGCTGATGACGACGTTGACATCGGACACGCCATAGAAGGCCCAGCGAAAGCCGCTGATCAGGTAGACCACCGGATTGAATAGCGTCACCTTCTGCCAGAATTCCGGCAGCATATTGATGGAGTAAAAGGCCCCGCCGAGAAACGTCAGCGGGGTTACCACCATCAGCGGGATAATCTGCAGTTTCTGGAAGTCATCGGCCCAGATGCCAATGATAAAGCCGAACATACTGAAAGTGACGGCGGTCAACACCAGGAAGGCGAGCATCCAGAACGGGTGCAGGATATCGTAGTCGACAAAGAAGCGAGCGGTCAGCAGGATCAGCCCGCCGAGGATAATCGACTTGGTGGCTGCGGCCCCAACGTACCCCGCTACTACCTCAAACGCCGACACCGGCGCCGAGAGGACCTCATAAATGGTGCCTGAGAATTTGGGGAAGAAGATCCCGAACGAGGCATTGGAGATGCTCTCGCTCAGAAGCGACAACATAATTAGCCCGGGAATGATAAAGGCACCGTAACTGACGCCGTCGATGTCACCCATGCGGGAGCCGATAGCAGCACCGAATACGATGAAGTAGAGGGAGGTCGACAGCACCGGTGAGGCGATACTCTGCATCAGGGTTCGCCAGGTGCGTGCCATCTCGAATTTGTAGATGGCGCGAATTCCGTACCAGTTCATGGCTGTGACTCCTCTTCCATTGACTCCTCTCGTGCGCCCTTGACCAGCCCGACAAAGATCTCCTCCAGTGAACTTTCCCGGGTGTGCAGGTCGCGGAAATCAATATCGGCGTCATTCAGCCGGCGCAGGAATTCGGTAATGCCGGTATCCTCACTCCTGATATCGAAGTGATAAATAAGTTGCTGGCCGTCCTCACCCAGCTCCACCGGCAGGCCGGCCAGGGCCTCAGGCAGTGCATTCATCGGGCGGGCCAGTTGCAGTCGCAGTTCCTTTTCGCCCATTTTCTGCATCAGGGTGCGCTTGTCGTCCACCAGCACCAGGCGGCCCCGGTTGATCACACCCACACGGTCGGCCATTTCCTCGGCTTCCTCGATGTAATGGGTGGTGAGGATAATTGTCACCCCGGATTCCCGCAGGCCGTGCACCATCTGCCACATATCCTGGCGCAGCTCCACATCGACCCCGGCGGTGGGCTCGTCGAGAAACAGGATCTTGGGCTCGTGGGACAGTGCCTTGGCGATCATTACCCGGCGCTTCATGCCGCCGGAAAGGGCCATGATGCGGCTGTCCCTTTTCTCCCACAGGGAAAGCTGGCGCAGTAGCTTCTCGATATATTCCGGATCGGGTGCCTTGCCAAACAGGCCGCGACTGAAATTGACGGTGGCCCAGACACTCTCGAAGGCATCGGTGGAAAGTTCCTGCGGCACCAGCCCGATTTTGCTGCGGGCGGCGCGGTAGTCGCGAATGATATCGTGCCCGTCTGCCAGTACCGTGCCGCTCGATGGGTTGACGATGCCGCAGATGATGCTGATCAGCGTGGTCTTGCCCGCGCCGTTGGGGCCGAGCAGGGCGAAGATCTCTCCCCGCCGTATATCCAGGTCGACATCCCGCAGGGCGGTAAAGCCTCCCTGGTAGGTCTTGCCAACACCCCTGGCCGAAATAATGGGTTCCACAGAAACTCCTTGCTTGTGGGTGGCTTGTTTGGGGATCCGCTCACTTCGGGATCCAGGGTCCGCGCGGGCTGGCCGCCTGAGCCCTGGTTGCCCAGCGCACCGTCAGGCGCAATGCGGCCCTGCCGATCGCCGCCGTGAATCGCTGAACGCGTTCGCGGGAGTTTACCGGAGCCTTCCCTGCCTGTCCGGAATCAGCCCCGTTTTCCCGGTACGGTGTTGGTGCCACCGGTATCCCGTTACGGTCCCGCTTTGGATTCTTGTGCCCCTGGTTGCCCGGGCCTTTATGGGTAGCCATACCTTCCATCATATCGTTGTTCTCCATGTCCTTGTCATCTGGTGCGGAGCAGTGTAAAACCTCAAGTAAACTTGAGGTCAATGCCTGGATTCCAAAATTCCCGGTAGCGATCAGCAACGCCATCCGGGATTAGCGGGAGGATGCCCATGGGGGATAAATCGTCGCGTGCGGCGCGGGAACTAAGTGTCGGGGAGGTGGCCCGGCGCAGCGGGGTGGCGGTGTCCACGCTACATTTCTACGAGAGCCGGGGATTGATCAGGAGCTGGCGCACTGCCGGTAACCAGCGCCGTTACAGCCGGGATGTCCTGCGACGGGTGGCGGTGATCAAGGTGGCGCAGAGTATGGGAGTTTCCCTGGCGGAAATCAGGGCAGCACTGGATGAGCTGCCGGACGCTCGTACGCCCAACAAGCGCGACTGGCAACGGCTGTCAGCAAAGTGGCGTGCAGAGCTGGATCGCCGCATTGAGCAGCTGCGGGGCCTACGGGATCGGCTGGATGGTTGTATCGGCTGTGGTTGCCTGTCACTGGAAACCTGCCCGATGTGGAACCCCGGCGACGAAGCCGGGAAAGAGGGAGCCGGAGCCCGCTACCTGATGCGGGGGTAGGCCGCGGCCAGTGGCTGTCAGCCAGTGGATTGCTCGCGCATCAACTGGTAATGCTCTACATCGGGAAATGGCTCATAGAAATGATGCAGGAGCGCTTTCCACTCCTGGTAGCGGGGCGACTGGCGGAAGCCCTCAGTGTGGTCCTCTAGGGTTTCCCACTGCACCAGCAGCAGGTAGCGATGATCCTTCTCAATGCATTTCTGCAGCTGGTGGGAAAGATAGCCCGGCATGCTGGAGATGATCGCCTGCGCGCGTTTGAACGCGGCTTCAAAGGCGTCGCATTGGCCGGGCCGGATATCCAGCTGGGCGACTTCAAGAATGATGCAACTGTCCTCAGGTCGGCTTCCTTTCGCTTGCGGGCGCTCACGGGAACCTGCACCCGGCGCGCCCGCTGGAATTTCACCCTGTCAGCCAAACAGCTTGCGGTAAAACGCCATGGCGCCGCTCCAGGCATCCTGTCGCGCCTCATCGCTGTAGGCGAGGGGAATGCCGAACTTTTCCCCCCGGCTGGTAGCAGCGGGGTTGGTAAAGCCGTGTTTTACGCCGGGATAGCTGGTGAGTTCGAATTTCACCCCGGCTTTCTGCATTTCCTCGACAAATGCGGCTACCTGTGCCGGCGGGATCATGTCGTCGGCGCCGCCGGTATAGACCTGCAGTTGCGCCTTGACGCTGCCGGGTTCCACCTGGATATCGCTCTCCAGTGCGCCGTGAAAGCTGACCACGCCCTGCAGCGGCAGTCCCAGGCGGGCCATATTCAGCGCCACTGCGCCACCGAAACAGTATCCCTGGGCGGCGATATGTTGCGAGTCGACGGAGTCGTGTTGTTGCAGGATTTCCATCGCCTTGCGGAATCGCTGTTCGATGGCGCCTGGTGCCTCGAGTGCAGCGTTCATCAATGCGCCCGCATCGTCCGGATTGTCGGCCTGCTTGCCGGTGCCAAACATATCCACGGCAAAGGCGGTATAACCGGCGGCGGCGAGCTTGTCGGCCTCCTCGCGGACAAAATCGTTGTGGCCCCACCATTCGTGAATAACGAGGATGCCGGGTCGCTTGCCACTGGAGCTGTCGTCCCAGGCAAGGTAACCGGTGAAAGATTCGCTATCGACTGTGTACTCCACGGTTTCACTGTGCATTCGGGCTCTCCTGTTCTGAATGTGCAGTTGGCGGTTTACCACCGGGGGAATATAGGCGGCAAACCCTGGCAGTCTCAACCCCTGTGCAGCGTTTATCTTAGCTCTCAGTTACGTTTCCCTTCAGCTCCACCGTGTTGCCCTCGGGGTCGCGTATATAGAGTGAGGGTCCCTGGCCACCGGCGCCGTAGCGGTATTCAACCGGGCCCGGTTCGATATTCCAGGCACGCAGGTGGCGGACCAGGGCGGCGGCGTGAAATGGCTCGATCCGCAGGCACAGGTGGTCCAGGTTATGGCCCGACCGCCCGGGGGCTGTTCCGCCCGCACGTCCCAGTTCACTGTCCACCGGTACCAGGTCAATCAGGCTGCTGCCCGCGCGCAGCTGGTAGAGGCCGATGTGCGGCTCTTCCCGCTCCGGGACACAACCCAGTACGTCGACATAAAAATCCCGCATTGCTTCCAGGTCGGTCACGCGCAGGACAACATGGTCGATCTGCAGGATACGGAACATATCGGCTATCCCAGGGGCGGCCGGAAGGGCTCGATGGTGACCCAGTCACCGGTGTCGCGGTCGCCGCTTTCCCGCGCGAGCACGATAAAACAGTTGGCGCGGGAGAGTCCCGACAGGATATGGCTGCCCTGTATGCCGGTGCTTTCCACCACCTGCAGGCCATCACTGTCGCGGTAGGTGAAACCGCGCTGGTAGTCGGTCCGTCCCGGTGACTTGCGAATCGGGTTGAGCAGGCGTGCACGGCCCTGGAAGGGTGCCCGCCGCTCGCTGTCGGCAACGCCCCGCAACTTTTCCAGCGCCGGTAGGACCAGCTGGTAGAGGGTTACCAGGGCGGAGACCGGGTTGCCCGGCAGGCCGAAAAACAGCGTCTCGCCCCCGGCTTTCGGTAAGCGTCCGAAGGCAAAGGGTTTGCCCGGCTTGATCGCCAGTCGCCACAGGTCCAGTTGCCCCAGTTGCTCGAGTACCGCCCGGGTATAGTCGGCTTCACCCACCGACACCCCGCCGCTGGTGATGACTATATCGGCACAGTCGCGGGCGCGCTCGAAAGCGGCGCGAATACTGTCGGGACAGTCTGGCAGGCAGCCGATATCGATGGTCTCGATACCCAGCTGCCGCAGGGCCGCGTCCAGGGCGATACGGTTGCTGTCGTAGATTTCGCCGGGGCCGAGATCTGCAGCGGGGGTTCCCGGTGGTCGCAGCTCGTCGCCCACGGACAGCAGCGCCGCGCGCACCGGGCGCATCACTACCAGCTCCCTTACACCGGCGGCCGCCAGCAGGGCAACATCCGGCACGGTGATTGCCCGGCCCGGTGCCGCCAGCGTATCGCTACAGCGGACATCCTCGCCCCGGCGGCGGATATGGCTGCCGGCGGCGGGAACCGTCTCGGGGACCAGTATTTGTCCAGGCGCCGAATCTCCGGGAGCGTCGCCATGAACCCGGGCGTGCTCCTGCATCACCACCCGGTCGGCGCCAGGGGGCAGGGCGGCGCCGGTCGTGATGCGCACACACTGGCCGGCGAGCAGGGTGCCAGTGAAGGGATGGCCGGCCAGGCTCTTGCCGACCAGCTCATAGCGTTGCGCCTCGCCGCACAGGGCATAACCATCCATGGCCGAATTGTCGCAGGGGGGCAGGTCAACCTGTGCCGGCGCGCGCTCTGCCAGCACGCGGCCGCAGCACTCGCCCAGCGGCAGGGTTTCGGTTTCCCGCAGCGGGGTAATGGTCTGCAGGAGTGCTTCGCGCGCCTGCTCTACGGTAATCAGGCCAGTGGTCAGGCAGGAATCGATGGTCATGGGACTGTCAGCTTCTCAGGGTTACGGCTTTATTCTGCTCTTCCCATGACCTTAGCGCGATTGCCGGAAAAAGAAAATTGGTGGATGGGTCAGGCAACATCCCGGGCCTGCGCTCGCAACAGTGCCGCGAGCTCGGGCTTGCAGGAGCCGCAATTGGTGCCACAGCCCAGCTGCTCGCCGAGTGCTTCCACGCTGGCGGCGCCGTCACTGATTGCAGTTTCGATCTGCTCCCGGGAAACCTGCATGCAGCTGCAGACCATCGCGGACGCCGGCGCAGCCCGTCGCAACAGCTGAGCCGGCTGATCGGGCAGCGGTTGCAGTAGCCATCGTTCCATTGCCCTGCGGTCCGGCAGCTGGCGCCAGTGGCTGGCACTGAACAGCAGCAGTTGCAGGGTATCCGTATGCACCAGCCAGCGCTCCGACTGCAGCAGCTGCAGTCGTTGCCAGCGCAGTGGCACGCTGTCTTCGGGAACCAGCTGCCGGGCCAGAGCGCGACAGTCTGTCGGCAGCGACAGGGCCAGCTCGAAGCGATCACCGCCCTCACAGGGAACACGGTACCAGTGCAGCAGCTCGCCAGAGGCCGTCATGTCCTCCAGCAGGCCACCGACACGGGCGGCAGTGGCAGGGGGGCAGGCCAGGCTCAGGTAAGCTTTTGCCCTGAGCGGGTGAAGCTGTACCGGCACCTGCTTGAATTCGGGCTGTCCGGAATGGGGATCGGTCACCGCCCCCGCCAGTGCGCTGACGCGGCTGAGGCCGGCCAGGCTCTCGCTCCAGTGAATCGGTGCAAACAGTTCACCGGCCCGCTGCGATGCATCGACCAGCACCCGTGCGCGCATCCGGCCGTGGCTACTGGCAATTTCCGCCAGCTGGCCATCCTCGACCTGGTAAGTGCTGGCATCCGCCGGGCTCAGTCGCAGCTCTGGTAGCTCGGTATGATCCAGCAATTTTCTGGCGCGCGCAGTGCGGGTCATCGTATGCCACTGGTCGCGCAGGCGACCGGTATTGAGCCACAGGGGAAACGACTCGCTGCGGCGCTGGGTAGGTGCGCGGGGTTCAATAGTCACGAAGCGGGCGCGGCCGGAGTCGGTAAAGAATCGCCGATCGGTGAACAGACGTGGAGTTCCGGCGGGGTTGTCCCGGTTGACCGGCCACTGCAGCGGTGCCAGTTGGTCGTATTGGCGCGGTGTAATCCCGGCCAGCGCAGAGATATCGAAGGCCCGCTCACCCCGGTTCTCGAACCCGGACAGGGCGGCGTGCTCGCGAAATATTTCCACTGGCTTCTGGTAGCGGAACGCGTCGCCGTGGCCGAGCCGTTCCGCCAGGTCGCAGATGATCTGCCAGTCGTGCCGGGCCTCCCCGGGCGCGGGCAGGAAGCTGCGTTGCCGGGATATACGGCGCTCCGAATTGGTGACGGTGCCGTCCTTTTCCGCCCAGGTGGTGGCCGGCAGCAGCAGGTCAGCACAGCGCGCGGTATCAGTATTAGCGACGCAGTCGGACACCACCACTAGCGGGCACTGTTGCAGTGCCCGGGTGACGCGGCCGGCATCGGGCATGCTTACTGCGGGATTGGTTGCCATGATCCAGATGGCCTTGATCTCGCCGCACTCTACCGCGCGAAAAAGGTCCACCGCCTTCAGGCCCGGTCGCCGGGCGATATTTTCCGCCTGCCAGAAGCGGCCGACCCGGTCGATATGGTCGGCGCGGAAATCCATATGCGCGGCGAGCATATTGGCCAGGCCTCCCACTTCACGGCCGCCCATGGCGTTGGGCTGTCCGGTAATCGAAAAGGGGCCGCAGCCGGGCCGGCCGATACGGCCGGTGGCCAGGTGGCAATTGATAATTGCGTTGTTCTTGTCGGTGCCGCTGCTGGACTGGTTGACGCCCTGGGAGTAAAAACTGACGGTCCTGTCGGTCTCAGCGAACGCCTGGAAAAATGCCCGCACTTCCCCGGTATGCAGGCCGCACGCCTGGGCGGTTTTTTCCAGCGGCCAGTCAGCTGCCGCGGCCAGCGCTCCCTCGAAACCGCTGGTGTGCTGGTTGATAAACTCGCGGTCCAGGCAACCGGTTGTCGCCAGGTAGTTGAGCAGGCCACTGAACAGGGCCGCGTCGCTGCCCGGGGCAATGGCCAGGTGCATATCTGCCATATCACTGGTAGCGGTGCCGCGCGGGTCAATGACCACCAGCCTCGTCTGCGCCGCCTGCATGCGCTGGAACAGCACCGGGTGGGTCCAGGCAGCATTGGAGCCCACCAGCACCACCAGGTCGGCCTGTTCCAGGTCCTCGTAATTACAGGGAACGGCGTCTGCACCCAGGGCGCGCTTGTAGGCGGCCACTGCCGAGGACATGCACAGGCGGGAATTGGTATCCACATTGCCGCTGCCGATGAAACCTTTCATCAGCTTGTTGGCAACATAGTAGTCCTCGGTGAGCAGCTGCCCGGAAAGGTAGAACGCGACCGAGTCCGGGCCGTGCTCGGCAATGGTTTCGGCAAAGCGCGCCGCCATAAAGTCCATGGCGGTCTCCCAGTCGCAATCTGCGCCGCGCAGGCGCGGCCTCAACAACCGGTCCCGGTCACCCAGTGTCTCTGCCAGTGCCGAGCCCTTGACGCACAATCGCCCCAGGTTGGCCGGGTGCTGCTCATCGCCGCAGGCACTGGTGTTTTCGCCGTCGTCGCCTGCCTCACGGGTTACGGCCACCCCGCAACCCACGCCGCAGTAGGGACAGGTGGTGCACGTCCGGTGCGCGCGGAGAAGCTCCCGCGGTGCCATGGTCAGGGCGAGTCCGGCATGCTGGCGATGACGACGGTATCGCCATCAAATGCGGCAGCAAAGGTGTCGAGGCGGATGCCCGGATCCTCCAGGCACTGGCCATCGCGCAGGCGGAAATGCTGCTTGTAGAGGGGCGAGGCAACCGTCAGTTCACCATCGATCTCGGCGATAATGCCCCGGGCAATCACGCCGGCACCGGCGATCGGGTCCCAGTTGTCGATGGCGTAGAGCTGCTGCTCGGCATGGGGAATAAAAAATAAGGCGATGCTCCTGCGGGGCGCTAATGGCCCGGCCGCAGAAACATCGCCTACGAGAACACACACTCCGGAATCGGCAACCAGGTCTGATCGCTGGCAGACCGGCTGCCATGGAGTGGGGGTTATGGCAACTTCTGTCATTATTTATACTCCAGAATGCAATGATTGTGCAGCAAAATTCGAAAATTTATTTAATTGCGCCGTTTTGGTGCAGTTTGCTGGAAAACAGCCGCGCTCAAGCGGGCTCGGCGATCTTTACGACCTCTTCTTCACGGGCGGGTCGTGGCTGGCCACGCTCTTCCACGAAAACGATTTTTTCATCCGGTTCGTCGGTATTCACAAACTGGCGGAAGCGCTTGAGCATCTCCGGATCGTTGATGGCCGTTTTCCATTCACACTGGTAAGTGCCGACCACGTTCGCCATCTGCACCTCCAGTTCCTCGCCAAGGCCCAGCTTGTCGTCAATGATGACCTCGCGCAGGTAGTCGAGCCCGCCCTCGAGGTTTTCCAGCCACACTGAAGTGCGCTGCAGCTTGTCGGCGGTGCGGACATAGAACATCAGGAAGCGGTCGATATAGCGCACCAGGGTCTCGTCATCCAGGTCGGTGGCGAACAGGTCCGCGTGGCGCGGGCGCATGCCGCCATTGCCGCAGACAAACAGGTTCCAGCCATTCTCGGTGGCGATTACGCCCACATCCTTGCTCTGCGCCTCGGCACATTCGCGGGTGCACCCGGATACCGCCATCTTGATCTTGTGCGGTGAACGCAATCCCTTGTAGCGATTCTCGATATGCAGGGCCATGGCAACACTGTCCTGTACCCCGAAGCGGCACCAGGTACTGCCCACGCAGGACTTCACCGTGCGCAGTGACTTGCCGTAGGCGTGCCCGGTTTCGAAGCCGGCCTCAATCAGCTCCCGCCAGATCTCGGGTAACTGTTCCAGCCGGGCACCGAACAGGTCGACGCGCTGGCCGCCGGTGATCTTGGTGTAGAGGTCGTATTTCTTGGCCACCTGGCCCAGCACGATCAGCTTGTCCGGGGTGATTTCGCCCCCGGGTACCCGCGGTACCACCGAGTAGCTGCCGTTCTTCTGCATGTTGGCCATAAAGGTGTCGTTGGTGTCCTGCAGGCCCACATGGGGCCTGTGGTGGATATGGTCATTCCACAGGGAGGCGAGGATGGAGGCCACGGTGGGCTTGCAGATTTCACAGCCGCGACCGCTGCCATGCTTCTGCAACAGGTCCTCGAACGTACGGATTTCTTCCACCTGGACAATATGGAACAGCTCCTGGCGGGTAAATTCAAAGTGCGCGCACAGGTGGTTGTTGACCTCCATGCCCAGTGCCGCGAGCTCCTCGTCGACAACGTTTTTCAATAGCGCGGAGCAACCACCGCAGCCGGTAGATGCCCTGGTGACATCCTTGACCTCACCCAGTGAACAGCAACCCCCTTGCACCACATCGACAATCTGGCCCTTGCTGACATTGTGGCAGGAGCAGATGGTGGCGGTTGCGGGCAGTGCCCCGGCACCGAGTGTGGGGGCGTCGCCGTCCGCGGCGGGCAGGATCAGTTGCTCCGGGTGCTCCGGCAGGTCGATATCGTTCAGGTGATACTGCAGCAGCTGGTCGTAGTCGCCGGTGTCACCCACCAGCACGGCGCCCAGCAGCTTCCTGCCGTCGCCGTCAGTAATTATGCGTTTGTAGATGCCGCTCTGTTCGTCGACAAAAGTGATTGCTGCGGCGCCCTCGGCGCGACCGTGGGCATCGCCGATGGATCCTACCTCGACGCCCAGCAGTTTAAGCTTGGTGCTCATGTCGGCACCGGTAAAGCTGGCCTCCTCACCGCAGAGCAGGGAGACCACATTGCGGGCCATGGTGTAACCGGGAGCCACCAGGCCATAGATGAAGTTTTCGTACAGCGCACACTCGCCAATGGCGAAGATATTCCCGTCGGATGTGCGGCAGGATTCATCGATCACGATACCGCCGCGCTCACCGAGTTGCAGTCCGGCGGCTTGTGCCAGCTTGTCTTCGGGGCGGATACCGGCGGAGAAAACGATCAGGTCGGTGACCAGTTCGCGATCATCCTTGAACTGCATACGCAGGCGACCGCTGTCTACTTCCTCGATCAGTTCGGTAGCGGTGCTGGTGTGGACAGTTACGCCCAGGTCCTCAATCTTGTCTTTCAGCAGTCCGGAACCGCCCTCATCCAGCTGGATACCCATCAGGCCCGGGGCGAACTCCACTACGTGGGCTTCCAGTCCCAGTTCTTTCAGCGCGTTGGCAGCTTCGAGCCCCAGCAGGCCACCGCCGACAACGACGCCGGTGGTGGCGTTTTCACTGGCCGCGCGAATCGCGTCCAGGTCCTCAAGCGTGCGGTAAACGAAGCATTTCCCGTGCTCATGGCCGGGAATCGGTGGTACGAACGGGTAGGAGCCGGTGGCCAGGATCAGGCGGTCATAAGTTTTCTCCACACCGCTGGCGGAAGTTACGGTCCGCTTTTCCCGGTCGATGGAGACTGCGGCATCGTTCAGTAGCAGGTCGTAGCCCCAGTCGCGGTACTGGTCGATCCTGCCCAGCGCCAGGTCGTCGGCGCTGCGGCCGGCAAAATATTCAGACAGGTGCACGCGATCGTAGGCCGGTCGTGGCTCGGCGCAGAAGACGGTGACCTCGAACAGTGCGTTCTCGGGGCGCGCAGCCAGCTGCTCAAGGAAATGGTGGCCCACCATTCCGTTGCCGATAACGATTAGTTTTTGCTTAGCCCGCGGTTCAACCATGTGAGTTCCTGCCGTGTTGTCTCTGAATGATCCGGCAGGGTGGGGCGGGGAGGGTGGTGTAGGCACGGCCTCTACCCCTTCTGCCGAAGGGTACAGGCGCCGTTGCCTCGTAAGGGATTTTCTGTATTGGTGTAATCAGGGATTCAAGGATTGTGCCAAACGCGTCTCACCGGTTTATGCGGGTTTGCCGCTGCTGCCTGTGACTGGTGTGCGGCAAGCTGGTGCAGGGGCGGCCGGGTTGCACCGCGTTGGTGCCGGCAGGGTGTTGCGCAAGGTTTTGTTCCGGTTTGTCACTGCAGGAAATGCAGCAGGTGCGAGAGCAGTAACAGCAGTGCTACGAGCTGCCAGAACAGCAGCGGGTTGCGCTCCATCAGTGGCGCGCTGTCCGCGTGGGTGAACTCGGGGTTGGGTGTGTGCAGGTCGTGGACAAACTCCGACAGGGCCGCGTAGCGATGGCGGGGGTTGGGATGGCAGGCCCTCTGCAGGGCCCTGTCGATCCACAACGGTAACTCCGGGCGGTGATTCCTGGCTGGCCGATAGTGGAGCGCGCTGTAGTTGTGCAGCCGGTAAAGCCGGTCGCCTGCTCGCTCGCGATAGGGATAATGGCCAGTGAGCAACTCATAGGTGATTACCCCGAGGGAAAAAATGTCTGATCGGTGACTGGCGGCATCGCCGAGAAAGTATTCGGGAGCAATATAATTCTTGCTTCCCGGGACCCGGTCGCTGCGATGGTGCAGGTGCTCCCTGAGTCCTGCCGCATTTGCGCCGCCCAGGTCGACCAGCTTCAGGCGTCCGTCGGCGGAGATCATGATGTTCTCGGGTTTCAGGTCGCCGTGGATAATCTCCATCCGTTGCAATCGTCGCAGTGCACTGACCAGTTGCTGCACCAGTTCCCGCACCTGCTCGATTGGCGGCGCCGGGTTCAGTTCCAGCCACTGGCGCAGGCTCTGGCCCTCGACATATTCCATCACGTGGTAGAGGAACTGTTGAGACGCCGGTGGGGCATAGATGCGCACGATACCCGGGTGATCCAGCCGCCTGCCGGTCCATTCCTCGGCAATAAAGTTCTCTATGTAGGCCGGGTCATCAATAAAATTGGCCGACGGTGTCTTGATGACACGCAGGGCACCACTGCCGGTATCGCGGGCCAGGTAGAGCTGGCTGCGGGCACTGGCGTGCAGCTCCTGCAGGACCAGGAAACCATCGAGCCGGTTGCCGGGGCGCAGGTCCGGGGGGAAGGGCAGCCTGTCGCGCTGCCCCAGCAGGTCCTCGCTTTCCGGTTTCGGGCACACCCGGACACGGACCACGGCTGCGCTCAGGTTGTCTTCCGAACCGGCAGCGAGCGCCGCGTCCAGAAGTGCCCGGGCGGGGTCGTCGGTCTGTGCTCGCAGTATTGTCGCGATGCGCGCCGGGGCCAGGTAGTCGTGCACCCCGTCGCTGCAGACCAGGAAGATATCGCCCTGCTCCAGCTGCTCACAGCGGTAGTCCACCTCAATATGGGCGTCCATACCCAGGGCGCGGGCCAGGAAGGTGCGGTTGCGTCCTAAAGCGCGGCTGTGGTCACAAGTAAGGCAATCCAGGGTGTCGCCGCGCAACCGGTAGATACGGGAGTCGCCGATATGGATCAGGTGGGCACTGGCGCCCTTGAAAATCACGCAGGAAAATGTGGTCAGCCAGCCCTGGCGGAGTTCCCGGCTGCCGCCGCCCTGGCGGTAGAGCCAGCTGTTCAGTGCGTGCAGCACCCGCGCGGCCGCCTGTTTGACGGACCAGGTTTCGGGCGTGCTGTAGTAGTCGGACAGGAACCCACTGATCGCCGCGCGCGCCGCCTCACCGCCGGCTTCGGCACTGGCAACCCCGTCTGCGACCGCTGCCAGGGCTCCGCGGAACAGGCGTGCGGAGCCACTGGGCGCACAGACCGCACATGCATCATCGTTATGGACCCGCCGTCCGGCACAGGAAGCGCTGGTCATGACCAGCGCTTCCTGCCGCCTGTCATCCGCCCTGGCTCGGCTGTCTGTGCCTTGCGGGACGTGCGTGTCGGTCGCGGAAGGCATGGTATTCAGGTCACATCGATCAGTGAGACGCTGCCATCCGGCAGCACTTCCGCCATCTGCCCCTGCGGTTCCTCCATCAGCAGGAGCACGGCAAAGCCCACCAGCGCGGTGGCGGCAATCACCAGGAAGAAGGCCTCGTAGGAAACCAGGCTCAATACCGTCAGGTAAAACACTGCCCCCACATTGCCGTAAGCGCCTGTCATGCCGGCAATCTGCCCGGTAAGGCGCCGCTGGATCAGGGGCACCACGGCGAAGACCGCACCCTCACCGGCCTGCACGAAAAAGGAACAGCCCATGGCGGCGGCCACGGCCAGTAGCAGTGGCCAGGTGCTGTCGATCTGGCTCATCGCCAGGTAACCCGCCATCAGGCCCAGTACCAGGACCTGGAGCGTGGCCCGGCGACCGAACCTGTCACTGAAAAGGCCGCCCACCGGGCGGGACACCAGGTTCATGAAGGCGTATCCGGAGGCCAGCAGCCCGGCCCGCACCGGGTCGAGGCTGAAGGTTTCGGAAAAAAACAGCGGTAGCATGGAGACTACCGCCAACTCAGAGCCAAAGGTGGCGAAATAGAGCAGGTTGAGGATCGCGACCTGCTTGAACTGGTATCGATGCGCGGGCGCCGGTGGTGTCTGCAGTACCTCGCGGTTGATTTCCCAGCAACGGCGGGCGTCCAGGACATAGAGGAGTACCAGCGCCGTATAGACCAGGCTGGCCCAGGTTCCGTCCAGCAAGGCTACTCCGGCGGGGGATAGCTTCCAGGTGAGCAGGGCCAGGGCGGCGTACAGCGGCAGTTTCATCACCAGCAGCAGGGCAAAGTCGCCGCGGCTGGTGACCTCCATGCCGCCCATCCTGCGCGGCTTGAAGTAAGTCGATCCCTTGGGGGTGTCGGTCACACTGCGGTAGTACACAAAGCTGTATCCCAGCGCGAGTACGCCGGTGAGGCCGATTGCGTAGCGCCAGCCATCATCACCGCCGAACAGGAGGGCAATCGTGGGCAGGGTTATGGCTGCCGCCGCCGAGCCGAAATTACCCCAGCCGCCGTAGATTCCCTCAGCCGTGCCCAGCTGTCGGGCCGGGAACCATTCGGAAACCATGCGGATCCCCACCACAAAGCCAGCGCCGATAAAACCGAGGAGCAGGCGGCCCAGGGCCGCCTGCACGAAGCTGTCAGCGAGGGCGAAAATAAAACAGGGAATGCTGCCAACTGCCAGCAGTATGGAGTAGGTCAAGCGTGGGCCATAGCGGTCGGTGAGCATTCCGATCACGATACGCGCGGGAATGGTCAGTGCCACGTTCAGTATCAGCAGCGTCTTTACCTGCCCGGGGCTTAACGACAGGCTAGCGGAGATTGCCATCAGCAGGGGCGCGTGGTTAAACCAGGCAAAAAAACTGATGAAAAATGCCACCCAGGTGAGGTGGAGAATCCGTATATTCCCGCGGAATGAAAACAGGTTCAGTGATTGGCTGGACATGGTTGCTTCCTCTTATCGCTGTGCAATGCGGGCATGCCGGTCGATATCCTCTGGTCTCGATGGCACACCGCGCGCGGCCGCGGGCATAAAAAAAGCCCACGGGTGCAGCCTTGGCTGCGGCCGGTGGACTTCGTTGTCCAGGTTTCTAGTTTTCTCTGTGAGCGGCATTCGCCGCTTTAATTTCCTGGTGCCGGTGCAATTTGCCGGGCACGCTGTCCGGGTTCAGTGCTTGCCGAGATAATCCAGCACCTGCTGGTACAGCTCCTCGCGGAAAGCCCCGGCAGCTTGCGGGGACACCGGTGAGAACTTGCCGCATAGCTCCAGCAGTTGCGTTGCCTTTTCCCGGGTCGGGCGCCCGCAGTCGCTGTCGGTGTGCGCAAACAGGTGCCAGCCGGGATTGGCTGCCGGGGGCAGGCCATGTTGACAGTGCAGCTGGTCATTCAGTGAGGGGGCCAGGCTGTCGGCATCCAGGTCCAGGTAGTGTTGTTGCGCGAGCAGCGCCACCGCATCACGTCGCTGGGCGCGGTCGCCAAGCCAGGTGCAGGCCTGCAGCAATGCGGCGCGCAGGGCCAGGTGCGTCTGTGGGTGCCTGGTGTGCCAGCCCGCAGTAACGGCAAGCACTTTCTCCGGCATGGCCGGCAGCAGGGCATTGCAGGCTGCCACGATTACGCCCAGTCCCCGTTGTGCGGCAATGGTGTTCCAGGGTTCACCCACGCAGTAACCATCGATATCACCCCGCTGCAGTGCCGTTACCATCTGTTCCGGCGGCAGGATATGTAGCTGCAGGTCCCGGTCGGGATCGATACCGGCCAGGCGTAGCCAGTGGCGCAGCTGTAGCGTGTGGCTGGAGTGGGGATAAACCGTCGCCAGTTTCAATGGCGGGGCCGACGCGGGCTGTGCATGCAGGTAGTCCCGCAGTGCCGCACCGGTGGTGCTGCTATCGCCCCCACCGTTGCCCAGTCCGAGTGACTCGAAAAGGTTCTGCGAAAGCGTAATGGCGTTGCCATTGCAACTCAGGATCAGGCCGGTCAGTAGTTGCTCCTCGCACTGGGGCAGGGCCTGTGACAGGGTCAGCGGCATGGGGGCGAGCATGGCTGCACCATCGGCGACGCCGCTGATCAGGCGATCACGCAGAGTCGCCCAGGAGGTTTCCCGCTGCAGTTCCACCGTCAGGCCAAACCGGGCAAAAAATCCCTCCTCCTGCGCTACTACCAGCGGCGCGCTGTCGGTCAGCCGCAGGTACAGCAGTTTGATATGTCGCTTTTCCAGGTGCAGTGGTGAGGCTGGGGTCATGACTGGGACTGTAAGTGGTTAATGATCTGTTCCGCCACCGCGAGCATGGTGGAGTTGCTGTTCATGGCCAGGTTGCGCAGGGTCTTGTGAGCCGCCTGTTCATCGAGGTTTTTCCTTGCCATCAGCAGGCCCTTGGCACGCTCGATGGTCTTGCGTTCATGCAGTTGTTGCTGGGTCCGCTCCAGGGATGCGCGCAACTGCTGGTAGCTGCGAAACTGCGCCATGGCGATCTCGATCGCCGGTGTCACGCGTTCGGCACTCAGTCCCTCGGCCATATAGGCACTGACTCCGGCCTCCACAGCACTGGTAATAAAGTCAGCGCCCCCGCGGGCGGAGAACATGGCCACCGGGGTGGGGTTCTGTCGATTGATGATCGACAGGCTCTCCAGGATATCCCGGTCCGGTGACTCAATATCGATCAGGACAATATCCGGACGATGGTTATCCACCTGTTGCAGCAGGCCGGCAGCACTATTCAGGTGCACGAGCAGGCGGTAACCGGCAGCGCGGAGCTGCCGGCAGACCATTTCTGCACGTTCTGGCTGGTCGTCGACCAGCATGATGCCAAGGGGTTCGTTCATTGGACCTGCTGTTGTCTCACCGTCTTGTCGCTTGAGTCTTTCTGGTTCCGGGTGTCACTGGTTAAATCGGTGCAAGCGCAGTGCCAGACCGCACCGGCTGTTACTGCGGGAGGCTGGGCCGGGCAGGCGCCCACAAAAAAGCCCGGCGATAAATCCTGTTATCGCCGGGCCCCGTTGCCTGTGGTATTGGCAATCAAGAATCATACCAATTAAGGCAAAGCACTAAATGCCATGGTCCGTGCGTGAAGCCCCGTGCTATTTTGGGTATTGGCCCGGGCCAGTTTGCGCCGTTTTGGTGCCAGCCTGCCTGCAAAGTGTTTTTTTGGTGCGAGCCGTCCGGTATGGCGCGTGCGGTGACCCGGGAGTGGGCACTCGCAGATGCGCGCCGGGGATACCGTAACAGGCAAGTTCGCTTTGTGCGGGTATTGGGGCGCCACTCGGCTGGCCGGGCCTGGCCGATCTATGGCATAAAGCTTGCGTGCTATGGATCGGGTGGCTGCCTGTGGAATTGCCGGCACCCCGTGAATTCGCCGGGAGAGGTAAATCGAAGAAACCGGATATTTCCTTTTGTTGGGAATATTTACTTCGGGAGCGCCTTTTCCGGAAACAGAAACAATCATGACAGGAGAGAGCGTCCCGAGCAGGACAATAAAACCACTGATACCGATCACAAACACCGAGCCCGTTTCCCTAAGTCCGGCCCAGCCCATGAGTACCGGGGCTGGATAGGGGAGTCGGGCCGTGGCCACCAGTTGGCGGAACTTCCACACTGGCCGGGCCACCAGGGTCGGCGGAGAAATCCTCCGGCCTCCCGAGAGCCTGCAATCCCTGCGGGCTCGCTGACTTGGAAAGGCGTTTGATGCTTACAGACAACCATGGGCGCAGGTTCTATTACCTGCGGCTGTCCGTCACAGATGTCTGCAACTTCCGTTGCGACTATTGCCTGCCCGATGGGTACCAGGCGACGGACAATTCCCCCCACCTGGGCACTGCGGAGATATCGACCGTGGTGCGCGCGTTTGCCAGCCTCGGTACGCAGAAAGTGCGGCTGACCGGGGGTGAGCCCTCCCTGCGTGCAGACCTCCCGGAAATCATTGCCGCCACCAAGGCCACCCCGGGTATCCGCCGGGTCGCGGTGACCAGCAACGGCTACAAGCTGCCACGAGTGATCGGCCAGTGGTGTGACGCCGGCCTCGACCAGCTGAATATCAGCATCGACACGCTGGACCCGGCGGAGTTTGCCGATTTTACCGGGCATGACTGCTTGCCGAGGGTACTGCGCGGTATCGAGCAGGCCCGGGCACTGGGGCTTGAAGTAAAGGTGAACGCCATGTTGCTGCAGGGCGGCGCCGACCGGCGCCTGCGTGAGTTCCTGGGCTGGCTGCGGCATACGCCGGTGACATTGCGGTTTATCGAGTTGATGCGCACCGGTGACAATCGCGAGTTTTTTGCCAGCAACCATATTCGTGGTGACGCCGTGGAGCGGGAACTGGTGCGGGATGGCTGGCAACTGGTAGAGCGGCCCCGGGATGCCGGGCCTGCCCGCGAATATCGTCACCCGGATTACCTCGGCCGTATCGGTTTTATTACCCCGTATAGCGAAGATTTCTGCGATAGCTGCAATCGGCTGCGGGTGTCCGCCCAGGGCCGCCTGCACCTGTGCCTGTTCGCCGAGCACGGCATTGACCTCTATCCCGAAATTGCTGCCGGCGACAGTGCTGCCCTTGCGGAGAGGATCCGCCGGGAAATCGGTGCCAAGGAACCGAGCCACTACCTGCAGCAGGAACAGGTCGGCGCAACCCGTAACCTGTCAATGCTGGGGGGCTGATCGTGGCCGATACACGTACCAGTATTATCTGCCCCGTGGTGCTGGCTGGCGGAGGGTCCCGTCGCATGGGGCAGGACAAGGCGGCGATGGTGCTGCCCGGCGGAGAAACGCTGTTAGAGCGTGCGGTGGGGCATCTGGAGGAGTTGCGCCGGCAGTTTCCCGCTCGCTGGCTGGCTACCAGGGTCAGTGGGGCAGCCTGGGGCGGGGTGGCGGATATCGGTTCGTCGCGGGGACCGGTCAGTGGGCTGCATGCGATTGCCGAGGATCTGGCCGGGGTGCTGGAACCGGCCGCTGGGGGCGCGGGACCGCCGGCAATCCTCGCTGTCCCCGTCGACATGCCGCTGTTGACAGTGGCCCCGCTGGCAGCCCTGTGCCGTGCAGGTGTTGGGAACGGTGCCCGTGCACTCTGTTATGAGCGCCTGTGGCTGCCGCTGTGGCTGCGCCTCGACGATAACGCCCGGGATTACCTGCGGGATGTCTCCGCCGGCCGGGGGGACGCCTCCCTGCGACAGCTGGTTCACCAGCTCGGCGGTACAGAGTTACCGGTGGGGGAGAGTGGCTGGCAAATGAATGTTAATTGCCCGGCTGAATTCAGCCGGCTGCTGCGCATCCTGGGATCCCCGCAAACAGGGATCCCCGGCCGTGGGCGAGAATTACAGGAGAGTATCCATGACTGATCACACCAACGAAACTACCGCAACGGTACCCGTACCGCTCAATGTGGCAGTGCTGACCGTATCTGATACCCGCACCGAAGACACGGATACCTCGGGCCAGTACCTGGCCGAGGTACTGCGCGCCGCAGGCCATAACCTGATGGAGCGAAAGATCGTCCCGGATGATGTCTACCAGTTGCGGGCCCAGGTTTCCCTGTGGATAGCGGATCCCGCCGTCCAGGTGGTGCTAACCACTGGTGGTACCGGTTTCAGTGGTCGCGACTCCACCCCGGAGGCCCTGCAGCCGTTGTTCGACAAGCAGGTTGAGGGGTTCGGCGAGCTGTTCCGTGCAGTGTCGCTGCAGGAGATCGGTTCCTCCACAATCCAGTCCCGCGCACTGGCGGGCCTGGCCAATAACACACTGGTGTGCTGTGTGCCTGGTTCCACCGGTGCCTGCCGTACCGCGTGGGAGCAGATACTCTGCGAGCAGCTGGATTCCAATTTCCGGCCCTGCAACTTTGTAACGCACCTGCAGCGAGGGTAAGCGCATGGAATTGACGCACCTGAACCAGCGCGGTGAAGCCAGCATGGTCGACGTCACTGACAAGTCGGTAACCGACCGGGGCGCCCGTGCCGCTGCAGAAGTACGCATGAGTGAGGCGGCCTTTCGGCAGCTGGCGGAGGGTAATAACCGCAAGGGTGACGTGCTCTCGGTGGCACGCATTGCCGGCATCCAGGCGGCGAAAAAAACCGCCGACCTGATTCCCCTGTGTCATCCGCTGGCGCTGAGCAAGGTCCAGGTGGAGTTTGCATTGGACCCGGATCATTGCTCTGTCCGTATCCGCAGCTTCTGCCGGCTGGCGGGGCGCACCGGGGTGGAAATGGAAGCCCTGACCGCAGCATCGGTGGCGGCACTGACCATTTATGATATGTGCAAAGCGGTCGATCCGGCCATTGCCATCGGCAATATCCACCTGCTGGAGAAATCCGGGGGCAAACATGGACACTGGACGCCACCACAGGGTGATGCGGAACCCGGACTGGCAACCGCGGAGGAGCACTGGTGATTCGCATACTTTTTTTTGCCAGCCTGCGGGAAGAGCTGGGTTGCGAGCAGCTGGAGCTTCCCGTGGCTGGCATGGGTGACATCAGCCAGGTCAGGGCAGCCCTGCAGCAGCGCGGGGAAAAGTGGGCGGTCGCGCTCGGCCGCGGGAACCTGCAGGTGGCCCTCAACCAGGCCCTGGCCGGGGACTCGAGCACGGTGAAAGCCGGGGACGAAGTGGCTTTCTTCCCACCGGTGACCGGGGGGTGACGGTGTCGGTTGAAGTCAGGGTACAGGAGCACGAATTTGATACCGGCGCCGAGTTCGGGCTCTTGCGTGCGGACAATCACAGTGACGGCGCCACGACGATATTCGTCGGTTCGGTGCGTGATTTCAACAGCGGGGACCCGGTCACGGCACTGGCACTGGAGTACTACCCGGGAATGACGGAGAAGGTACTGGCGGATATCGGGCAGCGTGCGCTGGAACGCTGGTCCCTGGGGCGGGTGCGGATCCTGCATCGGGTGGGCCAACTGGTTCCCGGTGACGATATTGTATTTGTGGGGGTGACCGCCCCCCACCGCCAGTCGGCCCTGGATGCATGTGGCTATATCATCGACCTGCTAAAGACCGAAGCACCTTTCTGGAAAAAGGAAAGTGGCAGCGGTAGGGCGCGGTGGGTGGAATCTCGTGCCAGTGATCACGAGGCCCTGGAGAAGTGGCGCTGACAAATTGGCTGTAATGGAATGGCAAGAAATGATAGAAAGCTCGCCAATGGCACCTGAATGTGAGGCTACCGTTGCGTCGTAAATGACGCCATTTCTGCAGCAAAGAAAGCGGCGGGTATATTTTCCCAGCCAGTTTTTCAACCTTAGGAATAATCGCTATACCCTTGTTGACTGGGGAAAATACCGCTTTTGCCAGTAGGGTAGAGGCGATTATGGCGTTGAATATCAATTGCAATGATTGATTCTGGTAGTGGTTTTTCCCATAACCCTTTTTTTATGGCCACTATTGATCCCGTTGATACCGGGCTTCAGTCTCTTTTGTTTTCATAAATTTCCCCCCGTGGTTAGAATCGATTCCAGCGATGTCCCCAGGCAGGCCATTTGGTTACCCATGGAACTGCATTTCGTGTGTGCCAGGGCAAGCCAGCTGGTCGACCTGGTGTTTTCATAACAATGACAGAGGGAGTAACGCGTTGATCATAGCCATACCAAAAGAATCCGCTCCGGGGGAGGCGCGGGTTGCGGCCACGCCGGAGAGCGTGCGGCGCATGCAGGATCTGGGTTTTTCCGTCGTTATCGAGAAAGGGGCTGGCGCTGCCGCAAGCTTTGCAGACGAAGCTTACCGGGAGGCTGGTGCGGAAATCCGTGAGGACGCCGCGGCCTGCCTGAAAGATGCGGGCCTGGTGTTCAAGGTCCAGGCGCCCACCGATGAAGAAATAGAGTTGATTCCCTCTGGCGCTACCCTGGTCGCATTCCTAAAGCCGGCTCAGAGTGAAGAGTTGCTGGAGAAGCTTGCGGCAAAGAATATCAATGCCCTGGCGGTGGAGTCGGTACCGCGTATCTCCCGCGCGCAGAAAATGGATGCGCTGAGCTCCATGGCAAATATCGCCGGTTACCGGGCTGTGATCGAGGCGGCGCATAACTTCGGGCGCTTCTTTACCGGCCAGATCACCGCTGCCGGTAAAATCCCGCCGGCCAAGGTGCTGGTGATCGGTGCCGGTGTCGCGGGCCTGTCCGCGATTGGTACCGCCAAAAGTATGGGCGCCATGGTCCGTGCGTTCGATACCCGTGCAGAAGTGCGCGAGCAGGTAGAATCCATGGGTGCCGATTTCCTTACTGTGGAGATCGAAGAGGAGGGTTCTGGCCAGGGTGGCTATGCCAAGGAAATGTCCCAGGCATTTATCGATGCCGAGATGGCCCTGTTCCGTGAGCAGGCGAAAGAAGTGGATATTGTTATCACCACCGCCCTGATCCCGGGCAAGCCGGCACCGAAATTATGGCTGGCGGACATGGTCGACAGCATGCCGGAGGGCTCTGTCGTGGTGGACCTCGCCGCGGAAATGGGTGGCAACTGCGATTACACCGAAAAAGACGAAAAGGTGGTGAAAAGCGGTGTAACCATCATCGGTTACACCAACCTGCCGAGCCGGGCCGCCACCCAGTCCTCAAAGCTTTACTCCACCAACCTGACCCACCTGCTGGCTGAGCTGGCGCCGGAGAAGGATGGCGAGATCAATATCGATTTCGAGGATGAAGTGATTCGCGGTGCCACGGTGGTTCGCGAAGGGGAAATTACCTGGCCACCACCCGCTCCCAAGGTTTCTGTGCAGCCCAAGCCTGCCCCGGAAAAGTCCGCGGAAGCCGCACCGAAACCGGAAGCCAAGGCGCCGAAGAAAACGTCGCCGCTGTCGATCCTGGCCTTCTGGGCCATTGCCGGGGCCCTGCTGCTCTGGCTTGGTCGGGTGGCTCCAGCTGACTTTGTCTCGCACTTTACGGTTTTTGTGCTGGCCATTTTCGTCGGCTGGCAGGTGATCTGGAATGTTACCCATGCCCTGCACACACCCCTGATGAGTGTTACCAATGCCATTTCCGGCATTGTCGTTGTCGGTGCGCTGTTGCAGGTGGGGGCTACGGGCTCGGGCCTGGTGACATTGCTGGCGTTCGTTGCAGTGCTCGTGGCCAGCATCAATATCTTTGGTGGGTTCTTTGTTACCTACCGCATGCTGAAAATGTTTCGGCGTTAACTGGAGAGGAGAATAACAATGAACGGTATGATTTCGATGGCGTATCTCTTCTCCGCGGTGATGTTTATTCTCAGTCTCGGCGGGCTGTCCAGTCACGAGACCGCGCGGCGGGGCAATATCTACGGCATGGTGGGTATGGCGGTGGCAATCATTGCCACTATCGCGGGTATCGTCTCCGGCGCCTACTGGATGGTGGCTATTGCCATGGCCGTCGGCGCGGTGATCGGTATCTTCCTGGCGCGGCGAGTGGCCATGACCCAGATGCCGCAGATGGTGGCATTGCTGCACAGCTTCGTGGGCCTGGCCGCGGTACTGATCGGCTGGGGAGGCTTCCTGGACCCGCGCCTGAACCTGACTGGTGCCGAGCACATCGTGCACAACACCGAGATCTTCCTGGGGATCTTTATCGGTGCGATTACCCTCACCGGTTCACTGGTGGCATTCGGCAAGCTGCAGGGAATCGTCAGCGGCAAGCCGCTGATGCTGCCGGCGCGGCACTGGCTCAACCTGGCGGCAATACTGGCCTGCCTGTTCCTCGGCTGGCTGTTTATTCCCGCAGACCTGGGTGCCGGCACTGTCCTTAACCTGCTGATCATGACGGCCATCGCCCTGCTGCTGGGTATCCACCTGATCGCGGCGATCGGTGGCGCGGATATGCCGGTGGTGATCTCGATGCTCAACAGCTATTCCGGCTGGGCTGCGGCTGCCACCGGTTTTATGCTGAGCAATGACCTGTTAATCGTGGTGGGCGCGCTGGTCGGCTCCTCCGGTGCCATCCTCAGTTACATCATGTGCCGGGGAATGAACCGCTCCTTTATCAGTGTGATCCTGGGTGGTTTCGGCTCTGACGGCGGTGAAGTGGGCGATGGCGAGGTCGACGGTGAAGTGGTAGAGACCAGCTTCGATGAAGTGGCGGATGACCTGGATGCGGCAGACAGCATTATTATCGTTCCGGGCTTTGGCATGGCCGTGGCCCATGCGCAGCAGGCGGTCAGTGACCTGACTGAAAAGCTGCGGCAGAAGGGCAAGACTGTTCGTTTCGGCATCCACCCTGTGGCGGGGCGCCTGCCCGGTCATATGAACGTACTGCTGGCAGAGGCCAACGTGCCGTATGACATCGTCCTGGAAATGGATGAAATCAATGGCGACTTTCCCGATACCGATCTGGTGCTGGTAATCGGCGCCAATGACACGGTGAACCCGGATGCGGTGGAAAAGCCCGGCTCGCCGATTGCCGGCATGCCAGTACTGGAGTGCTGGAAGGCGGGCAAAGTGGTAATTCTGAAACGTTCCATGGCCTCGGGTTATGCCGGGGTGGCCAATCCGCTGTTCTACAAGGAAAATGCCCGTATGCTGTTTGGCGATGCGAAAGACAGCCTGCAGACGGTACTGGGCAAGCTTTCCAGCTGATTCCAGGTGAACGGGTGGCTCTGCCACCCGGCTGGCAGAAAAACTGAGCGAACAACAATAATGCAATTCTCCAACGCCCCCTCGCTGGCCGGCCTGTCCCGGTCACTTCTTTTCAGCCTGGCCTGCCTGGCCGGCGGTTGCAGTGGCGGTGGGGGAGGGGGTTCCTCTTCCCCCGGGCCGGCCGCGGTCGATGGCGGAAGTGATGATGGCAGCACCTGGGAGCCCGGAGTCTTCCTGCCTGCCGACACTTATGCCAGCCGCTGTGAGTCGCCCCGGGCCGGCAGTGACTTCCCGGATGTCCAGGGTACGGCGCTGGATGAGAAGAACTGGCTGCGCTCCTGGAGCAACGATCTGTACCTGTGGTACGACGAGATCGAGGACCGTGACCCGGCCGACTTCGGCGTGCTGGAGTACTTCGACCTGCTCGTTACCAATGAGGTGACCGACAGTGGTGCCCGAAAGGATAACTTTCATTTTTACCTGTCCACCGAGGAGTGGGTAGCGCAGTCCCAGTCGGGTGTCTTCCTGGGCTATGGCCTGCAGTGGGCCGTACTGGAATCGCGTCCTCCGCGGGAGGTGTTGATCGCCTATACGGAGCAGGAGGGACAACCGGCAGGCGCCGAGCGTGGTGCCCGGGTGCTGGAGGTTGACGGTGTCGACCTGGTTAACGCCGATGACGATGCCGGTATCGAGGCGCTGAATGCCGGCCTGTTTCCGGAGAATGCCGGTGAGGAGCACGACTTCACGCTCGAGTATGTGGACGGTAGCGTGCAAACCATCACCCTGACCGCGGGCGCCTACGCGACGGATCCGGTGCAGTTCGTAAAGGTGGAAGAGGCGGCGCTGGGGCGCAAGGTCGGCTATTTGCTGTTCAATGACCATATCGCTATCGCCGAGAAGCAGCTGGTTGAGGCGGTGGAATACCTGGACGCCCAGGCTGTCGACGAGTTGGTTCTGGACCTGCGCTACAACGGCGGTGGCCTGCTTACCATGGCGAGCCAGCTGGCCTACATGATCGCCGGGGAAGTGCCCACGACCGGCATGACGTTCGAGCAGATGGTGTTCAACGACAAGCACCCGGAGATCAACCCGGTCTCCGGCCAGCCCCTGGATCCGCTGCCATTCATCGATGTCACCGGCAGCGGCGGTGAGCTGCCCCAGGGGCAGCCACTTCCGTCCCTGGACCTTCCGCGAGTGTATGTCCTTACCGGTGGCGCCACCTGTTCAGCCAGTGAGGCGATTATCAATGGGCTGCGAGGTGTGGATGTCCAGGTGGTGCAGATCGGCGAGCGGACCTGCGGCAAGCCCTATGGCTTCTACCCCACTGATAACTGCGGTACCACCTACTTCACCATCCAGTTCACCGGCGTGAACGCCAAGGGGTTTGGCGAGTACTCGGATGGCTTCGTCCCCAATGGTTCCGGCAGTGCCGGCGTGACGGGATGCACCGTTGCCGATGATTTTGCCAGCCCGCTGGGCGACCCCTCTGAGGCGCGCTTCGCCACTGCCCTCAATTACATCGAGACCGGTAGCTGCAGTGGAAGCCTCGCGTCTGGTACTTCCAGTGTGGTGAGCCAGGATGTGCGACTGCAGGGATCCGGCGGCCAGAGCGTCTTCAAGTCCATGTGGCGGGAAAACCGTATTCTGGGGGGGATGTGATGATGTGCCTCCTCTCCTCACGGCTCTCCCTGGCCGGCCTGCTGCTGGTGGCTGGGATAACCGGCTGCAATTCCTCCCCGGCCCAGGGTGGTGACGTGCCGGCGGTGCGCACGGGGATAAGCGAGGCTGGTAACGCCGAGTTACAGCGGGCGGTGAGTGAGGCCCTGGGCGGGGTGCCGGTGACGCTGTCGGAAACTGCATTTACCGACAGCAGCCTGCTGGTCATCGAGCGCAATCCGCCGCGGAGCCTGGACCAGCCCCATCTCGGTGGGCGCGAAATGTCTCAGCCTGTCCGATTCCGGTTGTCGCTGGGAGATGGCCACTGCTGGCTGCAGCGCCTGCCCGGGGGCGACCGCCGCCAGCTGGCGGCGGTCAATTGTGTGCCCGAGGAGTCGGCCCGGTAGGAAGGGGGAATCAGCGGAGCAGGTTCGAGGTGCGGGCCTTGGGTTTCTCGGCCGCCCGGAAGATCAGTGCGATCTTGCCAATCTCCTGCACCAGTTCTGCGCCACTCTGCTGGCAGAGCTCGGTGATGACCTGGTGGCGGAGGTCGCGGTCAGCCACCATCAACTTGACCTTGATCAGCTCGTGATCCTCCAGGGCCCGGTTGATCTCTTCCATCACGCCTTCACTCAGTCCCTTGCCGGCGACGGTCACGACCGGCTTGAGGTTGTGGCCAAGGCTGCGCAGGGATTTTTTACGCTCGGCAGTTAAAGGCATACAATACTCCATTACCACTGGGTATCCATTCTGGATACCGATTGTAGGAGCGGCCCCGGGCCGCGATCGGTGTCGGGTCAGCGGACCCGCGATCGCAGCCCGGGGCCGCTCCTGCGAAAGCTGTTTAGATACCAGGCATTGTAACCGATGGGCCGATCCAAAAGCAGCCACCGCTGGCTGCGCGAACATTTCAATGACCCCTATGTCAAACAATCGCAGAAGGAGGGCTACCGCTCCCGGGCAAGCTATAAGCTGCAGGAACTGCAGAAGAAAGACCGTCTGTTCAAGCCCGGGATGACGGTTGTGGATCTCGGCGCCGCGCCGGGTGGATGGTCGCAGGTTGCGATGGAACTGGTGGGTCACAGGGGCCGCGTGCTGGCCTCGGACATCCTCCCCATGGACCCGATCGCTGGGGTGGATTTCGTCCAGGGTGATTTCACCGAGGAAGCGGTGCTCAATACTTTGCTGGAGCATATGGGCGATGCCAGGGCCGACCTTGTGATTTCCGATATGGCCCCCAATATGAGTGGGGTGAGGGACGTCGACCAGCCGGCGGCCATGTACCTGGTGGAATTGGCCGTGGATATGGCGCGCGAGGTGCTGAAACCCGGTGGCGCATTCGTGGCCAAGGTCTTCCAGGGCGAGGGGTTTGACCAGCTGATCCGGGACCTGCGGGCCAGCTACAGCAGTGTCGTGACCCGTAAGCCCGGGGCCTCACGCCCCCGGTCGCGCGAGGTCTATGTGGTGGCGCGAGGCTTCAAGGGCGGCTGATTGCCGGAGAGGCCCGCGCTTCCCTGGAAATGCGATAGGAAAAGCGCTGTGTGACCGGCCGGTCCCTTCTGCCACATGCCCAGTCTGTGGTATAAGCGGACCCTGTGGTGGCGCAGCGGAACACGCGGTCAACATGCCTATCATACCTATACTGGTGTGACTGGATCTGGTGGCACTGCAATCAGTGTGGGCAGTGCGACTGCCGGCCGGCGAGTGCCGGCCCCGGGATTGAGCCCGGCGGGTCAGCCGGACCCGTGCGGAGGCAGTTTAAGTAAAGCAAGAGGGTGATCCCTTTGAACGATATGGCAAAGAACCTTGTACTGTGGCTGATCATCGCGGCGGTGCTGCTGATGGTGTTCCAGAACTTCAAGCCGCAGTCCAGGGATGAGTCCCTCAGCTACTCCGAATTTGTGAGCGACGTGCAGGCCGGGCAGGTGGAGAGCGTGGTCGTCGATGGCCTCGTGATTACCGGCGAGCGCGCTGACGGCAAGCGCTTCAAGACGATCCAGCCGCAGATCATCGATAACGAGCTCACCAACGAGCTGGTCCGCAACGACGTGAAATTCGTCGGTCGCGAGCCGGAATCCCCCAGCATCTGGCAGCAGTTGCTGGTGGCCAGTTTCCCGATCCTGATCATTATTGCCGTGTTCATGTTCTTTATGCGGCAGATGCAGGGCGGAGCCGGTGGCCGGTCCGGTCCCATGGCGTTCGGCAAGAGCAAGGCCCGCCTGCTGGGCGAGGACCAGATCAAGACCACTTTCGCCGATGTGGCCGGTGTGGACGAGGCCAAGGAAGACGTGCAGGAGCTGGTGGAGTTCCTGCGTGATCCCACCAAGTTCCAGCGCCTGGGTGGCGCGATTCCCCGTGGCGTGCTGATGGCCGGCCCTCCCGGCACCGGTAAGACGCTGCTGGCCAAGGCCATCGCCGGCGAGGCCAAGGTGCCGTTCTTCTCCATTTCCGGTTCCGATTTTGTGGAGATGTTCGTGGGCGTGGGTGCCTCGCGGGTGCGGGACATGTTCGAGCAGGCCAAGAAGCAGGCTCCATGTATCATCTTTATCGATGAGATCGACGCCGTGGGCCGCCATCGCGGCGCCGGTGTCGGCGGTGGCCACGACGAGCGCGAGCAGACCCTGAACCAGCTGCTGGTGGAAATGGACGGCTTCGAGGGCAATGAGGGCGTAATCGTAATTGCCGCCACCAACCGCCCGGATGTGCTTGACCATGCACTGCTGCGCCCGGGGCGTTTCGACCGCCAGGTGTTCGTTGGCCTGCCGGATATCCGCGGCCGTGAGCAGATCCTGAAGGTCCATATGCGCAAGGTGCCGGTGGCCGACACGGTTTCCGCTCAGACCATTGCGCGCGGTACCCCGGGTTTCTCCGGTGCCGACCTGGCCAACCTGGTCAATGAGGCCGCCCTGTTCGCGGCCCGAGCCAACCGCCGCACCGTGACCATGGAAGAGTTCGAGCGCGCTCGGGACAAGATCATGATGGGCGCCGAGCGCAAGTCCATGGTGATGAGCGAGAAAGAGAAGGTGAACACCGCATACCACGAGGCCGGCCACGCCATTATCGGTCGCCTGGTGCCGGAGCATGACCCGGTACACAAGGTCACTATCATTCCCCGCGGCCGGGCCCTCGGCGTGACCCAGTTCCTGCCGGAAGAGGACAAGTACAGCATCTCCAAGCGAGCCATCGAGTCGCAGCTGTGTTCGCTGTTCGGCGGTCGTATTGCCGAGGAGATGACCCTGGGCGCCGAAGGTGTGACTACCGGTGCTTCCAATGATATCGAGCGTGCCACCGAGCTGGCCCGCAATATGGTCACCAAGTGGGGCCTGTCAGAGAAGCTGGGGCCGCTGCATTACGGTGAGGATGAGAGTGGCCAGCCCGGCGCCGGTAACCCGGTGTCTGGCAAGACCTCCAACGAAATTGATACGGAAGTGCGCCGCATCATTGATGACTGCTACAACCGTGCGAACAAGCTGCTGGAGGAGAACCGCGATATCCTCGAGGCAATGAAAGATGCGCTGATGGAGTACGAAACGCTGGACGCGGAGCAGGTCGACGACCTGATGGCACGACGCAAGGTGCGGCCGCCCCGCGACTGGCACGACAATGATTTCGGGTCCGGTGGCAGTGGCCAGGCGGACGATACCGACAAGAGCCGCGATCCGTCGTCAGCCGATGAGGGGAATCCCGTCGGCGGGCCCCTGAACGGGCACTGAGATCAATTGCGGTAGCGAAAACCAGGGTTCGCCCTGGTTTTTTTTATGGTAACCGCCGGCTGTGACCGGCAGGGCTACCTCAACCACAAACCTGGGGGGTAACGTGCAGCTAGAGTGTGCCGGACGAATCCTGGACCTTTCCGTTCCACGGGTGATGGGCGTTCTCAATACTACGCCGGATTCATTTTCGGATGGTGGCAGCTACTATCGCTCGGGCAGCCTCGACCTGGACATGGCCCTGGCCCGTGCCGAGCAGATGCTGCGGGAAGGTGCGGCAATCATTGATATCGGCGGAGAGTCCACCCGCCCGGGTGCGGAACCTGTGACTGAACAGCAGGAGCTGGATCGGGTGGTGCCGCTGGTGGAGGCAATCAGCAGCCGGCTCGGGGCGCTGATTTCGGTGGATACCAGCACGCCCGCGGTGATGTCAGCTGCAGCGGCAGCCGGCGCCGGAATGCTCAACGATGTGCGAGCCCTCGAGCGCCCCGGCGCCCTGGAAGCCGCGGCGGCCACCGGCCTGCCAGTCTGCCTGATGCATATGCAGGGTCAGCCGGGCACCATGCAGCAGGCCCCGGAATACAGTGATGTGGTGGCTGAAGTCAGAGGTTATTTACAGCACCGGATGCAGGCCTGTGAAGAGGTCGGGATCCCCCGCAGCCGCCTGATCCTGGATCCGGGATTCGGGTTCGGCAAGACAGATGAGCACAATCTAGCCCTGTTGCGGAAGCTTGAAAGGGTGGCGCCAGAGGGAACCCCGCTGCTGGCAGGGTTGTCGAGAAAGTCCATGATCGGGCGCCTGCTGGGCCGTGAGGTGAGCGAGCGCCTGCCGGGGAGCCTGGCGCTGGCCATGCTGGCGGCGCAGCGCGGAGCCCGCATACTACGGGTACACGACGTGGCGGCAACGGTGGATGTTCTCAGGTTGCAGCAACTGGTGGACCGGCCCGACTAGCCGCTGGTCCCCGGGTTATTCTCCAGAGGGGGCACTTGTGGTTGTCCCTAAAAAAGATGGAAGAGATGTAAAAGCATGGCAAGAAAGTATTTCGGAACTGACGGTATTCGTGGCCAGGTTGGTGAGGGACCGATCACCCCGGACTTTATGCTGCGCCTGGGCTACGCCGCCGGCAAGGTACTGGGGCAGATGCCCGGCGCCAAGCGCGGTGGGCACCGCAGCATCCTGATCGGCAAGGATACCCGTATTTCCGGGTATATGTTCGAGGCTGCCCTGGAGGCCGGCCTGATCAATGCGGGCGTGGATGTGGGCCTGCTGGGGCCGATGCCGACCCCGGCCATTGCCTACCTGACCCGTACATTCCACGCCCGGGCGGGGATCGTGATCAGTGCCTCCCATAATCCCTACCAGGATAACGGCATCAAGTTCTTCAGCGCCGACGGCAGCAAGCTGCCGGACCAGGTGGAACTGGACATTGAGGCGGCCATGGATCTGCCGATGGAAACTGCGGCGGACCTGGGCAAAGCCTGGCGGATCGACGATGCCGCAGCCCGCTATATCGAGTTCTGTAAGGCATCAACTCCCTGGGGGTTCTCCCTGGAGGGGCTGAAAATCGTGCTCGATTGTGCCAATGGCGCCACCTACCATATTGCGCCGAAAGTATTCCGCGAGCTGGGCGCAGAGGTGGTCGCGGTGGGAGTGAGCCCTGATGGCCACAACATCAATCTCGACTGTGGGTCCACCAGGCCGGGCCTGTTGCAGCAGACGGTACGCGAGCAGGGTGCCGACCTGGGCATCGCCTTTGATGGTGACGGCGATCGGGTGCTGTTCGCCGATCGCAATGGTGAGCTGGTGGATGGGGACCAGTTGTTGTTCCTGATCGCGATACATCGCCAGCAGTTCCTGGGTGGCTGCAGCGGGGTTGTGGGGACCCAGATGAGTAACTACGGTTTCGAGCTGGCCCTGCGCGAGCGTGAGATCCCGTTTGAGCGGGCCAAGGTCGGCGACCGCTATGTTCTCGAAAAGATGAGCGCCAATGACTGGAAGCTTGGCGGTGAATCTTCCGGGCATATCATCTGTGCTGATTCAACCACGACAGGCGATGGCGTAATTTCTGCCCTGCAGGCGCTGCGCGCCATCACCGACTTTGATGAGCCGCTGGATCAGCTGAAAACCCGTATGAAGATGCTACCGCAGCACATGATTAACGTGCGCCTGGCACACCGGGACGGGGTGCTGGACCACGAGGATGTCCGTACTGCTGTCAGCGAGGTGGAGGCCGAGCTGGCGGGACGCGGGCGGGTACTGCTGAGGCCCTCCGGTACTGAGCCCCTGATCCGGGTCATGGTGGAGGGCGAGAAGCGGACCCAGGTCGAGACCCTGGCGGCGCGTATTGCTGAAGTCGTGGCGCGCATCGGCAACAGTTAGTCCGCACGGGCTGAGGGCCGGGCTCGCCGGGAAAAACGCTGTTACATTAAGGTTGTATGTTGGCGGCAATATCGCTAAGATTTGCGCCCCTTGAAGGAGCACACATGCCGAATCCGCTGGTAGTAGCCAACTGGAAAATGAATGGCGACCGGGCGTTTGCCGGGGCCTTTTTTTCCGCACTGGATCTTTCCGGTGTCGTGGCCGACGTGGCGATTTGCCCACCTTTCCCCTACCTCATGCAGGTGGTTGAGAGTGCCGGCAAGATGGGGTCCGGAAAGCTCTCTGTAGGTGCCCAGAACGTCAGCGCGGAAGAGGCCGGAGCCTTTACCGGTGAGGTCTCTGCGGACATGCTGGGTGATTGCGGGGCCCGATATGCAATTGTCGGGCACTCTGAGCGCCGCACTCTCTATGGGGAGTCCAGCGAGCTGGTGGCGAAAAAGTTTGCGGCGGCAAAGGGCGCAGGCCTGGTGCCCATCATTTGTGTCGGTGAAACGCTCGAAGAGCGTGAGGCCGGCCGGACACTGGACGTGATCAGCGCGCAGTTGCAGGCTGTGGTGGATCATGCAGGAGCTGAGAGCTGGCGTGGTGTAGTGGTTGCCTATGAGCCCGTGTGGGCCATCGGTACAGGGAAAACCGCGACTCCGGAGCAGGCCCAGGAAGTACATCGCTTTATCCGGGAGCGCCTGGGTGAGGCTGGGGTTGAGACCCCACTGCTCTATGGCGGTAGCGTCAAGGGTAGTAACGCTGCAGCGCTGTTTGCGCAGCAGGATATCGATGGGGCACTGGTTGGTGGTGCCTCGCTCGATGCAAAAGAGTTTACTGGCATTTGTCGTGCAGCGGGATAATAGGCCCTGCTGACTGGCGGCGAACTGCGGAATATTGAATAATTGGGCCTGGCGCCCGAACAGTGGGTTTCCTGAAAATGGAAAAATTGGTTTTAATCTTTCACGTCCTGACAGCGCTGAGTATTATTGGCCTGATCCTGCTGCAGCAGGGTAAGGGTGCCGAAGCTGGAGCTTCGTTTGGCGCCGGCGCATCCCAGACGGTTTTTGGTAGCCAGGGTAGTGGAAACTTTTTCTCCCGCCTGACCGCCATCATGGCCACTGTGTTCTTCGTAACCAGTTTTGGCCTGGCGATCCTGGCCAAGCAGGCTTCCGAGGCGAATGTCGACGCGGACCTGCCTGAAATCCCGGCTGCAGTAGAGCAGCAGGGTCCGGCGACCGATATGCCGGAGATGGAGAGCGACGTGCCGCAGGTGGAATCCGAAGCCGCAGGTGAAGTGCCTTCGGTAGGCGAGATTCCGGCGGAGTCTGGCGAGGCCGTTGACGACGTTCCCCAGGCGGAAGGCGAAGAAGAGCCGCAGCAGTAAGAGTATTGAGTTTTTGCCCAGGTGGTGGAATTGGTAGACACGCTATCTTGAGGGGGTAGTGGCCTATGGCCGTGCGGGTTCAAGTCCCGCCCTGGGCACCATATAAAAGTCTTCAGTTATCTGAAGCAATCCGAAAAGCCCCGCACAGCGGGGCTTTTTCGTTTCTGCTGTAGGGTGATCCGGTCAATGATAAGGCTGCAGCCTTTCTGGCGGCGGGCATTGACGCTGGTGGCTGTCCTGATGTCAGGGATGCTGCGCGGGCGGGGCTCCACTCCCGGGCTGGGGGCGGTAAGGCGTTGCGATACGGCTTATTGTATTGCTGCCGAGCGCCTGCCTGACCACCGCTGTTTTAAGGTCGGGTCGGTGACGCGGGAAGAAGGTTAAATCCGGGCTTGAGCGGCCAGTCACTTTCTGGGGGATAGCTGGTTCAGCCTGACTTTGTTGTGCTGGCGGCGCGTTGTGTCACGTTTTCTTGCCGCATCAGCAATGTCTATACGCCCGTGCCGTGGTTTCTATCCTACTGCCGAAACTCACAGTAATGTGAGCCACTACGCGGCTCGGAGTCGCGACATTGTTCGAATATCCGAGATTTGACCTGCCTCACATTTGCCCGCCCCCCGATTGCCATACAATCTCGCTGACCGAATGCCCCTTCAATTATGGGGTTTCCAGCGGCCCTCGCGGGTCTGCGACATCATCGACGCTCGTTGTCAGCGGTAGGGTCAGAGGTAGGTATCATGAGCAGAATTCTAAAAGTGACAGTATTCATGCTGCTGGCGTCAGTCGGGTATGCCCAGGATGTGAGCCGGGACGATATTCGCGGACTGGACGAGCAGATCCAGGATGTTAAGAAAGATGTGATTGGCCTCACAGCAGAGCTGTCCCAGCTGGAAGAAAAGCTCCTTTTCCCCTCCAATACCCAGGCCTCCTTCTTCGTTTCCATGGCGGAGCCGCGCAACTTCAACCTGGAATCCGTCCAGCTGAAGCTTGGCGGCGAGGTGGTGGCACATCACCTCTATACTTTCCGTGAAATCGAGGCCCTGCAGAAGGGTGGCGTACAGAAAATACACGTTGCCAATGTCCAGTCCGGTAGCCATCCGCTGCAGGTGCGCTTTATTGGCAAGACTGATTCCGGCCGGGAAGTAACGGGTGAGGCTAGCTATGCCGTCGAGAAAGAGGTTGGTCCCAAGTTTGTCGAGATCAAGATTGCCGGTTCCGAGTCCGCGGTCAACTTCAAGGACTGGTAAGCATGTTTCCCCGTCTGCTACCGACCCTGATCGGCGCAACCCTGGCGTCGCTGGCGGTTGTTCCTGTTGCGAGCGCGATTGACCGATCCCAGGATGACCTGAAAGACCTGTTCTTTGGTGCGGCCATGTACGAGGCCTACCAGGACAACTACTTCGATGCGATTGTCGACCTGGATACGGAGATCCAGCAGTACCGCCGGCTCGACCAGCCTGAGCTGGATCCTTTTACGGCCCACTATGGCCAGGCCGCATTCTCTGTTGGTGACCTGGAGTTGTCCTATCGGATGCACCAGGAGGCCGGGCGTGCGATCGAGGCCGTTCTTGAGGGCAATGTACCGCAGCCGGTTCGCAACGAGGCCGCCTATCGCCTCGCACGGATTCACTATCACAAGCAGCAACCACAGAATGCACTGCATGCCCTGCAGATGATCGAGGGGCGTGTGCCCGAGCGCGTACGTGCCAGGGAGCGTTTCCTGCGTGCCCGCGTTTATATGGAGCTGGGCCGTTTCACCGAAGCGGTAGAGTTACTCGAGGACCTGAAAGGTGAAGAGGAGCTGGCCGGCTTCGTTGAGTACAACCTGGGCATTGCCCTGCTTAAAGCAGGTGAACAGGCGGAGGGGATTTCCGAGTTAACTGCCCTGGGTAAGCGCCGCAGCTCCGACAGCGCCAAGCAGGCCCTTTATGATAAGACCAACCTGATGCTGGGTTCCCGGCTGATGGAGGCCGGTGAGCTGGAGCTGGCCCGGCCGTATTTTGATCGCGTGCAGCTCGACGGTCCGTTCTCCAATCGGGCGCTGCTCGGCGCCGGCTGGGTGGAGGCGCGCGCCGGACGCTACGATCGCGCCCTGGTCCCCTGGAAGATCCTGCAAAAGCGGAAGAAAACCAATGCGTCGGTTCATGAGGCCCTGCTGGCCGTACCCTTCGCATACGGCAAGCTGGATGTGCACAGTACAGCAGCAGTGAACTATGGCCATGCACTGGATATTTTTGGCAGCCAGGTCGATACGCTTACCCAGTCCATCGAAAGTATCCGCGAGGGAAAATTCCTTGAAGCCCTGCGCCGCAAGGAGGCTGACCAGGTCAAGAACTGGGTGGTAACGCTGCGCAGTATCCCCGGAGCGCCGGAAACCCACTACCTCCTCGACCTGATGGCTTCGAATGATTACCAGGAATTCCTGCGTAACTACCAGGACCTCAATGACCTGTTTGAGCGTAACGAGGAATGGCTGGCAAGCCTGGCAGCCTACGAGAACATTATCGCCCTGCGCCGCGGGTACTACGAGCCACTGCTGCCGGGCCTGGACAGCAAATTCCGGGCGCTGGATGCCCGTATCAAGCTGCGGGTCGAGCAACGGGATACCTTTGCCCAGCGGATTGACCAGATGCTGGTGAGCCGTCGACCCGAATTCCTTGCGAAAACATCCGAACGCGAAAGCCTGCGGCAACTGGAGCGTATCCGCTCGACAATGGCAGCGCGGCCGTCACTGGTCAGCGAAGAGACCGAAGACCGTGTGGCGCGCCTCGAGGGCATACTCGAATGGCGCCTGGCCTCGGAGTATGACGCCCGCCTGACCGAAGCCTACAAGCACCTGCAGGAGCTGAACACCGAGATCGAGGAGCTGCAGGAGGTTTACAACTCCTATGTCCGCACCCGCCAGGCGGCCACGCACAGTTACGTTGGCTATGACGAAACAATCCGCTCGCTGCGGAACCGGATCGAGCGAGTGCAGCCGCGGATTGAGCAGCTGATGGCCCGCCAGGGCACCATGCTCGAGCAAATGGCTATCAATGTCCTTGAGCGTCGTCGTGCGCAACTGGAGGAATACCAGATCAAGGCCCGCTTCGCCCTCGCTGACAGCTATGACCGGGCAAATGAATTGCAGGAACAGCGCGCTGACCAGCGCAAGATCGAGCAGTATCAGGCCGAGCAGGCAGACCAGCCCCGGCAGGAAGATAGCCCGGAACAGCCCGCTGATGGTGAGCCCCTGCCGCAGGACACGCCGCCAGAGCTGGAGCCCGGATCCGCCGATGAGGAGGCTTCGCAGTGAAGGATGCCCGAGCCCTGACCGTTAACCCGGTTGCCCGTGCGATCCGTGCACGCCAGCCTGGCAGCACCGCCGGTGCCGCCCTGCTGCTGGCCCTGCTGGGCGGTTGTGTGGTGAACGACAGCCAGACCATTGGCAGCCTGCAGAATGTCGATATCGAGATCAAGGAAGAGCGGATCGATGGCAGCCTGGAGAAAGCTCTGGCCAGTTACCAGAAGTACCTGCAGGAAACGCCGGAGACCGCCTTTACGCCGGAGGCGATCCGCCGTATCGCCGACCTGAAAATCAAGCAGGCGCACCGGGCCGAGGCCCGCTCGCTGGGTGAGGATATTGCTGCCTCAGGGGGCGAGGGCAGTGGCGCACCAGTCTCGATTGATGCTCAGGGCCGGCGCGAGGGCGGGCGCCTGGCTGCGCCGGAGACCGCTGCAGCTCCCGCTGCCTCCGGTTCGTCCGCGACGGCATCCGGCATCGCCTCCCGTGGCGATGAATCTGACCTGGCATTTGAGGCGCGGGCCACGGCGGGAGTCGATATCGACACCGACGACGGTCCGGTGGCGGTCCCCGGTGACAATCCCGACGCGGTGCTTGCCGCCAACGCTGCCGAGGCGATCGGCCTCTACAAGCAGCTGCTGGAAAAATATCCCCTCTACGAACGCAACGACCAGGTAATGTACCAGCTGTCCCGGGCCTACGAGGAAACCGGGCAGATTGACGAGGCCGTCGAAGTCCTGCGCCAGATGGTGGCGAAGTACCCGCAGTCCCGCCACAGCGATGAGGCCTACTTCCGGCTGGGCGAATATTACTTTATCCGCAAGAAATACCTGGATGCCGAGGAAGCCTATGGCAAGGTGATCGCCATGGGGGAATCGTCGAGTTTTTATGAGATTTCGCTCTATAAGCGGGGTTGGGCCTTCTTCAAGCAGGAGCTGTATGAGCGCGGCCTGGATGACTTTGTCGCCATGCTCGATTACAAGGTCTCACAGGGCTACGACTTCGAGCAGCAGAGCAACGACGTCGAGCGGAAGCATATTGAGGATACCTTTCGCGTCGTCAGCCTGAGTTTCTCTTACCTCGGCGGTGCAGAATCCATCGTGGAGTACTTTGAGCGTGAAGGCTCCCGCGGTTACGAATCCTATGTCTATAGCCACCTGGGGGAGTACTACCTGGACAAGCGTCGTTACCAGGACGCTGCGGAGGCTTACGACACTTTCGTGGAGCGGAATCCCCTCCATCGGGTTGCGCCGGATTTCTCAATCCGGGTGATCGAGATTTACCAGAAGGGTGGTTTCCCCCGCCTGGTACTGGAGTCGAAAAAAGCCTTCGCAAACACCTACGCACTGGAGGCTGAGTACTGGACTGTCTTCGACGTCAATGAATATGACGAAGTCATTGAGTTCCTGCAGGCCAACCTGATCGACCTGGCCGGCCACTATCATGCTGCCTACCAGGACAAGCGACTCAAGGATAAAAAAGCAGAAAACTACCGTGAGGCCATTCACTGGTATCGCAGTTACCTGAAATCCTTCAGCGATAAGCCCAAGGCCCCGGAAATCAATTTCCAGCTGGCCGGACTGTTGCTGGAGAATCGCGATTTCCATCAGGCCGGTGTCGAGTATGAACGCACAGCTTACGATTACCCAGCGCACAAGAAGTCAAGTGAGGCGGGGTACGCTGCGGTGTATGCCTATCGTGAGCACCTGGGCAAGAAGCTCAAGGATGCGTCCCCGGAGAAACAGGCACCGTTCCAGCGCGAGATTATCCGCTCTTCCCTGAAGTTCGCCGAAACCTTCCCGAAGCACAAGGACGCCGCCAAGGTTATGGTGGGGGCAGTCGAGGACCTGTACAGCCTCAGGGATTACCCGCAGACCATCGAGCAGGGCAAATTGTTGCTCGAGCGTTTCCCGGGAGCCAAGCCTGAGATCCGCCAGTCGGCCTGGCTCTCGATCGCTCATGCGTCGTTCGAAACCGAGGCATTTGTGGAGGCCGAGGCTGCTTACGGACAGGTGCTGGCATTGACACCCGCAGACTCCAAGGACCGCGCCGGTTACATTGATAACCTGGCGGCGTCGATCTACCAGCAGGGTGACCTGGCCCGGAAGCAGGAGGACCACGCGACGGCTGCAGCGCACTTCCTGCGTATCCGCAATGCGGCACCAGGTGCGACCATTCTCGCGACTGCCGAATACGATGCGGCCGCCTCCCTGATTGTGCTGGAAGACTGGATGCAGGCAGCTGCAGTCCTCAAAGGCTTCCGCCAGCATTTCCCGCAACACGAGCTGATCAGGGAAGTCACCAAAAAGCTGGCAGTGGTCTACCAGGAAAGTGGCCAGCTGATGCTGGCGGCGGCAGAATTCGAGCGGATTGAGCGCGAAGCTGAGGATGACGATGTCCGCCGAGAGGCGCTTAACCAGGCTGCGGACCTATACAGTGCGGCCAAGCGCAATGACAAAGCCCTGGAGGTCCTGCGTCGTTACGTGAAACTGTTCCCGACCCCGATGGAACCTGCACTGGAGACGCGCCAGAAGATTGCTGAGCTGCACAAGGCGGCCGGCAACCAGGGTGCCTATATGGATGAGTTGCGCCAGATGGTGCGTATTGAGGCGCAGGGTGGCAGCCAGCGCAACGATCGCACCCGTTACCTGGCTGGCAACGCTGCCCTGGTTATTGCCGAACCCACTTTCGATGCCTTCACCCAGGTCAGGCTGGTTGCGCCCATCGAGCAAAACCTGAACCAGAAGCGCGTACGCATGAAAGCGGCTATCGCCGCCTATACCGACCTGATTGATTACCAGGTGGCGGATGTTACCGCCGCGGCAACTTATTATCTCGGTGAAATCTACCTCCATTTCAGCAAGGCACTGAAAGAGTCCGAGCGCCCGAAAAACCTCTCTCCCCTAGAACTGGAGGAGTACGAGCTGGCCCTTGAAGAACAGATTTACCCGTTTGAGGAGAAAGGTATCTCCGTCCATGAGAAAAACATGGAGCTGCTGGGTATGGGGATCTACAACGACTGGATCGAGAAGAGTATCGGCCAGCTGGCGACGCTGGTGCCGGCGCGCTACGCACGGCCGGAAGAGGCAGGTGAGTTCCTGCCCACCATTGTCCCCATCCCGGAGATTCCGGAAGCGGAAGCCGGCGATGAGGCCGACGTAGCCAGCTCCACGGCAGATGCACCGGCAAGCGGAGACCAGGAGTCGTGATGGTCGCGGGCACTGATAGCTGGCGGCCACTGGCGGCACGAGTAGAGGTAGGGAATTCATGAGAAATCTTCCAGTCAACATGCTGGCCCGAACCGCGTGCGTTGCACTGATGCTCCTTCTGGGCGCCTGCGCGGGCGGGCCTGCCAAGACCGGCAAGGTCACGGATTACAGCAAGGTCCGTGTAGCCGGTGGCGTGAGCAAGGACTTTGAGGAGTCCCTGCAGTATCTGAATGCCGGGGAGTACCAGCAGGCAATCGAGCTGTTGAACGAGGTTATCGAGCGTGAGCAGCGACTTCCCGCTCCCTATGTAAACCTTGGGATTGCTTACTATAAAACCGGAGACCAGAAGCACGCTGAAGAATCATTTCTCAAGGCGCTGGAACTTGATCCCGGGCACGCTGCCGCCAACAACGAGCTGGCCGTGCTGTACCGCAAACAGGGCCGCTTTGAAGAGGCTCGCACTATTTACACCAACGCCATCTCCAGTAATCCGGAATACAGTCCGCTGGTGAAAAATTTAGGCATTTTGTGTGATCTCTATCTGCAAGATCTCCAGTGTGCTCTGGCACAATTCAACCAGTATCTTCAATTAAATCCGGATGATCAGCAGGTGACCATCTGGATGGCGGACCTCAAGAGGAGGGCTGGACGATGATTTCCCGTAAATTCTCCCCCCGCTTTCTTTTCCCGTTGAGCATAGCTTGCCTCCTGGCTGGTCCCGTGGCCGCGCAGGAAGAGCAGGCCGAAAAGAAAGTGGATACCAAGGTGAAGCAGCTGTCTGGTATTTCCATTATCGGTAACAAAGAGGCTCCCAAGTCTCTTTACATCGTTCCGTGGAAGAATTCCGAGGTGGGTGTGGAGACTGAGCTGGTATCCAGCCTACTGGACGACAGCCTGCAGCCGCTGGATAAGGAAGTGTTTGCGCGTGAGCTTGAATTTTACGAGCTCAGCCTTTCCGACGAATAAAACCGGCCTGATGTGCACGGATTGCCTGTCAGCCTTTCTGTTTAATTAAAATCGAAGCTTACCGCAGTATTTTCAAGAGGGTTAGTGATGGACTTTTTCAACAGCGTAATCGCGTTCTTCCAGACTGGTGGTGCATTCATGTACCCCATTCTCGTGGTGTTCGCGCTGGGGGCCGCGGTGGCCGTTGAGCGCTATATCCGGCTTGTCTACGAGCGGCACACCAACCGCGCCATGTGGGACAAGTTACAGCCCGTGCTGACCTCCGGTGACTTCGACCGGGCCCGTAACCTGGTCAAGCAGGATAACTCCGGTGTGAGCAAACTGCTGTCAATGGGGCTTGCCCGCCAGGGTGCCGTGCGCCGTCGTGAGGACATCGAGATCGCGATGGAAGAGAGCATGATGGAGATTATCCCGCAGCTCGAGAAGCGCACCCCATATGTGGCCCTGTTCTCCAACATCGCTACGCTGCTGGGCCTGCTGGGTACCATTATGGGCCTGATCGAGGCGTTTACCGCAGTAGCCAATGCCAACCCGGCGGAAAAGGCCGACCTTCTCTCCGCCAGTATTTCTGTGGCAATGAACACCACCGCCTTCGGCCTGATGGTGGGTATTACCCTGTTGATCGTTCACGCCCTGCTGAACTCACTGACTGGTGAAATCGTCGACAGCCTGGAAATGGTGTCTGTCAAGGCCCTTAATATCATCTCAATCTCTACGCGTCGCCGCGGTGAGGTCAAGCCGGACGAGCAGCAGGCCGATAGCCAGGAAAAGGCTGTTACCGCCGATGCTGGAACCGAGGCTGCTGCAGAAAGTGAAGCAGCGGCAGAGACCGATACGCCCGAGCAGGAAGAAGAAGTAGCGGAAGTGGAAAAAGCGTAATGAGAAGAAGGCGCCACGGGAGAGATAAAGAAGCTCCGGAACTGGACATCACCGCCTTCCTCAACCTGATGGTGGTGCTGGTGCCGTTCCTGCTGGTGTCGGCGGTCTTCTCGCGCGTCACCATCATGGAGCTCAATATGCCGTCCGGTGCGGGCGGTGGTGCACCGGACGACCCTACTGTCACGGTAGAGGTTGTAGTTCGCCAGGACCGTCTGGAAATCAGTGACGGCGAGAAAGTCATTGCCCGCTTCCCCAACCCGGGGCAGGAAAGCGAGTCCCCGGAGGGATCCACAGGTGAGCAAGCGCCTGTAGCAGATGCCGGGGAGGAAGAAGCTAGCCTGCGCCAGACCGAAGAGGTCTACGACCTGGCCAAGCTCAGTGAGTTCCTGCTGAAGATCAAGGGTAATTATCCTGAGAAGACCGATGCTATGGTGCTGCTGGAACCGGACATCCCGTACGAGTACCTGGTCGGTGTCATGGATACGATTCGCGGTGCGGAAGTTCGTCGTGAGGGGAGCGACCCGAGTGATCCGGAATCTGTTGAGCGGGTTGAGCTCTTTCCGGATATATCAATAGGAGATGCGCCGTGAGACACGAAAGCCGACGCATGAAACGCATGTCCCGGAGCCGTCGACGCAAGACGCCGGGTATGAACCTGACATCACTGATGGATGTATTCACCATCCTGGTGTTCTTCCTGTTGACCAACACCTCCAGCAACGAGGCGCTGGATCCCCCGAAGGTGATCACACTGCCGGATTCGGTGGTCGAATCCAGGCCACGTGAAACGGTGACACTCATGGTCACCGACAAGGAAGTGCTGGTTGAGTCCAAGCCGGTAATGAGTACCGAGGACCTGATCCAGAGTGAGGAAACGGTTGTGGAAGCCATCAAGGAGGCGATGGCAGCAGAAATGGGTAAAGCCCTGAGTGTCGCCAAAGCTGAGGCGCAGGAGGCACAGGAAGAGGGTGGAGAGACCGTTGCTGAAGGTGGTGAGGAAGTACCGGCAGAACCTCCGGAGGTCAATATCCTCGCGGACCGGGCGATTCCCTTCAACCTGTTGAAAAAAGTGATGTCCAGCTGTACCGAGGCCGGCTATACGCGGATTTCTCTAGCGGTCATTCAGAAAGCATCTCAGGGTTAATGGAAGTTCGTGAGTAAATTAGATCAACAAAAGCAGGCGGTCAGCGGCGAGCTGGAAGAGGTACGCCGGCGGATTCGCGGACTGGAAGGCGAGCAGAGCCAGGTCGAGGCGAAGCTGGCAGACCTGGTTGCAGAGTCCGAGCAGTACCAGCTGCTGGCCGATATTGCGGAAAAGCTCCAGCGGCTGGATGAAACCGGTCACAGTGAGATGTTCTGGTCTGATGACTTCAGCCAGAGTGCCTCCCGTGCGGTGGTTGATCGTGTCCAGCGAAAGGTCAGCGTCTACGAAACCAACCTCGAGATGCTCGAGGAGCGGCGTCGGCGGATCCAGGAAAAGATCGAACATTACGAAGAGGATATCCTCGAGCTCGATGACCGCGCCGAACAACTGCGCCGAGCGGAAGAGGATGCTAAGTTCGAGTTCGAGGTAACCCGCGACCTGGTGCTGTCCGACAGTCGCGTACCGGTGATGCCCTGGCATACCCAGAGCGATGACGACAAGCGCTTCCGCCGATGCCTGCTGGTATCCCTGTTGCTGGCCCTGTTCCTGGGTTATGGCATACCGCTGTGGACGGTCCCCGAGCCGGAAGATGATGTGGTGGAGATTCCCGAGCGCCTGGCGAAGCTGGTGATCGAGAAGAAAAAGAAACCCAAGCCTCCGCCCGAGCCCAAGAAAAAGGAAGAGAAAAAGGACGAGAAGAAACCTGAGCCCGAGAAGCAGAAGGTAGCCAAGGAAGAACCCAAGCCCGTCAAGGCGGAGAAGAAGCAGGCCCGCAAGAAGGCTGAGCGCTCCGGCGTGCTGGCGTTCAAGGATAACTTCCAGGACCTCATCGAGGATGACCTCGACAACCGCCTCGGCGAGCGCACCCAGCTCAGTACCGCGGGTAAGAAGGAAAATCGCAGCCAGCGTTCCCTGATTACTGCAGCGGCCAAGAGCGACAGCGGTGGCATTGCCAGTGCCAATATAAGCCGCAATGTCGGTGGTACCGGCTCGTCGATGGAGGGTGTCGCCTTCTCCCGGGTTGAGAGTTCCATTGGTAGCGAAGGTGACTTCGCCGGCGAGGAGCGTCCGCTCAGTGATGGTACCGGGCCTTCCCGTACGGACGAAGAAATCCAGATCGTCTTCGACCGTTACAAGGCTTCCCTGTACCGTATCTATAACCGGGAGCTGCGTAAGAACCCGGCCCTCCAGGGCAAGATGGTCCTGAAATTGACGATCGAGCCGGATGGTTCCGTGTCTGCCGTGAGTGTCGAGTCCAGCGATATGGACTCCCCGGCACTGAACAGCAAGATTACGGCGCGGGTGAAGCGGTTTAACTTCGGTCCGAAGGCCGGGGTGCCAACCATCACCATCCTGTATCCGATCGACTTCCTGCCGGCGGGCTGATCCCGCCATCGGCCCTTCTCCTCATTTGAGGAGAGGGGCTTCCCTCTTCTAGCGAGTCCCGCGTTCTGCAGATCCTGTAACTACTGCCTGCCTTCAGTTTGTCCTGCTCATAGCTCCCCTGGCTGTGAGAACTGTGTGGCAAAGTTATTGGAAAGAATTCTACAAAATCCAATTTAGACCTGCTTCACGGCCTGTAAGTTCCGCTATCTATAAAGTCCGCTCCGCGGGCGTGCCAGCCCGTATGGCAGCCCAGTAAGGTTGCTGTTTTATGGGTGTCCAAAAGGGTGGTCGAGTCAGTGGCGCAGAAGTCGAATGCAATAGGTTGGACAGGATTCCAGAGGGTTCTCGCAGGAGCGGTTTTCTCCTGTGCGGCAAGCCTGTTGCCGTTTTCTGAAGCCGAGGCTGCACTGAATTGCCAGGCCGGGGGTAGCCTGCCCCAGGTAGTAGGTATCGACGGGGACAGCTACTGTGAGCTATGTGGCGAAGGCCAGGTAACTGTCCGCGTCCGTAACCCTTCGAATGAACCGCTGGAAAACATCTCTCTCGACATTGACCTCGATAATCCCCAGTTGGAGTATGCAGGCAGCATATCTGTCAACGGTGGAGCGATCACTGGCGGAGCACCGGTCGATGGTGATGATGGCCTTTCCATTGAACTGACTGACATAGGTGCTTCGTCGCCAGCATTCTGCAGTGACGGAAATGTATTCGATAACCAGTGTGATTTTATCGAACTCAGCTTCAATGTCCGCAGTCGCCCTGGTAGTGAGGAAAGCCTGGTGGCAGCACCGCTGTCCCGCAGTATCTCCGCCAGCGCCAGTTACCAGTACTGCGGTAGTGAAACTGGAACCAGCTCTGACTCTGAAATCCTGGACCTGCAGGAACCCATCCCGCAGATCCAGAACCAGGGTCGCAACGTCGATGCAAACCAGACCAACTGGAGTAACGATGTCTACGGCAATATCAATGACGATGTGGTCTGGCGGGTGCGGATCAACAATACCGGTGATGCGCCGATGCAGGATGTGCGCCTGGATACCCTGGTGCCGGATCCGAATACCGATATTGACTACGCCTGCCCGTCACAGGCCTCCGCGCTGGCCATCGCCAACAACAATGGTACGCGACCGGTTGGATCCCCCTGTATCGACGCCGGCCAGACCCTCAATGATTTTACGGTCGACGACCCGTTTGGTGTGACTGGCGATGTGGACGTGAGCATCAATGGTACCAATGTGCTTTACCTGGTGGGCAAGGTCACCAGCTCCTGCCAGAACTCAACTAATGTGGTGGACGACCTGCAATGGGGTTGCGAGGTAACCAACAACGGTCCCGGGGGTATCTTCGATCCTGCTACCGGGAATGTGGGTAACCAGCCGGAGACCGAAGACCTGATAGCCCTGTCGAACAACAACCTCAATGTTTCTGTGGAGTTCACCGGCACCAATACTGCGCAGCCACTGGGAGCCGCAGGTTTTGTCACCATTACCCTGAATAACCAGAGTGGCGGCTCTGTAAAAGACATAGTATTTACCAGTGACCTTCCTGACGAGTATGTGGTTGATACCACCTACACTCCGCAGATACTGGGAGGTAGTGTTACCCGGGGGGTTGATGGTGGGCACGGTGCTAGTTATGCCGGATCTTTCCCGGGAATGGTGGACGAGCTCCAATGGCGGGTAGGCTCAACCTGGAACCAGTGGGATGCAGATCCCCTGAACAATAACCAGCCTGAATTCAGGTTACTGAGCAGCACCACTCACCCGGACTATCCAGATCAGCTCAATATGATGCGTCATGGGGACCAGATCCGGGTCCGCTTTCGTATAGTGACAGTCGAGCGTGATTTTTACGATGTGGTCGCAGACCTGGACAACCCGGAAGAAAACGTCGCGACCGGAACAGATCCGGACAGCAATATCCCAATTGGTGATAATATCCTCAGCATTGACTGGGAAGATTTCTGCTCAACCAACAACCCGCCGACTCAAGTAGTGAACACGCCGGTCACGCCGGACCCGGAAGACCTGGATGTCTCGACAATTTATCCTCTTTATATTGTCAGGGACTCAGGTACCTCGCCGCTGACTGTGGATATCACCAACAACGGTGGGCACGATGCCGATGACTACGCAGTATACGTGACCTTTGGTGAGGCAATGACGGTTCTCAATAACGACCGCAACTGCCTGGAAGTTGGTAACCCGCCCGTACATCCAGTCTGGAATGATCCTGACTATATCCCGGCATCGGCGACTGTCTATCGTTGTACGGCGGCGGACCTCGGCGTCGTCGCTCCGGGCACAACAGAGCGAGTCATATTCGAGGTGGAAAAGAACCACAACGCCGGGGATGACGACCTCACCTTTCGCGCCGATGTGGTGGGTGAAATCACTCTAGACGACGGTACTGCGCTGGGCTTCCCTGAACCGGCAGATGTCAGTCAGACCACACCGTCAAAACAACTGGCCAATAACTACACACTCGATGGTGATCGCGCCCGGGTGCTGGGCTTTAACCTGGTCAAGCGTACCCGTGGCCAGTGCACGGAACTCAATGAGCCTGGCTTTAGCAATGACCTGGTGATTCCCGGGGAGGATTGCACGGTTGAGATCCAGGCTGGTGGCTGGTTCGGCTTTGAGACACCGGGCTACACCTTGATTGAGGTCAATACGGTCTCCTTTGGTGATGACCTGCCGGATGGACAGGGTTATATAGCCCATACACCACTTAACTGTAACGACGTCACACTGCCGGATCCTCTTTCGCAGTGCACAGAACTCAGTGCCAGTAATTCCATCAGCGAACTGGGGGGGCTTAACAGTGCCCTGAGTGAGGTGGATCCACTGTGGGCAGTGAGTGGAGCCATCGATGTGCGCAATCGCTGGTTCCTTACTGACCTGACCAGCCGTTTCCTGAATGATCCGGTGGATACTGTGGCTGCCCCCAACGAGCATGCCGCAGTCAGCACCGACTTCGCGAGGTCGGCGTTTGCAGCGGTTTTCGAAACCGGAGGGGTGCGGGAAACCGTGATCGTCGACAATGCTGCCGGCGTACCGGCGGACATCCCTGGTTACCCCACCGAGGACGAATGGCGGGTGGACCTGACGATCAGCGAGCCATTTATAGAGGTTGAGAAGCAGGTCTGTAATGAGGCGATTTATGGTCTCGGTACCAGCTGCAGTAATTTTGTCGACCTTACCGACGAGGGCCACCGTGACCAGACCTACATTTTCCGGTTAACGGTCACCAACCGCCAGTCAGATGCCGGTGTGAATCGGGCGCCCGCCTACGACCTGGTGATTACCGATACCCTGGATGCGTCCGGCCAGATGTGTGTGGAGCCCCTGGACGCGGACGGCATCGATAACGATGGTGACGGTATTGCTGAGACCATCGCCGGAGACGATGGCCTGGTGGGCCTGGCTGCCAACCAGAATGACTATGATCCCGCTACGAACTGTGCCGATGGGGGCACGCCTGCGGTGATCACCTTCTCTTACAACCAGTCCGCGGCCCTCGAGCGCCTGAATCCCGGCGAGTCAGTCGAGCTCTTTTACCGGGTCAAGCCCCACCCGACAGTGGCACCGCAGCAGCTGTTTACCAATACCTTCTTTGCCCGTTACGACAGTCTCGAGGGGGATTTCGGTAGCCAGAACACACCCCGGATCGACAGTGATGGTGATAATGATGGTATCGCCGATGGCATTCCGGAGGCGGGGCGCGCGCGCCATTACCGCTCCGCGGATGCAGAAGCGCAGATGCGCATTATCGAGGTCCGGGCGCAGCCCAAGGCGGCGGTCGAGCTGTCCAACGGTACTGCGAGTGGTGGCAGCCGCGACACCGCCGTGGTCGGTGAGGAAATCCACTACCAGCTCACCACGCAGATTCCGGCATCCAAACTGCGCAATTTTATCATCCGGGATAACCTGCCACCGGGCATGCGCTGCGTCGATGCGCCCGTGGTGGACCTGGATGCAGCCCCCTACGATATTGCGGGATTTATGCCGGGCGGTGAGATTACCCCGACCTGTACCAGCACCGGCAGTAACGACTATGTGGAGTGGGATTTCGGCGACCAGGAAGTGACCATGGTTTCTGGCAGCCTGTTTGATTTCCAGATCGAGTTTGTTGCCCGGATCGAGAACAGCCAGTTCACCAATGACGGCGATATCCTGGTCAATGGTGGCAATGGCACAGTGGCAGATGCGCGTTATATCGACCAGGGTGGCAACCCGGTGGTGGTACCGTTCGAGGCCCACGAAGTGGAAGTGCTGGAACCGGCCATCGCGCTGACCAAGTCATTTGCTGTTACAGAAGCCGATGCGGAAGATGTACTGACGGTGACAGTCACAGCAGAAAATACCGGATCGGCGACCGCCTACAACCTGCAGGTGCTGGATGACCTCGTCGACAGTGGTCTGGTTTACCTGGGTAATATCGGTGGCAACGATCCGCCCGAGAACGCCGATACCACAACCGTAGGTGCCAACTCGCCGATCTTCAGCTGGAATCCGGCAAGCGCCGGTTACGGAATCGCGCCCGGGCAGAGTCGTAGTTTCACCTTTGATGTCCAGGTGGAACAGGATGTGGCCCCCCATGAGATCCTCGACAATACCATCGAGGGGCGCTGGCAGTCGCTGCCGTCGCGGGACATCGCCCTGAACCCGGCCGGACAGATTGGCGCGGCTGGTGCCGCAGACGGCATGCGTGTCGGTGTGCTGCCCAATGCCGCCGATCCTGTCAATGATTACGAAACCAGTGCCGCAGGCCAGACCGAGGTGCCGCCACTGGCACTGTCGAAGTCCGACCTGGACCCGGCCGTGATACCAACCATCGGTGCGCACAAACAGTTCCAGCTGGAGGTCCGCCTGCCGGAGGGGGTCAGTGAAAATGTCACGGTAACCGACCAGCTGGCCAGCGGTTCGGCGAGCTATGTGCTGACGCACAACGCCGACTTTGACATCACCTACGAATTTGTCGGCATCGAGGCCATCAACGGCCAGGCCCCGGCAGAGGCCGCGTTCAACGCTATTCCCGGAAACGACACAGCCAACAACGCCACCTGGAGTATCGGCCAGGTGGATACCGAAAGTGAAAATGACACTGCCGGCAACAGCATCGACCCGCTCATCCGCATCACCTATTTCGCCCGGGTCGACAACGAGATCATTTCCACAGATGCGGGGGACTCGCTGCAGAATGGTGCCAACCTGAATTACCTCGACGGCGAGAGCGGTACAACACGGAATGTCACGGATAATACCTCGCCCGTTACTGCGGTGGAGCCGCAGCTGGATATCACCAAGGCAGTGACCAACACGACGGGTGATCCCGCCCTGGCGCAGGGCGGCGATGTGCTGGAGTATGTCATCACCGTTACCCACAGCGGATCCACGGCGGATGCATTCGATCTCAACCTGGTCGACGACCTGCCTCCGGAGCTGCGCCTGGATGACAGCTTTACCCCCACCGCCACGGTCGATGGCAACCCGGTAGCAGGCTTCGAGCCGGTGCCCGCAGGTACGCCGGGTGGTCCCCTGAACTGGGGTCGCGACAACGGCGACAACAGCCTCGACCTGCCACTGGGCAGCACCCTGGAGCTGACCTACCGGGCCACGGTGGAATCAGTCTTTGGCCAGCCGGTGGTCAACAGCGTAGTGCTGGACTGGACGTCGCTCGATGACAGTGAGACCAATGGTGATGCCTACGAGCGTCACGGCATCGGTTGCCCGGTTACCAGTGCGCCCAACGACTATTGCGCCGGGCCGGCCGAAGCCCCGATCAATACCGAGGATAATAGCGGCCTGGACAAGCAGGTGGTTGCCGACAGTTACGCAGATCCCGCCGACAGCACCCTGCGCGTAGGGGATACCGCGACCTATCAGCTGCTGGTTAATGTACAGCCCGGCACCACCAACGCGGTAGTGATCACTGATGTACTGCCGGCCGGCCTTACGCTGGACTCCTTCAGCATCAATGGTGATGACGCGGCGCCTTACAGTGCCGGTGGCGGTTACAGTTACACGGATATCCCCGGGGCCAGTGTTCCGGCGGCCGGGGATACCGGCACACTTGTCTGGAACCTGGGGGATGTCACACGGGAGCTGGGCACTGCGACACCGCTGGTGATCGAGTATGTTGCCCGGGTGACCGAAGACAGCGGCATCCCCCACGTGGCCAGCACTGCGCTGACTAATACGGCCAGCCTGACTTACACCGACGCCAGCGGCAACCCGCCGGCGAGCGATCCGCGGCTCGAGAGCAGCGCCACGATTACGGTGGTCCAGCCCCTGCTCGATAACCTGGCAAAGACCGATCGCGACGGTCGCAGTAGCCCCTACATGGTCATGGACCTGGCCAGCGAAGTGATGCGCTTCCAGCTGCGGGCATGTAATGCCGGCGACGCACCGGCCTACGGCCTGCAGTTGACCGATGACCTGCCGGCGGAGATGGACCAGGCCTCGATTGCCAACCTGGAGCTGCGTATCGGCGGTACGCCAGTGGACCCAGCCGACTACACCTACACTGCACCGGCTGCCCGCGGTGAAGACATGCTGTTCGCGCTGGATACGCCCGTCGACCCGGGGCAGTGCCTCGAGATTGATTACGATATCGGTTTTTACACCGATGTCGGAGGTGGGCAGGACTGGACCAATACCTTCACTGTGGATGAATACTGGTCGCTGCCTCCGCGCGACGCGCAACAGTATGGTCCGGTGGTCGTACCTGAACCCTTCCAGATGAACACCGCACCCACCAGTGTCGACCCGCTGCAGAAGATCCTGCTGCAGCCAGCCGACGGCACCGCCGTGGTGGGTGAGGAAGTCGTCTACCAGCTGCTGGTGCCGGCCGAGGACAGTGCCTCGGCCATCTATGACGTGGTCATCACCGATACGCTTGATCCCGCACTGGAAATCACCGGCATTGCTGAAATCAGCGGCAACGGCCTGACAGTGGATGACACCAATACCAGCGGCAATAACCTGGACCTGCGTATCGACCTGTTGCCCGCCGGCACCCGCGCCCAGATTGAAATCCGTGCACGTGTCGCCAACAACAGCACTACCCAGGCGGGCTACAGTTTCGAAAACGTGGCCAGCTACACCTATGCGGAGTTCGATGGTGGCCCCGCGATCGATGGCGGGGCAGGGAATTCAGGTCCGCTCACCATTATCGAGCCGCAACTGGCCCTGGCAAAAATCATCGACAACCAGACTGCCCCCGGCGACGCACCGGATGCCGGCGATATCCTGCGACTGACGCTCGATATCAGCGAGGCGGGCGGTGCAGGCAGCGCCGATGCGTTTGACCTGTTGGTGCGGGAGCAGTTGTCGCTGGGGCTCGAGTTTGTCACCGGTTCCGCCACTTTTGCCGGGGCGGCCCTGGCCGATCCGGCAGTGACCGGGGACGGTACTGCCACGGCGCAGCAGCTCACCTGGGATGTTTCCGGTAGTGACCTGGATATCCCTGCCGCCTCGACTGTACAGCTGGTCTACGATGTGCGGGTAACGGATGCTGTACTGGCGTTGACGGACCTCACAAGCACAAGCCGTATCGAATGGACCAGCCTGGACGACGATAACAGCGGTCCCTACGAGCGAAATGGTACTGCCACGCCGGCCCTGAACGATTATTTCATCGACGGTCAGATTGCCGCACTGGCTGCCGCCAACGACAGCGTCATCGCCAAGAACCGCCTCAGTGACAGCTTCAACACTGCCGATAACCAGCTGCGGGTCGGTGACCTGGTGGAATACGAAGTGCGTGTCACCCTGCAGGAGGGCAGTCACCCGAATTCTGTCCTTACTGATACCCTGCCACAGGGTATGGTGTTCGCCGGCACCCTGGCCGTGAATGGTGACACCAGTGCGCCGTTTGCGGCGGTTGCTCCCTTCACTCACAACGAGATCGCCGAGCCGGTCCAGGGCGGCGATCCCGTCACCGGCCCGACCACGGTTAGCTGGGACATTGCGGACCTGGTGAATGCTGGCGATAACGACGCCGCCAACGACGAATTCATTATCCGCTACCGGGCACGCGTGCTGAACCAGGATGTTCACCCGTGGCCGGCCAGTAACACACCTCTCACGAACAATATCGAATTTACCCGCGATATTGCCGGTGGCAGTGACAGCCTCGCCGGCAGTGAAACGCTGGGCCTGCTGCAGCCGGAACTGGCGGTGGCAATGAGCTCCAGCCCGGCTGATGGTGCGACCCTGGCATCCGGCGACACCATCGACTACACCGCGACCGTGACCAACAACGGCTCTGCACCGGCCTATGACCTGGTCTTCCGCGACCTGGTCCCGGTAGGCCTGCGGCAGGGCGGCGTTACGGTGCAATCGACCATCGTCAACGGTGCCAATATCGCCGACGTGGCGCCTGCCTATGATGCCGCCACCGGTGAGGCTGTGTGGGACTTTGGCGGGGGGACCGGCTACGCCATCGCACCGGGTGAGTCGCTGCAGATGACCTACCGGGTCCAGGCGGATGACAACCTGGGTGCCGGGCTTTCGATCGAGAATGGTGCTTACGCAGAGGTGTATTACTCACTGGATGACGACGACCTGCCGGGCCTGGCGGGGTTGTCGGCAGATGTGGGTATGCGTGAGGATTATGGTCCCACTACTCCCGTCGGCGTGCAGTTCAATACCCCCAGTGCCGAGGACCTGCTGATCGAGAATACCCAGCCGACGGCCTCGATTGGTGAGCCATTCGCGTATCGGGTCACCATTCCGGGTACCAGCCAGGGTGCCGCCCTCAACGACGTACAGGTATTGCTGGACCTGGGAGCCTCCTCGGCAGACCTGGTGTTTGTCGGTGCAGTGAAAGTGTCCGGCAGTGGGGAATTCTCCCCGGTAAATACCGGTTCGGGAACTGATCTGGTGATTGAGGACACCACTAATGGTATTGATGTGCCGGCCAACGAGGCCGTTGTCATCGATGTGATAGTTCGCCTGCGAGACAGTAATCCACCCAACATGGAAGGCCTGGGCTTCACCAACAGTGCCACTTATCGATATAACTTCGATAACGATAATACGGCTGCAGGGCAGGGTACCGGTGGCGGTAATACCACGGCCGAAATGACGGTCGTAGAGCCCACTGCACTGACACTGGTCAAGGCTGGTCCGGCCAGTGTGCAGTCGGGCCTGCCGGGCACTTTCGTGCTCGATATACACAACACCGGTACCGGCCCGGCATGGGATATCAACATCACTGATATCCTGCCGAATCCCGACCCGGGCGGTATGTGCGAGACCCCACCGGAAAACTTTGTAGCGGAAATCTTGGATGCGGGTGGCAGCCCGCTGGCCTCTCTGGCCCCAGGCGCTGATTTCACAACCGCGTTTGACGAAGCGACCTGTGTCTTGACCCTTACCTCGGTCGGTAGCAATGCAATGGTGCCTGCGGATCACCACTTGCGCTTCAGCTACGATGCCATCCTGGATCCCGATACACAGGATGGTGACGAGCTGACCAATGTTGCCGGGGTGGAGCGCTGGTATAGCTGGGACAGTAATGGTCCGGATGCGCGCGAGTACAGCCGCCCGGCGCCCGTTGACGGCAGCCCCGGCGTTTTGGACCACGAAGATGCATTTACCACCACTGCGGCGGTGCCGAATATTACCTTCCAGCAATCTGTGGCAAACATCACTGCAGGCGATAGCCCCGCCAGTAGCGCCAGCCCGGGCGATGTGCTGGAGTACACACTGACGCTAAACAATCTCAGCGACCTGGAGGTGACCGGTGTCAGCCTTACCGATGAACTGGACCGCCTGAATAGCTTGCCGTTCTATGCACCCGGGTCGCTGCAAGTGGTAACCCTGCCGGCGGGAGCGGATGCCTCCGCCACTGATACTACTTCAGGTACGGCCGGCACAGGCCGGCTGGAAGTGCGTAACCTGCAGCTCGGTGCAAGTGGCTCCGGCTCGGAAAGGGTAGAAGTGGTCTACCAGGTAAGCCTGGCGCCGGTGATCGACAGCTTGTCTGAGGTACTCAACCAGGCCCAGGCGCAGCTACCTGGGCAGACACCGATCTACAGTGATGACCCGAACATCAATGGTGCAGATGATCCCGACGTGGCCGGTGATGAGGATCCGACCCGGGTGGTGATCGAATCCGCCCCGGAATTCGTGATTGAGAAAACTTCCGGAGACATCAGCGGGGATCCAGAGCTGCTGTTAGCGGGCGATAGCCTGCGCTACACGCTGCGGGTACGCAACATCGGTGATGAAAACACCAGTGAAGCACTCTTACGTGACCAGGTGCCCGCAAACACCACTTACGTTGTAAATTCCACCACGCTAAATGGTGTGGCGGTACCAGACGTGGATAGCAGCACGCCCCTGGCATCCGGAATGCCGCTCTCCTCGCCCGGATCAGTAGAGGGGGTATTACTGGCCGATCCCGGCAATTCCGGTGATGGTGAAGCTGTCATCACTTTCGAGGTGACCGTCAACGATGTCAATGACGGTACCCTTGTCTCCAACCAGGGCTTCCTGAACGGCGCGGGAGCGGGAAGCGGTGCTTTTGATGAAGTCCCATCCGATGACCCGGGCACCGATACGCCAGCTGACCCCACCATTGATATTGTCGGTGACGTTCCGTTGCTGGTTGTGCAGAAGAGTGTCGCGATTCAGGAGGATAACCTTACCGCTGGTATTGTCGACCCGGGTGATACACTGCGCTACACGATTACCGTCAATAATATCGGTGGTGTGGATGCCACCGAGGTGGAATTGACCGACCTGATTCCGGCCAGTACCAGCTACGTTTCTGGAAGCACCACACTGAACGGTAGCACCGTGAGCGACAATGGCGGTGGTGAAGCCCGGATCGCCACAGGCCTGCCTGTTTCCTCCGTTGACCTGACGCCACCTCTGCCGGGCGCGGCCGAGGGCATCATCAGCTCAGGGCAGGCTGCCACAGTCGTATTTGATGTACGTGTTGATTCGGGCGCTGCGACTGGTACGGTGATCAGTAACCAGGGCAGTGTGAGTACGGTTGAACTCCCGTTGACACTGACTGACGCCGACGGAAACCCGTCCAATGGCGCCCAGCCTACCGAAGTAGTAGTGGGGGATGCGCAGCAGCTTTCCATCGTCAAGGAAGTGGCGGTCGTTGGTGGAGGTGCCGCCGAGGCTGGGGTGACGCTGGAGTACCTTGTCCGCGTGACCAATATCAGTGCGGTTCCGATAAGCCAGTTGGTAATCACTGATGACCTGCTGACTGCGGGCGAGGGCGTACTCACATACGTTGCAGACTCGGCCGTGCTGAATGGACAGGCCGGAGGCATTACCGTTGATGGCCCGGTAATCACTGCCGACTTTGCTGCGACCTTCGGTGACCTTCCCGTCGGTGACTCCGCCACGCTACGTTTCCAGGCGAAGTTGGGTGCGGATCTCGAGACAGGTTACACGGTGGTCAACACCGCGACCGCCCAGTGGAGTGACCCTCCTGTAAGCGAACTGGCGAGTGTCGCCATCGATGTGGGTGGCACGCCGGGTATTGCCAACCTCGGCGGCTATCTCTGGCACGACATCAACTTCAATGGTCAGCGAGACGCAGACGAGCAGATACTGCCCAACTGGACCGTGGAGCTTCACTTCAACGGTGTTCCGCAGGAGACACTGCAGAGCGACGAGAACGGTTACTTCCAGTTCGACGGCCTGGTACCTAACGGCACTGGTGGCCCGGAGTACGAGTTGCGCTATGTTGCGCCCTCTGCCGGTGCCAACACGGCGTCACTGGGTA
>NZ_JBISER010000034.1:0-540 GCF_044383805.1 Microbulbifer sp. JSM ZJ756 | reverse complement strand
ATCGCCTGGTGCAGGTGCGCGACGACACCGGCCACGAGGTCAACTACACCTACCTCAACGGCCAGCTCTACCAGGTCACCGACGAGACCGGCGGCGTGCTGGTGGAGTACCGCTACGAGAGCGGCCGCCTGGTGGAAGTGGTGGACCGCATGGGCCACTCCACCAAGTACCACTACACCACCAACGGCTTTATCGAGCGCATCGAACTGCCCTCTGAGCAGGACGCCGATGGCGATGGCGTGGCCGAGACCTACGCCCAGCGTGATATCAGCATCACCTATGAAACCGTCAACTGGCGCGGCGATACCAAGGCAACCTCTCAGGCGGTAACGTCCATCACCGATGCGGAAGGTGGTGTAACCACCTTCGATTACGATTTTGCCTTCCAGACCAATGGCGAGGGCCAGGGCAGCACCAAGGGCGACAAGATCAGCAAGGGCAAGGGTCACCGGGTGGATAACACCACCGACGAGACCAGCGTGACCTTCTCCTCCAAGTTCTTCGACGGCGGTTCCACCACCGTGGTGGACGCGCTCGGCA
>NZ_JBISER010000033.1:0-614 GCF_044383805.1 Microbulbifer sp. JSM ZJ756 | reverse complement strand
GATTCATGACTGGGGTGAAGTCGTAACAAGGTAGCCCTAGGGGAACCTGGGGCTGGATCACCTCCTTAAACGATTATCGAGAGTTGTTTCGTAAGTGCTCACACGCATTGCTTGATCGTACTGATGAAGTTGAGGTTGTAAAGCTTCAGAGAGCATGGGGCTATAGCTCAGCTGGGAGAGCGCCTGCCTTGCACGCAGGAGGTCAGCGGTTCGATCCCGCTTAGCTCCACCAATTCCTGAGTGACTGTTTCATAGGCCTGTAGCTCAGTTGGTTAGAGCGCACCCCTGATAAGGGTGAGGTCGGCAGTTCAAGTCTGCCCAGGCCTACCAAAATTCCGCTACTCTGCGTTATTTTGTCGCTTGCATAGCAGGCTATGCGGCGCACCAAAATGCCTTGATTAGCGAAATTTAAATTTCCAGTCTTCCTCAACTTTAGAAATCAGAAACTTGGGTTCTTGAGTTATCTCGCGGTTTGAGAATAAGAATCCAGCTTTCTGATTTTTACATCAGATGTTCTTTAACAAGGTGAAATATTTTGTAGTAATACACTGCAAGGCGAGGTTGAGTACTTAACACATACTCAACATCAATATTGTGTGTCTCTCAAGCACACA
>NZ_JBISER010000032.1:0-656 GCF_044383805.1 Microbulbifer sp. JSM ZJ756 | reverse complement strand
ACACCGGCCGCACCACCAGTTACGACTACGACGCGATCAACCAGGTCGTGAGCGAGACCAGCGCGCTGGACGTGGTGACCGCGTACACATACGACGAGCGCGGCAACCGCACGGCGGTGATCGAGGCACAGGGCACGGCGGACGAGCGCAGCACCCTGTACACCTACGACCAGGCCAACCGGGTAACGGACATCACCGACGCCGAGGGCGTGGTGACCCACTACGAGCTGGATGCCAATGGCAATATCGCCGAGGCGCATGAGGCCTTCGGCACTGCTGATGTGCGCGTGACCTATAACAGCTACGACAAGAACAACCGCATCACCCAGACGGTCGACCCGCTCGGGGTGGCCAGCACCTTCGCCTACGACGGCAACGGTAATCTCAGCAGCCAGACGCTGGCCGTGGGGCTGGCCGAGGCGCGCACCGAGTCCTTCGAGTACGACCGCAACAACCGCCAGATCGCCCAGGTCAACGGCGAGGGCGAGCGCACCGAGTTCACCTACGACGGTGCCGGCAACCGCACCGGTGTGATCGTCGCGCCGGGCCTGCCGGAACAGCAGTCCACCAGCTACGAGTACGACCTGGACAACCGCCAGGTGGCCCTGGTCGACGGCGAAGGCATGCGCGTGGAGTATGTCCTCGACGGCGCCGGC
>NZ_JBISER010000031.1:0-666 GCF_044383805.1 Microbulbifer sp. JSM ZJ756 | reverse complement strand
TTCGCATACTCCAAGGGCATCACCTCCAGCCGCGAGATCCAGTGGCAATGTGAGCACAATATCATCTTCAAGGCGCTTTCCTGCGATTCAGTGCCGCACTTCACCAGTATCGCCAGCTTTGTCAGCAGTTACCCGGATGCGATCGAGTCGATCTTTGAGCAGGTACTGATGGTGTGTGACCAGGAGGGACTGCTGGGCAACGAGCTGTTTGCGATTGATGGTTGCAAGATGCCGTCGAATGCCAGTAAGGAGCACTCCGGTACGTTCAAGGAACTCGAGCAAAAGCAGGCCAAGATCCGCAAGAAGATCCGGCACTGCATCAAGGAACACAAGAAGCTGGATGGCCGCAAGCCCGCCGAGCGGGAGCGCAAGCAGCGACTGGCGCAGGCGACGGATACGCTCAAGCAGCACTTCGAGAAGATAGACAAGTTCCTAAAGACGCAAGCCCCAAGGATGGGGCAAGGCAAGACCCCGAAAGAAGTCAAAAGTAATATCACCGACAATGAGTCGGCCAAGATGACCACCAGCAAGGGCACCATCCAGGGGTACAACGGTGTCGCCGCCGTGGACAAGAAACACCAGATCATTGTCGAGGCGCAGGCTTTCGGCGAGGGCCAGGAATACCATACGCTCAAGCCCATGCTGGATGGTCTCACCGCACACTAC
>NZ_JBISER010000030.1:0-672 GCF_044383805.1 Microbulbifer sp. JSM ZJ756 | reverse complement strand
CGAAAACCTTTTCCATTCCTCGCACGGATATGCTCTTTATGCATAATTCCAGCGATATAGTTGGTTGAGCAAGGGACCCCTGCATCCAAGAGCTCTCGGGCAATCCTGGGAGCCCCATAGCGAGCCTTGAAGACCTCAAAGGTATCTATGACCTTTTCTGTAACGCGCTTCCTCCGGATCGCCCGTGGACTTTCACCTCTACCTAGCCACCGGTAATAACCGGACGCTGACACCTCCAGGCACCGACACATCAAGCGAACCGGGTACAACCCTACATGCTCACGTATCAGTGCGTACTTTACTCTTGGCGGTTCGCAAAGTACGCAGCTGCCTTTTTTAGAAACTCAACCTCCTGGCGAGCTTCATGCAGCTCCCTCTTCAGGCGGCGCACTTCAGCACTCTCCTGCTTGGAGTAATCGACCCCATCCAGGCTATTGAACTGCTTCTCCGAGAGCCGATTGAACTGTCGTCGCCAGTTGTAGATCTGCTGGGCGCTGACACCAAGTTCTCGAGCCACTGAGGCCGTGGTAGCCCCGGGCTTCTCCGCCCTCTTGACCGCCTCTCTGCGAAACTCTTCCGTATACGCCTGAGCTCTCTTCTTACCCATGGTACACCTCCGTGTTAGGCCGAAACCTAACTATACAGGGTGTCTACTAATCGTGGGTAAGTCTT